>CALQJI020000040.1 GCA_943330855.2 Klebsiella pneumoniae
ACGCCGGGATGGATCCCTACGAGTTGAAGAAAAGGATTGAGGCCAAGCTGAAGAAATTCTTCACTGCCTTGGGTAAACTAGATCGTGAGTCAACGAAGACCTGACGGTCCCCTGCCCCCGGTAACATTTAGCCGTGAGTCAATACGCTCTCGGCAGCCAAAACGCCTCCCACGCGAGTTGAGGAAGCGCCCAGAGCAGCTACCGCTGCGCCGTCACGGTCCCGTCGCGGCGATGTTTCAATTGTCACCTGTCCCGCGAAGCTTGCTGTCGGCTACACGATAGGCGTTGAGACTGTTGACCGTTTCCACCGCTGCCATCACGGCAACCGATGCTTGGGCGAAAATCTTCCGATTTACGCCGCGCAGCCTCGCCCCCGCAACCTCCCGCCCATGACTGCCACACTCGCCCTCCCCAAACCCACCACCCTCGGCTCCCGCGTGCTCGCTCGCAGCGGACTCGCTGACCGCTACGCCGTGCGCCTCGCGCGCGACCGCACTGACCTGCTCGCAGCGCAGACGCTGCGCTTTCTCGTCTTCAACGTGGAGCTGAACGAAGGTTTCGAGGCCAGTTACGCCACCTGTCGCGATGCCGACCCGTTCGACGAAGTCTGCGACCACCTCGTCGTGGAGGAACGCGCGAGCGGCGACATCGTCGGCACCTACCGCCTGCAAACGGGTGCGATGGCGGCGGCGAACCGGGGCTTCTACAGCGCAGGGGAATTTGATTTCGCCCCACTTGCCCCGCTGCTGCCTCAAGTCGTCGAGCTGGGCCGGGCGTGCGTCCACAGCCAGCACCGGAACATCGCCGTGCTCGCGCTGCTCTGGCGGGGCATCGCCCATTACGCCCGCGAGCGGGGCGGCCGCTATCTCGTCGGGTGCAGTTCGCTGCCGACGGTTGAGCCGGCCGTGGGCGCGGCGGCTTACTCGCAACTCATCCGCACGCACCTCGCGCCGGAGTCGTGGCGCACTCTGCCCGTGTCGAGCTATCATTGTCCGATGGACCGAATCGCGCCGGACCCAGTCCGACTACCGCGGCTGCTCACCGGCTACTTCTCGCTCGGCGCGAAAATTTGCGGTCCGCCGGCGCTGGACCGCGAGTTCCGCACCATTGATTTCCTCACCGTGCTCGACTTGGAGCAACTTCCACCGGGCGCACTGGGCTGAACCATGAACTACCTGCACTCACTCCTGCGCTCGGCCGGACGGCTAGTAGCGTTCCTGAGCGTGGTCAGCTTCGCGCTGTTGCGTGCGGCGTGGCTCGCGCGGACGGAACGCCGGCTGCCCCGCACCACGCGCTGCGCCCGCTGGTCGCACTACTGGAGTCCGCGCGTCCGCCGATGCCTCGGGGTCACGGTCGAGGTTCAGGGGCGCGCCCCGGACGGCGGAATGCTGGTCTGCAACCACGTCAGCTACCTCGATATGCTCGCACTCACGGCGGCGTCGGAGATGGTGTTCCTCTCGAAGGCCGAGGTGCGCCACTGGCCGCTGCTCGGGCAGATTGCCCACGCGGGAGGAATGCTCTTCGTGAACCGGGAGCGGCGCGCGGACGTAGCCGACCTCGCGCCAGCATTCGAGGCGGTCATTGCGGAGGGCGTCGTGCTCACGCTGTTCCCGGAGGGCACCAGCACCGGCGGCGACCGCGTGCTGCCGTTTCACAGTTCACTGCTCGCACCCGCCGCGCGACGCGGCTGGGCCGTGACGCCCGCGTTCATTCGCTACGAGGTCGAGGATGGGTCCGTCGAAAACGAAGTCGCCTACTGGCGCGACATGACGTTCCTCCCGCACTTCTTGAATCTACTGCGCAAGCGCCGCATCCGCGCCGTCGTCCGCTTCGGCGAACCGCTCCGGAACTCCGACCGCAAGGTCTTGGCACGCGAACTTCACCGCGCGGTCGTTGACCTGTCGCAGCCTTGCCAGCAAATGCCCGCCGTTGCAGTGGAAGTTGCGTCTTCGTGCCGGTGAGTAATCAGGCACCCGGATTCGCTGGTGGAACCGCCTCGGCTGCCGGAGGAAGCTGAGGCAAAGCCGCAGCGGGAGCCGGTGCTCCCTTGGCCGCGTTCGGTTTCATCACCTTCTCGCGAGGCGCGGGCTTGGATTTGGGCTTCGCAGCGGGGGCGACCGCTTTCGGTTTCGGAGTCTGACCGTGTTTCCTCAGCTCCGCGTGGGTCCGCTCCAACTTCATCGCCTTCTTCGCAGCCTTCTTGAAAGTCGTCGCCGCAACCGCAACCGGCGCCTGCGCGGCCTTGGCGGCCTGCTTGGTGGCCTTGGCCTGCTTGCGCGCGGCCTTCAAAGCTGCCTTGGCCTGTTTCGCGGCGGCGGCGAGCGTGGCGGCCTGCGCTTCAGCAGCGTGAAGGGCGAGTTTGGCGGCCTGAGCGACTTCGCGCGCAGACTCTACGGCACGGGCCAGTTTCTGAATCTCAGTCATACCACCGAGTGCTCACCCGGAAGCCAAAAATGTCAACCGCCGTTTCTAACCGCCGTTTCTGTTACATTGTTCGGGCGCCAATCCAGCGACGCGGCTAGCGCAACTCCCACCGCAGCCGGCGCAGCCGCGTCCCGGACACCCGCAACCGCAGTCGCAGCCGGAGCCAGCCACCGCGCCGAAGCGTCTCATCGCGAAACTTCTCGATGAGAAAGTAATACTCCTGCGCATCCCGCGTGTGGCCCAACTCGCGGATGAGCTCCAAGTCCCGCGCAAAGAACTCGCGGCGCACCAGCCAGACCAGACCAGCCAGCGGCAACACTTTGCGCGGCAAGGCGTGCCAGAAGGTTCGCGTCACAAACGCGCTGTCATCACATTCCCACTGGGCCATCGCCTGCTCACTGAAGCACGGAAAGATTGGTCGGTCGGGGTTCATAAGGTTCAGCCAGCTATGATCGAGGAGACGACCATTCTGATACGGGAAATGACCATTGGGATAGGGAAAGTGGGCGTCGGGATAGTCTGCGGGCCGGCAATTTGGCTCCGGAGGGCTGATTTCTGGGCAGAGGTGCGCGGGTGACTAGGTCCGCAATCGGTGCGGTGCGGGTTTGCGGGGCGCTGCGGACGTGGGCGTCCGCGCTCCAGGGGGACAGGGCTCGGGGCGAGGATGGGGCGGAGCCGGGTGTTTGGGTTGTGCGGGGCGGACCTCATGAGCAAGTTCGTCACTCTACCAAGAATCGTCGGACGGTCTATGGCCTGTTTAGGCCATAGGGGGAGGGTGGTTAGGCCAGCACTGCCTCGGCGAAGTGCGGCACGGAGGTGTCCTCGCGTAAAATCGTTTCCTCCCCCGCCAACCGCCGGTGTAGCGCCTCGCTCCAGTCCGCCGTGAGGTAGCGAAACAGCCAGCCGCCGCTGCGCCGCAAGCGCCGATACGCGGCCTGCAAATCCAGCACCATCGTGATGCGGCGGTGCGGGCAGTTCAGCTCGCCCACGGCGTGCGTCGCCACCGGCTCGAAGCCCATCACGCGCGTGTGGAACAGATACGGGCTGTGCTTCTCGCCCTCGAAGATGTCCGTGACGTAGTGCGTGAAGCCGCGCTCCAACGTGTCCCGCACGGCGGCACGCATGAGCGACGCGGCGATGTAGTGGTTGCCCCGATGCTCCGGCAGCACGGCGAAGCGGCCAATCTCCGCGACCCGACTCCGCTTCACAAACTCCGCCACATCAAAGCGCGAACCGGGCACCGGCTGGAAACCGTATTGCGCATAAGTCTCCAGCGGCGGGTTGAACATCACTCGCAGCACCCCCACCGGCTCGCGGTTGCGGCGCGCGAGGAACCACGCCACATCGAAGCGGTCGAGGTCGTCGGGCGAGAAGACTTTGTTGCCGTCCGCCACCCAGCGCTTCTCGCGCTCGTAGGTGGCACGGAGAACTTGGATCGCCTCTTGGCGTTCGCACTCGGAGATGACAGGGACCACGCTGAGACGGCTGAAACTAATCATGGGTTTTCCTTTCGTTGGACCAGGTTTTTCCAGACAGACGGGCAAGCTCACTCATCACACAGGCGTGCCACGCGCGGGTGGCCGCCGCGGTCAGGTCGCACTCGGCAGGCGGCACGAGCGGCGGGCCGAACTCAATTTCCATCGGCGCAAGTTCCGGGATGCGCGCGGCGTGCTGATGCTCCGGGAAGCGCACGCCGGCCGGGATGACGGGCACGCCGGTTTGCAGCGACAGCCGAGCCGCCCCGTTCAAGCCGCGCAGCAGCCGGTGCGGGTCGCGGTTCGTCGTGCCCTCCGGGAAGATGCCGACCGAAGCGCCCGCCGCGAGCCGCTCCTCCGCGCGCGTGAACGCCGGCACGCGGTCCGTGAGCCACGGGCGCAATACGTTCAGAAAACGCGGGCAGGCAGGCTTGCGGTCCAGCGTGATGACATCACCCGCGCGATAGATGCAGGCAATGCCGGGGACGAGCTTGAGGTTCCAATCCGCGATGAAATGCAACGGCTTGCCGCCGCGCGCGTGCAACAGGAACGCCGGGAGGAAGAGCGCCTCCAGCTTCGTGCTGTGGTTCAGCGCGAGGATGAACGGGTCGTGCTCCGGCGCGACGCGCTCCAACCCACGCACGCTCACGATGCGGCTGCCGAAGGCCAGCAGCAGACCGCGAATCACCCCGCGCGCCAGCGGACGCCCAGTCTTGTGCGACATCGGCGCGGACAAGATATCGCCCACGGTCAGCGGCAACCGGCCACGACGCGCTGCCACGGGCTCCGCCAGGCTGGCCTGACGGTCGGGAGCAATGGCGGTGGTGGTGGGCATAATTGGGTTTGCCTTGCGCGCAGAGTTGACCCACGCGAGATGTGGACCGCGTGGCAGCGGCGTTACGATTCCGTGAAGCCAAGCCCGCCAACGTGCCGACAGAGAAAGTTTCAACCGGGTGCCGACGCTGGAAACGCGGGAAGAGTCGCCGGCACCCGGGCCTCGCCACACGGCGACGCCTTGTCAAAGTCCACTTACCCCGTCACAAAACCACGTCCCTCCGGTCACAATCGCGCAACGTCCCGCGCCACGCGTGTCACCCGTTCTTAACCCACCCGCCATACTACCGCCACGCGGCCGCCGCACCTTCACTTCGTTATGCCAGCGCTGCCCGCCCAAGTTCTTTTTGCTAGCACCGACCCCGCCGAGCGGGCGCGGGCAGACGCCAGCCTCGCCACCGCCTCTTGCCGGGTGCTCTCCGCCGGCGACGGCCCCGCCGCGCTGCGACTCGCGCGCACCCGCCAGCCGGACCTCGCGCTGCTGGACCTGCACCTGTCCGGCCTTGATGGTCTCGAAGTCTGCAAGGAACTCCGCCGCGACCCCGCCACCGCGCGCATGCCCGTCTTCATCCTCAGCCAGCACAACCACCCGACCGACCGCCTGCTGGCGCTCGAACTCGGCGCGGATGAATTCCTCCCGCTGCCCTGTGACCCGCGCGAACTCTCCCTGCGCGTGCGCAACATGATTGCCCGCACGCGGCCGGCCACGGAACCGCCCGCGCAGCTCCACATTGGCGAACTGCTCGTGGACTTGTCCGCGCATGAAGTCAGCGTGGCGGGGCGGCAACTCCGCTTGTCCCCGACCGAGTTCAAACTGCTCACCACCTTGCTCGACCACCAGGGCCACGTGCAGACCCGCGCCGCGCTCCTCCGCCAAGTCTGGGCCAACGTCTCCCTCGCCACCGACCGCACGGTGGACACCCACGTTCGCCGCCTGCGGACGAAGCTGGGCAAGCTGCGACCGTGGATTCGCACCGTCCGCAACGCCGGCTACTGCCTCAAGCCGGAGTAGAGGCGACTGCTCGGCCACTCAGCCGGCTTGTCAGGTGTCCGCCCCGAGATTTCGATTGGCAGGCACAGCTCCAAACCGTAGTTCCTCTCGCCCGCATGGATTACCTTGTCATCAGCCTCGCGGCACTCGGTGCCGCTGCGCTCACACTCTACTCCGGGTTTGGGCTGGGGACGCTGCTCATGCCCGCCTTCGCCGTTTTCTTCCCATTGCCCGTGGCTGTGGCGGCGACGGCAGTGGTGCATCTGGCCAACAACCTTTTCAAACTTGGGCTTGTCGGCCAGGACACGAACTGGCGCGCGGCCTGGCGATTCGGCGTGCCCGCCGCCCTCGCCGCCCTTGTCGGCGCGACCCTCCTCCAAGCGACCTCCGTGCTGCCGGTGCTGATGGAATACCGGCTGGGGGAACGCATCTGCCAAGTCACGTTGCTCAAGCTGGCGATGGCGGCAGTCATCATCGGCTTCGCGTTTTACGAGCTACACCCGCGCTGGTCCAAAGTGGCGTTTGATGCGAAGTGGCTACCGTGGGGCGGCGTGCTCGCCGGCTTCTTCGGCGGGTTGTCCGGCCATCAAGGAGCCTTGCGCTCGGCGTTTCTGTTGCGGGCAGGCCTGACCAAAGAGGCGTTCATCGCCACCGGCGTGGTCGGGGCCGTCATCGTGGACACCGTGCGCCTGGCGGTCTATGGCGCGGGCTTTTACGGTGGGCTATTTGTGCTGCTGGACCCGCACGCGTGGGCCTTGGTGGGGGCGGCGAGCGGCGCGGCTTTCCTCGGCTCCTTCCTCGGGGCGAAGCTCGTGCAGAAGGTCACGCTCCGCCGGGTGCAAACGACCTGTGCGGGGCTGCTGATAATCCTCGCCCTCCTACTGGCCGCCGGGCTGGTGTGACCAGCGGAGTTCAGAGATTCGGATCGTCCGACGGCGAGAGCGTCCAGCAGACCGCCTCGGCCTGCGGGAACCAAGCCTTGCCCGCGTTCGCCCCCGTCGTGCAAACCACCTTCTCCCCCGCCATCGCCTCCGCGTGGCCGTCGGCGAAGACGATGTTGCCCCGCTTGTCGTGCCGAGCGGAGAAGCGGCTGGCGAAGACATGCGGCTGGCCGTTGTAGCCGGACTGCGCCGCGAAGAACTTCGCCTCGCCCGTCACACCCGACTCCAGCAGACAGACCGTGCGTGAAGGCTCGAGGACTTGCATCTGCCGGGTCGGACCAGGGCTAAGATTGAGCTTGGAGTTGTAAGCCGTGGAGAACTGCGGCGCGTTCAGATAGGTGGCCACATCCAGCTTCGTAGACGGGCAGGTCAGCATGCTGTTCTTCGCGTAGAAGCCAGGCTGCTCCGTCGCGGTCGAGGCGAAGAACGAGGCCGGCCGCTGCTTGAGCAAAGTAGGCAGCGAGTTGAACCACGAGTCGGAATTCGTCGGGTGCGACAGGTCTGTCCACGCATTCGCGCCGCTGCTGCCGCGCTCCTTCGGGAAACGGTCGTCGTATTCGTCGCAATAGAGGTTCAGCGCGAGGCCCCACTGGCGCTGCTGATTGAGGCATTGCGTGCGCTTGGCGGAGCTCTTCGCCTTGCTCAAGGCGGGCAGCAGCATCCCCGCGAGAATCGCGATGATGGCGATGACAACGAGCAGTTCGATGAGGGTGAAGGCGGCGGGACGGAGCCGTGTGGCGAGTTTCATAATTCAGTTAGAAGCAGGGCCAGCTTGGGGATGGACCGGTTTCGAGCGTGTGGCGCGCAGGTTAAAAATGGGTAAACACACGGCCGCTCACCGAAAACCATTCGTCTGCGAGTAACTCCAGGTCACGGTCCACTTCACCTGCGGGACCCACTCGGCGTGGCCGTCGCAAAAGTTCATGGTGCTACCCGCCGAGCCGTGGTTGTCCTCGCGGTCATCGGGGAAGTTGTTCACGTCCGCCGCGTTGCCAGCCGGCAGCGTGTCGTCCTCGTCCACCATGAGGAAGGTGGCCGACGGGCGGGTCACGGAGTTCGCGGTTTTCTTCGGACCGCTCGTGCCGTTGAAGCAGCCGATCAACTCGAAACTGACGCCGGAAACTCCGCTCTTGCCGGTGGCATGGACGGTGAGGTCGCGGAAGACTTGGACTCCGCTGGGCTTGGTGGACAGGTTTGTGCGGATGGTGTTGCGCGTGGCGGGGCAGAGGAAGGTGTTCACGTTCGGCACGTAGGCGGGGTAGTTCCACGTTTGGTCATCATCGCGGTCATCGCGGTCCGAGTTGGGCACTTGCGGCGGAACGTAGCTAGCGGTCCAAGACGCGCCGCTGAAGTTTCCGCCGAAGTCGTCCGCGTAGAGCTGGCTCCCCAAGCCGAGCTGGCGCAGGTTGCTCAGGCACTTGATGCGGCCCGCGCGGTCCTTCGCCTTGGACAAGGCGGGCAGCAGCATCCCGGCGAGAATCGCGATGATGGCGATGACCACTAGCAATTCGATGAGCGTGAAGGCCGAGCCCCGATAAAATGGTTTTAGTTTCATAAATGTGGTTGGAGGGAATTTCCGAACGCTGTCTGATGCCGCCGCGTGACGAACGAATGCAGGGCTGGTGACGAATCATGAAACAAGCGGACGGAGCGGCAGCCACTGCCAAACACGCAACACTCGCAAGAGGTCAACCTAACCACGCTGGCCGCCCACTCCGTCCACCACACGTCGTCACTCTGGCGGTGCCGTGTCACAAGCTGGCGGAGCCGCCGTGACGCTTTGGCAAACAAGCGGCTGGCTCACGGGGCGGGCCGAATCCAGTCCGCTGGTAGCGGGCCAGCCAGATTCACGTCGGACCGGAGCAACCGCTGGTGGGGGTGGCCGTTGAGCGCGAGGAAGGCGTCGGCGCGCACTTCCACGCCCGCGTGTCCGGCCTGGCGCAACCCCTTCGCGAGATACTTGGCGAACTGACGAATCAACTCCGGCTCCTGCGCCATCAACCGCTCCTGCCAAGGCATCAGCACCCCGCGCGTCGGCAGCCGCCAGCGCCGCTGTGTCGCCGGTTCGAAGGCGAAGAACTCCACATATCCCGACCGCTCCGCGATCATCACGCGCCAACTGAAATTGAAGCCCTGCCCCGTCCACGCGCTGTTCTCGCTCGCGAGGAACGGCCGCAGCGGCAGCGCGATTTGCACCGCGCAGTAGAGGGTGATGGCCGCAACTACCCACGGCGTAGCCGCCGACGTGAGGAGGGGGATTGGTTGAACCGCCGCAGAGTCCGCCTCCTCACCTCGGCGGCTACCCAGCGAAAGAACCCGCTTCGGCCATGCGGGCGGGAAGCAAAGTGTGGTCGCTGCAATCATCAGCCACGGAAACAGGCCGATGGGAAACAGCAGCGCCGTCGCGACGTGGAAGACCACGACTGTTGCGTAGGCCAGCGGGCGCGTCCGGGCGGAGAGCAGTGCGAAGACAATTCCGAGGTCATACGCCGCGCCCGTCCAGCTCATCGCGAACGCCATCCACGGCTCGCCCAGCGTTGGACCGAGCAGCGACACCTCGGCGCGCGCGGCCAGCCAAGTCCGTAGCGGTTCAGCACGGAACAGCCAATCGGCGTTGAGCTTCGCCAGGCCCGCGAAGACATAGACCACGCCGATTTGAAACCGCAGCAGCCAGAGCATCCACGCCAGCGCGAAAGCATCCCATGAGACCCGACCCTGCGCCGCGTCCCAAGACCATTCACGATGCAACGGCAGCACGGCCATCAAGCCGGCGAGCAGCGTCACGAGCCAGTAGTGGTTCAGGTAGTTCGCGCGCTCGATAAGTTCGAGATACGCGAAGCCGAGGAAGAACAGCACGGCACACGCGCGGTAGAAGAACCCCGCCGCCACCCCCAGCGCACACACCGCCAAACCAGCCACCAGCGCGTGCATCAAACCCGCCGGCAGCGGTCGCACCCACTCGAAGCCGGGATAGCTGAAGTGAAACGCGGGCGCGAGGAACACCGTGTCCACCCAACCCTTCACCAGCACGCGCACCATCGCCCAGGCCATGAGCAGGCCGAAGAGAATGCGGAACACGGCGAGGGAAGCAGCGGGGATGGGTTGGTTCGCGGACGCCCACGTCCGCAACCCCGCCACGGCAACGGCAGATTCGTGCGGACGTGCGCATCCGCGCTGAAAGGTCAGCGACTCAGTCTCCATCCGTCGAAACGAAGGTCAGCGTCACGCCTAGCTTGCTCACCACATCCGTTTTGAGCGCGATTTCCAGTTTTCGGCAGGCGTCAATCGTCGCCTGCACCGGCGCGCGATTGGTCTTCACTGTTTCTTCCACGGCGGCAGGAATGGCCTCGGCAGCCTTCAGCGTCGCCTCGAAGTGCGCCTGCATCTTGTCCGCCAGTGCGGGGTCGAGCGTGCGGAGATAGTCGTTCACACCCACGCCGTCTCCACCATTGTAGTGCCGCTTCACGCCGCGCATCACGGCGGCAACCGCGCGGTGCGAGCTGCCGCTGCTCATTGCGCGCGCATCCTCCGGCTGGAAGGTCTTGAACTCGCGCAGCTCGATTTGCTGCGTCAGCCCTTCCTGCAACGCGCGCTCGGAATTCTCCAGCAGCCGGTTGATGAGCTTGTCGAGGCTGTCCTGTCCGCCGGCCATGAACTTGCCAACGGAGTTTCCGCCGGAGGGCTTCCACGCGTCCTCCACTTCGCGCGCACGTCGCGTGAGCAGTTCCGCCACCGCGCGCAGGTAAGCGCGGCGACGCGGGCCATCAGCTCCGTTGAGCAAATCCCACGCGGGTGGCGGGCGCGGGATGCCCAGCACGGGCTGGCCTTGCTTGTGCCGCACCATGCTCGTCTGGTCGAAGAGCAGGTATTCGAGGGCGAAGAGGCCGGTCGCCGCCGCGCCGAGTTGCTCCATGTAAGCCGCGTCGTAACTCGTGCTGCCTTGAAGTGCTCCCTCGATGCTCGCTGGCCGCGGCGGCCAGAGATAGACGCCGAGGTTGTAATATGGCAGGTCAGGAATCCACTGCACCTCGCTCCACGCCAGGTAGGCAGCGGACCAGTCATCGCGCACTCGCTTCAAAGTTTCTGGTGTCGCGTTCGTGCGGAACTGCGCCGCAGCGACCGCCAGTGTTGCGCTGCGCTCAGTGAACGCGCTCAGGGCCGGCAAGATGACGTTCGTGCCGATGGCAGCGAGCGCGACTTGCTTAGTCACGCGTGCCCGAGCTGAAGGAGTGGATGGCATCGCACCTGCCTCAGTCTTGGTCGTCTGTCGCTTCTGACAGCCGCCAAACACTACCACAGCCAACAGGCCTACCGTCAGGCGGAGGGAAACGAAGTTGTTCATAGCGACTCCAAAAACTTCACCACCGCCTCGCGGTCGGCTCGCGGCATCTGGCGGAAAGCCTCCCGGGCTTTCTCCGCTTCACCACCGTGCCAAAGGATCACTTCGGCGAGATTCCGCGCGCGGCCGTCGTGAAGCAGGAAGGAGTGACCGTTGACTTTCGGCACGAGGCCGATGCCCCAGAGCGGAGGCGTGCGCCACTCGCGACCGTCAGCCGCGAACACGGGGCGATGGTCTGCGAGGCCGTCGCCCATGTCGTGCAGGAGCAAGTCGGTGTAGGGGCGAATCGTCTGCCGGGAAACCTGCGGCAGGCCGGACACGTCGCCGGTCGTGAGCTCTTCGCGGTGGCAGGCGGCGCACTTCGAAGCGCGGAACAACTCCTCGCCGCGCCGCACCAGTGGGTCATCCACGTTGCGGCGAGCCGGGACAGCCAACACGCGCGAATAGAACGTGACGCTCTCCAAAATCTGGTCGCTGACTTCTGGCGAGCCGCCACTCGGCTGACTGGCGGTGGCGGTCTGCGCGGACGTGTGGTTCTCCTGTAGGAAGAGAGAAGTGGTCAGGCCCATGTCGCCGTTGAACGCGCCGGCTACCTGCTGCCGCACGGTCGGTTGCTCGGCTTTCCAACCGAAGCGGCCCGGCGCGTGCCGCTGCGTCGCGGCGTTCCACACTTGGTTCAGCTTGCCGGATAGGCCGTCGCCATCGCGGTCGTGCGGGTCGGCGAGCGCCGCGAGTTGCTCCGTCGGCACGGCTTCTCGCAGGCCAAGTCCGATGACGGCAGGCGCGACCCGCGGAGACATGAGCAAGTGCGTCGCGACTGGGCCGTAGCCAAGGTTGCGGAGCGAATACTTCGGGCGGCGAAGTTCAAATGTCTCCCCATCCGCGAACGCGCCACGCACCGGCTCGTAGTCCACGTCCACATCCGCCTCTGCTGGCACACCGGGCAGCGCGCGGCCTTGGATTTGGCCACCATAGACCGGGTCGGGCAGCGGGCCGCCGTGGTCGTTCGTGCCGGGCACGCTCACGCGCAGGAGCATCACGGACAGCTCGCCGCCCGGCTCCGGCGGACGGCTGCGTCCGTCGTGCAAGTGGCACGCGGAGCAGGAGCGCGAGTTGAAGAGCGGGCCGAGTCCGTCGCGCGCGGCGGTGGACGCAGGCGCGGCGACCCAGTTCAGGTTGAAGAAAGAATTGCCGACGGCGAAGGCGGACTTCTGCGCGTCGGTCAGGCCGGGAACGGGGAGGGAAAAGGCGTGGCGGCTGTCGTCGAAGACGGTGGCGTCGCCGCCGGACAGCTCGCGGGGGTCGGTGGGCGTTGGCTCGCTGGCGAAAGCAGTGCTGGACAGAAAGCTCATGCCAATTACCAGCGCAAGGCGATGGAATGCCAACCAAACGCCACGACGCGAGCCTTCTCCCTTCCTCGGAGAAGGGGAGAAGGTGGCCGCAGGGCGGATGAGTGGTGCGGCTACTAACGCCGCCTCACTTAACCCCTCACCCCGGCCCTCTTCCCTCATCCGATGAAGGGAGAGGGAGCCAGCAGCGCAGCGGACAAACAGTGGGCGAGTTGTCATTGCTCAAAACCTCAGCTTCAAGCCCAGTGCCGCGCCCGCCTTGGCGAAGAGGTCGGACTCGGCGCGGAACGTGGCGATGGCGTGTTTCACTGCCTGCCGACCCGGCGCGGTGTCGGGGCCGAGGATGGCCTGGTCGAAGGGCGCGGGAATCGCGCGCGCGGCGGCGACCCCGGCGGCGGTTTGCGCGGTGAGCTTCTCGGTGAGCTTCGCGTCCACGCGCTGCAACAGGTCACGCAGGCCGAGGCCGGAAATTAATTCACCGCTCGTGCGACGGTAGCGGCCCAGCCAGACATTCTCCAAGCCGAGCGCGTCGTAGATGAAGTCGTGGTGCGTGTTGTCGCTGAAGCACGAGTGCTCGTCCTCCTGCTCCTTCGTCTCGTAGGCGACGGTGAGGCGCTCGCCGGACAGCTCGGGGCCGGACAGCGTGCCCGCGCCTTTGAGGATAAGCGTGAGCGATTGCGCGGCGGGCTGCGTGACGAACTGCTCGCGGAAGTTGCCCTTGCCGCCCGGTGCCCACGCTGCCTCGACCTGGCGCAGATGCCCGATGAGCAGTTCGCATGTCAGGCGGAGATACTCGCGGCGGCGAGCGACAGGGCTTTGTGCATCGCCCGCCTTCGCCAAATCGTAATCCTGCCACGGGCGGTTGCCCGGCCCCTTGGGATTCGTGTCCTGCCCCCACAGAAGAAACTCAATGGCGTGGAAGCCAACGCTGATGTTTTTCTCGCCTTCCTTCTCGTTCAGCGACAGCAGCAGTTCCTTGGTGAGCCGGGGGAATTCCTGGGTCGCGTGGATGATGCCGGCGCGTGGCTCGCCGATGATGTAGTCAATGAGGCTCTCGTCCATCGGCCACGCGTTGATGAATCCCTCCACCTGCTCGATGGGCCCGTCGTAGAAGCGGCACACCTCGGTCTGCAAGTAGGGCACGCGCGCGGCGAGCCACGCCTGACGAGCCAACGCCATCCGCTCGGCGCACGGAGCGGTGAGAAAGTCAGCAACCGCCTGTTGGAGCATGTCCGCTGCCACACGGGAGTCCCCGTAGGCAGCGTGGGCCAGCCGCGCGTGGTGCGCGACAACGGCGCGTTGGAGCGCTGGCAAATCCGTGTCGTCGGCCAGCGTGGAGCTGACAGCGAGGGCGGACGACGGCAGCAGAATAAGAAACCGCGAGCGATTCATGCCCAAAGGTCTGCAACCCTTAGCCCGCCGCATGTCGCTGGGGTGGCGGAAGGGTTACGGGCGGGTGAAGTTTGAAGGAAGCCCATCGAATCCAAGCGCCCGATGCTGGCCCGGTCGGCTGCCTCTCGCATCCGGGCATATTGCTCGCCAAGCGAGCCCCCGGCAGTCATGCCCGGTGCGAATGTCCTCCCGTTTTGCCGCTGCTTCGCGTAGCAACCGGGCGGCATGAAGCAGTCGAACACCCCCGACCTGGTCTTTCGCGCGTTTTCCGACCCCACGCGCCTCCGCATCCTGTGCCTGCTCCGCACACGCGAACTGTGCGTCGGTGATTTGGTCAGCATCCTCAAGGTGCCCCAACCCACGGCCTCCCGGCATCTGGCCTACCTCCGCAAGGCCGGGCTGGTGGTGACGCGCGACCAAGGCTCCTGGACGTTCTATGGCCTCGCCCCGGCCAGCAACGCCTTCCACGAAAAGCTCCTCGAATGCCTGGCGCATTGCTTCACGGAAGTTTCCAAACTCAAGACCGATGCCGCCCGCGCCCAGAAGCTCCACCAGTCCGGCGGCTGCTGCCCCAAGTAATAAATGCGTTGCAACTGATATTCGCTTAGGCGAATGTCTTGTCCGTGCCGCGATGGCCATGGCCCCGCCACCCGCCGCCTCGCCACCATCACTTGCATGACCCTCACCGAGTTCAAACAAACCCTCGCCGCCCACCCCGACCTCCCGCTGCGCTTTGTGTTGCCGGATGGCCAACTCGTGCCCGCGCACGCGCACGTCACCGAAGTGGCGCGGGTGGACAAACACTTCGTGGACTGCGGCGGCACCCGCCGTGCCGAATCCTTCTGTCGCCTGCAAGTCTGGGTCGCGGACGACACCGACCACCGGCTCCCCGCCGCCAAACTGCACCGCATCCTCGGCCTCGCCGCGCCCTTGCTGCCGCAGGAGAGTCTGCCCGTGGATGTCGAGTATGAGGCCGGCTACATCGCGCAGTTTCCGCTGGAGTCCCTCGCGCCGGAGAACGGTGAACTTCTGCTGCGCATGGGCGTGCGCCACACCGCCTGCCTCGCGCCGGACAAATGTGGCGTGCCCCCGTCCGCCTCGCGCCCCATCGACTTTTCCGTATTCCCCGTGCGCCCGCCGGCGCGCTGCTGCTAACCCACTGCTCCTAGTTCACCATGAAAAACAAAGTCCTGTTCGTCTGCATCCACAACAGCGCCCGCAGCCAGATGGCCGAGGCCTTCCTCAACCAAATCTGCGGCGACCAGTTCGAGGCCCACAGCGCCGGCATCGAGCCGGGCAAGCTCAACCCCATCGTCGTCGAAGCCATGCAGGAAATCGGCCTCGACATCTCCGGCAACCAGGCCAAGGCCGTCTTCGACTACTTCAAGTCCGGTAAAATCTTCAGCTACGTCATCACCGTGTGTGACGAGGCCAGCGCCGAGCGCTGCCCCATCTTCCCCGGCGTGACCCAGCGCCTCCACTGGAGCTTCCCCGACCCCTCCAGCTTCCAAGGCACCCACGCGGAGAAGCTCGCCGGCACCCGCACCGTGCGCGATACCATCAAAGCCAAAGTCGAGGCATGGTGCGAAGAAGTTTGCGGCTCGCCCGTCGCGGCCTGAAGCGGAACCGGCCCCCAATGAGAGCACCGGCTCAGAAGCGCGACACAGAGAGGAAACCCGTGGCGGCGTCGGCTTCAACGTAGAGGGTGGCGGTCGCGCCATCGCCAGTGAGCTGGGTCTGTGCCGCCGCGCCCGCCTCCGTGACGCTGAAGGACACGGTGGTCACCGGGGTGGTCAGAGAGACGCGCCGCTTGATTTCGTAGCGCAGGGCGCTGGTGGTGGGAAAGGACAGGCGCATCCGGCGTCCGACCGCTGTGTTCACAAGCGCGCCCGCCATTGCGAAACCGATGCCGGGGATTTCGACTTCCACCACGCCCGCGCTCACGAGCCGGGTCGGGTAATTCGTCAGATCAAACCCTGCCGGGCCACGGAGGACCACGCCTTGCGGGGAAAATAGCGAGAGGTGGTTCGGGCAGAAGAGCCCGCCCGCACCCGACGAATAGGGCTCAACCCGGGTTCCACTGTGGGTGCAAACAGAGCTCACCGCCGCAAATGTCTCAGCACCGGTCCGCGTGAGAATGACCGGGAAGAACTGAAACTGCGGGTCAGCCACATTCAGGTGGATTGACCCGTGCACCGCCGACAACGCGGGGAAATCGGACAGCACGACACGGACGATTCCCGTCGGATTCACCGCGCGGGCTGACGGCGCGAACAAGTCCCCCCAAGGCAGCCCGGAGGCTTCGACCAGCAGCACGGCACGGGCGGTCGCCTTCAGAAAATTGCGCCGACCCCAGCTCGACGCCTCCACGTCGCCACGCTTCAGGGTGTCCACGCAGACGACGCATTCGGACAGGAGCGGTTGGGCGGCGAGGTTGTTGAGCTGAGGTTTCATGGCAGTGACCGGCGTTAGAGTAACAAGCGCCGGAGAAAATTCCATCGGGCTCTTCACGGAGCGGGCAGCCGCCCCTCCAAAGTTTCGGACTTCGGTCGTCGTCACCATCGGATTCAAAAATGAGGCAGGCCCCAGCCGCACACGAAGCTATGCTGGAGCCTGCCATCCCTTCACACGAAGGAATACCGGAGGGGCCGCCGGGATTTCTCCCCCGGCGGCCCATGAGTGTCAGCGCTCAGGGCGTCGGCACCGCGCGGAAGAACCGGCGCTGGTTACCGGGCGAGCTGGTGTCGATGTAGAACTGGCGGCCGCCCGGGTGAACGATGTTCGTCAGGGTGGTCCAGGAGTTGGTGTTCGAGATGTCAGCCAGATACTCGAAGCGATACTTCGCGCCCGCCGGGCCATCCAGCGAGATGCCGCCGAAGAACGCGATGTCCGCCGTGCTGATGGGCACTGCGACGCTGGTGACGTTGCCGGCGGCGTTGCTCACGCGGACGGTGTAGTTGCCCGCGCTGGCGGACGTGAAACCGGAGAGCGCCAGCGTGCTGCTGTTCGCGCCGGTGATGGCCACGTTGTTCAGGAACCACTGGTAGCTGAACGGCCCAGGACCGGCGATGGCGGCACCCGGCACGGTGAGCGTGACGGTGCCACCGCTGCCGACGGTCTGGCCGGTGAGGGTCTGGTTCAACACGCCTTGGTTCAGAGCCGGCGGCGTGGCAATGTCCACGCTCGCGACCGCCGAGGTCACGGCGCCGAAGCTATTGCTAATGACCAGCGTGTAGTTGCCGTTGTCCACCTCGCGGAGGAGGAGGATTTGGCCGTTCTCAGCCAGCTCGGTGGAGGTGCCAGCGGGCAACCCGGTCGTCGTGTGGATTTGGTCCACGAGGAGGAACGCGCGGTAGCCAAGGATGTGGCTCACGTCCACGATGCCGGAGCTTTCCTCATCCTGCGTGAGGAAGGCCGGAGCGCCGTTCGTGAAGAACGCCGGGATGTGCTGCGCCACGACGGTGAAGGAGCCGCTGGCTAGGTTGTAGCGCCAGAGCTTGGCGATGTGCGCCTGGTTGCCGGGGTCTTCCTGGATGAGCAGGTCGCGCCCGTCGTTGCTGATGGCGATGTTGTCCATCATCTTCTGGCCTTCGTTGCCGTTGAGGATGAGGTCCAGCTTGCCGCCCAGCTCAGGGTTGGCGATGTCCGTGAAGCGCAGACGCCACAGACGGCTCTTACCGGTGAAGCTCGCGGTGGTCACGAAGTAGAAGTCGCGCGGGTTGGTCGGGTCCCACGTGCCGTCCTCGACGCGTTGGAAGGAGGCCAAGCCGTTTGCGATGGCCGAGGCGTTGATGGCTGCGCCGGTCAGGTTGGCCGCATTGCCATAGTTGTAGAGGGTGAACGCGGTGCCGTTGGTGGCCGTGGCCACGTCGGTCTCGTTCGTGAAGCCCGTCAGCGCCACGCCATAGAGCGATCCGCCGGTCAGGCCCGCCTTGTCGATGTCCAAGCCAGTGTTCGACTTGGTGCCGATGTAGAACGCAACGCGGGAGTCCGTCACGCCGCTGTCATCCAGCAGGCTGACGATGGTCTTGTCCTGGGCCAACGGGTTGGGAACGGCGTTCTCCCACGAGTATTTGCCGAGGCGCGGGAGCTGCCAGGTCGTGCCAGCCGCCGGGCCGGTGACGAGGTGCGCGAACGCGCGACCTTCGCGGCCGTTCTCCTCACCGTTCATGAAGATGCGGTTCGCCGTGCCGAGGCCGCTGGTGGCATTGAAGAACGCGCTCGGGGCGGGCAGGTCCGCCGAGCAGAACCGGCCGAAGGCGGCGCTGGTGCCAGCGTTTGTGAAGATGCTGCTGTTGGTGTCCCAGAGGAACACGTTCGTGATGAGGTCGCTGACGTTCAGCACGCGGAGGTCGCTCTTGTTGATGACCAGCTTGCTGACGAAGGCACCCTTGGCTCCGTGAGCGCGGTTGGTGCCCACGGTGCTACCCAGCTCGTGGTTGAGAAGCATGGTGAACGTGCCGTCGTTGTTGTCGAAGGCGCCGACGCCGTCGGGGATGCCCGCGAGGCGATGCGGCGTGACGCCGTCGGCCTTGAAGTTCACGAAGTCACCCACCGACATGATGGCTTCCATCACGTAACCGGGCGCGATGCTCTCCATGTAGGGGAGCTTGCTGGAGCTGGGGCCGGCGAAGCCAGCGCGGGAGCCGCGCACGTTGTTCAACGTGAGGCTCGGGCCGTTCGCACCGGGAACGGCGACACCGTCCTTGAACCACTGGAACGTGGCGGGGAGCTGGCCGGTGAAGCCGGCGCTCAAAACCACATTCGAGCCTTGGGCCACCGTCTGGCCGACGGGCTGTGTCGTGATGGCGGGGGCGTTGCCGGGCGCGGCGGGCAGCGGGTTCGCGAGGCCGGGGATGGTCAGGCGATACGCGAAGACCATCGTGTCCGCGATGCCGTTCGTGCCGGTGTTGGAGCCGACGCTCACGCCGTTGTGGATGACGTTCGTGGCGCGGTAGTCGTTGTCGGTGCCGACGAGCATGAGCCAGTCGTTGGGCGCACCGGGTTCGTTGAGCGGCACGAGGGCGAGGCCTTCATACTTCTCGGGCACGGTGTTGTTGTCGCGAGCCGCGCCGGCGTTCATGCCGAACTTGGCGAGCTCCGCCGGGTTCAGGAGGTCCACGAAATCCTTGCGGATGGCGGCGATGATGCCGTTCGTGAGGGCGAGCTGGTCGCCGAGCGCCGGGAGGTTCTTCTGGCCGGCGGTGCCGACGGCCTTGTCCCAGTCGGTGCCGAGGATGTTGCTCGCGCCGTTGAGTTCCACGAGGTTCACCTTCTTGTAAATCGGCGCGCCGAGCGTGCCGCCCAGGCCGATGCCGTCGCGTTCGAGCACGAGGAGTTGGTGGTCGTTCACCGCGAAGACTTCGCTGATGGGCGTGTGGCGGGTGGCCGTGACATCGCCGCGCAGGGTGAGCTGATAGACGTATTCGCCGATGAGCCCGTTGAAGTTCGGCGAGGCGGCCTCGATGTCATACACGAGGATGCGCGTGTGCTGCGAGGCATTGGCCGCGCCACTGTCTTGGATGGTCGGGCTTTGGAGCATCGCGAAGAGGCGACGACCATCGGGCGAGGCGCTCAAGCCTTCGATGCCGCGATTGGAGCGGCGACCGGAGACGATGGTGGCGTTTGCGTCGTAAGCCACGAAGCCGCCGGTCTTCTGCGGGATGAGCGCCGCCGGAACGGGCAGCGTGGCGGTGAGGATGCCGTCCGCGCCGAAGCGATAGACGAACGCGCCGTATTCGTCGCTGATGAAGTAGCTGCCGTCCGCGAGGCGCACGATGCCCTCGGGGTCGAGACTGCGCTTGCCAGCACCGAGGCCGGTGAGCTTCGACTGCGGGAAGCCGACGACGTTCGTGTCATCCGGGTTGAATCCGCTGAACGCGTCGTTCGCGCTCGGGCGGAGCAGAAGCGTGCCGACATTCGCCATCTGAATCTGCGTCTGCGGCAGCGGGCCGGGGGCGGTGGGCGCGACCGGCGTGATGGAGAAGTCCACGAACTGGAGGCGCGTGCGGTAGTCCTGCGCGCCGTCGCCGAAGCCACGGTCAGGCAGGCCGACGAGGCGGCCGCTGATGGAACCGCCCGAGGCGCTCCAGGAGTTCGGCACGAACGTCATCGCGGAGAAGAGTCCGCCGAGCGTGTCGAGGCCAGTGGTGTCGAGCTGGTTGGCCGGGATGCGGCCGACGCCGACGAGGCCCTGGTTCACGAAGCCCGTGAACGGGTCAGCCACGATGGTGAGGTTCACCGGCACCGAGCTGGTGACGGAGCCGGAGCTGTTGGTCACGACGACCGTGTAAGCACCGGAGTTGGCCGGCGTGGGCGCGGCGATGTTGTAGGTCGAGCCGTTGGCCCCGACGATGGCGTTGCCATTCAGATACCACTGGAAGGCGAGCGTGGAGCCGATGGCGTTCACGCCGACAACGAACGGCGTGCCCTGCAAGAGGCGCACCGTGGAGGTCGGGAGCAAGGTCACGGGAGCGGGCTGCGTCACGATGGACGGAGCCACGGTGCCGGTGCTGCCGGCAATCGCGACGCCCGCGCCGCGAGCGTTGAAGAACCCGTAGTCGCCGAGCGCGGTCCAGTCAGCGGCCCAGTTGACGTTGCCGAACGCGCCTTGGTAGCCGGCATTCACGAGGAAGCCGTCCGCCGGAGGAACCGAAGCGCCCGTGCGAGCGGGGCTGGCGGAAGCGAGGCGCGGGTCCAGCGCGCCGGAGTTCGCCACGCGGCTGATACCGAGGAGCTGCGCGCTGGCCGTGGTGTTCGCGTTGGCGGCGTTGGTGAAGAACGCGTCCGCCGCGTTGGCCGAGGTGTTCAACGTGGTGACGTTGAAGATGGTGTTGCGAATCGCCGCCGCACCGCCGGTCACTTCGTCGAGCGTGTTCGCGTCCACGAGCAGCGCAGTGCCGAAGTCGGCGAAGATGGAGTTGTTAATCTTCGGAGCCGCGTTGTCGCGGATGTGCAGCGCCGTGCCGGTGGCAATACCCTTGCCGATGGCAGTCCAGTTCCAGACCTGCCAGTCGGAGGCGGGAAGCACACCGGTCTTGGGAAGGTCGCCGTCAATCTCCGCGCCCTTGTCGGCAGCGGCGGTGTCTTGGATGCCGAACCAGAACTGGTTCTTGCCGCGATAACCCATATCGGTGTCGAACGAGTCGTCGTCGTTGAAGGCGGATACGAGGTAGCGCGTGTTGACCGTGCCGCCGAAGAACTCAAAGCCGTCATCGGCAATCGCGTAAGCCTCGACGAACTCAACCGTCGTGCCGCGGCCCACGCCCCCGAGGGAGAGGCCGTTCAGCTCCTTGTTGGATTCGAGGAGCGTGCCGCCGTGGCGGATGGAGACATAGCGGATGATGCCGGAGTTGTCGTCGTCGTCGTTGCCACCGAAGCGGTGGATGTTCTGGCCGTTGATGACGGCGTCGGCGAGACCTTCATAGACTTCATACTTCGGCGTGGCCGCGTTGCCGGTGACGTTCTCCGCGCTGTTGATGGTCGCGCGACCGAGGACGACGATGCCGCCCCAGAGACCGCGCTGGAAGGGAGTGAGCGAAGGGCCGTTCAAGCGGCGCGCCTTCGGGTCGTTCACATTGTCCGCCTCGGCGGTGAAGATGATGGGGTTGTTCGGGGAGCCGACGGCGAAGAGCTTGCCGCCCTGCGCGATGAAGAGCGCGCTCGCCGCCGCACCGTTGCCGGGCTTGGACTTGATGACCGTGCCGGCTTCGATGTTGAGCGTCTGGCCGTTCTTCACATACACGAAGCCGTTCAAGACGTAAGTGTTCGTGCGATACCAAGTGACCGCAGTGGTGCTCACGCCGAAGTCGGCATCGGCGATGTTCACGACGCGGTTCGTCGGGCTGCTCGGAAGGACGAAGCCATATTCGTAGAGGGCGGTCCACTTCGCGAACCACAGGTTGTTGCCGTCAAACGCACCCTGGTAGGTGACCGGCGTGAGGAAGCCGTCGTTCGGCGGAAGCTGTCCGCCGGTGAGCGCCGGTGCGCCCGCCGCGAGGCGCGGGTCGAGGACACCGTTGTTCGTGCGGCTGAGGCCCCGGAACTGCGGGCTGGCCAGCGTGTTCGCGTTGAGCGCGTTGGTGAAGTAGGTATCCGCCGCGTTGGCCGTGGTGTTCGGCGTCGTGACGTTGAAGATGGAGTTTTGGATGACCACTTCGCCACCGGTCACTTCGTCATACGTGTTCGCGTCCACGAGCAGGCCCGTGCCGAACTCGGCGAAGATAGAGTTGCGAATCTTGGCCGCCGCGTTGTCACGGATGTGCAGCGCGGTGCCGGTGGAAATGCCTTTGCCGATGGCCGTCCAGTTCCAGACTTGCCAGTCGGACTTGGGCAACACGCCCGTCTTGGGCAGGTCGCCGTCAAACTCTCCGCCCTTGTCCGCCGCCAGCGGGTCTTGGATGGAGAACCAGAACTGGTTCTTGCCGCGATAACCCATGTCGGTGTCGAACGAGTCGTCGTCGCAGAACGCGCTCACCAGGTAGCGCGTGTTGACCGTGCCGCCGAAGAACTCGAAGCCGTCGTCCGCAATCGCGTAGGCCTCGATATACTCCAGCGTCGTCCCGCGACCCACACCGCCGCAGGACAGACCGTTAATTTCCTTGTTCGACTCGAGTAGCGTGCCGCCGTGGCGAATCGAGACGTAGCGCAGCACACCCGAACTGTCGTCGTCGTCGCTACCGCCGAAGCGATGCACTTCGAGGTCCGTGAGTCCCTCATACACTTCATACTTCGGCGTGGCCGCATTGCCGGTCACGTTCTCCGCGCTGTTGATGGTCGCGCGCCCGAGCAGCACCACGCCGCCCCATAGACCGCGTTGGAAAGGGGTGAGAGAAGGACCGCTGGCCGCACGCGCTGCCGCGTCATCCACGTTGTCCGCCTCGGCGGTGAAAATGATGGGTTTGTCCGGCGTGCCTTCGGCAAAAATTTTGCCGCCGCGCGAAGCGAAGAGCGCGCTCGCCGCCGCGCCGGTGCCGGGCTTGGCCTTGATGACCGTGCCGGCTTCGATGTTCAGAACCTCGCCAGCTTCGACATAAACGAAGCCGTTGAGGACGTAGGTATTGGTGCGATACCAATTGACCGTGCCGGTGATGTCCGCGTTGCTGACTTGGAGGGTCGCGGCCTGCGCGCCCCCAGCCAGCAGCGCCGACAGCGCCGCCGTTTGGATGATGTTTTTCAGTTTCATGGTGTGTGTGATGTGCCTAACGACAATTCGAGCGACGGGACTTCAACAAAGCCGGGTTACGAGCCAACTGCGGGGGAGTTACAAGCGGGTGAACTCAGAAAATGAAAACTGTCACAATCGCAAACCAGCCACTGCCGTAGCCGCAGGCTTGAGCCTGCGTCTAATTGAACCAACCCGACGCGCAACCTAAAGGTTGCGCTACGAAACCGCGTTGGTGACGCCGCACGCCGGAGAATTGTTGGACAACCTTCACCGCCCTTCGCCACTCTCGCCGCACACTCATGCCATCATTCCTTGAGTTGGTTCGCAGTCTCAGCCCGGACGAACACCGGCGCGGTCGCGAGTTCGAGCGCATCTGCAAATGGTTTCTGGAGCACGACCCGCAGTATCGGCTACTCATCAAGCGCGTCTGGCTTTGGGACGACTGGCCGGGACGCTGGGGTCGGGACAAGGGAATTGACCTCATTGCCGAGGGCTTCGATGACAAACTATGGGCTGTCCAGTCCAAGGCCTACGCGCTGACCCATTCCGTCACCAAGAACGACGTTGACCGTTTCCTCAGCGAGTCTTCCCGCAAAAGCATTGCCTACCGGCTGCTGATTACCACCGCAGCGGAACTCGGCCTTAACGCCCGCGAGGTCATCCACGCTCAGGAAAAGGGCGTGGGCTGCCTGCTGTTCTCTGACCTCAAGAACCGCGAGCTGAACTGGCCTGCCTCCCCGGACAAGCTCGTCGCCCCGCAACCGCCTCCCCACAAACCTCGGCCTGACCAAGTCCGAGCCATCGCCGACGTGGTTCGCGGATTCAGGCGGCACGACCGAGGGCAGCTCATTCGCGCCTGTGGCACGGGCAAGACACTCATCGGCCTGCGCGTTGCCGAGGCGATGAAGCCACAGCGCACGCTCGTCCTCGTGCCCTCGCTGTCACTGGTTTCCCAACTCCTGAGCGACTGGTCCAAGGACAGCCTCCAACCGTTCCGCTTCCTGCCGGTCTGCTCGGACCAGACCGTCGGCGGCGAGGACCATCTCCTCGCCCACGTCAGCGAGTTGGGCGTGCCTCCGACCACGCAGCCCGCCGAGATCGCCGCGTTCCTGCGCGGCACCGGGCGGCGCGTGGTCTTCTCCACCTACCAATCGGTCCCCACCGTCGCGCTCGCCTTCCAGCAGCACCAACTCAAGCCGTTCGACTTGGTCATTGCGGATGAGGCCCACCGCTGCGCGGGCGTCAAGGAAGGCCCCTTCGCCACCGTGCTCGATGCCCGGAAAATCCGCGCCCGCAAACGCCTGTTCATGACCGCCACGCCGCGCATTGCGTCGGAGGCTTCCAAGACTCGGGCGGATTCGCTCGGGTTGGAACTGGACTCGATGGATGACCATGCCGTCTTCGGCCCGGTCTTCCATGAACTCAAGTTCTCCGACGCCATCCGGCTGAAGCTGCTCACCGATTACCGTGTGGAGATTGTCGGCGTGGACGACCCGCTCTACCGCCAGTATGCCGAGGAAGGTGCGTTCGTCACTGTGGACGGCGAGACCATCACCGACGCCCGCACGCTGGCGAGCCACATCGCCGTGGCCAAGGCCATCCAGAAGTATGACCTGCGCCGCATCATCACCTTCCACGGTCGCGTGAGCCGGGCGCGCGAGTTTGCCGACCAATTCCCGCAATTCCTCCGCTGGATGCCCCGGCGCGACCAGCCCTCCGGCCAGATTTGGACTGAGATGATTTCCGGCGACATGGCCAGCAGCAAACGCGACGCCATCCTTGACCGGCTGCGCGAAGTGCAACCGCCCGCCCGTGGCATCGTCACCAACGCCCGCTGCCTGAGCGAGGGCATTGACGTGCGCGCCTTGGACGGCGTCGCGTTCATTGACCCGAAGGAATCGCAGGTGGACATCATCCAAGCGGTGGGCCGCGCCATCCGCAAAGCGGAGCACAAGCGGCACGGCGTCATCATCCTGCCCGTGTATATCTCCAGCGCGGAGGACGACGACCAGGTGCTGGAAGACTCCTCCTTCAAGCAAGTCTGGCGCGTGCTCAAGGCCCTCCGCTCGCACGACGACCAGCTCGCCAGCGAACTGGACAACCTGCGAGCCAACCTCGGAAAGCAGGGCAAAGTCCGCGCCAGCCTGCCAGCCAAGATAACCATCAACCTCCCCACCCGCGTCACCGCCCGGTTCGCCGATGCGTTTTACCTGCGCACCGTTCGGGCAATTACTCCGCTGCCACAGCTGACGGAGGAGAAGATTCTGCTATGGGCAGACGCGCACAAGAAGAGAACCGGCCGATGGCCGAAGGTGAAATCAGGCGACGTCCGAGATGCGCCCGGAGAGAAGTGGGCGAACATCGACGCCTCGCTCGCCCAAGGCCTTCGCAGCTTGCCCGGCGGCTCCTCGCTGGCACGATTGCTGATGGAGAAGCTTGGTGTTCGAAATCGTGCCGACCTTCCAAGCCTGACCTTTGAGCTGATTCTCCGATGGGCAGATGCGCATCACCAGCGAATCGGGGAATGGCCGACACGGAGTTCTGGCACCGTCCTCGCCGCCCTCGGTGAGAAATGGGGAGCTATCGACATCGCGCTAGTCAAAGGGCATCGCGGTCTGCCCGGTGGCTCGTCACTACCGCAACTGCTTGCAGAGAATCGCGGTGCTCGAAATCAGGCTGAACTTCCGAGACTGACTACTGAGCTGATTCTCAAGTGGGCAGACGCGCATCACAAGCGGACTGGCCAGTGGCCAAAGTCGGATTCTGGCGCTGTGTTCGATGCACCCGGTGAGAGTTGGGCCAATATCCATGCCGCGCTAACCCAAGCGCTACGCGGCCTGCCAGGAGGCTCTACATTGGCACAACTGCTCGCGGAGAAGCGAGGAGTCCGCAACATCCTGGACCTTCCCGACCTGACAATCGGGCTGATTTTGCAGTGGATTGATGCACACCGCGCGCGGACGGCGAAATGGCCAAATCAGAAGTCAGGCGCCGTGCTCGACGCACCCGAGGAAACGTGGGGCAACATTCATGCAGCGCTTTATGTTGGGCGGCGCGGCTTGCCCGGCGGTTCTACTCTCGCGAAGCTCCTAGCGGAGAAACGGGGAGTCCGAAATATTCAGGCACTTCCGGACCTGACCAATTCGCAAATTGCGCAATGGATGGACAAGCACATGGAAAGAACCGGCAAGTGGCCGAACCAAAATTCCGGCGCAGTGTTCGACGCACCCGGCGAGACTTGGGGGAACATCAACAATTCCCTGCACAAAGGTCGGCGCGGTTTGCCAGGGGGCTCCTCACTGGCAAGACTCCTCGCCGAGGGACGAGGCGTCCGAAACAGGAAAAACTTGCCACCATTAACTTTCGCCATCATTCGCAGATGGGCGCATGACCACTATAAGCAGACTGGCAAGTCGCCGACTCGCAGCTCTGGGGCAGTGCGCTGTGCGCCCGGTGATAAGTGGGCGAATCTGGATACCGCACTTCACCAAGGTCGTCGTGGTCTCCCCGGCGGTTCGTCCCTAGCCAAGCTCCTTCGCCAAGAGCGGGGCTGACTGCGGGCAGAAGTTTCACCCCGCCAACGCGCAGCATAATTGACCGCGCTCCCGTAGTCGCCGCCTTCCGGCTACGCCTCGTAGGAGACGACGTGAGGAGTCTCTAACCAATCGGGAATGCGGAGCGCCGAATGGGGAATGCCAATCAAAGACTCGTCACCTCGTCTCCTACGCCGCTCTGTGGCGTCCAACACGCAGCCGGCGCGCTGCGGACCGCGCGTCCCGCCTGTCCTTCCATCTGAACCACCCCGCTTGGGTCGCTGCTGCACAACGAAATCAGAAGCTAGGCTGGAAGCACTGACCCACCCCATCCGCGTCATCTGCGTTAGGCAACCTCGATTCGCAACCTGAAGGTTGCGACTACGCCGGTCTTAAAAATCGTAAGCCAGCGACAGCCCCACCGTGCGGCCCTTGCGGTTCGCGGAGTAGATGAGCGGTTGCTCGTTCACCGTCTGCGTGCGGGTGTGGAGCGGATCGAAGAGATTGCGCAGGGAGAGCTTGAGCTTCATGCCGGGCCGCAGCCGTTGCGACCACACGAAATCCATCGAGTGTGTCGGCTGCTCGTAGATGTCCGGCAGCGTGTTGTGGACCGCGTAGAGCCGCTCGCCCGCGATGTTGTAAACCAGCGACAGACTCGTGCCCGTGCGCGCGTTGTCGTAGCTCAGGTCGGCGTTGAAGATGTAAGGCGACTGGTCGTAGAGCGGGCGCGTGATAGGCGTGTTCGGGTCGAACTGCCGCTTGGAGAACAGCACGTCGGGCCGCACCTCGACCTCGCTTTGAATCCAAGTGTAATTCGCGCCGAGGCTGAAGTCCGCGAGCAGCGGATCCACGAAATCGAGCTTCTTGCGCAGCTCCAGTTCCACGCCGTAGAGCGTCGCCTCGGGCGTGTTGATGTAGGTGAGGCTGTCCGCGTCGGGGCTGAAGCGCTCGATGGGATTGGTGAGTTGCTTGTGGAAGACGCTGGCGGAAAGCACTTCACCCGGGCGCGGGAACCACTCCCAACGCAGGTCAAGGTTGTCAATCGTCGTGCGCTTGAGCGACGGATTGCCGCGCAGCAATTCGCCGCCGACAAAGTCATACGCCGCCACTGACGCGATTTCGCGATACGTCGGGCGCGCGATGGTCTGGCCGAAGTTGAAGCGCACGTTCATCTCCTTGCCGAGCCGCCAGATGAAGCCCGCCGCTGGCAGCAGGTCGTTCGCCTGAATCGCGCTCTTCACCGGCGCGAGCGTCGGCGCGCCCGGCGTGTAGGTCTGATACATCGTCGTCAGGTCGAGCTGCGTCGTCTCGTAACGCGCGCCGCCGAGCAGCGTGACATCGTCGGACACGGGCAAGGTGGCCATCGCATACTTCGCCTGGATGGTCTGCTCGCCCTTGTATTTCGTGTAGCCGTCCACGGGCTGGAGATACACCGGCGCGGTGCCGCCGGGCGGGACGTTGAGGCGGATGTAGCCGTTCGGGTCGGCGGGCACGGAGCCGGTATTGTCCGTCCGCAGGTCGAAGCGCACTTCGTTGTAGTTGCGCTCCGAGAGACTGAGGAACGCGCCAAACTTCAACTCCAGTTCGCGGCCCGACGGCAACAGCCACGGCACCACGAGGTCGGCCTTCAGATTGCGATTCTCTTCTTCGAGCAGGCGGAAAAAGCGCGCCGGATACTTCGGGTCGAGGCTCGTATCAATGAAGTAGTTCCCGCTCGCCTCGCGAAAATAGGAAAAGTAGCGCAGGTCCGGCTCCTCCTGGCTCGTCGTCGCGTTGGAGGCGAGCCAGTCGAAGCGGATCTTCGTGTCCGGCACGTGGTGCTTGCCCTTGAGTTGGAAGTTCTGGAGATGCCGCTCGGTGAAGTGCTCCGCCGTCGTCGTGAAGACCGTGCCCGGCTGGTTGTTGTGGAAGCCCGTGAGCACACGGGACACATCCTCCGCCGTCTGGTTGTAGATGAAGTTGAAGCTGAACTCGTGCTCCGGCAGCGGCCGCCATGCGAGGTTCACCGCCGTGCTCCAGGAGGCTTCCTCCGTCGCCTTCGTGTCGGAGAGCTGCGCCTTGAAGTCCGTCGTGAGCGGCGCGCCACCGGACACGTAGCGGTTGTTGATGCCGTTCTCGTAAAACGAAAAGCTGCGGCTGTAGTTGAGCGATGTGAACAGGCCGAACGGCTGCCCGAGGAAGTTCAGCGTGTCGCCCAGCGAAACGCCGAAGCTCGAATTCAGCGGCGCGCCCGCCGGCCCCGCCGCCAACTGCGTGGACGAGAATTGGCTCGTGAGCGACGAGAGCCGCGCCGCGTTGGCGGGATTGTTTATGCCGGGAATCGTCTTCGTGTTCAGCGCGGCCCGCACCGCTTCTGGCAACGCCCGCGTGCCGTCGTCCATGCCCAGCCAGTCGCGCGAGCCGCCGCCGTAAGCGAGGAACTTGCTGTTGAGACTGGCCTGCGTGTTGTAGGCCACGCCGAAGTTCAGGCTCGTGAAGCCGCGCGCAGGAAAGGACTTCGTGACGATGTCAATCGCGCCACCCGTGAAGCCGCCGGGTTGCTCCGGCGTGAAGGTCTTGCTCACCACGATGCTGTCAATCATCGCGGTCGGGAACAGGTCGAGCTGGACGGACTTCCGATATGGGTCCGCCGTCGGCACGTCCGCGCCGTTGAGCGTTGTGCTCGTGTAGCGGACACTCAGGCCGCGCACGACGACGAACTTGCCCTCGACAATCGTCGTGCCCGTGACCTTCGCCACCACGTCACCCGCGTCCGAGGTGACCGACTTGGAAATCTGCTCGGAGCCAATCGCATCCGTGACGGCGGTCGCCTTGGCGCGCTGCTCGAAGACAGCCGCAATCGTCGTGGGCTTCGCGACCGACGCGAGCGGCGGCGGGGGCGGCAGTTTCTTCGGGACCGGCGCAGCCACCACGCTCGCAACGGGCGCGACCACGGGCGCAAGCTTTGGCCCCGTCATCACGGTCGGCGCGGTGGCAGCCGTGTTCGTGCCCGTGCCGCCGAAGACGCCGCCGCCGGTGATGCCTTGGCCGGGCGGACGTTTCGGCGCGGTGAAGAACGTGCCGCCCATCGCGGCGGGGGCGCCGGGAGGAGCAGCGGAGACAGTTGCGGAACGCGCGGCTCCACCGGGCGGCGGCGGGAGATTGGGTTGCGGCTGGGTTTGCTGGGTCGGCTCCGGCGGCTTCGGTTCTTCCTTCTGCTTCTCCTCTTTCTTCGCCGCGACGAGGTCCATCCACTTGAGCACCGGGTCGAGCGTGCCGGACTTCGCCGCCCAGTAGGCCACGCCGCCAATCAGCACCGTGTGCACGGCGACGGAAATCGCCACACTCGTCTTGTCCGCCTTCTTCTTACGCTCGGGACGCATGGCTCAGGCAACGGGGAATAGGGAGTGGGGAATGGGGAATGGGGCGGCGGCAGGGCGGTTCGGGAGGTTGACGGCTTGCTGGTATGGAGCGCGACCGCTCACGTCCGCAGCCGCTCGGCACGCACCTGCTGCGGACGTAGGCGTCCGCGCTCCAGTGAAGCGGCCCCGCGCCGACGGGCCGCGCACACCGCCTATTCCCCATTCCCCATTCCCTATTCCCAATTCTCTCACGGTCCCGCCGCCTCTGTGGCCAGGCCCACCTTGTTCACGTTCGCCTGCGTGAGGATGTCGAGGACGGTGATGACCTTCTGGTATTGGACCGTGAGGTCGCCGCGCACGATGATGCTGAGGTCGGGGTCGGACTTGCGCAGCTCGATGAGCACGTCGCGCAGCTCCTTCACCGGCATCGGACGCGAGTTGAGGAAGATGTTCCCCTTCTCGTCCACCGTGAGGTTGTTGATTTTGGGCGGCGGGTCTTTCGGGTTGTTCGCCGCCGACGGGAGGTTGATGGCAATGTCGTTCACCGCCGGGGCCGTGGTGATGATGAAGATGACCAGCAGCACGAAAGCGAGGTCCAGCAGCGGCGTGATGTTCAGCTCGCTCATCGTGTGATGAGCGGACTGCGAGAGCTTCTTCCGACGGCGGGCGCGCATGACTGGCTGGGCTGGCTTACTTGGCGACGATTTCCGGCCGACCGATGCCCAGCGAACGGATGGCATCGGCGACCTCGTCCGCCAGCGCGCGGTTATCCACGTGCTTGTGCTCGATGGCGGTGGACAGCTCCGCGTTGAAGTTGTCCAACTCCTGCGTCATGTGTCGGATGGTCGTGATCATGAAGTTGAACGCGAACATCGCCGGGATGGCGACGAGCAGGCCGATGACCGTCGCGATGAGCGCGCCCGCGACGCCGGGAGCCATCGCGGTGAGGCTCGCCGCCTTCGCAATCGCGATGCCGGAGAAGGTCTCCATCACGCCCCACACCGTGCCAAGCAGCCCGATGAACGGCCCGCCCGCCACCGCCGTGGACAGCACAATCATGCCCTTCTCCAACGCCAGCGCCTCCGCGCCGCCCGCACGGTCCATCGCCGCGAGCACGGACTCGAAGGAGGCGCTGCTGATGCGGTTCTCGCCCTTCACCTTCACGGGGTTCTTTTCCAAGTGGAACATGACTTCCTCCGCTCCCGCCACATACACTTCATAAGCGGGTGCGCCCTCGAACAACTTCTTCGCGTGGAACAGCTCCAGCGGCTCACGCGTCTCGCGAAACGCAGCGTAGAAGGCCTTGCTCTGCTTGCTGGCTTTGGAGAGCTGGCGCGTTTTGTTGATAATGACCGTCCAGCTCACGAGCGAACAGATGGCCAGCAAGCCGATGGTGATTTTGCCTTCGAGGGTGGACTTCTCGAAGGCGAACGACAGCGCGTTGGCCAGGAGGGGCGTGTAGAAAGATTCCATGTTCAGCGAGCGCGGGAAGCGCAGTGGATGACGAGTCGTTGTGACAACATGGCGTCAGGATTGTCGCGCCATGCTACGGGCAAAGGGCGGGACGGTTACGATTTCGCAACTTGGCGCGCGGGACGGCGAATTGGTTCACGCAAAGGACGCGAAGGACGCAAAGGGGGAAGTGATTTGAGCCGCCTTCCTTTACGTCCTTCACGCCTTTTTCGTGCGGCAGAAAACATCTCCTGCGTGACCAACCCGTTACGGACCGGTGACATTTCGCGCATCCGGCCAAGTCGCCTTTGACTTCGCGGCTCCGGGTGGTGACAAGGACAGGGATGAAGAAAACATTACTGCTCGCCGCCGCCGCGACCGCCACATTTTTGGCCGCCTGCCAGAACACCACGCACCGCGTGGACCGCTTCGACAACGTCCGCATCCAGCAGATGGAGGCGAACAACGTCTCGCGCGACTGGTTCGAGAAAGTCGTCGTCTGCCTCAACGCTCGCCGCGAGGTCCGCGCGGACGGCACCGCTGACCACTTCCTGATGCTGGAGCACACGCCCATCCCCGAGTTCACTCTCGCGCCGGGCGAGTCGCTCACGCTGCTGGTGGACGGCACGCGCCACGCTTTCGCCCCGACCAATTCCCCCACGGCCATCGTCAGCCGGCCCGGCTTCACCACCCTTACCTTCCGCACCACCCCGCAGGTCTTCGTCACCATTGCCAATGGCCGCAAAGTAGAGCTCCGGCTGAAAGGCACTTCCAGCGTGGTCGAGAAGCGGTTGGCCCGCGCCAGCATCGGCGAGTTCAAGAGCTACTTGCTGAAGTATTTCCAAGCCCCGCCCACTGCGCCCGACGCCCCCGCGACCAAGACCGCCCAGCGCGATTAACCGCAACTCACCCCCACCCATCATGGACAACAAAATCGCCAGCTACGGCCTCGTCGGCATGAGCGTGCTGCTCGCCTTCGGCCTCTACCTCCGCCACGACTCCGCCACCGTGGCGCAAAAAGTTGCCGCCGAGCGCGAAGAGAAACTCCTCGGTGCGCTCAAAGTCCTCGAAGCCCAAGGCACCGCCCTGCGCGGCGAGGCCGACCTCGTCACCGAGCGCCTCAAAGCCAAAACCGGCGAGGCGACCACGCACTCCAACAAGGTTGAAACCCTCACCGGTGAACTCGCCCAAACCAAGCAAGGCCTCACGCAGGCCAACGCCGCCATCGAGACCGTGAAAGTCACCGTCGTCGCCGCACAGAACGAAACCCGCGCAGTCGAGAACCGCGCCGCCGCCGAGCGTGCGCAATTTGAGAAGGCCATAGCGGACTACCAGAAGGCCGTGAAGGACCGCGACGCCGTGCTCGCCAACATCACCCAAGCCAACGAGCAACTGGCGAAACAAGCCGAGCAGTTGAACGCGGACATCGGCAAGCAGCAGACTGCGCTGAAAGACCTGAACACGAAAATCGCCGACAAGGAGAAGCAACTCGACATGACAGTCGGCGAGCGCGACCTGCTCACCCGCGAACTCAAAACCCTTATGGCCCAGCGCGCCGAACTGGAACGCCAGCTCAACGACCTCGCGTTCCTCCGCGAACAAGTCGCCCACCTCAAGTCAGAGGCCGCCACCGCCCGCCGCTTCGCCGCCGGACGTGCCGGCACGTTGAATGACGAGCGCAAGGGGGCGCAGCGCCTCCTTGATATGCTGTCCCCACTGGCGAAGCCCCCGGCCCCGGCCCCGGCCCGCTCCGGCGAGTTGCGAGTTGAACTTCGGCAAGACGGGACGGTTGCGATCACCCCTGCCGGCACGCGCTGAACACGTCGCAGTTAAAGTAATTAAGCAACGGCGCGCTGTCTCGGACTCGGGCACGGCTCACTACCGCGCTCCGGTTCACGGCCAAAAACCCGCCTGAAGTCGTGAGCCGCAGAGCATTTCACCCAACCGTTGCTTGGCTGCCACGTAAGCGCCATGTGCGCTCCGCAGCCTAAGAAGAAACGTGTCATGAAGAAGGTTCTCATCCTCACTGCGGGTTTCGGCGAAGGCCACAACGCGGCGGCCCGCAATCTGCGCGATGCCCTCGAGCTCATCGAGCCGTCCACGCAGGTCGAAGTGCTCGACTTGTTCGAGAGCACTTACGGCCGGCTCAACAGCTTTGTAAAACAAGCGCACCTCGGCGTCGTCCGCTACGCCCCCACGCTCTGGCGCGGCATCTACTCGCTGCTCGACCACGTCTCCGTGGCCGACAGCGGTCTCACCGGCCTGACGCGCCTGCGCACTGCGCTGGGCGATGTGCTGCGCGTGACGCAGCCGGACTGCGTCGTGTCCACCTATCCCGCCTACGCGCCGGTCATCAAGGAACTCTTCCGCGACTACTCGGAAAAGCCCTTCCGCCTCGTCACCATCGTGACCGATTCCATCTCGGTGAACGCTGCCTGGCACCGCGCCCCGAGCGATGCCTTCGTCGTCGCGAACCGCCCGACGGCCACGGTCATGCAAGCGGCCGGGGTGGAGGCGGCGCGCATTCACGCGCTGGGTTTCCCCGTCAGCCCGCAGTTCGCCGCGCCGGGCCTCGCGCCCTTCCCGCTCGAAGACGACGGCCCCATCAAGCTCCTTTACGTCATCAACCACGGGAAGAAGAAGTGCGGCAAGGTGCTCGAAGCCCTGCTGGAGAACGAGCGCGTCCACCTCACCATCACCACGGGCCGCGACGCGGAGCTGAAGGCGGAGTTGCAAGACCGCTTCCGCGACCACGGCGCGCGCGTGCAGGTGCTCGGGTGGACCAACCAGATGCCCGCGCTGATGCTCTCGCACCACGTCCTCATCGGGAAAGCCGGCGGGGCCGTCGTGCAGGAAGCCATCGCCGCGCGCTGCCCGATGGTCATCAACCAAATCATCCCCGGTCAGGAGACCGGCAACGCCCAGCTCATCCAGCAACTCGGCCTCGGCACCGTGGCAGAACGCAATCGCGAAGTGCCCGGCATCATCGAAGCCGCCTTCGCCAAGCACGCGCGGCTGTGGCGGGAGTGGCGCGCGAACTTGCTCAAGGTTTCCCGTCCCGACGCCGCGTTGCGCATCGCGGAGTTGGTCCTCGCCCAATGCGAAGACGCCGGGGATTGGTCCAAGTTCACCCCGCCGCCGTTGCGGGTTTTGGCGGACGCGAAGGCTCCCGCCGTGCCTGCCATCATTGACGGGACCGCCGCACGCCGTTCCCTGCTCTGCGACTTTCACATCCACAGCAACTGCTCCGACGGCAGCCTCACCGTGCCGGAGTTGGTGGATTTCTACGGCCCGCGCGGCTTCGACTGCATCTGCGTCACCGACCACCTCGCCGACCCGCGTCGCGTCATCGGGAAATTGAGCAAGTTGAGCAACCTCGTCCTCGCCGAAAGCCAGTTGGAGGAATACTTCGAGGTTCTTGACCGCGAGCGTCGCCGCGCTTGGCGCAAGTATGGGATGCTGCTCATGGCCGGCATCGAGTTCAACAAGGACGGCCTGACGAAGAAAAGTTCCGCGCACCTGCTGGGTATTGATATGCAGATGCCCATCGCGTCATCGCTGGATTTGCCCGAGACCATCGCCCAACTCCACGCGCAGGGCGCGTTGGCGGTCGCCTCGCACCCACACGTCTTCAAGAGCGAGTGGGGCAAGAACACGCTCTACCTCTGGGAGAATCAGGACGAGTTCGCGCCGCTGCTGGACGCGTGGGAGATCGCCAACCGCAACGACATCTTCGCGCCCGTCGGCCTGAAGCGCCTGCCCTTCATCGCCAACAGCGACTTCCACAAGCCCAAGCACATCTACTCTTGGAAGACGCTCCTCCAGTGCGAGAAAGACCCCGACGCCATCAAGGCCTGCATCCGCCGCAACGAGCACGTCTCCATCACCCTCTACCGCGAAGGCGGCCTGCTGCCAGTGACGACGCGCATGATGCCGCCAGTGGAACGAGTGGAGTGGACAGCCCCGTCGTTCCCGGCGGCGCCGTTGCTCCAGGCCGTGAACGGGTGAGGCGGGAACCCACGGTGGGGACATCACGCGGCGGCTTCCCTCACCGTGCGCTGGGGCCCGCTCCTGTTCGAAATCCAAATCCTGCTCCACGCCCCCTGGGGGGAGCAGGGGTTCCTGTCAGAAGCTTGGCTTTGCGCTCTTTGCGCCCTTTCGCAGCCATTCCATTTCGGAGTTTGGGTTGAGTGCGCTCTCCAGAGGGCTCGGCTAACAGCTTTCGGCTGTGCGGGGTCAATTGCTCTTCGTATCTGCCGCGTCGCGCAATCCGTCGCCGAGGAAGTTGAAGGCCAGCACGGTGATGAAAATGGCCGCGCCGGGAGCGAGCAGCCACGGGTAGCTGCGGAGATGCTCGGTGTTTTGCGCGGCGGTGAGCATATTGCCCCAACTCGCCTGCGGCTCCTGAATACCAACGGCGAGGTAGCTCAGGACGACTTCGCCAAGGATGTAGTAGGGCACGCTGAGAGTCGCAGCCACGATGACGTAGCTGAACGTGCTCGGAAGGATGTGCCGCGTGATGATGCGCCACGGCGTTGCTCCCAGCGCGCGCGCGGCGAGGACGAACTGCCGCTCGCGCAGGCTCAGGGCCATGCCGCGCACCACGCGCGCCATGCTCGCCCAGCCGATGAGACTGAGGATGCCGATAATCATCGCGTAGGCCTGCGTGGAGGAAATGTTAGCCGGGAAGGTGTTGCGCAGCGCGATGATGAGGTAGAGCGATGGGATCGACATGATCAACTCGCAGACGCGCATGATGACGGTGTCGGTGCGCCCACCGAAGTAGCCGGAGATGCCGCCGTTGAGCATCCCGAAGGTGAACGAGAGCGTGATGCCGATGAGACCGATGCTCAGGGAAATCTGCGAGCCGTAGAGCACGCGCGAGAAGACGCAGCGTCCGAATTGGTCGGTGCCGAGCGGATAGATTGGGTAGTTTTTTTCGCCGGTGCTGAAGAGGTGCGTCTGGCACGGGATGAGGCCGAGCAGCTTGTATTTATCGCCCTGCACGAAGTAGCGCAGCGGCTTGGTGTCCCCGGCCTTGGGCGCGTAGATGAATTGCCCTTCCTTCTCTTCCCAGCGCGGAACGACCAACCGCAGGCCATCGAGCTTCGGGAGAATCGGCGGGTGGAAGAACCGTTCGCGGTCATCGGTCTCGTAATGATAGGGCGCAACAAAGCCCGCGAGCAGGGCCGTGAGGTAGAGCACCCCGAGGATGAGGCCACCAGCCATCGCCATGCGCCGCGCGCGGAGGCGTCGCCAGAAGAGCTGACGCGGGGAGAGCGGGGCGGTGGTGGCGGGGGCGCTCATTCCTTCACCCGGATGCGCGGGTCGCTCCACGCCAGCATCAGGTCCGCAACGAAGTTGCCGATGATAAGCAGCGCGGCGGCCATCACCACGGAGTCCACCACGAGCATGGAGTCCTTCGCGGTGTAAGCCTCGATGGTCAGGCGGCCCAGGCCAGGCCAGGCCATGATGTTCTCCACGATGAACGCGCCGCTCAACAGGTGCGCCAGCGAGTAGCCGAAGATGGTGAGGAGCGGGTTGATGGCGTTGCGCAGCGCGTGTTTGTAGATGACCCAGCCCTCGGGCAGGCCCTTGGCGCGCGCGGCGGTGACGTAGTCGGCGCGGAGCGTGTCGAGGAGGTTCGAGCGCATCTGACGCATGATGCCGGCCAGTTCGCTGGCGGCGAGGACGAGCACGGGCAGGACGAGGTGATGCGCGCGGTCCCAGAACCGTTCCATCGGAGTCATCAGGTCGTAGAGCGAGCTTTGCGCGCCGCCGATGGGGAACCAACCCGTCGCCGCCGCGAACATCAGTGCCAGGAGCGCGAGCAGGATTTCTGGCACGGACAGGCCGACGAACGCGATCATCGAGCAACCGCGATCCACGAGGGAATCCTTGTTCACCGCCGCCCAGATTCCCAAGGGCACGGCGATGCACCACGCGACGATGGTGGCGCAGAGCGAGAGGAGGAAGGTGTTCCAAAGCCGCGCGGTGATGAGGTCGGTGGCGGGGATTTTGTATTGGATGGAGTAGCCGAAGTCGCCCTGCGCCACGTTCTTGAGCCAATAGCCGTATTGGACATACCACGGTTTGTCGTAGTGATACTTGGCAATGAGCCGCTCGACGGTCTCGGCTGAGATTTGGGGGTTCTGCCGGAGGCTTTGCAAATAGCCGCCGGGGGTGAGCGACATGAGCAGAAACGTCAACAGCGAGACCCCGAGCAAGATCGGGATCATGTGCAGCAAGCGTTTGAGGATAAACGTGCCCATGTGTGCTGGCGGAGCGTATGGACGGCACCGCCCGGGTCCAAGCTTCAATGCAACCTGTGGGTGCTTCGCTCAGAAAACACACAGTTACCCCGAACTCCGAACCGAAGATTTGCGACCGAGGGTGGCCGCAGAGGAAGCCGCATCTCGACAGGGTCAGTTTACTTTCTCTCTGACCTGCCGCCCTGATCCAACAACTCCTCCGCACGCGCCAGCCACCGGCCGGTGGCGATGCCGATGCGGCGCAGGTCCGCTGCGGCGACGGGCAGCGTGGCGGCATCGGCCTGCCGCTCCAGCTCCGTGCACAGCGCCGCCGCCACCCCGGCTGGCGCACGAAATTCGCGCTGCAGCTCGGTGACGCTCAACTCCCGCAACGCCGAGGGCTGGTCGGAGAAAACTTCGTTGGTGAGCTTCAGCATCTGCATGCCCGCTGCGTGCAACTGCCGGACACCGGCGAGCAGCGCAGGAGGCGCGGCGTCCCCCGCTTCCTCCTCGATCAACTCGCAGTAGCCGAGGATCGGGTTGATGGGCGTGCGCAAGTCGTGCCGAAGCGCGCGCAGCGCCTCGCCCCCCGTCGGGAGGATCAGTCGAGATCCAGATGGCAGTCGCTCGCTCATGCGGTCGAATCCAGGGCGGGGGGCGGGGGCAGCCAGACAGCCATCTTCGTCAACAGCCGGTCCAACTCCACCGGCTTAGTCTCGAAATCATCGCAGCCAGCCGCGCGCGCGCGTTCCTCCTCGCCCGACATCGCGTGCGCCGTGAGCGCGATGACCGGGATATGCCGTGTGGCCTCCGCAGCCTTGATGCGGCGCGTGGCCTCCCACCCATTCATGACCGGGAGGCCGAGGTCCATGATCACCAGGTCGGGAAGCATCTTGGCACACATCTCCACTCCGTCCTCGCCATTCACTGCGGTGACCAACTCGTAGCCGCGCCGACTGAGCCGCCGCGACAGCATGTCGCGGTTCATTTCATCGTCTTCGACTAGGAGGATTTTCAGCATGGAGTGAGCGTTTCTGCGCGCACCGGGAGCAGAGCGCAAGTTTCAACTGGTCTCCCGCCAATGGGGGCGAAGCAGAAGGCAAAAGGAAGGTGGTGCGCGCCCATGACACGAAGTTCCACCGCTTCGCCCTTCAACCCTCGCCACATCAACTCAGCAATTCCTCACACCGGCTCGCCACTTCGCCAGCCATGCGGTCCACCGTGAACCGCTCGGACACCGCGCGTCGCCCGGCCTCGCCCAGTGCCCGGAGTTGTGTCGGGTCCAGCAACAGCCCCTCGATGGCGGTTGCCAGCGCTGCCGCGTTTACCTCCGCGATGACCCCGCCACCGGTGGCCGCGATTAGTTCGGGGAAGGCCGCGTGACGCGGCTGCACCACGGGGACGCCCGCCGCCATGGCTTCAATCAAGTAAAGGCCGAAGCCCTCGCCGTAGAGCGCGGGCACGGAGAACACCGTGAGCGATCGCAGGAAGCTGACCTTCTGCTCGCGCGTGAGGTTCGGGTGAAACTCAACGTCGCCCAAACAGCCCGCGCGACGGAGATGCCCCTGGAGTTGCGCGACGAATGCCTCGTCGCCCGGGCCGCAGCCGCCGCCGACCTTGAGCTTGAGGTTCGGCACCGTCCCGCGCTGCTTGAGCTCGATGAAGGTCTCGACGAGCAGGTCCAACCCCTTCTCGCGGCACATCCGCGCGAAGTAGCCGAGCGTCGGTGACGAGTGACTAGTGACAGGTGACAGGGCGCCGACGGACGCGCCTGTGGCGCTTGTCGCCTGCCACTTGTCACCATATCCATCGAGGCTAATGCCGTTGAACACCACCTTCACCTTCTCCGCGGGCAGCCCGAGTCGCAGCGCCATCGTGTCGGCGAAGTAACGGCTGGGCGCGAGGAACAAGTCACAGTCGCGGCAACGCTCGGCCAGCAGCTCCCACACGCGCTCGCGCAGCGGGCTGGGCATGGAATCGAGATAGGCATCCTCGCCCTGAAGATTGCAGATAACCTTGCAGCCCAGCTCGGCCTTCAGCCTGCGCGTGAAGCCCGCGAGCATCGCATTCGAGAGCAGGACCACGTCGGGCCGCGGCTGGGTTTTCAGCCACGCGAGGAGTGTGTCGAGTTCACGCGCCTGATTTCCCTCCTCGCCGCGCAACATCGAGAGCGTGAGTTCCCCCACGTCTGCGGCACGAGTCTTGGCGGCGCGGCCCGCCGCGAGCTTCAGCAGCGCCGGTGAATCCAGCAGCTTGTGCAGCCACCGGGGCGCACGCCGGAAGAACGCGGACTGCTGCTGGAGATAAACATTGATGCCACCGAAGAAGGTCGGCGTGCCGGCGCTCTGGTTCTCCTCGTCCAGCGTCATCGGCAGGTAGAGCGGCACCATGAGCACGTCGTGCCCACGCCGCCGCAGCGCGGCGACCAGCGCGTTGTCCCGGAAACAATTCCCGCAATACATCCCGCCCGCACCGGGGGTGATTTGGACCAAGTTCACGAGCGAAGGTAGCCACGGATGGAACCCAGATGGAACACAGATTCTCCGACGCCGACATGAGGGCACAGCCGCACACTGCCCCGGAGCGCGGCATTCGAGGCCGCAGCAGGTAATTCTCGTAAGAGTGTGAAAGCTAACCGACTTCAGCCTTCGCGCGCTTGCTGCGGGCGGGACGCCCGCGCTCCGGACCGTGGGCGTCGTGGGCAACGTCAACAAACGCCCGACATGAGGGCGCATCTGTTCACCCAAACTTAACCCAAATTCCTTTGCCTCACTCCCGGCGCGTGTGTAGAAACGCGCTCTGTTTTCCGGCAGTCTGCGAATGAAACGCTTTCCTTCTCATTGGTCGCTCCCGCGCCTAGCGCAACGCCTCCTTCGCGGCTTCGCGCTCGCGGGCGTGCTGGGCCTTGTCGCTGGCAACACCGGCTGTTCCGTCAAGCGCCTCGCCATCAACCAGCTTGGCGACGCGCTCTCCAACGGCGGCGGCAGCTTCGCCACGGACGACGACCCCGACCTCATCCGCGCCGCAGCCCCGTTCAGCCTCAAGCTCATGGAGTCGCTGCTCATCGAGTCGCCGCAGCACCGCGAGTTGCTGCAAGCGCTGGCCAGCGGCTTCACGCAATACGCCTACGCTTTCGCCGCCCTGCCCGCTGACGAACTGGAGGAGACGGACCTCGCCGCTGCCAACGCCGGTCACGCGCGGGCGAAGCGGCTCTATCAGCGCGCGCGCAACTACGGCCTACGCGGACTGGCGGTGAAGCACCCCGACTTCGAGCAACGCCTGCGGGCTAATCCCGCCGTCGCCGTCCGCGCCACCAAGAAGGCCGACGTGCATCTACTCTACTGGACCGCCGTGTCGTGGGCCGCCGGCATCTCGCTCTCGAAGGACAACCCCGACGCCATCGCCGACCTGCCGCTGGCCGCCGCGCTCATGGACCGCGCGTTGGCGCTGGACCCGGGCTTCGACCACGGCGCGATTCACTCCTTCCTCATCACCTTCGAGTTGGCGCGGCCCGGCGCAGGACCGGACGCCGTGGCGAAGGCGCGGCAACACTTCGCGCTCGCCGTCGAGTTGAGTGGTGGAAACCAGGCGGGGCCGTATGTGTCGCTGGCCGAAAGCGTCGCGCTGAAGCAGCAGAACGCCGCCGAGTTCAAGGCTTTGCTCGAAAAAGCCCTAGCCGTCAAAGTGGACGCCCGTCCCGAATGGCGGCTGGTGAACACCCTCATGCAGCGCCGCGCCGCGTGGCTGCTGGGGCGGATGGATGATTTGATATTGCCCGCGTTGCCACCGGTCGAAACCAAGCCAAAGTCGTGATGAACCGAGTCCAAAGTCCAAAGTCCAAAGTCCAAAGCCGTCCCACCATCGAGCGCGTCCGAAGGTCACCGCGACCTTGGACTTTGGACCTTGGACTTTGGACCCTCCTCCTTTTGCTCGGAACCACACTGGTCGCTTCCGCCGCCGCGCCCGTCAAAATCCGTCTCGCCACCCTCGCCCCGAAGGACTCTTCACCCCACAAAAGCCTCCAGCAGATGGGCGAGGCGTGGAAGAAATCCACCGGCGACCAGGTCCAACTCACCCTCTTCACCGACGGCACGATGGGCGGCGAGGCCGACATGGTCCGCCGCATGCGCATCGGCCAGATTCAGGCCGCGATGCTCACCGCCCCCGGCCTCTCGCAAATCGAGGACTCCGTCGGCGGGCTGCAACTCCTGCCGATGATGTTCCGCTCGCTCGACGAGTTCGATTACGTCTTCGAGAAGCTCCGGCCCGGGCTGGAGAAGAAGTTCCGTGACAAGGGTTTTGAAATCCTCTGCTGGGGCGACCTCGGCTGGGTGCGCCTCTTCTCGAAGCAGCCGGCCCACCGCATTGACGACTACCGCAAGATGAAGGTCTTCGTGTGGTCTGGTGACACGCGCTCCGCTGACGTGATGCGCGCCCTGCGCGTCAACCCCGTGCCCGCCGAGCAGACCGACGTGCTCCCCGGGCTCCAGACCGGGCTCTTCGACATGGTGCCGAGCGTGCCCATCTACGCGCTGGCCGGGCAGTTCTACGGCCCCGCCTCGCATATGCTCGAAATCAACTGGGTGCCCCTCGTCGGCGCGACCATCGTGTCCAAGAAGAGCTGGGACACCACGCCCGTCGACAAGCGTGCCGCACTCCTCCAAGCCGCCGCCGAGGCCGGCAAACTTATCCGCGAGCGTGGTCGTGCCGAGAGCGACGAGGCCACCGCCGCGATGGTGAAGCGCGGCTTGAAAGTCACCAAGCCCACCCCCGACGACCTCGCCGACTGGGTGCGCTTCACCGACGAGGCCTTCCCGAAAATCCGTGGCAAGCTTGTGCCCGCCGAGATGTTCGACGAGGTGTCGAAGCTCGTGAAAGAGTATCGGGCGAAGGCCGCGAAATGAGCGGCGCTCGCGAACGCGAATGGAGCGCGGACGCCCACGTCCGCACCCGGTGCGTTAACTCGGAGCCTGCGAGAGGAAAACTGCTGCGGACGTAGGCGTCCGCGCTCCCGACATCGCATGAACTCACTCCCCACGACCACAGAAGCCGCCCCGCCCACCGGCCTCCGCCTGTGGCTACGCCAAGGCGAAAACCTCATTCTCTGTTCCATCCTCGTCGCACTGATGGTGCTGCCGTTGCTGGAGGCGTTCCTCCGCAAGGCCTTTGCCTCCGGCATCCCGGGCGCGACGACTTTGGTCCAGCACTTCACACTGCTCATCGCGATGCTCGGCGGCGCGCTTGCAGCCCGCGACAGTCGACTGCTCGCCATGTCCGCGCTGCCGACGATTCTACCGCCCAAGTGGAAGGTTTTCGCCGCGCTCTTCAGCGGCACGGCGGCCACGACCATCACGCTCTTCCTCACCGTCGCGGGCATTGAGTTCGTGAAGACCGAGCGCGAGAGCGGCAACTTCCTCGTCGGCACGATGCCCATCTGGTGGGTGCAAACCGTCACGCCCATCGGCTTCGCGCTCGTGACAGGGCGGCTGCTGTGGAACGCGTCGCCGAAGTGGTGGGGCCGCGCGATTGTCTTCGTCGCGAGCGGCCTGCTCGTGTGGTTCGCCACGCATCCGCCCACCGACCCGGCCAAGCTCGTCTGGCCTGCGATTGCCACGCTACTCGTGGCAACGGTGCTGGGCTCGCCCATCTTCGTCACGCTTGGCGGTGCCGCGATGATTCTCTTCTGGGGAGAGGATTTACCCATCGCCTCCATCCCGCTCGACCACTACCGGCTCGTCACCAACGCCACGCTGCCGACGATTCCGCTCTTCACGCTGGCCGGTTATCTCCTCGCGGAAGGCGGCGCATCGAAGCGGCTCGTCGGCGTGTTCCAGGCGTTGTTCGGCTCCTTTCGGGGCGGGCCGGCCATCGTCACCGCGCTGGTCTGCACGTTCTTCACCTCGTTCACCGGCGCGAGCGGCGTGACCATCCTCGCGATGGGCGGCCTGCTCATGCCGGTGATGCTCGCGGCGCGCTACTCGGAGCGCAACGCCCTCGGCCTGCTCACCGGCTCGGGCGCGCTGGGCTTGCTCTTCCCGCCGTCGCTGCCGCTGATTCTCTACGCCATCATCGCCGGTTCGAAGGCGCAGGCGGCGGGCGTGACCATCGAGAAAATGTTCCTCGCTGGCCTGCTGCCCGGCCTGCTGCTCGTGGCGTTGACCGCGTGGTGGGGCGTGAGCCGGGGGCCGAAGGACGCCAGCGACCGGCCCAAGTTCTGCGTTGCCACGGCGCGTGCCGCCATGTGGGAAGCGAAGTGGGAACTCGCCGTGCCCTTCGTGGCGCTGGGCGCGCTCTTCGGCGGCATCGCCACGCCGGTCGAAGCGGCGGCGGTCACAGCGCTTTATGTCTTCATCGCCACCGTCTTCATCCACCGCGACCTGAAGCTGACCACCGACATCCCGCGCGTGCTGACCGAGTGCGGACTGCTCGTGGGCGGCGTGCTGATGATTCTCGGCGTCGCGCTGGGGCTGACGAACTACCTCGTGGACGCGCAAATCCCCGACAAGGCCGTCACCTGGGTCACGGGCACGATTCACTCGAAGTGGGTGTTCCTCCTCGTGCTGAACGTGCTGCTCCTGCTCGTGGGCTGCTTCATGGACACCTTCTCCGCCATCGTGGTCGTCGTGCCGCTGCTCGTGCCGCTCGGCTCCGCGTATGGAATCGACCCGCTGCACCTCGGCATCATCTTCCTCGCGAACATGGAGCTGGGCCTGCTCGCGCCGACGGTGGGCATCAACATCTTCCTGGCCTCCTACCGCTTCAAGAAGCCCGTGATGGAAGTCTCGCGCGCCGTGCTGCCAATGCAGGGCGTGCTCATCATCGGCGTGCTACTCATCACCTACTTCCCGCCGCTGACGACCTGGCTGCCGGGGTGGTTGGGGAGATAGTCGGACGTTCGCGCCGAAATTCGAATCTGGAACAAAACAGACCGGGTTGGCCGTTCATCCGCAGTTAAAACACCTTCGCAAGGGGCGACCCGGAACGCGGGCGTTCCGCCCGCAGCAGCCGCTCGAAGACTGCGGCCTGTGAACTCATACACCCTCGCGCGAATCACCCGCTGCGACCTGCATGCCGCGCTCCGGAACAGTCAAGCTGCGCTCGTCGGAATTGCCCGCGCTTGTTCTTCATCGTATTCTTTCCCTGAATCTGGCTCCGTCTTTGCCCCGCTCAGGACGAGCGGCGGGTTTACGATTCAGATTACCAGCCAGCGTTGAACACCAGATGCACCGCCTCACCCGATTACCTAACGGACTGACCATCGCCACTGCCGCGATGCCACACATGGCCAGCGTCAGCTTGGGCGTGTGGGTGGGCGTCGGCTCGCGCTTCGAGACCACGGCGCAGGGCGGCGCGTCGCACTTCATCGAGCATCTGCTCTTCAAGGGCACGCGGCGGCGCACGGCGCGGAAGATTTCCGAAGAGGTCGAGGGGCTGGGCGGCTACCTGAACGCCTACACCAGCGAGGACCACACTTGCTTCCATGCGAAGGCCCGCGCCGACCGCTTCCCCGCGCTGCTGGACGTGCTAATGGATATGTTCCTCGCGTCGCGCTTCGCCCCGGTCGAGATCGTGAAGGAACGCGCGGTCATCAAGGAGGAGCGCTCCAGCTACCGCGACCAACCGCAGCACCTCGTGCAGGAATTGCTGAACGAATCCCTCTGGCCGGAGCATCCGTTGGGCCGCGCCATCGAAGGCACGCCGCGCTCGCTGGACGGATTGGACCGCGCGCGGTTGCTGGAGTTCTTCAGCGCCAACTACGTCGCGGCCAACACGGTCCTCGTGGCAGCGGGCAAACTCACCCATGCGGAAGTGGTCCGTGCCGTCACCCCCTTTGCCAAACACTTTCCCACCGGCCCGCGACCGGTGTGTGAGCCGATGCGGAGTGAAACAGGCAAGAAATCTGCCCCACTCACTCCGCCACGCGTGCAGCTGCATACGAAGGCCACCGAGCAGACCCAGCTCGCGCTGGGCATCCACGCCGTCTCGCGGCACGACGAGCGGCGTTTCCCGCTGCGGCTGCTCAACGCGCTGCTGGGTGAGTGCATGAGTTCGCGCCTGTTCCAGAGCCTCCGCGAGGACCGCGGCATCGCCTACGACATCCACAGCTCCGTGAGTTCGTTCGCTGATTGTGGCGATCTGTCCATCTACGCCGGGGTCGATGACGACAAGCTGGAGCAAGTGCTCCGCCTCATCACTGCCGAGCTGCGCAAACTCACGGTGAAGGCACCGCCCGCGTCGGAAGTGCGACGCGCGCGCGATTACGTGATCGGTCAGTTCGACCTCGCGCTCGAAGGCACCGAGCCGCGCATGGCGTGGCTGGGCGAACAACTCATCGGCCACAACCAGCTCATGCCCGCCGCCGTGGCGCGCGAGCGACTGGCCGCAGTTACACCTGCGCAAGTTCGCGCCGTGGCGCGCGATATTTTTCGGCCCGAGCACCTCCATCTCGCGCTCGTCAGCCCGCTCAAGAGTGCCAAGCACCTCGTGCCGCTGCTCCAGTTGAGATGACCGGCTGCCCGGCGCGCGGGCGTCCCGCCCGCAGCGCGTGCGCGAAGCCCGTGGGCGGTTGAACTCCACGCCCTGGCGCGAGTCGCCCGCTGCGGCCTGGAAGGCCGCGCTCCGGGGGCAGTGCGCGGATGCGCGCCCCGTATTGACTCACGGCTAAATGTTACCGGGGGCAGGGGACCGTCAGGTCTTCGTTGACTCACGATCTAGTTTACCCAAGGCAGTGAAGAATTTCTTCAGCTTGGCCTCAATCCTTTTCTTCAACTCGTAGGGATCCATCCCGGC
>CALQJI020000041.1 GCA_943330855.2 Klebsiella pneumoniae
GGGGCTCGCAGCTCGCCCTCCTGCTCGTTCTACCTCGCGGCGAACTTCTCGGACTTGACCTCGAAGGCCAGAAACCGTTCCCTTCGCGCCGGAAGGTGTCTCACTTTTCGAGCGCCACCCGCCGCACTTTTCAACCGGCGTTTACACCACACGGCGGCGTAGTTGGGGAGGTTGAAAGTTGAGAGGGCTGGCGCGCTGAGGACAGACGCGCCCTGCCTTGCCTCTCCCCCGATGGGGCGCGGGAGAAAAGCGGCCATTCAAATTACGGATTGAATCCGATCTCCGAAGCAGCGACGGGAGGCCGTCGCTGCTTCTATATCTCCCGCTGAAGTGGCTTCGAAAGGGCTGTAAGCCGATTTCTGTCTTCGCCCTTGCGGACGGAGAGGATCATTTGTCTCAGCAGCCAATACCCGGAACCCATCCCGCTTGCGCGGAAACTGGAGCGAGCCGCTCCGTTGGTCCCCTATTTGGCCTTGCACCCGATGGGGTTTTCCATGCCCCCGCGCTTGCGCTTGGGGCGGTGCGCTCTTACCGCACCTTTTCACCCTTACCTCGCCGGTTGCCCAGCGTGGCGGTCTTAGTTTCTGTGGCACTGTCCGTCGATGCGCCTCTCGGCGAACCGCCCGCGTGTATCTCCGGCTGAACCGGAGTTACGCGGCATCGCGCCCTGTGGTGTTCGGACTTTCCTCCCCCAGCGTGAGCCGGGAGCGATCCTCCGCCCTTCCGAAGCCGGCGAGACCGTAGGTCAGGCGCAGGGAGGGAGCAAGGCTGGCGATCTCACGGTGACGCGACGCACGAAGTCTGTGTTCCGCAAATGGGTTCGAGCAGCAGCGCTGCGGTCTGCCACTGCGCACCGCCGCCGCTACTTCGCAGGCCACCAGGTGTCCAGCAGCTTGGTCAAGTGTTCGACCCGGACCGGCTCCGTGCTAACGAGGCTCTTCACCTCGTGTGGGTCTTTGCCGAGGTTGTAGAGTTCCACGACATCGTCGGGTTGGTTGCGCTTACTCGGGACGATGAGTTTCCAGTCGCCCTCGATGACCCAGCGCCACTTGAGACTGGAGGCCGGATTTTCCATGTCCGCGAAGTTGTGAGTGAAGCACTCACCGTAGAGCGCTTTGCGTGCAGCAACGGCCTTCTCATCGAGCAGGTTCAAGCCCGGCATCTGCGGCGTGGGCTTGAGGCCAGCGGCGTGCAGCAGCGTCGGCATGAGGTCGAGCGAGCTGGCGAGGTGCGGGGACTTCTGCGGCGTCACTTTGCCCGGCCAGCGGACCATGATCGGCGTGCGGAGTCCGCCGTCATATTGGGACTGCTTGGATTTGGCAGCGTAGCGGCCGGTCTCGGGGTTGGTGATCCAACCGTTGTCGGTGACATAGACGACGATGGTGTTTTCCGCGAGGCCCTGCTCATCGAGGTGCGCGAGGAGTTGGCCGCAGGTTTCATCGAACCACTCGACCATCGCCCAATACTTCGCGACGTGGAGCGAGGGAGTCTTGTCTTTGTATTTATCGAGAATGCGCTGGGGCGGCGTGTGCGGGTCGTGCGGCATCATCGGCGCATACCAGACGAAGAACGGCTTCTTCTCCTGCTTGGCCGTGCCGATGAAGTCGTAGATGGGCTGCATAGTCTTACGCCCGATGTCGAGGCCGACATCGCCGTGACGACCGCCCACCGTCATGCCGTGGGTGAAGCCGCCGCGGCTGAAATGTTTCTGCCACCACTTGCCGGTCTGGAGGCTGAGATAACCCTGCTTGCCCAGTTCGCGCGGGAGCGTGGGGACGGCTTCGATGAACTTCGACATCAGCTCGCGCCCATCGGCAAACTGTTTGGATTTCTGGAACTCCGCGCCTTTCATTCCGGGCACCGGCGGCGGGTCGTTGCTCGTCACCTTGTGCTGGTGCGGATACAGCCCGGTGATCATGGAAGCGAGGCTCGGGCAGCAGAGGCTCGACGGCACATAACCGCGCGTGAAGGTGAGGCTCTGCGCCGCGAGCTTGTCGAGGTGCGGCGTTTTCACCGTCGGGTGCCCCATGAAGGAGTAGTCAGCCCAGTGATGGTCGTCCGAGACGATCATCACGATGTTCGGCGGCGCGGCGACCAGTCGGGAGGCCGCGAGTAGGAAGCCCGCAAGGAGTGCGAAGTGGCGCAGCAATGTCATGACTAATTAGAGTGCGTGAGCCGAAGGCTTGTCAAACTTCCACCAGCCCGTGGCCCAGATGGTCCCGAGCGGAAAGGGCTGCGCGCGAAATTTGGCGTGCGTTCGTGTGGCAGTTTTGTGACAACAGCGGCGCATGTTCTCACTCGCTCGACTCTTCGGTAAGGAAGACCGCTTCTTCGCCCTGCTGGAAGCCAGCGCCGAGGAGGCGCGGCACAGCGTCCAGGCGATGGTCAAACTCAGCAAGGCCGCCGGCCAGCCCGGCAGTCTGGAGGAGTTCGCCACCGCCCGCAGCTCGGACAAAAAAATCACCCAAGAGATCAGCGAGGCGCTCACCACCACCTTCGTCACCTCGCTCGAACGCGAGGACATCGAGGCGCTCTCCAACGCGCTCTACAAGATTCCCAAGACCGTCGAGAAGTTCGGCGAGCGCATGAACCTCGCGCCCGAGCTGGTGCAGGGCGTGGACTTCTCCCGGCAGACGGCGCTGATCGAACTCGCCGTCGAGACGCTGGTGACGATGGTGCGCGGCCTGCGCCGCCCGGACTTGAACCAGGTCAAGTCGCTCAACGACCGCCTCCAGCAGCTCGAAGGCGACGCCGACAAGGCCGTGCTGGACCTGCTGCGCGACGTGTATCAAGGCAAGCACCCGGCGCACAAAAGCCTGCTCCTAAAAGACCTCTACGAACTCCTCGAGCGCGTCATTGACCGCTGCCGCGACGCCGGCAACGTCGTCACCCACATCGTGCTGAAGAACTCCTGAGGCGCGATGGAACTGATCCTGACCGTCGTGCTGGTGGCGTTGATCTTCGAATACATCAACGGTTTCCACGACACGGCCAACTCCATCGCCACCGTGGTTTCCACCAAGGTGCTCTCGCCGCGGCAGGCCATCGTGCTCGCGACGTTCACGAACCTCATCGGGGCCATGATGGGCGTGGCGGTGGCCAAGACCATCACCAGCGGGCTGGTGGATGCGACGGTGGTCAAGGTCACCACGCACATGATCATCTGCGCGCTGCTGGGGGGGATTTTCTGGAACCTGCTGACGTGGTGGTTTGCGCTGCCGTCCAGCTCCACGCACGCGATGGTGGGCGGGCTGGTGGGCGCGGCCTTCGCGGCCGCACACAACAACTGGTCGGCCATCATCTGGTTCAAGGAGAAGGCGGGCGCACCGTTGTGGAAGGCCGAGGGCCTGCTGCCCAAAGTGATTTTCCCGATGGTGGCATCGCCTATCATCGGGCTGCTCGTCGGCTTCCTCGTGATGAGTGCGCTCTACCTGCTCGTGTTCAACTGGCGCCCCCGCACCGTCACTCAGTCCTTCGGCAAGCTCCAGATTTTCAGCGCCGCCTACATGGGCTGGAGTCACGGCCAGAACGACGCGCAGAAGACGATGGGCATCATCGCGCTCGCACTGCTGGCGGGGACCGCCAACGGCGATCTCGCCAAGGCCCCGGAGTGGTTGAGCTTCCTGAAGATCGAGACGCTCGGGCCGAACAAGGACCAGATTCCCATGTGGATCAAAGTAACCTGCGCACTGACCATGGCGGCAGGCACGGCGGCGGGTGGCTGGCGCATCATCCGCACGCTCGGCCACAAGTTGGTGAAGTTGCAGCCCATCCACGGCTTCGCCGCCGAGACCACTGCCGCCAGCGTGCTCGCCGGAGCAGCGATGCTCGGGATGCCCGTCTCCACCACGCACGCGATCACGACGAGCATCATGGGCGTCGGCGCGGCGAAGCGGTTCAACGCGATCAAGTGGAGCGTGGTCGAACGCATCCTCTGGGCGTGGGTGCTGACGCTGCCGGCGACGGCGACGGTGGCGTATCTGCTGATGCGCGGGTGCCAGACGGCAGGCTGGGTGAAGTGAAGGGAAGGAGCGGTCAGCGAACAGCGGTCAGCGGTCAGCGGTCAGCGGTCAGCGGTCAGCGGTCAGCACGGCGCTCCGCAGTTCGCTGATTGCTGACCGCTGATAGCTGACAGCTGGCACAGCATCCCGTTCACGTCGAACTCCAACTCACGCGGCTCGGTGAGGATTTGCAAGTCACTCCGCCCGCGCACCAGCGGCAGGAACGCCTCACCGCACTCCACTTCCTCCACGCGCAACGTGTTCCGGATCCACAGCAACTTCACGTCCGGCGGCTCAACGAGGCCCACCGTGGCCAGCGCCACGTCCAGCAGCTCGCGGTCCGTGTCGTAGTGCGGCGGGATCATCGCCACCTGCGGGTAGCACGCGGTGGCCACGTTGATGTAGGTCACGCGCTTGTCCATCGCCTCGACCACGCGCGTGAGGCAATACTCCGACTTGCCCAGTCCCGTCGCGTTGCCGTGCGTCTGCTCGGTCAGGCTGCGGATGGCGATCTTCTTCACCTTCGGAAACTCATGCTCCTCGGTCCAGTGTTCGTAGCGTTTGCGGCCAATCACATTCGTGTCCATGCCGCAGCCGGAAATCTCCTTGCCGATCTCGTCTACCAGCAGCAGGTCCGCGTGATCGAAGGGCAGGCGCGGAAGCCATTTCCCCGCCAGCGCGAGCAACTCCTTGTCCTGTGCTTCCAGCTCCTGCGGCAACACCGCGCGGATCAAACCTGTCTCGTCGTAAGCGTTCTCCACGATGCCCAGGCCGGCAAGGATGCGGCCCTTCTCGATGACGCGCCGGCCCACGCTGCGGACGATCTGGTCGAACGAAAAATCCACGAACGCGCGATGGTAAATCTTCGCCCCCTCGTGCTTGCCCAAGCCGATGAGCAGCATCTTCATCAAGCCGCTCTGGTGATCGCCGAACAGCTCCGTGTGCGGCTTCACACGGCCCACGACAACGACGTGATCCGCCGCGAGCGCGTCGCGCCCGAAGTGAACGGGGATGCCCTCCGCCGTGCGGTCGAGCACGACAGTCTCCATGCTGGTGCGAACGGGGCACCCGCAGAACTCCTCGGTGACGCCGTAGTTCGTGAGGATGGCGCGCTGGCCTTCCGGCGTGCCACCGCCGTGACTGCCCATCGCGGCGACGATGAAAGGCTGCGCCCCGGCAGCGCGGAAGAAGTCCACCGTGGCCTTGAGGATGACCGCGATGTTCGTGATGCCCCGGCTGCCCGCCGTGATGGCCACCGTCTGCCCCGGCTGCACGCGCGGGGCCACGCCGATGCGCGTCAGCTCCGCCCGCACCGTCGCCGCCACATCCGCGACAAGCGGGCGCTCGAACGTCTGGCGAACACGGAAGATTCTCGGATAGCGGGCAGACACACGCGAACGCTAGCAGCGAGGGACACGGAAGGAAGCGGTTTCCCTGCCCCGCAGCGCGGCATTCCAGACCGCAGCGGGTGATTCGCGCCCGGGTATGGAGTTCATAGCTTACGGGCTTCGCACCATGCGCAGCGGGCGAGACGCCCGCGCTGCGCCTGTCTGGCGCACTCGCACGCCCCCCCCCCTACTTCCCGCTCACATCCAAAGCCAGCAAATCACCCGGGGTATTGCGGAGGTAGATGCGGGCGTTGGCGAGGACGGGGGCAGTCCAGCATTTCTTGCCGACCACCTGCGCACGGGCGATGGCTTCAAAACCCTTGGGCGACGCGGCGAGGACGAGCAGCTCTCCCGTCTCGCTCAACACAATCAGCTTGCCATCGGCCGCCGTGAGCGAGCCGACGCCGAGGCCCTTCTGCGCCCACTTGGTCGCGCCGGTCTGCCAGTCGAGGCAGCGTAACTCGCCTTCCGCCGGCTTCCCCGCTTGGCCGTGGAAGGTATAGAGGTGGCCGCCGAGCACGACGCCCGCGTTGAACTGCGTCCACGACTCAGTCTTCCAGCCCGCGACGGGCGAGCCATCGCGCAGGCTCAGCTTCACCGCCATCGCGTTTTCTCCGGAGAGCAACACGGCTCCGTCCTGCACCAACGGCGCGCCCGCGTTGGTGTCGTAGGCGGAGGTGAACTTCTTCGCCCAGCGCACCTTGCCGGTGGCGACTTCCACCGCCGCGCACTCGCGGTGCGAGAGGATGGTGACGCACCGCGTGCCATCGAGGTCGAAGGGGATCGGCGTGGCGTAGGCGGCGGAGCTTTTACCGTTCTGCCAGATGACTTTGCCGGTGGCCTTGTCCAGCGCGGTGCCTTGGCTGCCAACATTGAGGATGACCAGCTTGCCCTCGACAAGCGGTGAGCCGGCGAAGCCCCACTCGGGCACATCCACGCCCAACTCGGTGACGAGCTGCTTCTGGTAAACCACTTTCCCCGTCGCCAGCTCCAAGCAGAAGAAGTCGCCCAGCCGGCTGAGTTGGAAGACGCGATCGCCATCAATCGTCGGCGTGCCCGTGGTGCCGCCCTCGAAATACTTGTTCCCCAGCGGTGCGGCATAGCTGTGCTTCCAGAGTTCCTGGCCGGTCGCGGCATCGAGGCAGACGAGCGTGTCCTGGCCCTTCGCGCGCCCGTCGTGCCCGGTGGCGATGAGCTTCCCGCCACTGACGAGGACAGTGGAGAAGCCCACGCCCAGCTTCGCGCGCCACGCGAGCTTCGGCCCCTCGGAGGCCCAAGTGGAACTCCAACCCGTCTCGCGGGAAATGCCGTTCAGCTCAGGCCCGCGAAACATCGGCCAGTCGGCGGCGTGGGCGGAGGCGAACGCGGCGGTGAGGAGGGCAAGGCAGGAGGCGGAACGCATGGGCGGGAGATTGGCCACAGGTGGATGGGTGTCAAGGCCAGTGGCCGGGTCGGGTTTTGTAGGCCCGGCGCCCTGCCGGATCGGGCTGCGGGGTCGGGGGACCCGGCCTACACGGGGTAGGCCGCCTGCCCCCCACGCGGCGTTCTGATTCATCCGGATGAAGAGCCTCCATGAACCGCAGTGAGCGAACGCGTCGGAAACGGGCATTGAGCATACAGCAAGCAGACATTTGGAACTTTTTACTGCATCCTAAAAACGAACAAACACCTGTATTGTTGGGTGTGATGAAGTGTAAGCGTCACCTTGGAATCTGGTTTAGCGTATACCAGAAGGTGTCGTTCACGAGGGGCTCCCCTGCCGCGTTCTTCACGTCGAGGCTACGGACCATCGTTACGTAGCCAGTCTTCCAGCCTTCCAGCTTGAGTCGGACTTTTAGTTTGTCCGGCGAGACGGTCGCGCCGGTGACCTTGATGACCGTGGCGGCGTTTTCCTTGCCGTCGTGGTCGTAGTCGGGAGAGCCATACTTGGCCTGATACTTGTAGCCGTATTGCGTCACGTCGTAGCTCTCGGGGTCGGCGGTGGCCTTCGCCTCGACCGGCTGCGTAAAGGTCAACTCGAAGCCGTCGCGCTGGGCGTGAACTTCCTTCACCTCGAACGGCAGCTTGCCGGTGAACGCGATGCGCTCCAGCGACGCGTTCAGCGGCGCGACGGCGGACCACGAGCGCGGGGCCTGCAAGCCGCCGACGTAGAGCTTGCCATCGGGGCCATAGACCAGCCGGTTCACGCCGGACTGGAACTGTTTCAGGAACGGCCACACCGCGCCCTGATACTCGCCGTTAACCTTCTCCAACTGCACGCGCGTGACGATGGCGTTCTGGAAATCGCCGACCATGAGCTGGCCCTTGAACGGCCCGAAGCGGTCGTCGGTGATTTCGACGAGGCCGGTGGTGGAGCGCGCGAGCTTGTAGGGGAACCAGACGGCGGGCGGGTCGAAGCGCGTGTGTTTGCCGTAGTCCTCCTGCGGCGCGGGCCACGCGCTCGGGTGGCCGTAAAACTTGCCCGGCGTGACGTGGTTCAGCTTGCACGCCGCCATCCACTGGCCTTGATTTTCCGAGACGAACACGTCTCGGTCGGGGCCGAAGGTGCCGATGCCGTTGGGCTCGCGGAGACCGGAGCAAATCGCATCGAGCTTCTTGCCATCCGGCGAAATGCGCAGCGCCCAGCCCATGTAAGCGCTGTCCCACCGCCCGCTGTGCCCCGCGTTGGCGAGGATGACGTTGCCCGCCCTGTCGAAGACCGGGCCATAGACGAAGGCGTTGTAGCTACCGGTGTAGCCCCAGCTTTGATTGAGGCACTCGAACAAGTCCGCCTCGCCGTTGGCGTCCGTGTCCGTGAGCCGATAGAGCGCCTGCTTGGTGCCGACGTAAATCTTGCCGTCGCGCACCGCGAGGCCCATCGGTTCGGCCAGTCCGCGCGCGAAGCGGCGGTAGCGCATGGCCTTCGTCGGGCCAGTCGCGTTCTCGATGACGAACACCTCGCCCGGCCAAGTGCAGACGACGAGGTCTCCGTTCGGCAGAAAATCCATACCGCAGACGGATAGCTCGATCTCCTTCGGCAGCGGGAAGGACTCGGCCCGGAACGCGGCCGAACCGACGGTGGGAGCACGCGCAGGCGTGGTTGCCACGAAAGTCTTCGCCACCATCACCTCCGGTTGCAGAAGCCGACTTAGAGCGTTTTCCTCCGCCTCTGTAGGCACCTTGTTGCTGCCGGCGGTGCTCAGGACGCGCACGACCAACTCCGTGGTGTGCGGCGGAATGCCCACCCACACTCGCGCTTGCTCGCCCTCTACGAGTGAGCGCTGGTGGCCCTTCTCAGCACCGACCTCCGTAACGCGTTCGACTTGCTGACGGCTGGTGATGCGCTCGGCTTTGAGCTTCAGGTTTTCTTTAGCACGCACAGCCACAGCGAGCGGGCCGGTCGGGCGTGTCAGTAAGAATTCGTCCTTACTCGTGAGGCTGACGGTGGCATTCCATTCGGCGTGCGCGAGGAACCAAAGTTCCTTCGCACATGGCCCAACGCGCAGCACGCGGGCCACCGTCTGCGACCCTCGGACGACAAAATACTCCCGCACCAGCACGGCGCGTCCGTCCACCGTGAGTTCGTATTCGGCCGCCACGTTTGACTTATCGGTGTTGATGCCGGTGAAGCGTGCCCACGCTGGCAACTTCTCCGGCATGCTCGCTGGCGTTTCGCCCACCGCCCACGGAAACACCGGCGGCATGGTCCACAGCACCGTGCCGTCGTTCGTGCTGATGAAGGGCGACTTGGGCAGGCCGTATTGCGGGCCGAGGAGCGCGAGGCCCTTGCCCGACCAGACGGTGTGCGTGCGCAGCAGCGCGGTGTCGAAGGCCAGGTGCAGGTTCGTCGCCAGCGGCACCACGATGCTGCGCGTGCTCTGCGGCATCGGGGCCATGCGGAACGGCTGGTCCGGCGGGTCGTAGTGCGGGAGGACGGGGGCGGACGGGGCCTTGGCGGTTTGGGCGCAGAGGGCAACAGGCGCGGCTGTGAGTAGGACTGCCACGGCTGGGAGCAGGTGGAAGAACAAACGATGCATGAGTGAAGTTTGCATTGTGGCGCAGGCCCGGGCCATTCAAATTGCGGCTTGGTTTTGAATTGCAGCCAGCGTGCCGGTTGGCATTCAATGTCGAGACCAGTTGACCATGTCCAACACCGCTGATCCCAATACCCACCGCATCCGCTCCGTGCTGGTGGTGGATGACGATGTGGAGCTGGCGATGATGTATAAGGAGCTACTCGGCTCGCAGGGCTACATCGTCAACACCGCGCCCAACGGCGTGGAGGCACTCAAGCTCATCATGCGACACGAAGTGGACGCCGTCATCTGCGACATGATGATGCCACATATGCCCGGCGATATGTTCTACCTCGCCGTCGAGCGGGTTAAACCACACCTCTGCGCCCGCTTTATCTTCGTGACCAGCTATGAGGGCAACCCGAAGATCGAGGCGTTCTTCAAGAAGGTAAACGGCATCGTGCTCTACAAACCCACCACGTTGGGCAAGCTGATGGGCACGCTGAACCTATTGAGCCAGCGCATGGCCAACGCAGCGAAGAAGCCGCCGGGCGCGGCGTGATCCATTCCCGTCCTGCTAGTTTTCGTATTGCCCCAGTTCCTGCTCTTCCCTGCGACGCTGCACACCGAAGCAGGATTACGAGCGAGCGATATGTGCGGGTGGAACCGAAGTTTGACATCCCTCCAAAAAACCGTTCGCATCTGCGCGTCACAACCACCGCACTCCCACAAATACCTTTCCCATGAGCAAAAAATACAACGTCGGCATCATCGGTTACGGCTGGGTCGCGACAGCGCACATCCCCGCCATCAACGCGTCTTCGCAGGCGCAGGTCACAGCGGTCTATTCCACACGCCCACAGGACGGCGCGGAACTCTCCGCCAAATACGGCTCACCCATCACCACCTACACGAGCCTCGACGCGATGCTCGCAGACCCGAGCATCCACGCGGTGTCCGTCTGCTCCATGCCCAGCCTACACGCGAAGCACGTCATCGCCGCCGCCAAGGCCGGCAAACACATCATCATCGAGAAACCCCTCGCCATGTCACAGAAGGACGTGGACGCGATGGTCGCCGCAGTGAAGCAGGCGGGCGTGAAGACCTGCGTCTGCTTCGAGTGCCGTTACAGCAGCCAGTTCCAGGCGACCAAAGCCGTCATTGACCAAGGATTGCTCGGCACGCTGCATTACGGCGAGGTGGACTACTATCACGGCATCGGCCCGTGGTATGGGCAGTTCCGTTGGAACACGGCGAAGAAGGACGGCGGCAGCGCGCTCATCACCGCCGGCTGCCACGCGCTCGACGCGTTGCTGCTCTGCATGGGCAGCGAAGTCACCGAAGTCACCAGCTACGACACCCGTTCGCAGAGCAAGACTTTCAAGCCCTACGAATACACCACCACCAGCGTCACCATCCTGAAGTTCAAGAACGGCGCTGTCGGCAAGTGCGCCGCCGTGGTGGACTGCCTCCAGCCTTACTACTTCCACACCCACCTAGTCGGCAGCGAAGGCAGCCTGCTGGACGACAAATTCCACTCCCAGAAACTCGGCGCCAACAAGGCCAAGTGGAGCCAACTCTCAATGAAGATGCTCGACTCCGGCGACGTGAGCGATCACCCCTACGAGACGCAGTTCAAAGCCTTCTTTGACGCGTTGGAATCTGGCAAGGAAATGGCCCTCACCAGCCTCGCCGATGCTGCGAAGAGCCACCGCGTCATGTTCGCGGCGGATAAGTCAGCCGCGACAGGTAAATCCGTAAAACTGTGAACCACCTGCGGCCGAGGCCGGAACGGCAACGTCCCCGCCTCGGTCCGTTTCATCCCAAGGGAACAGTGACTCTTCGCGCACAACGCCAGACGTAGGCAGATTGTTTGAACATCGCCTGGGTTGTCGGTTCAAAGTTGCCAGCATGAACTCAAATCGCTTCTCCACTGTTCTGTGCCTGCTGGCGCTCGCCGCCTTGCACCCAGCCCTCACCCCGCTCCACGCCGCGCCGAAGGAGTCCAGCGCCATCGCGCTCGCCCGCCAGTTGAACCAAGCGTTCATCGAGGTCGCGGACCAGGTCTCGCCCTCGGTCGTCGTCATTCGCGTGGCGCAGAAGCAGGACCGCACCATGTTCGGCTTCGAGACGGATGGGAATCCATTCTTCGAAATGCTCCCGCGCGAGTTCCGAAAACAGGTCGAGGAGCAATTGGAGAAGCGTCGCAAACAGCGCGCCGAGGCCCCGCCCGGACGCACCCCTCAGTTCAACGGCCAGGGCAGCGGCGTCGTCATCCGCGAGGACGGCTACATCCTCACCAACCGCCACGTCGTCGAGGACGCCGAGCGAATCGAAGTCCGCTTCAAGGACGGGCGCACCTTCCCTGCGACCATTCGCGGCGTGGACCCGCGCTCAGATGTCGCGGTGCTGAAGATCGAAGCCAAAGGCCTTCCGGCGGCGAAGTTTGCCGACTCGGACAAAACGCGCGTGGGCGAGTTCGCCATCGCCATTGGTGCACCGTTCAACTTGGACTACAGCGTCACCTTCGGCCACGTCAGCGCCAAGGGCCGCACCACCCTGCTACCTGACGCATCGCCCACAACGCCAATGGATCAGGACTTCATCCAGACCGACGCAAGCATCAACCCCGGCAACAGCGGAGGTCCACTGGTCAACATCAGCGGCGAGATCATCGGCATCAACACCCTCATACGCGGCCTTAGCTCCGGCATCGGCTTCGCCATCCCGGCGAACCTCGCGAAGGACCTCTCCGACGCGATCATCAAGGACGGCAAGGTCGTCCGCGCCCGCATCGGCCTCGTCATCAGTGAACGCAACGAAACCACGGACCAAAACGCGAACGCCAGCAAGGGAGTCGTCGGCCCAGGAATCCTTGTGGGGCGCGCTGTCGAAGGCGGCCCCGCGGCAAAGGCTGACATCCGCAAAGACGACATCGTCACCCACGTCGAGAGCACGCCCGTAGCCAACGCCCAGCAACTCCGTAACGCGCTGCGCAACAAAGTCGGCCAGTCAGTCAGCCTCAGCGTCATCCGCAATGGAAAGACCATTAAGATCAAGGTCACCCCCGAACTTTGGCCCGACGAACCGCCGGACATGGTGGCCACCAACAGCACGAGCAGCGCGCTTCAGGCGGACGACCTCGGGCTCACCGTCAAGGCGCTCACGCGCGACCTCGCCAAAGTCCACGGAGTGAAACGCACCGAGGGTTTGATTGTGACTGAGGTGGAGCCCGACAGCCCCGCTGCCAAGCGCGGGCTCAAATCCGGCACCATCATCACGGAGGTGAACGGAAAGCCAGTGTCCGACGTGACCGACTTTCGCGAGGCGCTGAAAACCGCTGACCTGAAGAAAGGTGTTCGGCTCAACCTCCTCAACGGCACTACCACTCGCTCCGAAGTGTTGAAATCCAGCGAGTGAACGTGCAGCCGCCGAGGTGAGGTGGCGGATTCCTCATTCCAAATTCGCCATTTCCGAATCGGCGACTACCTACTTGGGCCGCGTCATCTGGAACGTCCCGTGGTCAAACGAAGCCTTGTAGGTGGATAGAAAATTCGTCGCCGAGGCCTTACCCTCGTAGCGATACACCCCGTAGGCCTTGCCCAAATCTTCCGCGCCGCTGAACTGCCACTGCCCTTCCACCGCTGGTTTCACGTCGAACTTCGCCTCCATTCCAAAGCTAAAGATGCCGCCATACTTGGCGTGAAAACGCGTTTCATACTGCCCGTTGTCGAGCGGGTGGATGAGCGCACGCAACCGTCCGTTGTGTCCGTTGTGGTCGCTCACCCACTTCCCTTCCCAGCGGCCGGCGATGGAGTTGGTCGGGGCCGTCGCCGTCGCCGCCGCCTTCCAATCCCGGTTGAACGTGGAGCACCCGCTCAGGACGAGCAGCGCCGCCACCGCGACGCCGTGAGCCAATTGTTTCCGCAAAGCTTGAATCATGGTGCCGAAATTAAGTGGCGGCTGGCGGGCTGTAAACTTTCTTCAACGACGCGTCATGCCAGCGGCTCAACAGGGCCAGCGCGCACCCAGCCCCAACCGTCGCGAGAAACATATCCCACTGCGTGTCCCACGGGTCACCCTGCGTGCCGAGGAAGGCCTCCGCCGCCTCGCCGGTCAGCACCGCGACCCACCACTCGAAGAACTCGTAGCACGCGCTGAACGCGAGGCAGACGCTCACGACGAGGAAGTTCAGCCAGCCGCCGCGCGGCAACGGCGTGTTCCGCAGCAGCAGCTCCCGCACGAAGATTGCCGGGATGAAGCCCTGCGCGAAGTGCCCGACGCGGTCGTAGTGGTTGCGCGCCAACCCGAAGGCGTCGCGCGCCCAGTCACCCAGCGGAACCTCCGCGTAGGTGTAGTGACCGCCCAGCGCGAGGATGAACGAGTGCAGCGCTAACAAGTGCAGAGACAACGCGGAGAGCGGGTAGCGTCGTTGCGTGAAGACCAAGCTGCCGAGGCCCAGCCACACCGGCCCATTCTCCAGCGCCCACGTCAGGCGATCCGCCTTCGGCGCGATGCCGAAGGCGATTTGCACCGCTAGCACAACCGCCATGAGCCAAGGAAGTGGCATGACGCAGTTCAAGCAATGGCCTTCACCACGCTGGTCATGACCGCCAGCCCCTCCGCCGCATCCGCACGCGACAAGTTCAGCGCGGGCAAGAAGCGCACGACGTGTGTGCCGCTGGGCACGGTGAGCACGCCGGCCTCGTGCAGACGGTTGACGAAGTTGAGTGACGCAACCTTCCCTGTGTTCGTGAAGGCTGGGATATTCTCCGCCAGCTCGATGCCGAGCATGAAGCCCAGCCCACGCACGCTCTTGATGACCTGCGGAAACTGCGCGGCGAGCTGCTCCAGTTCCGCCTTCATCCACCCACCGGTCGCGCGCGCGTTGTCCGCCAGATTATCGCGCTCGATGACCTCGAAGACCTTGTTCGCCACCGCGCAGCCCAGCGGGGTGCCGCCGTAAGTCGTCGCGTGCGTGCCGGGCCCGAGCAAGTCGCACAGCTTCACGCCATGCTGTTCCTCGCGCACCCAGAACGCACCGATGGGGAAACCGCCGCCGAGCGATTTCGCCATGGAGACGCCGTCGGGCAGGAACTTGTCCGCACCCGGGACGCCTTCAAGCAACCGCTGGAAGCTCTGGAAACGGCCCGTGCGGAAATGCCCGCACTGCACGCCGTCCATGAGCAGGAGCAGCCGCCGCTCGTCGCAGAGCTGGCGCAAGCCGAGGAGATAGTCCGTCGTAGCGGGCGCGATGCCGCCTTCGCCCTGCACGCCTTCGATGAGGATGGCCGCCGTCGCCGGCGTGATGGCGTCGCGCATGGCTTGCAGGTCGTTGTAGGGAACGTGCTTGAAGCCCGCGACCGCCGGCTCGAAACCCTTCTTCACCTTCTCCTGCCCCGTCGCCGCAATGCCCGCAAGCGTGCGCCCGTGGAAGGAGTTCCACGCCGTGATGATTTCGAAGCGCCCCTCGTCATGGCCGAACTTGCGCGCGAGCTTGTAGAGCCCCTCGTTCGCCTCCGCGCCGGAGTTGCTGAAGAACACCTTGCCCGGCGCGAGGTGCCGGACGATTTGCTGCGCTAGCCGGCCCTGCGGCTCGTGGTAGTAAAGGTTCGAGATGTGAACCAGCCGACGCGACTGCTCTACGAGCGCCTCGGTTATTTCCGCGTTCGCGTGACCCAGCGAACAGACCGCGATGCCGCCGCCGAGGTCGAGGTAACGCTTGCCATTCACGTCCCAGAGATGGCTGCCCTGCCCGCGCGCGAGCACCAACTCGAAGCGCCCGTAGCTGGGCACGACGTATTTCTGGAACAGGCCAAGGACGGCTTGCTGCTCGTTGTGAACGATGGCGGGCGGTGTCGGGACAATTTCTTTCATTCGCGTGGGGATTTAGCCGCGAAAGGGCGCAAAGGTCACAGAGAAAATTCACCGCGAGCGCATTTCGCTCGTCGCGTGTGATTCACGCCACGACTTCAGTTCCAACTCCTTCGTCGGTAAAAATCTCCAGCAGCACGGAATGCGGCTGTCGGCCGTCCACGAACTGCACCTTCTCCACGCCGGACTGGATGGCCGCGACCGCGCTGTCGACCTTGGGAATCATCCCCTTGTCCACGATGCCGGCGCGCTTCAGGCCATCTACCTCACTGATCTGCAAGTGCGAGATGAGCGTCGCCGGATCCTTCGGGTCGCGCAGCAGGCCGGGCACGTCCGACATGAAGACAAGACGGCGGGCCTTGAGCGCGATGGCGGCCTGCGCGGCGGCTACATCGGCGTTGCAGTTGTAAATTTGCCCGTCCTCGCCGCGCGCCGTGGGGCTGATGACCGGAGTGATGCCCAGTGCGATGCACTCCAGCAACGGTGCGGTGTTCACCGCCACGACCTCGCCCACGTAGCCGATGTCGAGCTTCTGGCCGGGATTAGCCTTGTCGTCGAGCCACAGCTTGCGACAGGTGAAGATGTCCGTGCCCGCGAAGCCCCGCGCCTTGCCGCCGAGCGACTCGATGGTGCGGACAATGTCCGGGTTAATCTCTCGCGACAGCACTTGGTCCACGACCCCGACCGCCGCCGCGTCCGTCACGCGCATCCCCTGGATGAAGTTCGCCTTCAACCCGGCAGCGTCCATCGCGCGCGTGATGGCCTTGCCGCCGCCGTGCACGACCACGGGGTTAATCTCCACCGCCTCGAGGAACACGACATCGCGCGCCACGCCGTTGCGCACGGCGGGGTCAGGCGAGTCCATGAAGCTGCCGCCGTATTTCACGACGAACGTGGCGTGGCTGAACTTCTGGATGTAGGGCAATGCTTCGAGGAGCGTCGCAGCTTTGGTGATGGGGTCGTTCATCTCGCAAAACTTTAGCCACGGATCGAACACAGATGAAACAGGGATTTGGATTTGTCAGTGTTCAAACCGTGCTTCTTCCGTTGCACAAACTCAGTTCGCGATGGCCTGGAGGAAGACGGTGTTATCGGTGACTCGCACCTTCGTGAAGTCTGCGCACAACGCTGGCACCACGCAGAAGTCACCGGGCTTCAGTTCGCAAACCGTTGCCTTCCACTGCACTGAGAGTTGTCCCTCGCTCACCGCGAGCACGATGACTCGGTTGCCTCCCAGTCCGATCTCACCGCGTCGTGGCAGCCGGAGCAAATCTACCGTGAACAGTTCGCAAGCCGCTAACTGCCTCGCTTCGTGATCCGCTTCCTTCTCCCAAGTCGCCGGGGCCAGCGCTGGCTCGAAGTCCTCGAAGTCAATCGCGGCAAGCGCCTGCGGGATGTGCAGCTCGCGCGGCTTGTCATCAAGGCCGACGCGGTTCCAATCGAACACGCGGTAGGTGGTGTCCGAGTTCTGCTGAATCTCGAAGATGAGGTTGCCCGCGCCCAGCGCGTGAACGCGGCCGCTCGGGAGGAACATCGAATCGCCCCGCTGCACCGGGATGCGATGGAAGCACTCGGCCACGGAGCCGTCCTGAATCCGCCGCTCGAACTCCTCGCGCGTGGCCCCGCGTCGCAGCCCGACGAACAAGTCCGCGTCTGGCGTGGCGTCGGCCACATACCACATCTCGGTCTTCGGGTCGCCGCGCAGTTCGGCGGCCTTGTGCGCGGGCGGATGGACTTGGAGCGAGAGCTTTTCCTGCGCATCGAGAATCTTCACCAGCAGCGGGAAACGGCCCGCGCACGGCTGCGAGTCGCCGAGCAGTTCCTTCGCGTGATGTTCCATGAGCCAGCGCAGGTCGCGCCCGGCCAGGGGGCCGTTGGTGATGACGCTCACGCCTTCGGGCCGGTCCGTGATTTCCCACGACTCACCGATGGGCGTCTTCGACGGCAACGCCTTTCCATAGACTTGCGCCAGCTTGCGCCCGCCCCAGACGCGGTCTTTGAAGATGGGCTGGAAGGTGAAGGGGTAGAGTGCTTGTGACATCGCGCAGAGGGTGGCGAGAGGAGCAGGCGTGTCTCAAGGCGAAATTGAAACGTGGCGCGTGCGGCGCGGGGCGTAAGAAGAGTCGGAACATCGGGGGCCTTCTCACGCCGCACGCATCAGGGAAGTAGAATTTTTTTCTCCGGCGGCGGGCCGGTCTTCCGCCGCGCCTTCACGGCGAAATACGGCGGGATGAACCAGCAGCGGTGGCCGAAACTGCTGGGCGCGGCGCTGGCATCGCCGTGCTTGGGCTCGAAGGTGTCCTCGATGACAAAGCCGGCGCGACAGAGGCCACCGAGGAGTTCATCCCAGCGGTGCATGAACTCCAGCGTGCCGCTCTCGCGCAATGCGGAGCCGCTGGGCACTGGCGGCAGCGGGCCGCTGCGATAGTAAGGCTCCAGTAGCGAGTAGCCGACGGGCAGGAGACGCAGGCTGGCCTGGAGATTGGCCGGCTGTTTGTGCTGACTGATGTAGAGGCCGCCGGGCGCGGTCACGCGCGCGACCTCGCGATAGACCGGCGCGATGCTCGGCACGTAACAGGTGCTCACGGGCTGCACGACGAGGTCGAAGTGCGCCTCGGGCAACGCGGCGAGATTGTCCATGGAGGCTTCCACGGCGTTGACCTTCAGACCGCGTTCGGCGGCGGCCTTCCGGTCGAGATCGAGCATCGCCGGACTGATGTCCACGACGGTGGTGTCGGCCCCGGCCGCTGCGAAGAGAATGCTGTGCTTGCCGCCGCCCGCCGCGAGGCAAAGCACCTTGCGCCCGCGCACCTCGAAGTCCACCCAGCCGAACGGGTTAATAATGAACTGGGGTTTGGCGAATTCCTTCTCGCCAGCGGGCCGGGCGAGCGGAACTTGCTGGCGGGCCAACTCGTCCCAAGCGTCGCGGTTGTGGTCGTTGACCGAAAGCATGGCCGGAGACTAGGCGCAACCGGGAGCGGCGCGCAGCAGTAAACCAAGGTGTGGGCGCAGGAGTGTCCCGCGAATCACGCGAATCAGCGCGAATGGGGCGAAGACTTTTACTCCGAAGTAGCGAACGCCAGTGACGGACTGAGAGTGGTCGGAGCGGGGCATTCATGCCGCAGAAAGCCCCGGCAGGTAAAGCGCGCTCGCCCCCCCCCTGGCTTGCCCACATTCCTGCGGCATGATGCCGCGCTCCTTGCCGTCGGCTGCCGCCGACTCGGAGTTCGGGTTTACAGCACCGCTTCTGGATTCGCGGCGATTCGCGTGATTCGCGGGCCAGCCGTTCCGCAAACTTCACCTTCGCCCTCGTCGTGATTACTCTCCGCGCATGACCGACGCTCCGCTGCCCACCAACGACGCCATCATCGCCGCCACGCGAGACTGGGTGGAGCGGGCGGTCATCGGGCTGAACTTGTGTCCGTTCGCCAAGGCGGTGGAGCGGCGCGGGCAGGTGCGCTACGTCGTCAGCCAGGCCACGCGCGAGGAGGAATTACTCGCCGACCTGCGGACTGAACTCCTGCACTTGAGTGCCACCCCTGCGGACGTGACCGACAACACGCTGCTCATCCACCCAAACGTGTTGCAGGAGTTTTTTGGCTTCCAAACCTTCCTCGCCCGCGCGGACGCAGCGGTGCGAAAAGCGGAGTTGGACGGCGTCATCCAAGTGGCGAGCTTCCATCCCGAATACCAGTTCGCCGACACCGCCCCGGACGACCTCGGCAATCTGACGAATCGCGCGCCGTATCCCACGCTGCACTTGCTGCGCGAGACCAGCATCGAACAGGCAGTGAAAACCTACTCCGCAGCAGAGACAATTTATGAACGCAACCAAGCGACGTTGAACACGCTCGGCCGCGCGGGTTGGGAGAAGCTGGGCATCAAACCCGCTTCTTCCCCAGCAGCAGGTCCAGCGGGAACTGGCGCGGGCCGCTCTCCGTAGTCTGGCCGATGGCGTCGAGGCGACCTGTGCTGTCACCGAATTTCTCCACCTTCGCGCCCATGCGCTCGGCAAGGGAGACGAAGAGATTGCACAGCGGTGTCTCCTGTTTGAACTCCAGGCTCTGCCCGCTCTTGATGGTGCCGCCGCCGCGTCCGGCAAGGAGGATGGGTAGGTCGTGGTGCGCGTGGCGGTTGCCGTCCGCGAGGCCGCTGCCGAACAGGATGGAGCAATTGTCGAGCAACGTGCCGTCGCCCTCCTTCACCGCCTTGAGCTTGTCGAGGAAGTAGGCGAACTGCGTCGTGTGGAAGGTGTTAATCTTCGCAATTTTGTCCAACTTCACCTCGTCCCCACCGTGGTGCGAGAGGTCGTGGTGGCCGTCCGGCACGCCGATGAAGGGGTAGCTGCGATTGCTGCCATCGTGCGCGACGAGGAAGGTCGCGATGCGCGTCGAGTCCGTCTGGAACGCGAGCGTCATCAGGTCATACATCATGCGGATGTGCTGCTCGTAGCTGTAGTCCTGCGGCAGGAAATCTTTCCGCAGCACGGGCGCGACGTTCTGGAGCTTGAATTTCTCCGACTGCGCAATGCGCTCCTCCAGCTCGCGGACGGCGGTCATGTATTCGTCGAGCTTGCGGCGGTCGGTCGCGCCGAGCTGGCGCTTGAGGGCGTTCGCGTCCTCCAGCACGAAGTCGAGGATGCTCTTGTTGTATTGCTCGCGCTTCTGGCGGACAGCGGCCTCCTCGTTGCTGGTGCCGTTGCCGAAGAGCCGCTCGAAGACCTGCTTCGGATTTGCCTCAGGCGGCATCGGCGTGGCGGGGCCTTTCCACGCAAGGTTGTATTGGTAGGCGCAACTGTAGCCGCTGTCGCACGCGCCGGCGGTGCGGGACTTGTCACAGCCAAGTTCGAGCGAATCGAACCGCGCCTGCTTGCCCACCTGCTCGGCGAGCACCTGGTCAATCGAGACGCCGACCTGAATGTCCGCGCCCGCCGTCTTGCGCGCGCGGGTGCCGGTGAGCCAGGTGGCGTTCGCGCGGGCGTGGTCGCCCGGGCCATCGGGGCCGCCGCGACCGCTCACCTGCGCGAGGCCGGAGAGGATGTTGAAGTCGTCGCGGTGCCCGGCCAGCGGCTTGAGTGTCTCGGTCAGTTCATAGCCGCGCCCGACGGCCTCCGGCCACCAGTTCGCCATGTTCATGCCATTGGGCACATAGACGAACGCGGTGCGACGCGGGTTGGCCTTCGCCACGGCGGCGGAGGCGCGCGGAGCCATCGCTTCGAGCGCGGGCAAGGCCATGAGCGTGCCGAGTCCACGGAGGAAGGTGCGGCGGGGCAAGGCGAGGTGTTTCATAAAGTTTTAGCGCTGGCGCAACGTAGGGCGGCAACTGCTGCCCTGCAAGACACGGCGAGTGGACTGGCGGTTACGGCGAGCTGTTCACCGCGTCGCCACATGCGCATCCCCTTCACCACGACGCTTCTGGAACGGCACGCTGTTCACCACTTCCAGCACGAGGCCGGAGAAGGTGTGGCGGCGCTTGGCGAGGGCGTCGGCAATCTCCTTCGTCGCGGTGCGGTCGTAATACTCCAGCCCGCGACCCAGCGAGTAAGTCAGCATCTTCTCCACCATGCAGCGGACGAAATCGTCGCGCTTCTGCCGCGCCAGCAGGTTCGCGAGTTCCACCGGGCCTTTGAACTTATCCGTCGGCCCCAGCTCGCCGCTCGGGTCAATCGCCGCCCCGGCGTCCAGCGCGCGGAAGCCGCCGACCGCGTCGTAGTTCTCCAGCGCGAAGCCGATGGCGTCCATCTTGGTGTGGCACGAGGCGCACGTCGGGTTCGCGCGGTGCTGCTCCATGCGCTGGCGAAGCGTGCCGGTGAGCTGCTTTTGGTCGTCGAGTTCGGGGACGTTCGGCGCGGGCGGCGGGGGCGGGGTGGCGAGGAGATTTTCCAAGACCCACTTGCCGCGCTTCACGGGCGAGGTGCGCGTGGGGTTCGAGGTGAGCGTGAGAATGCTCGCGTGGGTCAGCACGCCGGCGCGCGGGGTGCCCTTGAGGCTCACGCGTTGAAAGGCTTCGCCGGTCACGCCCGCAATGCCGTAGTGCTGCGCGAGTCGCTCGTTGACGAACGTGTAGTCCGCCGTGAGGAACTCGAACACGCTCCGGTCCTCACGCAGCACGCTCTCGAAGAGCAGCTCGGTCTCGCGCTGCATCGCGGCGCGCAGCTTAGCATCGAAGACCGGGTAAAGCTTCTTGTCCGGCTGCACGAGGGCGAGGTTGCGGAGCTGGAGCCACTGGCCGGCGAAGTTCTCGACGAGCGCCTTGCTCTTCGTGGCCTTCAACATCCGGCGGACTTGCGGCTCAAGGTTCTTCCGCAACTGCCCGCGCTCGGCCAGCGCGAACAACTCCTCGTCCGGCATGGAGCTCCACAGGAAGTAACTCAGCCGCGACGCCAGCGAGAACTCGTTTACGAGATGCACGGACTTCGGGTTGTCCGGCTCTGGCTGAAGCTCGCCCCGGAAGAGGAAGTGCGGCGAGATGAGCACCGCCTTCAGCGCCTGCTGCACGCCGCCCTCGAAGGTCTCGCCGTGCTTCCGCCCCAGCTCGTAGAGCTTCATCAGCCGCTCGACCTCCGCGCTCGTGACGGGCCGACGGTAGGCGCGGCGCGCGAACGCCCCGATGACCTCGCGCGCGACCTGCGGCGCGGTTTCCTTGGTGGCCCGCTTGAAGAAGATGCGCCGATGCGTCTCCGGCAACATCTCGGCGGCAGCCTCGGGCGGACCTTCGACTTCGAGATGCCGCACGCTCACGGTGCCCTTCTGCTGTTTGCCGGTCAGCGGCTTTGCGGCCTCCTCGGGTGACAACCCCGTCTTGTTCCGCAGCACGACCACGCGCAAGAGATGCTTCCCCGCCGGCAGCCGGAACTTCACCTCGTAATGCTGCGGGGCCGACTCGTCCGTCTCCACCTTCACCTGCCGGAGCACCTGCTCGCCGCGCATGAACGTGAGTGTCATCGCGTTCGACCCGGTCGGCTTCGCCCACGCCAGCGTGCGGAGGAAATACTCGCCGTCGCGCGGCGCGTTGAACTCGAACGCCACATCGTCCTCTTCCGTGCTGTTGAGCGCCACCCAGCCGTCGCCTTGCTTCTTCGCGTTGTAGCCCACCAACAAAAAGTCCGGCAAGAGCCGCAGCACCGCGTTCGGCGTCGGCTCCACGACCTCCACCCACTCGACCGAGAACGCCCGCGTCTGGCTGCGACCCCGCGCGTCCTTGGGAGTCGAGTAGGGATTCACCAGCGCCATGCTCAACTCGTGCTGCCCAGCCCCGAGCTGCACCGGCACCTCCACCACATTCGGCAACTCCGGGTCGCCGCGCACCTCGATGACCTTCACCACCTGGCCATCTACGCGAATCTCCATCTGCGTCGGCTCGGTTGCGACGTGTCGGTTCTGCGTCGAAAGCCGCAGTCGATGCTCGCCCGCCCGCGCCACGGAGAACTTCGCGGTCAACGGCTTCGTGCCCGAGACGCGCCGGGCTGCGTCGGGGTTAGTCGTGTCGTTGCCGCCCTTGAGCTGTCGCGCCGCGATGCGCTGGGCCGTCGGCTTCGCCTGCGGTTCCGTCACGATGGCTTGGGCAAGAATCTTCTCCGCTGCGGTCAGATACTTCTCCAGCAACACCGGCGGCATCGAAAGCACGTCCCCGATGTTGTCGAAGCCATAGCCCGCGTCGTCGGCGGGAAAGTCATCGGCGGGCCGGAAGTTCACGCCCACGAGGTCGCGGATGGTGTTGTTGTATTCCGCGCGATTGAGTCGGCGGAGCGTAACGCGGCCCGGGTCCGGGTTCTTGGGGTCCGTCTTGAAGACTTCGAAATCAATCCACGCCTGAATTGCCTCACGCTCCGCGAGTGTGGGCTGCTGCTTCTTGTTCGACGGCGGCATCTCCCGATTGCGGACGTTGAGGAGGGTGTGCTCCCAGAGTTTTCGGTCCGCGAGCAACTCCGCGTGCGAACGATACTTGTCGAACTCCACGCCAGCCTTCTTCGCGCCGTCGCCGTGGCAATCGAAGCAATATTTCTTGAGCAGCGGGAGCACATCCTTCTGATAGGTCAGCTTCGCCGGGTCCTTCGTCGTGGGCGAACCGAAGAACGCCCCCGAGGCAAGAGGAGCGATCGCGAACCAAGCCAGAGCGACGGAGAAGAACAATTTCATGTGCGCACGCAAGATGACAGTCAGGCAGACGCTCGGCAACCCACGGAGATTGCAGCACAGTGGGCGAGCACGAACCACTTACTTGAGCGAACGCACCACTTCGTCGAGGAGCGGGGCTTCCATTTCCACCAGATGACTGCGCTCAGGGAAGCGGCCGGCGTGGACGTCGGCGATGTATTCGCGGAAGGCGGCAAGGCGCTCTTGCTGGAGGCGGGCGTGTTCGGCGGCGAAATTTCGGTAGGCCTTGGCGTGGCGCGGCGGGCGTTCGTCGTAGTCGCCGAGGAGGTCGTCGGAGAAGAGGAATTGCGTGTCGCAGCCGCTGCCGGAGCCGAGGGACATGAGGAGCATCTTGGTCTGCGAGGAGAGGAAGCGCGCGAGGTTGTGCGGGACGACTTCGAGTTCGGCGGCGTAGGCCCCGGCGCTTTCCAACTCCTTCATGCGGCGGTGAATTTCCTTAGCTTCCTCGACGGTCTTGCCAATAGCGCGGTAGCCGGTCCAGGTGACGTGGCGCGGAACGAGGCCGAGATGGCCGACGACGGGAATCCCTTCGCGTGCCATCGCCTCGATGATGAAGGAACTGGCCGAGCAATAAACACTGCTGGCCCCAATCTCCAGCGCGCGGAAGGCGACGCGGATGGCTTCCTCCGGCGAGGCGAGTCCGTGGGGCGTGGCGCAGGAGAGAAAGCTGTTCGGCGCGGCGGCGACGAGCGCGGGCAGCCGCGACTGGGCCTCGGGGCTGTCGAAGCTGCAACTCATCAGGTCCACGCCCGCCGCTTCCGCTGCGGCGGCTTCCTGCGGCGACTTGACGTGGATGTGCGTGAGGCAGCGCTTGCCCTTGAGCTGCTGGAGGTCGAAGACAGTGTATTTCTTGCGGGGGCGGAGCATCGGGGGCGAAGGATTAGGCAAGCGGGGGCGGTCTGTAAATCGTGGGTTTGCAGGCGGAGCAGATTGAGTCAGCAAGATGGGGCCTGCCGATGCGCGTTGAGGCGGACTCGGTTGCGCTCGAACAATTCCGCCTCCTTACCTCGGCGGCTACCAGTTCACTTCCCCGCCTTGAGCACCACCTGCGGCAAGTCCATCACCGCCGGGCCGGGCTTGGACTTGGGCTTCACGGTGAGCGTGTAGCGGCCTGCCTTCTCGAAACTCATCTCCCCGATGTCGCGCTTCACGAAGGCCTGGAAGCCGCCGGTTTGATCAACCTTGAAAACCAACTTCTGCGGGCCGACGGCGAACTCGACTTCGCTGCCGCCGCTGCCATTGCCGCAGCCGTAGGTGATTTCCATCGTGAACTTGCCGGGCTTCAGCACCTCGAACTCCCAGCTCGCCCAGTCGCTCGGATTTACCCAGTAGCCGAGGGTGTTTTTGTGCGGCAACGGCTCGAAGCGCAGCATCGCGCCATGCACGTCCGCGTGCTGGCCGAGCATTGTGATGGTGCCGTCGGCGGCTTGCGGGCTGGGCTTGTAGGCCGGGTTCGGGAGCATCATCTGCGCGCCGGTCTTGATGCGCCAGGCGTCGAGCTTGCCCACCATCGCCTTCACGCGCGCGGTGTGCATCGGGTCCTCGGCGAGGTTGCGGTTCTCGCCGGACTTGAGGTCAAAGAGTTCCACGCGGCCCGTCTCGTAGAACTCGATGAGCTTGAAGTCACCGTCGCGAATCGCGCCGCCGGGCTTGCCGCCTTGGTTGCTGTAGTGCGGGTAATGCCAGAAGAGCGGGCGCGGGGCGTTGGTGCCGCCGGTGAGCAAGGGCGAGAGAGTGACGCCGTCCACGTTGTCCTCGGGCTTCGGCGCAGACAGGCCGGCGAGTCCCAAGATGGTGGGAAAATAATCCACGCTGCTCATCGCGTTCGTAGCCGTGCTACCGGCCTTGATGCCCGGCCCGCGCACGAGCAAGGGCACGCGGATGCCGCCTTCGTAGAGGTAGCCTTTGCCCTCGCGTAAGGGCGAGTTGATGGTCGCCGGCGTGCTCACGCCCTCACGCGTGGCGAGACCGCCGTTGTCTGACGTGAAGAAAACGTAGGTGTTGTCCGCGAGCTTGAGGTCATCGAGCTGTTTGAGGATGCGCCCGATGCTCTCGTCCATGCTTTCAATCATCGCGGCGTAAATGGCGTTGGTCTGCTGCCCGGCTTTGCCCGTGACCTGCGGATATTTGGCGATGATGTCCGCCTTCGCGCGCAGCGGCGTGTGGACGGCGTAGTGCGCGAAGTAGAGGAAGAAGGGCTTGTCCTTGTTCGCCTCGATGATTTTCTCGGCTTCGGTGGTGAGCCGGTCGGTGAGGTATTCCCCGTCCGTGGCTTTTTCAAGGCCGGTCATAGCGCGGGCTTTGCCGTCCTTGCCCTTTCCGCCGAAGGGCGCGAAGTAGCTCATCGGCGTGCCCGTGTGGTCGCCGGCGATGTTGATGTCGAAGCCCTGCTTCTGCGGCTCGAAGCCCTCGCCGCCGAGGTGCCACTTGCCCACGTGCGCGGTGACGTAGCCCGCGGCCTTGAGCTTCTCGGCGATAGTGACTTCCGCGAGCGGGAGCTGCTGATTGATGATGGGCCGCGCGAGCCGTTGCGCCGGTAAATCACCGCGACCCGGTAGCCAGTCCGTGAGGTGCAAACGCGCGGGATACTTGCCCGTCATGATGCTCGCGCGCGTGGGCGAGCACACGGGGCACGCGGCGTAGGCGTCGGAGAACTTCATTCCCTCGGCGGCCATCCGGTCGAGGTTCGGCGTTCGGTAGAACTTGCTGCCGTAGCACCCGAGGTCGTTGCGCCCAAGGTCATCAATGAGGAAGAAGATGAAGTTCGGCTTGGGCGCGGCGGCGGCGGGGAGTTGGCTTGCGGCCAGCGCGGCCAGCACGAAGAGGTGGCGGAGCAAGGAAAGGGTTTTCACGCCCCGATGCTGCCGAAGCTGTCCCGGAACTCAAGCCCGCGCTCGGACGAAAGGGTTTTCAACTCGCCCGGAATTGCTACCGTCCACGCCATGCAGCCAGTAATGCGTCCGCCCGTAGCCGCCGAGGTCAGGAGGCGGATTTCTTGTGTCGCCAAAGCCGTCCGCCTCCTCACCTCGGCGGCTACGCTCTTCTGCCTCCTCACCCTCCCCTGCCCCGCCCAGCACGCCACCAACGCCGCTGCCGAGGTCAAGCTCAAGCAACTCCAAGTCGCCCCCGGCCTGAAGGTCGAACTCGTCGCCACCGAGCCGCTGCTGCAAAACCCTGTCGCCTTCAGCGTCGATGAACGCGGGCGGTTCTTCATCGCCGAGACGCACCGGTGGAAGTCCGCCGTCTTCGACATCACGCAGCGCGTGCCGTGGCTGCTCGACGACTTGAGCTGCCGCACCGTCGCCGACCGCGAGGCATTGCTGCGCCGGCACTTCCCCGGCACGAACTACGCCACGCTCACCAACGCCTCCGAAGTCATCCGCCTCGTCGAGGACACCGACGGCGACGGCCGTGCCGACAAGTCCACCATCCTCGCCAACAGCTTCAACGCCCCGACCGCCGGCCCCGCTGCGGGCATTCTCGCGCGGAAGGGCGAGGTGTGGTTCGCGTGCCTCCCAGACCTGTGGCGAATTACGAATTTGGATTTACGAATTACGCCCCCAGCGTCCACCGGTGCTCCACTCGTAAATCGTAAATCCAAAATCGGAAATCAATTCGGCGTCCACATCTCCGTCTCCGGCCACGACCTCCACGGCCTCGTCTTTGGCCCCGACGGCCGCCTCTACTTCAGCCTCGGCGACCGCGGCTTCGAGCTGCGACCCGGCATGAAGCACCCCGGCTTCAGCGCGGAATACCTCCGCCGCATCGCGCCCGACACCGGTGCCGTCTTCCGCTGCCAGCCGGACGGGAGCGAGTTGGAAGTCTTCTGCATCGGCCTGCGCAACCCGCAGGGCCTCGCCTTCGACGCGCTCGGCAACCTCTTCACCGTGGACAACGACACCGCCGGCCCCGACAAGGCCCGCCTGCTCCACCTCGTCGAGGGCGGCGACTACGGCTGGCGCATCAGCTACCAGCACATGAAGAACTTCGGCCCGTGGGTCACCGAGGAGCTGTGGCGCGGCGGCGCGGGCGACATCCTCCCGTGGAGCGGCGAGGTCGCCCAAGGCCCCGCCGGCCTCGCCTTCTATCCCGGCACCGGCCTCCCCGACCGCTACGCGAACCACTTCTTCATCTGCGACTTCCCCGGTGGCATCTGGAGCTTCAGCCTCAAGCCGCGCGGCGCGAGCTTCGAGCTGGCCGCCCGCGAGAAATTCCTCTGGAACCTCCTGCCCACGCACGCCGCCTTCGGCCCCGACGGCGCGCTCTACGTGAGCGACTGGGTGGAAGGCTGGGGCCAGCCGGAGAAAGGCCGCCTCTACCGTGTGAGCGACCCGGCGCAAGCGGGCAACGCCAAACTCGCCGAAGCCAAACGCCTCCTCGCCGACGGCATGGAGAAGCGCCCCGAAGCCGAACTCGCCCGCCTCCTCGCCCACGACTCGATGCAAGTCCGCCTCGCCGCGCAATTCGAACTGGCCGCCCGCACCAAGTCCGACCGCGACCCCGCCGTGCGCGAACTCGTCCAAGTCGCGCTCAAGTCCACGAATCTCTACGCGCGGCTGCACGCGATGTGGGGGATGGGGCAAGTGGCGGAGAAGCTGGAGCTTGACCAGCTATCTAATGACCTCATTCGCTTGCTGCCGCTGTTGGATGACCCAGCCCCTGCGATTCGCGGCCATGCCTGTCAGCTCTTCCAGCGCGCGAGATTTTTCAATGCGGGCGCCAGAATTGACCGTCTCGCTCATACGGAACGTGACGAGCTTGTTCGTGCCAAAGCTGTCCGAGCGCTGGCGGAGAGCACAGGGATGTTCAGGCCAAACAACCCAGTTGTCCGCGCTGGAGACGAAACGCCCATTGACCGCCTGAAGGGTGCGACTCAGCGCGCACTTGAGGCCGTCGGAGCTACGAAGCTAGCAGATAGCTCGGCCCTCGCAGCGCGCGGAGCGCACGAGGTCCAATTCAAACTCGATTCGTTACTTGTGGATGCAGGAAGTGCGACGAATGCCGTCCTGTTCCATTGGGGTGTTCTCCATCTCGCCGGTGAGACGTTTTGGAACCGTCACAAAAGCAACAAGCCGATTGTCGGCAGTGTCACCAACTCGGTTAACCGAGCTTCATGGAATTTTTGGGCAACGAACGCCAGTCCACACGTTCGCCTCGCAGCCATTAAGGCATTACGCCGATTCGACGACCCCGCCATCGCCCAGTTCCTCCGCGACCCCGACCCGCGCCTCGTCCTCGAAGCCGCCCGCGCCATCAACGACGCCGGCATCGAACCCGCCTACCCCGCCCTCGCCGCCCTCCTCCCCGGTAGCAGCCGACGTGAGGAGGCTCCATCTTCCTCCCCAGACGCCAGACGCCAGACGCCATCCCTCAATCAGAGCCTCCTCACGTCGGCTGCTACTGAGCCAGTATTGCGCCGCGCTTTGAACGCCCACTACCGCCTCGGCTACGCCACGAACGCGCAAGCCCTCGCCGAGTTCGCCGTGAGCACCAACGCCTCCGACGCCCTCCGCGCCGAGGCCCTCTTCCTCCTCAGCGCCTGGGAAATCCAGCCCGCCACGCCCGGCAACGTCCCGGTCAAAATCGCCAGCGTGGACGGCCACGGCTCCACGCCGCTCGTGAACCCGGAGAACTGGCCCGGCTGGTTCGACCGCGTCTGCGGCCTCTGGCGTCCCCTCCTGCCGCGCAATGCCGACGCCGCCCGCGACGCCCTCCGCCCGCACTTGCTCAGCGTGCTTCGCACGACCGGCACCAACACACTCCTGTCCGCCATCGCCGCCGTCGAGAAACTCACCCTCACCGAAGCCGCCCCGCAGCTCGCCGCATTGCTCAAAGACACAACGCAGCCTGCGCCCGTGCGCGTCGCGAGTCTCCGCACGCTGGGGAGTTCCGAGTTCAAGGTTCAAAGTTCAAAGTTGCTTTCCGACTCAGTCACGCTTGCGCTGTCCGACACCAACCCCCTCGTCCGCCGGGAAGCCGTGAAGCTTGCCGCCGCTGGGAACCCTGCCGCCGCCGTCCCGCTCTTGGAGCGCATCTTGACCTCGGAGAAAGACACCCGCCTCGTGCAAGCCGCGTTGTCCGCGCTGGGCGACATTCCTGGCATCGCCGCTGACACCGCTTTGGTCTCGCCACTGGAGCTGCTGAAGGTGGACATGTGGACAGCCGAGTTGACGCTGGAGCTGGTGGAAGCCGCCGCGAAGCGCCCTCCCGGCCCCGCTGCCGACGCGTTGAAACGCTTCACCGACTCGCGCTCGAAGAACGACCCTCTCGGTTCCTTCCGCCCCATGCTCGCGGGCGGCGACGCTGTCGAAGGCAAGCGCCTCTTCAACGAGCACGCTGGCGCGCAGTGCCTCCGCTGCCACGCTCTTCGCGGCGCGGGCGGCATCGTCGGCCCGGACCTCGCGGGCGTCGGCAAGCGGTTCACGCGCGAGCAGTTGTTGGAGAGCATGGTCTTCCCGAACAAGACCATCGCCACCGGCTTCGAGAACGCGACCATCGTGTTGAAAGGCGGCGCGAATCACAGCGGCTTGGTGAAGTCCGAGTCCGCCACGGAGCTGGTCTTGGATTCGCCCGAGGACGGCAAGTTGACGCTGAAAAAGAGCGACATCGAGAAGCGCATCCGTGGTTTGTCTGCAATGCCCGAGGGCGTGGACAAGCTGATGACGCGCCGCGAGCTGCGGGACCTGGTGGAGTATCTGAGTTCGCTGAAGTGACCGCCCTCCGTAGTCGCAGGCTTCAGCCTGCGCGTTGAAGGTGAAACGAGATTCCCAACCTAAAGGTTGCGACTGCGTGGCGGCTTCAGCAAAAAAGAAATCGCCCGCTCTTCTGCCGTTCCGCATAGTCCGAGACACATGAAGTCTATGACAGGATATGGTCGCGGCGAGTGCGCGCGGGACGGGTTCAAGGTCACGGTGGAGCTGAGTTCGGTGAACCGGAAGTCCGGTGAAATCACCCTGAATCTCCCCCGCGACTTGGAGCCGCTCGAAGCGCAGGTGCGCGACGAAATCAACAAGCGCATCTCGCGCGGCCGGCTCAACGTGCGTGTGGCTGTTCACGAGGGCGGGGACGCCGGGGCCGTTGCGCAGGTCAACACGGCGCTGGCCAAGGCGTATGCGGCGGAACTGGCCAAGCTGGCGACCGAACTCAATCTCAGCGGCGGCGTGCGCTTGTCCGATGTGCTGCGCGCGCCGGGCGTGTTGGAGGTGGACGCGGAGCAGTCGGACGCGGAATCGTTTTGGCCCGCCGTTCAGGCCGCGTTGCAGCAGGCGCTGGACGCGTTGGTGAAGATGCGTGAGCGCGAGGGCGAGCATCTGGCGGCGGATTTGGCGGCGCGCATCGAGCTGATTCGCTCGGCGGCTACTCGCATCGGCGTGCAAGCGCCGCTGGTGCAAGTCCAGTTCCGCGCGCGGCTGCTGGAGCGCATCCGGCAGGCGGGTTTGGAAGGCATCGCGCCGGACGACGAGCGGATGTTAAAGGAAGTTGTGCTCTTCGCCGACCGCTCGGACATCACGGAGGAGCTGACGCGGCTGGAGAGTCATTTTAAACAGTTCGCCGACTGCGGGAAGGCGAAGGAGCCAGTCGGGCGCACGCTGGACTTCCTCTCGCAGGAGATGAATCGCGAGGTCAACACCATCGGATCGAAGGCGCAGGACGCGGTCATCTCGCGCGAGGTGGTGCAGGTGAAGGCGGAGCTGGAGCGCTTCCGCGAGCAAGTCCAGAACGTGGAATGAGAACGCTGAAGACATTTGCGAATGGCGAATGGCGAATGGCGAATGCTCGGCAGCGCGCGTCCTTGCGCACGATTCCCCATTCCCCATTCCCCATTCCCCATTCCCTTCCTCGATGAGCCAGAAGAAAAACACCCTCTTGATTGTCCTGTCCGCTCCGTCGGGCGGCGGGAAGACGACCTTGTGCGAGCAGATGCTGCGGAACAATCCGAACATCAGCCGCGCCGTCACCTGCACCACGCGTGCGCCGCGCGAGGGCGAGCGGGACGGCGTGGATTACTACTTCCTGACGGCAGAGGATTTTCTCAGGCGCGTGCAGGCGGGGAACTTCCTGGAGCACGCGACCGTGTATGGTAACAGCTATGGCACCTTGAAGTCCGAGGTGCTGGGCAAGCTGCGCGCGGGCAAGGACGTGCTCCTCGCCGTGGACGTGCAAGGGGCCGCCGCCATCCGTGCACAGGCGGAGCACGAGGCCGAGTTGGCGCGCGCGCTGGTAGAAGTCTTCCTCACGCCGGAGTCGCTAGCGGTGCTGGAGAAGCGGCTCAAGCAGCGCGGCAAAGACGCGCCCGATGCCATCAAGAAACGGTTGGCGGTGGCGCGGCAGGAGATTGGCCAGTGGAAGCATTTTGATTACCTGCTCATCAGCACGACCATCCCGGAGGACGTGCGCCGGATGCAGGCGATTTACGACGCGGAGCAGATGCGGCAGGCGCGGTCCACGGCTCCTGAGGTATGAGCCAGCCAGCCCAGCCCAAGCGCGGCGCGGCCCCGACTGGACGTAACGTCGTCCTCGGCGTCACTGGCTCCATCGCGGCTTACAAGGCCGCGGAATTGTGCAGCCAGCTCGTGAAGGCCGGCTGCGACGTGCGCGTAGTGATGACCGCCGATGCGCAGAAGTTTATTACTCCCCTGCCCTTCAAGACCTTGTCCCGCCACGCGGTGGTGACGGACTTGTATGACGAGGAGGAAGGCTGGCAACCCACGCACATCCGGCTGGCGGACGAGGCGGACCTGTTGCTCATTGCGCCCGCCACGGCGAATTGCCTGGCGAAGCTGGCGCATGGCAACGCCGATGACGCCTTGACGTGCATCGCGCTGGCCTTGAACCCGAAGGCGAAGCTACTCCTCGCGCCCGCGATGAACGGCAAGATGTGGTTGCACCCGGCGACGCAGGCCAACGTCCGCACGCTTCAGCAGCGCGGCGCGAGCTTCATCGGGCCGGAGGAAGGGATGCTTTCCTGCGGCTATGAAGGACTGGGGCGGTTGTGGGATGTGAGCGGCATCGTGGCGGAGGCGTTGCAGCGTTTGAAATAAGGCCATGCCGTCCCAGCGCTCCCCCACGGCGAAGGTGCTCGCGAGCCTGTTCAAGGCCCCCGGCGTCTCGCCGGCGCAGCAGGCCGACCGCCTCCGCTTCATGGAGCGCGACGTGTGCCTGACCATCAAGGTCATCGTCCTCAGTGGCTTGGCTTACCTGCTCCTCTCCGACTGGTTTGAGGGCGTGCGCATGCTTGGGGACACCAACATCGAGACCGTCCGCAATGCGTTCCGCTGGTATCTCGCGGCCAACATCGTCCTCGGAGCCATCGTGCTGGCGATGGACTTCCTTCCGTTGGTGTGGGTGAAGTGGGCGGTGTTCGCCATCAACATCGTGGACGGCGCGTTTGTGTCGCTGCTCGTCGTCGTCACCGGCGGTCTGGAGAGCACGCTCTACTGGGTGTTCCTCGTGCTGGTTCTCCGCATCTCCGTGAGCATCACCGGCGTGCGGTTGCAAATCACCGTCAACCTCCTACTCATCTTGAGCTACCTCTTCGCCGGGCTGCTGGACCTCACGCTTCGCGAGTTGAATTGGGATGAGGAAGCTCCCTTGTCAGACCAAGCCGCCGCGCTACTGCCGGGGGCCGCGGCTACGGTGCGCACGAGCACCCCAATCCCTGCGGCGGAGGCGACTGGGGCCAAGCGCCAGCGTCCCCCGAGACCCGACACCGGCGACCAGCAGTTGGAAGTCGGCCAAGCCCTACTCCTCGCCATCACCGGCTTGTCCGACCGCAACGCGTTGCAACTCCTCTTCAGCCGCGTCGCGCTGCTGCTGCTGCTCGCCGTTTCCTGCTACGGCATCAACGTCCTGGCCGATCAGCAGCTCCAGGCGCAGGAGGAGGCGCGCGAGTTCAACACCCGGCAGGAGCAATTGCGCTCCACGGGCCGGCTGGCGGCGGAGATTGCGCACCAGTTAAAGAACCCGCTGGCCATCATCAACAACGCCGCCTTCAGCCTCCAGAAATCGCTCGGCGACGCCAAGCCCACCGCGCTCCTGCAACTCGAGATGATTCGCGAGGAGGTCACCCGCTCCGACCGCATCCTCACCGAGTTGATGGGCTACGCGCAGTTGGCCGAAGGCCGCGTGGAGCGACTCGACGTGCGGGAGGTAGTGGACCTTGCCGTCCAACGCGCCTTCCCCCCGGCGCTCCAATCCGCCGCGCGCATTCAGGTCACTTGCGCCGACGATCTACCGCCCTTGCTGATGCAGCGCGCGCATCTCCGCGAAGCCTTGGTGAACCTGCTCACTAACGCCCGCGAAGTTATCCCGAGGGACGGCACCATCACCATCGCCGCGCAGCTCGATGAGCGCGGCGCGGTGCGCATCGCCGTCACGGACAACGGCCCCGGCATCCCGGATTACCAGCGCGAACAAATCTTCGAGCCTTACTTCTCCACCAAGGAAAAGGGCACCGGCCTCGGCCTCGCCATTGTGCGGCACAACACGGAAATCTACGGCGGCAAGGCGACGGTGGAATCCACGCTTGGAAAGGGCACCACCTTCATCCTAACGTTCCCGGCGAAAACAACCATGACCGCCGTCGCATGAGCCAGCCCCTCCCGCCCATCCTGCTCGTGGACGACGAGAAGAACATGCGGCTCTCCCTCGGCGCACTCATCACCGACGAGGGTTACACGGTGGAGGCCGTGGAAAGCGCCGAGCAAGCCGAGCAGCTCTTGGCCAAGCGCGAATTCCTGATGCTCATCACGGACGCGCATCTCGGCGGCATCAGCGGTTACGAGCTCCTCGGGCGCGTGAAGAAGCGCCACCCCGAGCTGCCCATGCTGATGATTACCGCCTACGCCACGCCCAAGCTGGCGGCGGAAGCCATCAAGGCGGGCGCGAGCGATTACCTCCCCAAGCCCTTCGCCCCCGAGGAGCTCCTCCTCCACATCCAGCGCTGCGCCGAGCGCCACCGCCTGCTCTCCGAGAACGCCGCGCTCCGCGAGGAAGTCACCAGCGGCTACCGGCTCGAAAGCATCATCGGCGAGTCGCAAAACATGCGGGAGCTGCGCGACCTCATCAAACAAATCGCCCCCAGCAACGCCGCCGTCCTCATCCTCGGCGAGAGCGGCACGGGCAAGGAACTCATCGCCGGCGCGCTCCACAGCCTCAGCCGGCGCGCGAAGAAGAACTACATCCGCATCAACTGCGCCGCGATTCCCGAGACCCTTCTGGAGAGCGAGCTGTTCGGCCACGAGAAAGGCGCCTTCACCGGGGCCCTCAAGCAGAAGCTCGGGCGCGTCGAGGAAGCCGACGGCGGCACCATCTTCCTCGACGAAATTGGCGACATGAGCCGCTCGCTCCAGGCCAAGCTCCTGCGTTTTCTGGAAGACGGCTCCTTCTCCCGCGTCGGCGGCAACGAGGAACTCAAGGTCAACGTCCGCCTCCTCGCCGCCACCAACCGCGACATCATCCAGGCCATCCGCGAGAACCAGTTCCGCGAAGACCTCTACCACCGCCTGAACGTCGTGCAGTTCCGCCCGCCGCCCTTGCGCGAGCGCGGCCAAGACGTGTGCCTGCTGGCCGAGCATTTCCTGAAACACTTCTGCGGCTCGCTCGGCAAGCCCGTGATGACCCTCGTCAAGCCCGCCGCCGCCAAGCTCCTGGCCCACCACTGGCCTGGCAACGTCCGCGAGCTGCGCAACGTCCTCGAACGCGCCGTCATCCTCGCGCCCGGCCCGCAGGTGCAGCCGCAGCACCTGCCCGACTTCGAGCACGAGACCAAGCTCCGCAAGAGCGACGCCCCGGCCGCGCCCATCCCCGACTCGCTCGACGAGGCGCTGGCGCACTTCGAGAAGCAGCTCATCCTCGCCGCGCTGGAGCGCAATCATTTCAGCATCAACAAGACTGCCGAGCGCCTCAAAGTCACCCGCCACTCTCTCCGCTACCGAATGCTCCGGCTCAATGTCACCACCGGGACCAACCCCGACGGTGACCCCGACATGATGGAGAAGTGACCGCATGGCCGAGGCTTCCCCCATCCTGTTCGCCGCCGAATCGTTGCCGCTGGAACTCCCGGTGCCGGGAGCCATCCGGTCCACCGGTGGCCTCAACGCTGAACTCCTGCCCATCCTCGCCGCCGCGTTGTTGGTCGTGACCCCGCTGGCCTTCTTGCTGGCCTTCTCCCGCCGTCGCAAGCGCAAGCGCAAGACCCACCGCCCGCGTAACCCGACACTCGCCGAAACCGGCGGCCTCCCGCCGCCCCGGCAGACATGAAAACCTTCCGCACCCAGCCGAACGCGATTCCGCATTCCGCATTCCGATGACTCCCCCCGTTAGCCAGCAAATCACTCAGCGCAGCGCGTCGAACCTCGCGCTCGCCTTCGTCATGCTGCCGAAGGCCAAGCGCGACGCCATGAGCGCGCTCTACGCCTTCTGCCGCGAGGTGGACGACGTGGCCGACGAGGAAACCGTCCCGCTGGAACAACGGCGCACGCAACTCACCGCGTGGCGCACCGACATCCGCGCCGCCTGCGCCGGCGGCCAGCCGCAGTTCCCCGTCAACCGCGAGCTCCAGCCCTACATCGTCGCCCACCGGCTGCCCTTTGCCCTCTTCAACGAGCTCATCCGCGGCGTCGAGATGGACCTCGATGTGACCCGCTACGAGACTTGGGAACAGCTTGAGCAATACTGCTACCGCGTCGCCTCGGTCGTCGGGCTGTTGAGCATTGAAATCTTCGGCCACACCAGCCCCGCCTGCCGCGACTACGCCATCCACCTCGGCCAAGCGCTCCAGCTCACCAACATCCTCCGCGACGTGGGCAACGACGCCGCGCGCGGCCGCATCTACCTCCCGCTTGCGGAACTGAAGCGCCACCAAGTCACCGAAGCGGAAATCCTCAGCGGCGAGTTCAGCCCCCGCTTCCGCAAGCTGGCCCAAACCACCGCCAGCCGCGCGCGCCATCACTACGCCCGCGCCCGCGCCACCCTGCCGCCCGAAGACCGCAAAGCCATGGTCGCCGCCGAGCTGATGGGCGCGGTCTATTGGCGGCTCCTGCGCAAACTGGAGCAACACGACTTCCCCGTGCTCGCAGCGACGCCCACCAAGCTCCACAAGTTGCAAAAGCTCGCCCTGATTTTGCGCACTTGGTATCGCTCTGCCACGGGCGCACTCGCGCCCAACTATGGCGTCTGAGCAAGCCCCCGTTCCGCCCACCCCAACGCGTCGCGCCCCACGCGGCGTCGCGGATTTGCCGGTTCGGGAAGCGCCTTCGGTTCCTACCGCTGACCTCAGCGACTTCAAACCCAAACGCCGCCCGGCGGTAGCCGACAGCTCTCACCCTGACCCTCTCGCATTAGGAGAGCGAAATGCCTCGAACACGCCCCTGCGTTCCCAGCGCGTCCCCGCCAACCCATCGCAGGATACGTCTCTCCCTCTCCCAGCGGGAGAGGGCCGGGGTGAGGGAGAACGCACGGCCAACCCGCTGTCCAGAACACGCCGGAACGCACCCACCTCCCGTCCTCGCCTCATCGTCAACGCCGACGACTTCGGCCGCTCCCACTCCATCAACCAAGCCGTCATCCGCGCCCACCGCGAAGGCATCCTCACCACCGCCAGCCTCATGGTCAGCGGGGACGCCTGCGACGAAGCCATCGAGCTGGCCAAGCAAAACCCCACCCTCGGCGTCGGCCTCCACCTCACCCTCATCTGCGGCAAAGCCACCGCCGGGCGCATGGAAATCCCCGACCTCGTCAACGCTCGCGGCGAGTTCAGCAACTCCCCCGTCCTCACCGGCGCACGCTACTTCTTCAACAGCGGCCTCCAGCTCCAGCTCGCGCGGGAAATCTCCGCCCAATTTGCCAAGTTCAAAGCCACCGGCCTCCCGCTCGACCACGTCAACGGCCACCTGAACCTCCACCTGCACCCCACCGTCTTCGAGCTACTCGCCTCGCGCTATCAAGAGTGGGGCATCCGCCACCTGCGCATCACCGACGACCCCTTCGCCCTGAACCGCCAGCTCGCCAGCGGCCACTGGCTCTACCGCACCAGCCACGCCTTCATCTTCAGCCAACTCGCCCGCCGCGCCCGCCGCATCCTCTTCCGCTCCCCGATTCGCTTCACCGACCACGTCTTCGGCCTGCTGCAAAACGCGCGCGTGGACGAGTCGTTCATCCGCAAGCTCCTCCCCGTCCTGCCGCGCGGCACCTCGGAGCTTTACTCCCATCCCTCGCTCGACGAATTTCGCCACGAATTCGACGCCCTCATCAGCCCGCGTGTGAAAGCGCAGGTGCAGGAACTCGGCATAGAACTGATCCGCTACCAGGACCTGTAGGGAACGTGGCGCGTGGCGCGTGACCAACCCCACCGGCCCTCCCCTCACACACCACGCATCATCTCCGCATGACCAAAATCCTCGTCATCCTCATCGCCGGCCTCGTCTGCGAAGCCATCGGCGTCGTCTTCCTCAGCAAGGGCTTGAAACAAGTCGGCGAGGTGAAGCAAGTGACCGCAGCGGAAATCTGGCGCGTGGTGAAAGCCGGTGCGACCAACCCCAACATCCTCCTCGGCGTCGCCTTGGAAGCCGCCTTCTTCATCGCCCTCCTCGTGCTCCTCTCCCGCAGCGACGTGAGCTTCATCTGGCCACTCACCGCGATGGGCTTCGTCCTCACCACCCTCACCGCCAAATACCTCCTCCACGAAGAAATCCCCCCGATGCGCTGGCTCGGCGTCCTGCTCATCATGCTGGGAGCCGGCCTCATCACCTTCACCGAGAAGGCCAAGGAGCCAAAAGAAGCCGGCCCCGCCCCCTCCGCCCCCGGCGCGCCCCGATAGGCTCAATCCCCCCCAAGACGCATCGAAATCGTTTTTGGGCGACCTCGTGTGTATCAAGCCTGTTTGCTGGAGTTACACGCCTGCTGGTAGCGTTTTTTGCGAGTAAACAACCTTCGGCGACCTGCGCAAATCCGACCTGCGGGAGGGCGCTATACGCACGGCACGCACCGTTCTCGTCCCTATTTTCAGAGCAAGTAGTGGACACCGTTGGGGAAAAAGGCGCGCACGCCGAACCTCGACCGCATGAGGCGCGGCTCGCCGAGGTCATCTGCGTCATCCGCTACGCGTGGAGCAACGAGGCTGGCATCGTGACGACTGAGGGGGTAAAAAATTCTGCCGCGAGCACGCCGGTCGGCCCGCGTCATGGACGGATGAAGAGTTGAAGAAACACGTTTTGCCGAACCCTTAACCCCATTCTGATGTGAAACACACGCTCACACTCCTCGCCGCCTTGCTGGTCGCCTCGCCGACCGCGCTGTTAGCCGCTGCGAAACCACTGAACATCCTCGTCCTCCACGCGGACGACTGGCGCTACAACACGCTCGGCTGCGCGGGCAATCCCGTGGTCAAGACGCCGCAGCTCGACCGACTCGCGGCCGAAGGCACGCGCTTCACGCGCGCCTGCGTCACCACGTCCATCTGCGGCGTGAGCCGCGCGTCGCTGTTCACCGGGCAATGGATGTCGCGGCACGGCAACAAGGCTTTCGCGGCTTTCAACACTCCGTGGGCGGAGACTTATCCCGGCCTGTTGCGCGCCAATGGCTATTACGTCGGTCATGTCGGCAAGTGGCATACGGGGAAATTTCTTGCCGAGAACTTCGACTTTGGTCGCGCCTACTCCGGCAGGCATTGGATGAAGGAGCCGGACGGCACACAGATTCACGTCACACAGAAGAACGAGAACGACGCGCTCGAGTTCCTCCGCACCCGGCCGACGGACAAGCCCTTCTGCCTGACCCTCGCCTTCTTCGCCACGCACGCGGAAGACGGGAACCCGCTGCAATACCTGCCCCAGCCGCAGAGCCTGGAACTCTACAAAGACGTCACCATCCCGCTCCCCAAGACCGCCACGGACGAAGCCTTCCGCAAACTCCCGCCCTTCGTGGCTAACGAGGACAACGAAAGCCGCCGCCGCTGGCACTGGCGCTTCGACGAGCCCGCCAAATACCAGACGATGATGAAGAACTACTACCGCCTCGCCACCGAGGTGGACACGACCTGCGGACGCGTGCTGGCGGAACTCGCCAAGACCGGCCAGTTGGAAAACACGCTTATCATTTTCACCGGCGACAACGGCTACTTCCACGGCGAGCACGGCCTAGCGGACAAATGGTATCCGCACGAGGAAAGCATCCGCGTGCCGCTCATCATCCGCGACCCGCGCACGGACAAAGCAAAGCGCGGCCAGACCGACGACCACTTCGCGCTCAACGTGGACCTGGCCCCGACCATCCTCGCCGCCGCTGGCATCAAAGCGCCGGGCACCATGCAGGGCAGCAACCTTGCGCCGCTTTATCTCGCCGCGCAGAAGCCGGCCTGGCGCAGCGAGTTCTTTTACGAGCACGGCCCCATCGGAAAGAAAATCCCCGCGTCCGAAGCCCTCGTTCGCAAGGGCATGAAATACATGGTCTGGCCGGAGTTCAAAACCGAGCAACTCTTCGACCTCAAAGCCGACCCGTTCGAGGAAAACGACATCGTCGCCCAGCCTTCCGCCAAGCCCACCCTCGAAGAAATGCGCGCTCGCTTCGCCGAACTCAAAGCGGCGGCCCAGTAATCAGCTCCCATGAAAGCCCTCGTCGTCCTTGCCGTGCTTGGTTGCCTCGTCGGCTCGCTGGTCGCTGCGGATAAGCCGCTCACCACCAAACCCAACATCGTCGTCTTCATCTCCGACGACCACAGTCAGCTCGATTCGCAGGCCTACGGCTCCACGGAAGTCCGCACACCGCACATGGCAAAGCTCGCAGCGGAGGGTCTGAAGTTCACCCACGCCTTCGTCGCCTCGCCCGCCTGTGGGCCGAGCCGCACCGCGTTGCTCACCGGCCTGTGGCCCGCCCGCAACGGTGCCGAGCGCAATCACAACGCCAAACGCCCCGAGGTCCCATCTATGCCGACCGTGCTCCGCTCACTCGGCTATGAGGTCGCCACCATCGGCAAGGTCGCGCACACGGACTGGGCGAAGTTCTATGACTTCGACTCCAGCACCGGGCCGAACGTGGGCATCGCCGAGAGCAGCGGCGTGGCTAAGTTTCTCACCGGCCGCAATCCCGCGAAGCCGCTCTGCCTCTTCGTCGGCACGCGCCATCCACACACGCCGTGGAGCGAAACCATGGCCTATGACCCCGCCGCCGTGAAGATTCCACGCACGCATGTGGACACCGCAGCCACGCGTGAAGAACGAGCACGCTACCTGACCGACATCTCGAACTCCGACACGCTCCTCGGCGAGGTGCGCTCCCTCGTGCGCGAGAAAATCCCCGGCGACACGCTCTTCATCTACACCGCCGACCACGGCGGCGCCTGGCCCTTCGGCAAATGGACCCTCTACGACGCCGGCATCCGCATCCCGCTCATCATGGCCTGGCCCGGCAAATTGAAACCCGCCACCACCAGCGACGCGCTGGTCTGCTGGCCTGACTTGCTCCCCACCTTCATCGAACTCGCCGGCGGCCAAGTCCCCGCTGGCATTGATGGCAAATCCTTCGCCCCCATCCTGCGCGGCACCGCCACCACGCATCGCGACCGCATCTTCGCCACGCACAGCGGCGACGGTGACTTCAACGTCTACCCCATCCGCACCGTCCGCACCCGCGACTGGAAATACATCCGCAACCTCCATCCCGAGTTCCAGCATCACACGCACATCTCGCGATCCAGCGGCCCCAGTGGCCTCGTGTATTGGAACACCTGGCTCGCCGCCGCCGCGAACAACCCCGCTGCCGCCGCCACCGTGCAGCGCTACACCACGCGCCCCGCCGAAGAGCTCTACGACCTCGCCGCCGACCCTCACGAACTGCGCAACCTCGCCGCCGCCCCCCAGCAAGCCGCCCGCCTCGCCACGATGCGCACCGACCTGACCGCTTGGATGAAAGCCCAAGGCGACGCAGAAACCGTCTTCGGAAAACCGCTCTTGAAGGGCGAGCCGGCGACTTTGATTGCCCCCGGCGGCGCAGCGAAGAAAGCCAAGGCTAACGCGGCGCAGAACAAGGATTGACCATGAAGCACGCGTTGACCCTCCTCGCCGCCCTTCTGCTGGTAGCACCAGCCACCTTGCCAGCCGCCGAAGCGCCGCGCCCGAACGTCCTCTTCATCCTCGCCGATGACCTCGGTTGGGCGGACACGACGCTTTACGGGCACACGAAGTTTTACCGCACGCCGAACCTCGAACGGCTCGCCAAGCGCGGGATGCTGTTCACGCGCGGCTACTCGGCCAGCCCACTCTGTTCGCCCACGCGCTCGGCGATTCTCACGGGCTTGAGTCCCGCGCGCACGGGCATCACGACGCCGAACTGCCACTTACCGCAGGTCGTGCTCGAAGCCACGACCGGCACCGCCGCGCCACCGGACAAGAAATCCATCCAGCCCAAGCCGCCGACGCGTTTGAAGACCGAATACCGCACGCTTGCGGAGTCGCTGAAGGACGCGGGCTACGCGACCGGGCACTTCGGCAAATGGCATCTCGGGCCGGAGCCGTATTCCCCACTGCAACAGGGCTTCGATGTGGATGTGCCGCATCATCCAGGGCCGGGACCGGCGGGCAGTTACGTCGCGCCGTGGCGGTTCAAGGATTTCGATCACGACCCCGCCGTGCCCGACCAGCACATCGAAGACCGCATGGCGAAAGAGGCCGTCGCCTTCATGGATAAGCACCGGGACCAGCCGTTCTATCTCAACTACTGGATGTTCAGCGTCCACGCGCCGTTCGATGCGAAGAAGTCGCTCATCGAAAAGTATCGGGCGCTCGCCAACCCCTCCGACGTGCAGCGCTGCCCGACCTACGCCGCGATGGTCGAGAGCATGGACGACGCGATTGGCGTGCTGCTCGACACGCTCGACCGGTTGAAGCTCGCCGACCGCACCATCATCATCTTCACGTCCGACAACGGCGGGAATATGTATAGCGAGGTGGACGGCGAAGTCCCCACGAGCAACCGCCCGTTGCGCGGCGGCAAGGCGACGATCTTCGAGGGTGGCATCCGCGTGCCGTGCGTCGTGAGTTGGCCCGGCATCACGACAGCCGGTTCGCGCAACGACGCGATTGTGCAGAGCAGCGATTACTACCCCACGCTGCTGGATGGGCTGGGGCTGAAGCCCGCCGCTGGCCAGCGCTTCGATGGCATTAGCATCCTCCCCGCGCTGCGCGGCCAACCGCTCACGCGTGAAGCCACCTTCACCTACTTCCCGCACGAGCCGGGCGTGCCCGACTGGCTTCCGCCCGCCGTCGTCGCGCACAGCGGCGATTGGAAGCTCATCCGCATCTTTCACGGCGGCGAGAACGGCACGCGCCGCCACCTCCTCTTCAACCTCCGCGACGACCTCGGCGAGCGCACGAACCTCGCCGCCAAGGAACCCGTCCGTGTGCAGCAACTCGACGCGCTCATCGAGAAGTTCCTCGCCGACACGAAGGCCGTCGTGCCCATCGCCAACCCCAAGTTCGACCCCGCGAAGTATCAGCCCGAACTGGAAGGCAAGCCGGAGGGCAAGGCGAAGGGCACAAAAAAATTCGCTGCGAAGGCTCCCGCTCCCTCCGATACGAAACCTGACGCGAAGGCCGACAGCGCCGACACCCTGCAAGGCTGGAAGGCCCGCAGTTGCATCGCCACCGTGAAGGACGGCGTGGTGACGGTCACGGGCCAAGGCACCGCGCCCTTCCTCGGCGTCGGCGCGGGCGTGAGCGGCCCCGCCGCGGTGAAGTTCCGTGCCCGTTCCGCCGGCGGCGGCCCCGGCAAAATCGAGTGGCTCCCCGCCGCCACCGCCCAAGCCGACGCGAAGTCCACGCCCTTCACCCTCGCGCCTGGCGACTGGCAGGAAGTCGCCGTGTCCATCCCCGCAACCGGCCCGCTCGGCATCCTCCGCCTCTACCTCCCCGCGCAGAAGCTGCCGGTGGACGTGGACTGGGTTGAACTCAAAGCCGACGGCAACGGTGTCCATGACATGCGCTGAAAATAGCGACGAGAACGACGCGTGCCGCGCGTATAACGCCGGTCCGCAGGCCGATTCTACGCGGGTCGCCGCAAGCCTCCCGACCGCGAAAAGCCCCGCCAGGAGGCGTATAACTCCAGCA
>CALQJI020000042.1 GCA_943330855.2 Klebsiella pneumoniae
GCACGGTAAGGGCTCGAACGGAGAGGTTTTCAGGCGGCCCCTCAACCCAACGGGTTCCGTGCAACGCCGGAGAACAACCCCGCCTGTTTTCCCCTCTAAAAGCTGCTTTCTCGGGTTTCTACCCACTAAGTTCCCCGAATACCCCAGGATTTGGAGCTGTTGCAAGTGCTGGCCGGCCACTGCGGTGGGGCGTTGGCTCGCATCCAAGCCGCGTTGGCGCTGCGCACCAGCGAGGAGCGCTTCCGGCTTGTGTGGGAAAATACGGTGGACGGACTGCGGTTGGCGGACGGTGAAGGCCGAGTGGTCGCGGCCAACGCAGCCTTCTGCCGGCTGATGGGCCGTCCGCGCGCCGAGGTGGAAGGGCAGTTGTTCTCCGACCTTTACGCCGAGGCGGACCAGGCCCACATCTTGGCGCGGCATCAAGAGCGGTTCACCCAGCACAAAGTGCCGACGCACCTCCAGCGGCAACTGACGCTCTGGGATGGCCGAAAGCTCTGGCTGGAGGTGTCCAATTGCTTCGTCGAGACGGACCCGGCCTGCCCGTTGTTGTTGTCCAGCTTCCGCGACATCACCCCCAGCCGGAGCCTGGAGGAACAGCTCCGCCAGTCGCAGAAGATGGAGGCCGTCGGCCAGCTCGCCGGGGGCATCGCGCATGACTTCAACAACATCCTCGGGGCCATCATAGGCAACGTGGAGCTGGCCCGGACCATGCCGCCGGAGGACCCGGAGCTAAAGGTGAGCCACGACGCCATCTTCGACGCCAGCCGGCGCGCGGCGGACTTGGTGAAGCAGATTCTGGCCTTCAGCCGCCGGCAGGAACAGCAACGGCAGACGCTCCAGTTGGGGCTGGTCGTGCGGGAGGCCGTTCAGCTCCTGCGCGCCACGGTGCCGGCGGGCGTCGAGTTCGAGAAACATCTGCCCACCGTGCCCACGGTGCTGGCGGACGCGTCGGCGATTCACCAGGTGGTGATGAACCTGTGCACTAACGCGTGGCACGCCCTGAAGGGGCAGCCCGGCCTCATCCGCGTGGAATTAGCCGAGGCGACGGTGACCGCCGACTTTGCCCGGCTGCATCCCGACCTGCGCCCCGGCCGTCACGTGCGCTTGAGTGTGACGGACAACGGCTGCGGCATGGCCCCCGCCACGCAGGCGCGCATCTTTGAGCCGTTTTTCACCACCAAACCCGTCGGGGAAGGAACGGGCCTCGGGCTGTCGGTGGTGCATGGCATTATGAAGAGCCACGAGGGCGGCATCTTGGTGGCGAGCGCGCCGGGGCAGGGCACCACGGTCGAACTGTATTTCCCAGTCTTCGAAGCCGAGGCCATTGAAACTGCCGCCGCCCTCGGGCCCTTGCCGCAAGGGGCCGGCGAACACATTCTGTTCGTGGATGACGAGGCGTCGATGGCCAAGCTGGCCCGCAGCGTCCTCAGCCGCCTGGGCTACCGGGTGACGGTCTTCACCAACCCCGCAGCGGCCGTCGCGGCGTTCCGTGCGCAGCCGGAGCAGTTCGACCTCGTCATCACGGACTACAATATGCCGGGCATGAACGGCACCAGTTTGGGCGCGCAGATATTGAGCATCCGGCCCAGCCAACGGATCCTCCTCACCACCGGCTACAGCGCGGACGTGAGCGAGGCAGTCGCACGTAGTTTGGGCTTCCGCGAGTTGTTGCCCAAGCCCTACGATTTGCGTGCGATCGGTGAAGCTGTGCGCCGCGTCCTGCACGCATCCCAAACCAACTCATGACTAAAATCCTGGTGGTGGACGATGACCGCGACTTCGCGGAGATGCTGGGCAAGGCGCTCACGTCCTTCCGCTACGAGGTGCTCCGCGCGGGCGACGGGCGGGAGGCGCTCCGGCTCTACGATCCGCAAACGGTCGGGCTGGTCCTCACCGACCTCCTCATGCCGGACATGGAGGGCGTGGAGTTGATCGTGGCGCTGCGCCGTCGCTTTCCCGGGGTGAAAATCATCGCCATGTCCGGCGGCGGGCGTAACGCGCCGGAGCCTTACCTGGAAATCGCGCAGAAAGTCGGTGCGGTGAAGACGCTGGCGAAGCCCTTCCCACTGGAGACGCTGCGCGCGGCCGTGGCGGAGTGCTTGGCCTCGTAGCTGCGTCGCGCGGGTTGCGCCGCTCGCTGCCGCATGAACGGCTCGTTGTAACTGTCGCTCGTCTGCCCTTATGAAAAAGTCCAGCCTGCTCATCGCCGATGACCACACGCTCGTGCGCGAAGGGCTGCGGCGCGTGCTGGCGGCGCGGCCGGAATGGGAGATTTGTGGCGAGGCGGACAACGGGCGCGAGGCGGTGGCCCTGGCGCTGCGGCTCAAGCCGGACTTGGTGATTTTGGACTTTGCCATGCCGGAGTTGAACGGGCTGGAGGCCACCCGCCAAATCCGCGCCGCGCTGCCCCGCACCGAGGTGCTGATGCTGACGATGCACGATGCGGACTCGCTCGTGCCGGAAGCGTTGGCGGCCGGGGCGCGGGGCTTCCTGCTGAAGTCCGATGCGGGCCATGCGTTGGTGACGGCGGTGGCCACGTTGCTGGCGCATCAATCTTACCTCACGCCGAAGGCTTCCGAGTTGGTGCTGCAGGGCTACTTGAACCCCGGGGCCGCCCCCCCCAACCCGCTCACCGCCCGCGAGCGGCAGGTGGTGCAACTGGTGGCCGAGGGGAAAAGCTCGAAGGAAATCGCCGCCGCGCTGGGCATCAGCCTCCGCACGGTGGAGACGCACCGCGCCAACATCCGGCAAAAGCTCGACCTGCGCTCCAGTGCCGAACTCGTGCGTTACGCGGTGCGGAACAAAATCGTGGAGGCGTAAGCCGAAGCCGGGCCTTTGCGGCGGAGCCACGGATGGAACACGGAACTGCGGTGACAGGCTTGCCGCTGCACGGCTGCGTTCGTCCTTTCCCCATCCGTGTTTCATCGGGGTGCCATCTGTGGCTCAAGAACCCTTCTGGTTTTAAGCACCGGCTCATACCCGATTTCCATTGGGACTTGGGCTGCGGCTGCGGAGTCGTGCCTGGGGTCCGTGGAAACACTTACCAAGCTACGTGTTTACGCGCCGAGGGTTTGCGCGTTGCCACCGATTCCCCTCGGCCCACGCATGGAGGAAGATCCTGGCGTGAAGGTGCCAACCGCAGCTAACCCCCTGCCGCCCGCTCCGCCGCGCCGCCCTCTCGGCGTCTTGCTGGTGGATGACCACGCGGAGTATCACCACGCGGCGTATCTCGCCTCCGTCGCCAGCTTTCTGCGCCAGTTGCCCGACGTGCGCGTGGTGGGCATGGCCGCGAATGGCCCCGAAGCCATTCGGTTCACGCGCTTGCTGGCCCCGGACCTCGTGCTGCTGGACCTGACCATGCCGGGGATGGATGCACTGGCCACGGCGCGCATCCTCAAGGGCCTGCCTGCCGCGCCGTGGGTGATCATCGTCACGGCGTTCGCCACGCAGAGTTGCCGGCTCGCGGTCGCGGAGTGCGGCGCGGATGGGTTGGTGACCAAGGCGGACTTGTCGGCCGAGCTGCCGGCTTTGCTGGCGCGGCTCGGCCAGCTCGCAGCGAGGGACGGCTTGGAGCATCTCCCATTTTCCCGCGCTTTGCTGGCGCGGTTCGGCCAACTCGCAGCGATGGGGAACGTGCTGCGGGCTCTCGCTCGGCCTTGGCCCTGTTCCATCAAGGGCCTGGCCACGACGCTGGGTTTGTCCTTGGTCCTGGTCGGCTGGCTCGGCTGGAACGCTTGGGCGGCCCGTCGCGTGGCCGAGACTTTGCAGCAGGACGGCCTCCGGTTCGCCGAGCTGCGCGGTGAGATTCTCCGGTTGGATGAAGTGCTGACGATGTCCGCCCGCATGGCGGCGGCGACCGGCGACGCGCAGTGGGAACAGCGCTATCGCCAGCACGAAGGGCAGCTCGACCGCGGCTTGTCCGCATGCCTGAAACTGGCGGCGGGCACACCGGCGGCCACGCCTTCCGCGTTGACGCTGGCGGCGCATGACCAGTTCGTGGCGTGGGCGCACGAGGCCTTCGCGCTCGTGGCCGCGGGCCAACGGACCGAGGCCGCCGCCCGGCTGAACAGCGCGGATTACGCCGCGCAGCAACGCACTTACACCGAAGGCATGGCGCGGGCGATGACCTTGGTGGGCGCGCAGTTGGGCGGGGCCTTGGAGCGCGAGCGCCGGCAGGTGGCGTGGGCCTGGCTGGGCGCGACCGCCGCTGCGTCGTTGACGCTGCTGGCGTGGCTGGAGCTGACGCGGCGCCTGCGCCGTCGGCAGCAGGAGCTGGAGACGGCACTGGCGGCGTTGGGCGAGACGCAGGGCGAGACGCAGGGTGAGCTGCTCAGCATTCGTCAGGAACTGGAGCAGCGGGTGATGGACGTGACGGCGGAGTTGGAGCGTGGCTACCAGCAACTCGTGGATGAGGTCAAGGAACGCCAGGTCGCTGAGGCCGCGCGGGCCACGGCGGGCGCGCTCTGTCAGTCGCTCGTGGACGGCCTGCCGATGGCGGTCATCCGCAAGGATCTCGCCGGGCGGTTCGTCTTCGGCAACGAGCGGTTCTGCCAAGCGGTGGGCCAGCCGTGGACGGTCATCGCGGGCAGCACCGATGCCGCCTTCTTCTCCGCCGAGCTGGCCGAGAAGTATCGTCGCGAGGACGCGCAGGTGCTCCGGGACGGAGTGATTTTTGAGGCCGTCGAACTCCACTTCTGGCCGGACGGCGTGGCCCGGTATGTCCACGTCATCAAGACTCCGGTGCGGGATGCCGCCGGGGAAATTGTCGGCCTGCAAGGCATCTTCGCGGACGTCACGGCGCGGCATTTGGCCGAGCGGGCGTTGCGCGAGAGCGAGCACCGCTTCCGGCAACTGGTGCAAACCCTGCCCGCCGCGATCTACACGTGCGACGCGACGGGGCGGATCACCCACTACAACCAAGCGGCGGTGAAGCTCTGGGGGCGCGAGCCGGATTTGGGACGCGAGTTGTGGTCTGGCTCATGGCGCATGTGCCAGCCCGATGGCACGCCGGTGCCGCTGGAGGATTCCCCCATGGCCGTGACGTTGCGCACCGGCCAACCGGTGCGGGGGCACGAGGTGCTCATCGAGCGGCCCGACGGCACGCAGTCCTATGTGTTGCCGCAGGCGGTGGCCATCTTCGATACGGTGGGCACGCTGACCGGCGGAGTGAAAATCATGCTGGACCTGACGGAGCGACATCAAGCGGAGGTCGCGCTCCGCCAAGCCGAGGCGAAGTATCGCGCCATCTTCGACCACGCCGTGGAAGGCATCCTCCAGACCTCGATCGAAGGCCGCCTCATCACGGCCAACCCCGCGCTGGCGAAGATGCTGGGCTACGCCACGCCGGCGGACCTGCTGGCCGCCGAGCTGCTCATGCCCCGGGATGTTTATGTGGACCCGGCGGACCACGCCGAGCTGCGCCGCCGCATCCACCTGAGCAAACTGAAGGACGGTTTCCGCTGCCAGTTCCGCCAGCGGGACGGCACGAAAATCTCGGTGAGCCTCAACGCTCGCGTGGTGCTGGACGCGGCCGGGGCCCCGCAGTTTTACGAAGGCACCTGCGTGGACATCACGGCGAACTGCCAGTTGGAGCAGCAGTTGCGTCACGCCCAGCAGATGGAAGCCATCGGCCAGCTCGCGGGCGGCATCGCGCACGATTTCAACAACATCCTCGCCGCCATCCTGAGCAACGTGGAGCTGGCCGGGCTGATCCCGCCGGCGGACCCCGGGCTACAGGAGTGCTTGGCCACCATCCGCAGTGCCAGCCTGCGCGCTGCGCGCTTGGTCCAGCAAATCCTTGCCTTCAGCCGCCGGCAGGAACAAAACCGCCAGCCGATCCAGTTGCACCTCATCTTACGGGAAGCCTTCAAGCTCCTGCGCGCCACCGTGCCGACGGCCATTGAGTTCCATACCAGCTTCCCCGTGACCGCCACCGTGCTGGCCGACCCGACCCAGATTCACCAGATCGCGATGAACCTCGGCACGAACGCCTGGCACGCCATGCGGGACCAGCCCACCGGCCAGCTGCGCGTGGGCCTGAGCGAGATCGTCGTGGACGAGGCGCTGGCCAGGCTGCACCCGGACTTGCGCCCCGGTCGCTACCTGCACTGGACCGTGGCCGACACCGGGTGCGGGATGGACGCGGCCACGCAGCGCCGCATCTTCGAGCCGTTCTTTACCACCAAGGCGCTCGGCGAAGGCACGGGCCTGGGCCTCTCCGTCGTGCATGGCATCGTGAAAAACCACGACGGGGCGATCACCTGCGAAAGCCAGCCCGGTGAAGGGACGCGGTTCAACCTCTACTTCTCGGTCTTCGAAACGGAAACCACCGTGCCCGACGACGAAGTCGCCCCCATCCCGAGGGGCCGGGGCGAACGGATTCTGCTCGTGGATGACGAAGTGCCGCTGGTGAACGTCGGCCGGCAGATGCTTACCCGCCTGGGCTATCAAGTGACCACCCACACCCAGCCCGGCGCGGCGTTGGCGGAGTTCGCCCAAGCCCCCGGCGCGTTCGATCTGGTGATCACCGATCTCAACATGCCCGGCATGAGTGGCTTGGAGCTCGCCAGCAAATTGGTGGGCCACCGGCCCGGCCTGCCCATCGTCCTGACCACCGGCTACAGCGCCACGCTGACGCCGGAGACCGCCCGGGCGTTGGGGCTGCGCGAGTTGCTCCCCAAGCCCGCAGACTTCCGCACGCTGGCCGAAGTCGTCCACCGTGTGCTCCCCCTCCCCGCCAGCGAAGCATGACCTCGCCAGCGGCACTTTCCGTGCCCGGCTTGCTGCGGTGTGATCGCCGCGCTCCGTCTGCGTTCCGGGTCTGCTTGGCGACCCCGCCTGCGACGAGGGCGTCGTAGCTACGCGGACGCAGTTACGCGCGCGGCGGGAGCACCTTCGCCACCGGCACCTTGTCGAGCACCGCGAACTTGGGCAGCCCGCCTTCCATCGGCACAGGCAGGTGCCCCTCGATCAACGGGCGCGCATACTCGATGAACTTCTCGTTCGGCAGGAAACCGTCCTCGGTGATCCAATCGCGCGGGAGGAAATGCTCGACGTTGGCGATGTCATCCAACGGCTGCAGGTCCGTCGTCCAACGGTAGGGCTGGCTGGAGAGCCGGACAATTTTCACCATGTAACCACTCTTGCCGCCGACGGCCGCGCGCACCGCGGTCTCGCCGCAGGCCACGGCTTCCAGCACGTCCGTCTCGCTGGCGAAGTGCGCGGCGGCGCGTTGCGCGTAGCCGAGCTTCACCGTGCGGGTCTTGAGGTTGAGTTTCCCTTGCACGATCTCTGCGAGCCGGTCAGCGGCGCCACCTAGCACCGCGTGACCGAAGGCGTCCACGCGCGACTTGTCCACGCCGATCTCCTCGCCCGCCGCGTTCTTCAAGCCCTCGCCCACGACGACGATGCAATGCTTCAAGCTGGCCGCCGTCTCCTTCACCCGCGCGAGGAACTTCTCCTGATCGAAGGGCACCTCGGGCAACAAGATGATGTGCGGCGCGTCGGTGGCCTGGCGCTTCGCCAGCACCGTGCCGGCGGCGATCCACCCGGCGGCACGGCCCATCACCTCGATGATGCAGCACGAGCCATCGTCCGTGGCCATGCTGCTCACGTCGCACGCGACCTCCATCACGGTGGTGGCGTTGTATTTGATGACCGAGCCGTAGCCATTGCAGTGATCCGTGTGCGGCAGGTCGTTATCAATCGTCTTGGGGATGCCGATGCAGCGCATCTCCCAGCCGCGCTTCACGGCTTCCTCGTGGATCTTGTTCGTCGTGTCCTGCGAGTCGTTGCCGCCGGCGTAGAAGAAGAACCGGATGTTGTGCGCCTGAAAGACGGCGAAAAGCCGGTCCATCTCCAGCGCGGCCTTCGCGGGCTGCTGCTTGAAATCCACCTTGTAACGGCACGTGCCCAGCGCGGCGGCGGGCGTGTGCTTCAGGCCGGCGATGGTCTTGGCCTTCTCCTCGTTCAGGTCAATGAGCGTCTCGTTCAGGATGCCGAAGATGCCGTTGAGCCCGCCGTAAATCTCTTCGATGCACGCGTGCCGTCCCGCCTCCTGGATGACGCCCGCGACGCTGGCGTTGATGACGGCGGTGGGGCCGCCGGACTGGGCGACGAGCAAATTACCGGTGAGTTCAGTCATAAAAATGTGGTGTGCTCGGACCTTGTTCTGCCTGGAAATTCAGGAAGGGGGAAGCCGCCCGGCGCACGCGGCGCGCACCCTGCCAACCGCCCGAAATGGTGTCAAAGAAGGAATTCACCAACGGGCCTGCCGGGGCGCAGCTCAGTTGCTCGCAGGACAGGGAATCGTGAAATCGCTGCCGAGGAGACTCCGGACGTTCTCACCCTCTCCCCTGCCCTCTCCCTCCGAGGGAGAGGGAGGCGCTTCGACGCCGGCTCGTGAGGATGTGCGCCCCGTAGTCGCAGGCTTTAGCCTGCGCGTCAGGGAAGGCGAAGATTGACTCGCAACCTGAAGGTTGCGACTACGAGGACGCCGCCTGCGGGGCTCCCTCTCCCAGCGGGAGAGGGCTGGGGTGAGGGAGAAAAGCTACGAACGCCCAACCGAGTTGCAAGAAACTGGGATGCGCCCCGCACGCCAAGGGCTGCATCTTACTACTTCGCCAGCTCCTTGATCCGCATGTTGCGGAACCAGACGGTGCCGTGGTCGCCCTGGAGGAAGAGCGCGCCGGGCTCGGTCACGAGCTTGTCCAGCTCGCTGCCGGTGGCGACGTTGCACTCCACGGCGTCGTGGATCTTCTTCCCGTTGAGGGTGACGGTGATCTGGTTGCCGATGATGGTGGCCTCGCAGGTCTGCCACTCGCCGCCGGGCTTGCTGGCGAACTCGCTGGGCGCGGTCTGATTGTAGATGGCCCCGTTGCCCTGCTTGCCGGGCTTGCCGCTCTTGAAGTCGCCAAGAATCTGAAGCTCGTGCCGTCCGCGCAGGTAGAAGCCGCTGTTCGAGCCATCGGGCACCTGAAACTCGTAGCGCACGGTGAAGTTCCAATACTTCTGCTCGGTGACGAGGTCGGTGCCGTGCTCGCCCTTGTTGACGGTGTTCTTGAGCACGCCGTTCTCGGTGGTCCAACTGTTGTGGCCGTCGGCGCGGCGCAGCTTCCAGCCGGCGGTGTCCTTGCCGTTGAAGAGGGGCTTGAAGCCGTCTTCCTTGTCGGCGGCAAAGGCGGTGAAGGTGAGGGCAAGGGCGGTGAGGAGGGTGAACAGGTTTTTCATAAAGAGTTTTGTTTGGCCCGCGGATAACGCGGATGACGCAGATAAGAAAACTGGCGTAGCTATTTTCATCCGCGTGTTCCGCGTTATCCGCGGGCAGTGGAAATTATTTCTCCAGCGCGGCGGTGAGCTGCTTCTTCACTTCTTCGAACTTGGCTTGCAGCTCGGTGCGCTTGGTTTTCGCGGCGGCTTTCTGGGCGTCGAGTTCCTCGGGCTTGGTCTTCTTCGGGTCGGGGTCGCGCACGCCGTTGACGGCGTCTTGGGCCTTGCTCACGGCGTTGGCGGCGGTGGTGAGTTCCGTGAGCCAGGCGGCGTTGGAGGTGGCTTTGGCGGTGTAGGGCGCGGCGTCCTTGCCGGCGAGGCTCGCGGCGTAGGCGACGATGGAGAGGTTATGCTGGGCTTGCTGGACTTCGGGGTTCGGCGTGGCGGGACCGTCGATGAGCTTGGTCGCCCACTTGATGCCGGCGAGCAAGTGTTCGTGGAACTTGGCGTCCTTCCATGTCGCGTCGTTGTGACCGAGGTTCGTGTAGAAGAGGCGGCCCGCGCCGTATTCGCGCACCCAGCAGACGGGGACGAGGTAGGGGCGCTTGGGGTTGGTCTTGGCCATGTCCAAGCTGTAGAGCACGCGCACGGACTTCGGGTCGTAGTCGTTGTATTGGTAAATCTCGTCCTTCCAGGTGAACTCCTTGCCGAGCATCGCCACGGTCGGGTGCGACGGCTCGTGGTTCACGAAGCTGGCGGTCGTGCCGCTGCCCCACGGGTGGCCGGCGAAGCTGCCGTTGATGAAGGCGGTGTAGCCCTTGAAGTCCTTGAACGTGTCCGTGGCGCTGTGCGTGCCGATGAAGCCCTTGCCCTGCTTCACGAAGTCCAGCAACGCCTCGCGCGGTTCGCCCGCGGGCAGGAGCGAGCCAGTGGTGTAGAAGAAGAGGGCGTCATACTTCGCGAGGTTTTCCTTCGTCAGCACCGCGATGGCGTCTTGGGAGAAGTCGGTGGTGAAGATGCCGGACTTCTCGCCGAGTTCCTTCATCTGCTGCTCGACAAGGCAGAGCTGGTCGGGCGCGGGGCGCTTCACGACGCCGTGCTGGAAGCTCTTGGATTGGGTGACCACGAGGATTTTCTTCGCGGCAGCCTCAGTGCTCGCGGTGGCGAGGAGCAGGGCGGCGGCGAACGGAAGGAGACGGAACAGTTTCATGAGTGGCAGTGGGTTGTCAGCGACGGGGGAGACGGACTGGACGCCGGCGAAGGGAATTCAACGGTGGAGCATGGTCGCCTACGTCCGGGGCAAGGTGCTTGCCGCTGGAACGTAGCTTTCCCCAAACCTTCGGACGCGGCGGCGGACGTGGGCGTCGCCGCTCCGCTCACACCGGCACCGGCACGGACTCGATGATGTGGTCAATCACCCCGCGCGCCGTGACCGTCACGGCCCGCGTGCCGCGCCGCGTGATGAGCCGGTGCGGGAGGACCAGGCGGGCCGCTTGCTTGATGTCGTCGGGCAGCACGTATTCGCGGCCTGCCAGCAACGCGAGCGCCTGACTGAAGCGTTGCACGTCGAGGCTGCCGCGCGGGCTGGCCCCGTGTTCCAACGAGTCCGCCGCGCGCGTGGCGTGGACGATGTCCACGAGGTAGCCGAGCAGCGATTGTTCGATGGTGACGTTGCGCAGGGTGGCGTGGACTTGGGCGAGCACGTCGGGCGTCATCACCGGTTCGAGGCGAGCGAGCGGGTCGTCGTGCTGCTGCATCTGGAGCAGGCGCATCTCCGTGGCGCGGTCGAGATAGCCGATGCTCAGGCGCACCATGAAGCGGTCCATCTGCGCGAAGGGCAGGGGATAAGTGCCCTCCAGCTCGACCGGGTTCTGCGTGGCCAGCACGAAGAACGGCCATTCCAACGCGTGCCGTTGGCCGTCCACCGTGACGCTCTGTTCCTCCATCGCCTCCAGCAGCGCGGACTGCGTGCGCGGCGTGGCGCGGTTGATTTCGTCGGCGAGCAGGATGTTCGTGAAGACCGGCCCGCGCCGGAAGGTGAACTCCTGCCGCTCCGGCGCGAAGAGGGTCACGCCCGTGATGTCCGAGGGCAGCAGGTCGGCGGTGAACTGCACGCGCTTGAAGCCCGCCGCGAGCGAGCGGGCGAGCGCTTTCGCCAGCAAGGTCTTGCCCAGCCCCGGCACATCCTCGATGAGCACATGGCCCCCGGAGACGAGCGCCAGCACGGCGTGCGTCACGACCTGTTCCTTCCCGATGAACACGCGCGAGACGTTCTCCACCAGCCGCCGGATGTGCTGCGAGGCGGGGAACTCCGCGGCGGACGGCGGCGCGGGTGCGGGTGGGTTTTTGAGCAACATGATTTCGTGGTTGAACGCGGCTGCGGCGAAGTGTTTCGGCGAGGTGGGTGAATTGCAATGGCGACGACAAGCGTTGCTGGGCTGGCCGCGTTGGCCGACACTGAATACTCACCGCTCCCCATTCGCCGAAACCACCTCATGCACCGCCGCCGTTTCCTCGCCGCCACCGCTGCTGCCGCTCCGCTGTTCGCTCGGGGCACTGAACCGCCACTCTCGCTCGCCAGCTTTGACCGCGAGATGGAGGCGTTCATCGCGGCGCGCAAAATCCCCGGCGGCGCACTCGCGGTGGTGAAGGACGGGCGCCTCGTTCACGCGCGCGGCTACGGCTGGGCGGACCGTGAGCGCCAGCAACGCGTCGAGCCGACCTCGCTGTTCCGTATCGCCAGCATCTCCAAACCCATCACCGCCGTCGCCGTGCTCAAGCTCGTCGAGCAAGGCAAGCTCAAGCTCGCCGACCGCGTGTTCGACTTCCTCTCGCTCAAGCCACTTATCCCGGCCGGCAAGCAGGCCGACCCGCGCCTGCGCACCGTCACCATTCGCCAGTGTCTTCAACACACGGGCGGTTGGGACCGCGACCAGAGCTTCGACCCGATGTTCCGCCCGAGGCTCATCGCCACCGCCGTCGGCGAGGCCGCGCCCGCGAGCGCGCCCGCGGTCATTCGCTACATGATGGGGCAGCCGCTCGATTTCGACCCTGGCACGCGCTACGCCTACTCGAACTTCGGCTACTGCCTGCTGGGCCGCGTCATCGAGAAGGTCACCGGGAAAGCCTACGCGGACTTCGTGCAGGAAGTTGGCCTCGCACCCAGCGGCATCAAGTCCATGCGCCTGGGCCGTTCGCTGGAAACGGGTCGCGCACCGAATGAAGTCCGCTACGCCATGCCCGGTGCCGAGACGACGGAGAGCGTCTTCCCCGGTGCGTCGTCGAAAGTTGCACCGCCTTATGGCGGCTTCAATCTGGAGGCGATGGACGCGCATGGTGGCTGGCTGGCAAGCGCGGTGGACCTCGCACGTTTCGCCGCCGCGCTGCACGACGCGGAGACGGGCCCGCTGCTGAAGGCGGTGACCTACCGGGAGCTGCACGCCGCCCCGCCGGCACCTGTGTCGCGCAACGAGGACGGCTCGCTGAAAGAGGTCTTCTACGCCTGCGGCTGGCAATCCCGCCCCATCGTCGGGCGACCGGGGAAGGCCAACCACTGGCACTCGGGCAGCCTGCCGGGCACGCGCACGTTGCTCGTGCGCCGTTGGGATGGACTTGCCTGGGCCGCGCTCTTCAACCAGCGGCAGGATCTCGCCAACCTGCCTGACACCGCCATTGACCCCGCGATGCACCGCGCGGCGGATGCGGTGCAGGAGTGGCCGAAAGGAGATTTGTTCCACCAGTTCCCCACGTAGTCGCAGGCTTCAGCCTGCGGATGACGCCACGTAGCCAAGTAGCTTCAGCCTGCGGATGAGCGCAACTCGCTGCGCGTGCGTGCGGAAAATCCGCTGGGAAGCGCACGGTCGCATTTGTAGGCTCGTATTCGTTACTCAACGTGAGCCACCGACGCATCATTTCCCTCCTGCCCAGCGCGACCGAGCTAGTCTGCGCGCTGGGCTGTGGCGCGCAGTTGGTCGGCCGCTCGCACGAGTGTGATTTCCCCGCCGAGGTGACGCGCCTGCCCGTCTGCACCGAGTCCACGCTGCCGCCCGACACGTCGAGCCGGCAGATTGACGAGCAAGTTCACAACCAGCTTAGCGCGTCGCTCTCCCTCTACCGGCTCAACACGCGGCGGATGCAGGAGCTGAAGCCCGACCTCATCCTCACGCAGGCGCAGTGCGACGTTTGCGCGGTTAGCGAGGCAGATGTGGCGACGGCGCTCGGCGGCTGGCCCGGCTCACCGCCGCAAATCCTTTCGCTCGCTCCGCACCGGCTCGCCGACGTGTGGGAGGATGTGCGGCGTGTCGCCGCCGCGCTGGGCGTGGCCGAGCACGGACGGGAGGTGCTGCGGCCGCTCAAGAACCGCTGCGTGGACGTCATCGAGAAGGCGTGCATGGTGCGGCGTCCCTCCGTGGCGTGCCTCGAATGGCTCGACCCGCTCATGGGCGCGGGCAACTGGGTGCCGGAATTGGTGGAGCTGGCCGGTGGCAAAAATCTCTTCGGCGAGGCGGGCAAGCACACCAGTTACCTGCGTTGGGAGGAACTCCGCGCGGCGAACCCGGACGTGATCATCGCGCTGCCGTGCGGCTTCGACCTCGCACGCACACAGCGCGAGATGACGTCGCTCCTCAACCAACCCGGCTGGCGTGACCTCCGCGCGGTGCAGAAAAAGCGCGTCTTCCTCTGCGACGGCAGCGCCTACTTCAATCGCCCCGGCCCCCGGCTGGTGGAGTCACTGGAAATCATGGCGGAGATTTTGCACCCGGGGACGTTCCGTTTCGGCCATGAAGGCGCGGGTTGGAAGAAGCTGGGTTGACCCTGAACAAGGGAGGCAGGAAAGGGATTTATAAGGAGAGCAGAAAGGCAGGCGAGGCCTTGTGGTCGGTGCGCTTTGGTTCCTCCTGCCTTCCTGCTTCTCCTTATAAATTTTCCTCCTGGCTCAGAAGCCCGGCCAAGACGGGACTGCGCACATCCAGAGCTTCGCGCGCGGGGAGATGAACTCGGAATTGCCGTTCGCGTTCGGAGTGTTTTCTCCTGCCTCTGAGCCTCCAGAAGGTTCGGCTGTCACTGATACGCAATCCTCGGCGTGACGCACTGTGAACAACTTTGCGTTGCCCCGGCCCGGCTCCGCCCACAGCCTTGGGGCGTGGCAAAACCTGCTTTGGGAAAAGGTCTGGGCGAGTTGCTCCACGGCAATGGCAACCCCGGGCCGCGCTCGGTGACGGAAACGCACACCGCTGCGGGGCCGCGTCTCAGCGCGGGGATGAGCACCCTCGTCGGGCGTCGCGGGGAACCGAGTCCAGCCACCGCCCGCCCGCCTTCGCTCACCCTCCTGCGCGCCTCGCTGCTGGCGGCGGACGCGGCGCTGACCGGTGGGGCTGCGATGCATGCTCAACTCCACCCGCCGCTGGACTGGACGACCACGGCTATCCCTCTGCTGGCCGTGTTGCTGGGCGCGTGGCTGGGCTGGCTCGGGCTGACTTGGGGCCGGGAGTAATAACGTCCGTCGCTCGCGGACACCGTCGCCGAGGGGCCGTTCACTCCTTCACGGCCACGATGAATTGGTTCGAGGTGGCCAGTCCCAGCTTGAGGCAGAGCGTGTCCAGCACGGTGAAGCCGCCGCTGAACGCGAGGTTCTTCAAGCTGATGTGTCGCCACGGCCAGCCACCTTCCGCCACGCAGTCCAACCCGAACTTCACGCGCAGGCTGATAATCCAAAAGCCGATGGACGGCAGATAGCCACGGTCAATGACCTTGAACCCGGCTTCCTGCACGAGCTTCGTGAGCGATGCTTGGTTGAACAGGTGGAAGTGGCGCGGCGTGTGGAAGCCGGCCCAGTAGGAGTTGTGGAACAGGTCGAAGTCGAGGCCGCCGACGTTGGGAGTGTCGATGACGAGGAGCGCGCCGGGCTTGAGCTTGGGGCGCAGGTTCAAGAGGGCTTGGCGCGGGTCGCGCAGGTGCTCGATGAGCTGGCGCATGAAGGCGAGGTCGTAGCCGTTGTCGGGCAGGCCGGCCACGTCGGTCTCGATGTTGCCCTCGCGACACTCCACGTTCAGCTCCTTCGCCAAGGCGCGCGCGCGGTCGCTGAAGAGGAGGTCGAAGGCAGTGCCTTGCGCAGCGCAATCGGCGTAGGCGTCGCGGTAGGCGGCGATGCGTTTCACGTCGCCGCAGCCGATGTCGATGAGGTTGGTGAAGCGCCGCTCGCCCCAACGCGCGCGGAAGTCGCGGGCGTCCTTGCCCATCTTCCAGCGGATGAGCTTGCTCTCGTGGAAGAGCGGGGAGTTGGGGTTGACCGTGTAGTAAGTCGGCGGATACAGCGCAGCGACTTCCTCGGGCGCGGGCAGCGGGTTGAGATAGACGTGGCCGCACTTCCAGCAGCGCACGATGTCAAACTCGCCGGGGCGGGCGTGGTATTCCCGGTCGTCGGTGCGGGAGACGAGCGTCCAGCCGCGTTCGCCGCAGAGGAGGCAATGGCCGTCGGTGCCGGTGGTGGAAGGCATGGTGGGGAAACGTTCAACGTCCGGAAGCACGCGCGGGTTAACTCGTGGCGGGATGCGCCACCTTCGGCTCCGCGTTAATCATCTCCCACAGCACCGAGAGATAGCTTCGGCGAATGGGTGGGAGGTAGCCGGGTTCATTTTCCTGAAGGACGCGCGAGAGCTTGCGCAGGTTGTAGAAGGGCACGCCGAACTGCGTGTGGTGCGCGAGGTGGGTGTCGAAGCCGAAGGGCGCGATGAGGTAGGCCTCCAAAAACGTCGCCTCGATGTCCACGGTGGCCTGCTCCAAGTCGTCGAGCGGCGCGGGGTCGGTCGTGTGCAGAAACCAGTAGCCGTGCTCGACGAAGATGCGGACCTCGTCGAGGAGCTGCGCGATGAGCACGAGCGGCGCGAGCCAGTGGGTGAAGTAGGCCCACCAGTAAAATTGCGTGGCGAACAGCGCGAAGAGCGCCGCTTGCCCGACCAAGATGAGCGCGAGTTGCACCCAGTCGCGCTCGGTCTCGATGGTCTTGTTCCCGAACTGCGCGCGGGTGGTGAACTTGCGGACGACTTTGCGGAAGAGGGACACCACCACGCCGGTGAGCAGGGCGAAGCAGCGCGGGAGGCCGGCTTTCACGCGCAGCGGCGGGCTGTAGAGCGGGGCGTCCACATCCTCGCCAATCTTCTGCGGGGACTTGTGATGCTGGAGGTGCGATTTCCGGTAGAGGAGGAAGTTCATCCCGAGCAAGCCACTGAGGCCCTTGCCCATCGCCTCGTTCACGGCCACGGGGAAGAAGAGGTTTTTGTGCGTTGCCTCGTGGATGGCCATGACGAGGCGATACTGCATAAAGCCGATGACGACGAAGGCCGCCGTCCACACCGTCCACAGCGGCCAAAGCTTCATCGCCACCAGCGCGAGGGCGAGGATGCCGACGGTGGAGCCAACGTGGAGCGCAACGGGGAGGTTGCGTTTGTCCTCGCGCAAGGCCTGCACTTTTTGAAGCGTTTCTTTCGTCATGCGAGCGTCTGAAACCGCAGCGGAAACATACGAATCATCCCCCGGTTGGCGAGCCTATAAGTTGGCGGCATTGGAGCGCGGGCGCCTACGTCCGCCGCAGTCTGCTTCACGGATGTATTGGCTGCGGACGTGGGGGTCCGCGCTCCAATCCAAACAGGGCTTCGTGTCAACGGGGTCGTTCCGGCTCAACCGGGGTGATCGTCCAGCGATTGCGAGATCGCGCTGGGCTGCGGACGGGAGCGAAGGAGGTAAGCGATGATGGCTCCAGCGGTGATGAGTAACGCCATCGCAGCGGCGAGATAAACCCAGCCGCCATCCCGCCTGCCCGGGGCAGCGACGGCGAGTTGGCCGGTGGGTTTAACGGGCTTGGCCGGTGCGTTGGCTGCTGGGGCGGCGTGCTCCTGATTTTTGACTTCTGACTTCGGTTTCCCTGCAACGGTCGGCGCCGCGGCATTGGTGCGTGCCGGGCTGTTTGTGTTTGTCGTGGTTGCGGAGGCTTTCGGCTCAGTGGGTTTGGCCACTGGCTGCTTCGTGGGCGGGACGATGATGGGGACGGTTGTAGGTGGCGCGGTGGTGGCGGCCGTCGCGTTCGTGGTGGGTTTCGCAACGGGCGAATTCGTCGCGGTTGCAGGGGCGGGCTTAGGGACTGCCGCAACGGTGTTCGTCGTTGTCGGTGGCGCGGGTCTGGGTTCGATGATGCGGGCTTCGAGCGGCTTGGCGGGCGGGGCGGCGGTGCCGGTGGGCGGGCGGAGGAGTTCGATTTTGGCGAGTGCGTTGGATGCGTCTATGAAGCTCTTGGGCTGGCGGAGCGCGGGTGGGATGCCGGGCGGGAGGGGTTGCAACACCAGCGCAATCGTCGGGGGCATCAGCTCGGGTTGAGGTGCTGGAACCGGGGGCTTCGGTGTCACAGCTACGAGCGCGGGCGGCGGGGGTTGGGTGGCTTTCGCTTCCTGTTTCGGTGCTGGCGCGGGTGCGGGTGGCGGGGTTGCTTTCGGGGTGGGCGGGGCGACTACGAAGGTGTTGGTAACTGCTTTCGGGACAGGAGAGGGAACTGGCGGCGGGCTTGGCGGTGCGGGCTTCGGCACGACGGGCTCTGGCGGTTTGGCCGCGAAGACGACTGGCGGCGGGTTAGTCGGCGCGGCGGGTTTAGGCGTGATGAAGAGCGGAACCGGCGCGGGCGTTGGGGCCGGCGGTGGCGGGGTCACGGCGGCGGGCGTCTGCGCGAGCGCGGGCGCGGACACAACCGGCAGCACCGGCACCGGTAGGCCGATGTCTTCCAACCCTCCGCGCACGGACCACTGCGTGAACTCGCCGCGTTGCGTCACGAGCGAGGTGATGAAGGGCATCTTCGCGGTGCGCATCTCGCCGGTGCGCTTGCCGTAGGTGATGTTGATGGGGCGGTCGAAGGGCGTGCCCACGATCACGTCGGTGCCGTCGGAGATGAGGATGATGGTGAGGTTTGTCGAGATGGCGAGGGCCTGGCCCAGTTCGGCGAAGACGGGGCGGAGGTTGGATGTGCCGCGAAATTTTTGCTGTGCGAGGAATTCGTAGGCGCGGTTGGCTATCGCGATGTTCAAGTCCGGCGTCCACGCGTTCAGCGGAAATTCCCGCGTCAGCACGGTGTCCGCGTAGGTCCAGACGGTGAAGACATCGCCCTCTTGCATCCGCCCGCCGAGGCCGCTGGCCAGGAGTCGGTGGGTGGCGCGGTAAAGGCCGTCGGCGGAGCGCTGCATCGCGGAGGACATATCCACGACGAAGAGGTAGCGGCAGTCCGGCGTGATGGGCGAGGGGCCGACGGGCGGGATGGGGGTGAGCTTGGCGGCTTGCTTGGCCGGCGTCGGCGCGGCGGCTTGGGCAACGGGCGCGAGGAGCGCGAGGGCCAGCAGGCAGAGTAAAGGTAGCCGCCGAGGTAAGGAGGCGGACGCGGCGGCGCACCAACCCCTCCACCTCCTTACCTCGGCGGCTCCGCGGTTCATGGGTTTTAGCGCAGCCATCAGCGGGGTTGTTTGAAGCGGGAGCGTTCGCGTCGGTTGTGTTCCTTCAAGTCCAAGGCCATGTCCCGGTTTGCTTCGCCCATCATGTGCAGGAAGTTCTCGCAGCTTTGCGCCATGCCGCCAAAGGAATTAACCGTGTCGCGCTCGGCGAAGTCATTGGTGATCACGAGCACCTCGCCGAGTTGGCTGAGGCGGTAGGCGACGCGCTCAATCATGTCGTCCGCCGTCTGGCCCGCGCGCGAGTAGAGCACCTCGACCTCGCGGGTGGAATGGGTCTTCGGGGTGCCCTTGGGCGCGCCCGCGCCGTCGAAAAAGATGGTGACCGGCGTGCCCGTGGCGTCGTGGTAACGCGTGATTTCCTGGATGAGCGCCTCGCGGGCGGTGTGGGAATGGCGGGCGAAGCCCTCGGCTAGTTCCGGCCAGGCGTGCAGGAGGCTGAAGCCATCCACGAGGATGCGGAGCAGAGGCACGCGCTGAAAGTAACAGTGGGTCGGGAAGCGGGAAGCTGAATTTCCCACATGGACCTGCGTAGTCGCCGAGGTGAGGAGGTGGTTCCGTCGAGTCCCAACGAATCCGCCTCCTTACCTCGGCGGCTACCTGCGGCGGCTACAGCTTCCGATGATTCGTCGCACTGATAGGGATGTCCTTCGGCGCTTCGACCAGCAGGCGCTTCACGTCGGTCACGAAGGCGCGCACGTCGGCCTCGGTCGTGTCCCACGCGCACATGAGGCGGCAGCCGCCTTGACCGATGAAGGTGTAAAACTTCCACCCCGCCGCCCGCAGCGCGACGATGAGCCACGGCGGCATCTCGATGAAGACCGCGTTCGCCTCGCGCGGGAACATGCGGCGCAGCTCGGGCAGCGCGACCAGCTCGTCGTGGAGCAAGGCGGCCATCGCGTTCGCCTGTGCGGCGTGTCGCAGCCACGCGCCCCCCTTGAGCATCCCCACCCACGGCGCGGAGAGGAAACGCATCTTCGAGGCGAGCTGGCCGGACTGCTTGCAGCGGTAGTCGAACTCGTGCGCCAGCTCGCGGTTGAAGAACACCACGGCGTCGCCCACAGGTGAGCCGTTCTTCGTGCCGCCGAAGCACAGAACGTCCACGCCCGCCTCCCACGTCACCTCGCGCGGTTTGCAGCCGAGGGACGCGACGGCATTCGCGAAGCGCGCGCCGTCCATGTGCAGCTTGAGTCCGAGCTGTTTCGTCTTCGCCCAGATGGCCTTCAGCTCAGCCGGCGAATACACCGTGCCTAGCTCCGTGGCTTGCGTGACGCTCACCGCGCGGGGCTTGGGGTAATGCACGTCGGACCGCTTCTTCACCAGCCGCTCGATGCCGGCGGGGTCAATCTTCCCGTTCGCACCGGGCAGCGTGAGGACCTTCATCCCGTTGCTGAAGAACTCCGGCGCGCCGCACTCATCCGTCTCCACGTGGGCCGTCTCGTGGCAGAGGACGCTGTGGTAGGACTGGCCGAGCGACGCGAGTGAGAGGGAGTTCGCGGCCGTGCCGTTGAAGACGAAGAACACCTCGCACTCCATCTCGAACGTCTCGCGGAGCAGGTCGGCGGCCTCGGCGGTCCACGGGTCGTCGCCGTAGCTGGGCGCGTGGCCGTGATTGGATTTCTCGAGCGCCTGCCAGGCCTCCGGGCAGATGCCGGCGTAGTTGTCACTGGCGAAGTGGCGGCGGGCGGATTGCATGATGCGCGAAGGATGGGCGGGCGGGCGGCGAATTGACAAGCGCGCGGCTTCGCCGGATAAGTAGCCCCCACTTCAACTTAACCAAGTCCCATGAAAGCAACCCGCTTCGCCGCCCGCCCTCGTCGCCCAGCCGGCTTCACGCTCATCGAACTTCTCGTCGTCATCGCTATCATCGCGATTCTAGCGGGCATGCTCTTGCCGGCGTTGAGCAAGGCGAAGGCGAAGGCGCATGGCACCCAGTGCTTGAATGGGCTCAAGCAGCTCCAGCTCGGGCTCACCATCTACGCCAGCGATTTCGACGACCGGATTGTCTCCAATAACAACGCCCCGGCCGTCGCCACCTCCGCCGAGCCGGACGCGTGGATTCAGGGCAACGTCCAGCTCGGCGGACCCAACTACACGAACGAAATCCGCAACGGCAAGCTGTTCCCCTACCACAACAGCGAGAAGATTTACGTCTGCCCCGGCACGCGGGCGAAGACCGTCGGGGGGACGACCGGGGTTGCCCATCACCGCTCCTATGCGATGTCGGTGGGGGTCAACTGCAGCGTCGAGACCCGGAGCATCAAGCGCATGGCGGACGCCCTGAAGTCGGCGGACGTGATTGTGTTTTTTGAGGAAAACCCCGTGAGCATTGATAACGGTGCGGCCGGCATCCGGTCGTTGAGCGCGCTGCAAGGTGGACAGTGGACCGCGTGGAACCCGCCTGCGGGACGGCACAACAACGGCGCAGCGTTCTCCTTTGTGGATGGCCACGTGGAGAACTGGGTTTGGAAAGGATCGTTCATCCAGTTCACCAAAACTTACAACGACGTCAGCCATCCAACGCAGCGCACCAGCGCAACGATCAATCCGTTCAACGTCGGCACTGGCCTGCCTCTGCCCACGATTCCCGACCCCGACTCTCTCCGCATGGCTGGCGGCCTGAACTACCAGTAAGCCGCGCAATCCCCGCTCGCCAAGCGTTCCCCGGCGGTCTACAACGCCGCCCACCATATGAGCGGCTCGACGAACCTACGCTTTCTCCTCGCACTCCTTGGTTTCCTCACCTGTGCCGCGCATGCCGCGCCGCGCACGCCATGGACCACCTCCCGCGTCACCGGCTCGCCGAACCCGCCCGCGCCGCTCACCGTCGAGCGCGCCTTTCCGCAGCTCGAATTCACCAAGCCCGTGGACTTCATGCGCCAGCCCGGCAGCGACCGCTGGGTGGTGCTGGAGGAGGGCGGTAAGCTCGTTTCCTTTCGCCCGAGCGCGGGCGTGACGAACGCTGATGTGGCCTTCGACTTCCGCGAGCTTCGCCCCGGGTCCTCCCGTCCGCTGGGCTTCACCTTCCACCCGGGCTTCGCGACGAATCGTTTCGTCTTCATCAACCACAACGAAGGCTACAACAAAGTGGATGGCGCGCGTGTCTCGCGCTTCACCGCCAGCTCGCTCGATCCGCTGCGGCTCGACCCCGCCAGCGCGCGGCCCATCATCGCGTGGCTCGGCGGCGGGCACAACGGCTGCACCCTCGCCTTCGGCCCCGACGGCTACCTCTATATTTCCACCGGCGACGCCGCCGAGCCGGATCCGCCCGATGACTTGCGCAAAACCGGCCAGGACATCTCCGACCTGCTCGCGTCCATCCTGCGCATTGACGTGGACCGCACCGAAGGCACGAACAACTACGCCGTGCCCAAGGACAACCCCTTCATCACCACGCCCGGCGCGCGCGGCGAGGTCTGGGCGTTCGGCTTCCGCAACCCGTTCCGCACCGCGTTCGGGCCGGACGGAATGCTGTGGGTCGGCGACGTGGGCTGGGAGCAGTGGGAAATGATTTTCCGTGTGAAGCGCGGCGGTAACTACGGCTGGGCCATCACCGAAGGCCCGAACACCCGCGTCCGCACCGACATCAAACCCGGCCCCGGCCCCATCCTGCCCGCCATCGTCGCCATCCCGCACAGCGAAGGCGCGAGTGTGACCGGTGGTCGCTTCTACAACGGCAAGAAATTTTCCAAGCTCAAGGGCGCATACATCTTCGGCGATTGGGAGACCGGCAAGTTCTGGGCGGTCCGCCACGACGGCGACAAACTCCTCTCCAACGACGAGCTGTGCGACACGGTGCTGAAACCCGTCTCCTTCGCCGAGGACGCGGACGGCGAGTTGCTCATCCTCGATTACCAAGGCGGCATCTGGCGCTTCGTGCCGAACTCCGCGCCGCCCGCGAACCAGGCCTTCCCGCGCAAGCTTTCCGAGACCGGCCTCTTCGCCTCGCTCAAGCCCCTTGCACCCGCGTCCGGCGTGGAGCCGTGGACGCCCGCCGCGTTGATGTGGAACGACGGCGCGGTCGCGCAGCACCACCTCGCCATCCCCGGCGACGGCGTCATCGCCACGACCAACTCGCGGCGCGTCATCAACGGCTTCATGTGGCATTTCCCGACCAACACCGTCCTCGCACGCACGCTCACGCTGGAGATGAAACGCGGCGAACCCGCGAGCGCCCGCCGCATCGAGACGCAACTGCTCCACTTCGATGGCCAAGGCTGGAATCCCTACACCTACCGCTGGAATCCCGCGCAGACTGACGCCGCGCTCGTCCCCGCCGAGGGTGCGAGCGATGTGTTCAACGTGACCGACGCCACGGCACCCGGCGGACGCCGTGAGCTGGCGTGGCGTTTCCACAGCCGCGCCGAATGCCTCCGCTGCCACAACGTGTGGGCCAGCGAAACCGTCGGGTTCAACTGGCTGCAACTCGGCGCGGCCACCTACGCGCCCGCGAAGGGCGAGACCATCGCCGCACCCAGCGAACTCCGCCGCCTCGAAGAACGCGGGCTCATGCAAGTGAGCGGCCTGCCAAAGAACCTTGCCCGTCTCGTCAACCCACACGACACCGCGCAACCGCTCGACCTCCGTGCCCGCTCGTGGCTGCACGCGAACTGCGCTTCCTGCCACCGCAACGGCGCGGGCGGCGGCATCCCCTCGCACATGAACATCGACAAGAAGCTCGACACCGCGCGCCTCCTCGACGCCAAGCCCACGCGCGGCGACTTCGGCCTGACCGACGCGCGCGTCATCGCACCGGGCCGGCCCTACAGCTCCGCGCTGCTCTGGCGCATCGCGACGGAAGGCGCGGGCCACATGCCGATGACGGGCTCGCGGACGGTGGATGAAGCGGGCATGAAGCTGGTGAGAGATTGGGTTGCTAAATTAAGCAACGTAGGCAGTGCCCCGGGAAGAAGCGAAACGAGCTGGGCGCTTGAGCAAGCCATGCGTGACGACATCATTGATAGCGGTGTTGTCGTGAGGATGATGGCTTTGACCTCATCAACGAACGCCCTCGTCCGCGACCTCTTCCAGCGCTTCCTCCCGCCCGAGCAACGCCGCCGCACGCTCGGCTCGGACTTCGCCCCGTCCGAAGTGCTCGCGTTGCGCGGCGATGCCAAGCGCGGACGCGCCGTCTTCCTCTCCGAGACAGGCGGACAGTGTGTCCGCTGCCATCGTTCGCGCGGCGAAGGCCGCGATTACGGCCCCGACCTCACCGACATCCGCAGTAAATACGACCGCGCCACGCTGCTCACGCACATCACGCAACCAAACCTCCTCGTCGCGCCCGAACACCGCACGCACTCGGTCATTCTGCGCGACGACACCGAGCTGACCGGCTTCCTCAAGTTGCGCACGCCCACGGAACTTCTCCTCCGCCTCGAAGACGGCACTGACCGCCGTGTCCTCGCCGCGCAAGTCGCCAGCACCCGCGAGTCCGCCCTTTCCGCGATGCCGGATGGCCTCCTCGCCGCGCTCACTGCGCAGGAAGTCGCGGACCTGTTGGAGTTCCTCCTCGGCAAGTAGTCGCAGGCTTCAGCCTGCGCGTCCGTCATTCGGAATGATGCGCAACCTGAAGGTTGCGACTACGCTCAGTTCAGCCCACCCAGTTCCTGCGCGCCTTTGCCGCCGTTGATGAGGTAGAGCACGGCCATGCGGACGGCGAGGCCGTTGGTGACTTGCTCCAAAATCACCGAGCGCCCGCAGTCGGCAAGCTCGCTGGCGATCTCGACGCCGCGGTTGATGGGGCCGGGGTGCATGATGAGCGCGTCGGGCCGGGTCTTCGCAAAGCGCGCGTGTGTGAGGCCGAAGAGCGCGGAGTATTCGCCGATGCTCGGGAACATCGTCTTGCGTTGCCGCTCGTGCTGGATGCGCAGGAGGTTGATGACATCGGCATCGGCGATGGCTTCCTCCACGTTGTAAGTGACGCGGCAGCCCATCTGCTCGAAGACACGCGGGACGAGCGTGCTTGGTCCGCAGAGCGTGACGTTCGCACCGAGCTTGAGCAGCGCGGAGATGTTCGAGCGGGCGACGCGGCTGTAGAGGATGTCGCCTAGAATGGTGACGTTGAGGCCGGCGATTTTCCCCCGGTGCTCGCGGATGGTGAAGGTGTCGAGCAGCGCCTGCGTGGGGTGCTCGTGCGCGCCGTCGCCCGCGTTAATGACGCTGCCCTTGAGGAAGCGGGAGAGGAAGTGCGGCGCGCCGGCGGCGCTGTGCCGGATGATGATGATGTCGGCGTTGAGGGCCTCGAGGTTGCGCGCGGTGTCCTTGAGGGTCTCGCCTTTCTTGAGCGAGCTGGCCTCGACGCCGAGGTTGATGACATCGGCACTGAGGCGGACGGCGGCGAGCTCGAAGCTGATGCGCGTGCGGGTGCTGGGCTCGACGAAGAGGTTGACGACGGTTTTTCCGCGCAGGGCGGGGACTTTCTTGATGGCGCGTTCGCCGACGGCTTTGAACTGCCGTGCGGTGTCGAGGACGGCGATGATTTCGTCCGCAGAAAGGGACTCGATGTCGAGGAGGTGTTTGCGGTTCCAGGTCATGGGCGGCTCACGGCTGGGGGGATGAAGTAATGGAGTGGTGGCGGGTTGGAAAGCCAATACTCGGTCTTGCCATCCTGTTGAATTGTCAGGCCGTTGCCCCGTTCCTCACCAGCCAGACGCCATCTTCGTCGGCGGCTTCCTTGAGCTTCACGTTCACGCGTTCGTTGGTGCGAGTGACGATTTTCTTGCCGACAAAGTCTGCTTTGATGGGTAGCTCACGGTGGCCACGGTCAATGAGGACGGCGAGTTGCACGCGGCGAGGCCGGCCAAAGTCGTTGAGCGCGTCGAGCGCGGCGCGGGTGGTGCGGCCGCTGAAGAGCACGTCGTCCACAAGCACGACGGTCTTGCCGGTGATGTCGCCGGGCATTTGGGTGGGATGGACTGTGGGGGCGGGGTGGTGGGCGAGGTCGTCGCGGTGCATGTTCACGTCGAGCGTGCCGGTGGGGACGGGCTGGCTCCAGAGCTCGCCGAGGGTTTTTGCGAGTCGGTGAGCGAGATGCACGCCGCCGGTCTGCACGCCGACGAGGACGACGTCCATGCCGGATTCGTTGCGCTCGACGATTTCATGGGCGATGCGCGTGAGCGCGCGGGACAAGGCAGCGGCGTCGAGGAGAAGCGAATCAGGCATGACGGGAGGAACGGAAACGGGCGCAGGGAAACCGGCGGGGAAGTCAGTGCTGACCCTGTTGCGTGTGGCGGTTTTTACGCCACTTGGCACGGTGCTTGACGATCCAGTCGGTGAGAGCGCGTTCGAAGCCGACATCGTGCTGGGCCTTCTCGGACTCGATCCACTTGTGCTTCATGATCTCCTCACGCTCGGCGATGAATTCGCGGTAGAGTGCCGAATTCTTCACCCACTCGTCGTCGCCCGATTGGCCAGGGTTGTTTGACATATCAACTGCGGTTACCGGTCTGCAATGGTGAGGGAATGTAACAGCGCACCGGGGCCTGACAACCGGATTTTGGGCTGGGGAATTTCCCAGCAGTCAACTCCCCCGGCTCCCGCTTGTGAACAGGCTGCCGATAAGTTTCCCGGTTCCGATTTGCCTGGGCCGGAAAATTCCCTTCTGCTCTCCGCGTGATTGAATCCTTCGACCTGTCCGCCGAGCCGCCGTCCGCGCCGCCCGATCTGAAGCGCACGCGCCGCCGGAAGGACGCGGCCATTGACCTCTCGAAGGTGGACCGCCTGCCGCCGCACTCCCTCGAGGCCGAGCAGGGCGTGCTGGGCTGCATGCTGCTCGACCCCAACACCTGCATCGGCACCTGCATCGAGAAATTTAAATCACGCCGCGATGCCTCCGACACCGCGAAGAGTAATCGCTTCGACGCCCCCGCTCCCAGCCCGCACGCGGGTGCTGCCGCCGCCTTTTACGATCTCCGCCATCAGTCGCTCTACGAGACGCTCGTGACGATGTATGACGCGAAGGAGGCGATTGACATCATTACCCTCCGCCAGCGGCTCAAGGACAAGGGTCAACTCGACGCCATCGGCGGCGTGGCCTACCTCACCGCGCTCGTGGACGCCACGCCCTCGCCCGCGAACCTCCCATTCTACGCGGACATTGTCGTCGAGAAACACCTGCTACGGCGGATGATCGCGACTTGCTCCAACGTCATCGGGCGCATCTACGACGAGGAGCAGCAGGGCGATGTAGAATCCCTGCTCGACGAGGTGGAGAAGGAAGTCCTCCACATCAGCGAGGAGCGCGAGGAGACCGTCAGCCTCGTGATGAAGGACCTCGTTCACAAAGCCATCCAGCAAATCGAGGAGTTCCACTCGCGGCAGGGCCAGACCACCGGCATCTCCACCGGCTTCACGGACCTCGATAAGATGACCACCGGCTTCCATCCCGGTGAAATGATCGTCATCGCCGCGCGCCCCTCGATGGGTAAGACCTCCGTCGCCATGAACATCGCCGAGCACGTGGCGATGGACCTGAAACTGCCCGTGGGCGTGTTTAGCCTAGAAATGTCCGCCGACTCTCTCGTGCTGCGCATGCTCTGCTCACGCGCCCGCGTGAACCTCCGCGACATCCGCGAGGGCTTCCTCGCCGAGCGCGATTTCCCCAAGCTCACCGCCGTCGCCGGCCGGATGGCCGGCTCCCCGCTCTTCATCGATGACACCGCCAGCTTGAGCATCCTGCAACTCCGCGCGAAGGCCCGCCGGATGCACCAGCAGCACGGCATCAAGCTCTTCGTCATCGACTACCTCCAGCTCCTGCGCAGCACCGCCAAGCGCGCGGAAAATCGCCAGCAGGAAATCGCCGACATTTCTCAAGGCATCAAGGCCCTCGCCAAGGAACTCAAAATTCCCATCATCGTCTTGGCCCAGCTCAACCGCGAACTCGAGAAACGCGGCCCCGGTGAAAAACCTAAGCTCTCCGACCTTCGCGAATCCGGCTCCATCGAGCAGGACGCCGACCTCGTGGCCCTGCTCTACAAGCCCAAACTCGGCAAGGACGAGGAGGAGGAACCCCCGGACCAGTCCAGCTACGACTCCGTGCCCGTGAACCTCCTCATCGCCAAGCAGCGTAATGGCCCGACCGGCGACGTGCATCTCACCTTCCTCAAGGGCTTCACCCGTTTCGAGAACGCCGCCAAGGTCGCCAACGAAGACGCGCCGGGCGAGTGAGAGGCGGGCGCGTGTCCCGGAGCGCGGCCTTCCAGGCCGCCGCGGGTGATTCGCGCAAGGGTGTGAAGTTCACCGCCATCCGACTTCGCGCGTGCTGCGGGGGGGACGCCCGCGCTCCTGCCCGCCGCCGCTTTCGCGGGTTGACGCTTCACCGCTCGTTCCTAAAGATGCCCGCACGTTCACACGCACATGAGCCAAAAACTTGTTTCCACCGCCGTCTTCCCACCGCCCGCCGCTGCTGCCGAAGGGGCCCACGTCCCGTCGCTCGACGCCTATCGCTCGCTGGCCGCCGCCGCGCAGGGTGACCCGGATAAGTTTTGGACCGAACAGGCGAACCGCCTCGCATGGTTCCAAAAGTGGAGCCAAGTTTCCGCCGTCAACTACCACGAACCCGTCAGCATCCAATGGTATCTCGGCGGCAAACTTAACGCCTCCTACAACTGCGTGGATCGCCACGTCGAGGCCGGCCACGGCGACGTGACCGCCTTCATCTGGGAAGGCAACGACCCCAGCGAGACGCGCCGCATCAGCTACTGCGAGCTTTACGACCAAGTCCAGCGCGCTGCCAACGCCCTCAAAAACCTCGGCGTCCGCAAAGGTGACCGCGTGTGCATCTACATGCAGATGATTCCCGAGCTGGCCGTCGCGGTGCTCGCGTGCGCGCGCATCGGCGCGGTCCACTCGGTTGTCTTCGGCGCGTTCTCGGCGGACTCACTCATCACCCGCATCAACGACTCCATCTGCAAGGTCATCATCACGCAGGACACCGGCGTGCGCGGGACGAAGCACGATATCGCGATGAAGGCCAACGCCGACAAGGCCGCGCCCAAGACGCCGTCAGTTGAGAAGATGCTCGTCGTCCGCCGCACCGGCACCCCCGTCGAGATGCAGCCCGGTCGCGATATTTGGTGGCACGACGCCTTGGCCGCCGCTGCACCAAGCTGCGCGCCCGAGGTCATGGACGCGGAAGACCCGCTCTTCATCCTCTACACCAGCGGTTCTACCGGCAAACCCAAGGGCGTCCTCCACACCACCGGCGGCTACCTGACTTACGCGGCCTACACGCACCACTACGTCTTCGATTACAAGCCCGGCGACGTCTTTTGGTGCACGGCGGACGTAGGTTGGATCACTGGCCACACGTATCTCGTCTATGGCCCGCTCGCGAACCGCGCGACCATCGTGATGTTCGAGGGCGTGCCCAACTACCCCGACTACGGGCGCTTCTGGCAAGTCATCGCCAAGCACAAGGTCAACCTCTTCTACACCGCGCCCACGGCCTTGCGCGCGCTGATGAAGGAGGGCGACGCCTGGCCCAATGCGCACGACCTCAGCTCCCTTCGCCTGCTCGGCACCGTGGGCGAACCCATCAAGGAGCCGGAGTGGAACTGGTATTTCAAAACCGTCGGCAAGCAACGCTCACCCGTCATTGACACTTGGTGGCAGACCGAGACCGGCGGCATCCTCATTTCCCCGCTGCCCGGCGCGACACCCACCAAACCCGGCTCCGCCACGCTCCCGCTCCCCGGCGTGCAACCCGCCATCGTGGACGACCAAGGTAACGAACTTCTCGGCAACGACGTGCGCGGCAACCTCTGCCTCAAGCCCGGCTGGCCCGGCCAGATGCGCACCGTCTTCGGCGACCACCAACGCTTCGTGGACACTTACTTTAAGCGTTTTCCCGGCATGTATTTCACCGGCGACGGCGCGTGGCGCGACAAGGACGGTTACTATTGGATCACCGGCCGCGTGGACGACATCCTCATCGTGTCCGGCCACAACATCGGCACAGCGGAAGTCGAGGGCGCGATCGGCGCGCACCCGTCCGTGGCTGAGGCGGCCGTGGTCGGCTTCCCGCACGACATCAAGGGCCAGGCCATCTACGCCTTCGTCACGCTGCGCACCGGCCAAACCGCCAGCGACGCGGTGAAGAAGGAAATCAACCTCAAGGTCCGCGACATCCTCGGCCCGCACGCAAGCCCCGAGAAAATCCAGTTCACCGAAGGCCTCCCCAAGACGCGCTCCGGCAAAATCATGCGCCGCATCCTGCGCAAGATCGCCGAGAACGAGTTGGACAACCTCGGCGACATCTCGACGCTCGCCGACCCGGCGGTCGTGGAATCGCTCGTGCAGGGGCGGGTGTGAGCGGGTAGCCGCCGAGGCAAGGAGGCGGACTTGGGCCAACGCAATCGAATCCGCCTCCTCACCTCGGCGGCTACGAGCAGCGGCCACGCGCTGACCGCACTTCCATCCAACCTGCCGAGCTGAGTCAGCGTACCTGTGATCCTTCGCGACAACTGCGGGGCTGCGGCGATTCCCTGGAACAACCCGCCGGTTTTGCTTATTGCTCCCAGTGAACTTGCCGGACACCCATCACACCGCCGCCGTCCCGCCGTCGCTCTTCGTGACCACGCGCTGGTCCGTCGTGCTCGCGGCGCAGGAGAAGTCGTCGCCCGATTCCGCCGCTGCATTGGAGACCCTCTGCCGCGCCTACTGGTATCCGCTCTGCGCCTATGTGCGCAGCTCCGGCCACGCGCCGCACGACGCGCACGACCTCACGCAGGAGTTCTTCGCGCGCTTGCTGGCGAAGGATTACCTGCAAGCCGCCGATCGCGAGAAAGGCCGTTGCCGCACCTTCCTGCGCGTCCGTCTGAAGCGCTTCCTCGCCAACGAGTGGGACCGCCAGCGCGCCGCAAAACGCGGCGGTGGCGCCCGACCGCCCTCGACGTCGCCCCCGCCGCGCAGCCCGTGGCGCATCGCACTCGGCCTTCTCCGCGCTGGTCGCAGCGCTCCCCATCGCGGCGCTCGCGAAGGAAGCCTTCGAGAATCTTCACCCCCCCCGTCGGGCCGCTGCCCGCCAAAGCGCATCGCTCATGGGTCGGCACGCTCTTCGAATTCCACCAGCCCGGCGGCGCGGAATATCGAGCCTCGCTGAACGTCACGCCGCCCGTCACGTCTGCGGACCCGAACTGGGCGGCCGCCTCCTCGGCCATGCCCTACTACAACGAATCCGGCGTGAACATGAATTGGCTGGTGGAGGCATCGCAGCCCGGCACCGTGCGGTTCAGCCGCGGCAGCAGCCGCTCCAGCACACTGCTGCAACTCGACGCGAAGACGAAGCTACACCAAGCCGCCGTCCGGCTCTAACTCACCAAGGTCGGCACCAACCGCGGCCTGCTGGTCCCTGAAATAGGCGGCATCAAGGCGCGCGAGGAATTCCCCGGCAACTGCCGTGAAATCGCCATTGAAGTGTCAACTGCTCGGCGCCTAGCCTCACCTGCTTCAAGTCAACCTCCACCCCCAAACCAAAATACCATGACCACATCCGAGAGGAGCAAGCTCCTGAAACAAAACGCGATTTGCTGGCTCAGTGCCCTCATCTTGCCTGTGATTCTCCATGTCGGCCTCGGCCACACCAAGTTCCCATGGCCGCTGATTCTGCCCTTCCTGCTCATTGGCCCCATGCTTGCCTCCAACAGTTTGCTTTCGAAGGCGAGCGGCGAGCCCACGGACGATTCGAACCGCCCAAAGCCGTGAGAGCGCGGGAGCGTTGGCCGCCCACTCCCGTCCAACCCCCACGCATGAAATTTCTGGTCGCCCGCTGGTTCTTCGCCGTCCTAGTCACCACCGCTGCCAACGCCTTCGCCCTAGCGGGTAATTTGACGGAAGCCGGCGTCGCGCTCCCGGCGGGTTATCCCAAGGCCGCGCAGGAGCAGGTCATGGCCGCGCTGAAGCGGGCCGACTGCAAGTTCCTCAAAGGCCACTTCATCAACTGGCACACCAGCCTGCTCTACGCCGGCGAGACGAAGGCGCTGAACCAGTTCCTCGAAGCGCTCGCGAAATGCCCCGGTGTTACGCTCCACGTCAGCTTCACGACCGACCCGCTGCCCCGCGACGACGGGCAATGCGACTGGTTCGTCTCGCATGACGCGCACGCGAACAGCTTCCACGTCCGCGTGAACCTCAAGTCCGAGCGCCTCAAGTTGCCGGACCTGCGACTGCCGGTGGTCAAAGGCCCAGCGCTCAAGGCGGTCGCCGCGCTGACCACGAACGAACTTGTTGGCGAGTGGAGCGGCCCCTGCATCGGGTTCAAACTTGCGGCGGACGGCACCGGCGCGTGGCTGGTGAAGGACCCTTCCGGGCCGCTGCAAAAACCGGAAGCGTTTCGGTGGGACTTCGCCGGCTCGACCTTGCGACTGCGCGAGGCGACCGGCGAACAGCAGTTGGAGGTGAACCGAGCGGAGGAGGATTCGCTCGCACTCAAATGTGCCAACGGCCGTTCGGTGGGAGTCTGGAAGCAGGCCGCGAAGAAAACCTCCGCCATCCCGCAGCCCGACCAGACCCCCCGGCAAGTAGGCCGCCGCTTCCCACCATGAAACAGCTTCGGCTCCTCGCCGGCTGCCGCACGCCGGACTACACCCGCGACCAACCGGACCTCTGCGCCGTGCATCGCGTGGCGATGACCAAGCGGGTCGTGCCCATCGCCTACGGGATGATTCCCATGAGCAAAACTGCGGCGGAGCAGGGCGAATGGCGTCGGCACGCGCGAGGAACTGACGGCGGAAAAACTCAGAAGCCGCGTCCTAACCCGCGCGTCGAAAGATCCCAGGCGAGGGGGAACCGGCTCGGCCGACAGTCACGTTTGCGGGTGGCTGAAGCCCGCCCTTTCCCAGCGCGTCAGGATTCCACGTGCTCCGCCCCAGCCAAAAGCTCACCGTCTGTCTTGCCCTGGCCGCATTCCTCGTCGGCTGCGAGCGGAACGCGCAGGCCGCAGCGCGCGAGTTTGCCATCACCGCCGCTGACCGCGCGCATTGGGCCTTCCAGCCGGTGAAGCGGCCGCCAGTGCCAGTGATTAGTAAGGGAGTAATTCGTAATCAGTCTGGCGGTGGCCGCACTAATTGCTCTCCCCTCGATGCCTTCCTCCTTGCGAAGCTGCACGCCGTGGGCCTCACCTTCTCCCCGCCGGCCGCGAAGGAAGCGCAGTTGCGCCGCGTGTCGCTGGACTTGGTCGGGCTGCCCCCGTCGCTCGCGGAACTGGACGCCTTCCTTGCCGACACTTCACCCGATGCGTGGGCGAAGGTCGTGGACCGCTTGCTCGCGTCACCGCACTACGGCGAGCGCTGGGGTCGGCACTGGCTGGACCTCGCGCGTTACGCGGACACGGAGGGCTTCGAGCACGACGTGACGCGCCCGAACGCCTGGCGTTACCGCGACTACGTGGTGCGCTCGTTCAACGCGGACAAGCCCTACGACCGCTTCGTCCGCGAGCAAATCGCCGGGGACGAACTCTGGCCCGCTGACCCCGACGCGCGCATCGCCACGGGGTTCAACCTCATCGGCCCGGACATGACGGACAGCTCGGACCAGATTCAGCGTCGGCTCAACACGCTCAACGACATGACGGACGCGACCGCGTCGGTCTTCCTCGGGCAGACGATGGGCTGCGCGCGGTGCCACGACCACAAGTTCGAGCCAATCGCGCAGCGGGACTACTTCGCGATGCAGGCGTTCTTCATGCCCGCCGCCTTCCGTCGTGAGACGCCCGTGCCGACAGCGGAGGAACGCACGGCGCACGAGCGGGCGTCGAGTGAGTTCAACGCGCGCCCCGCCGTGCGCGAACTCCTCGCCCTCGAAGCTCCGTATCGCGAGAAGCTGCGCGCCGCGAAGCTCGCCAAGCAGCCGCCCGAAGTCCGCGAGGCGCACACCACACCGCCCGAGCAACGCACCGCCGCGCAGGCGAACCTCGCCTTCGAGACCGCCGCCGCCGTGACGGTGACGGAGAAGGATTTGCTCGCCGCGTTGAGCAGCGCCGACCGCGAGCGCCGGAAGGAAATGGCGGAGGCGGCGAAGAAATTTTCCGCACCGTCGCCACTGCCCACGGCGCTGGCGCTGGCGAGCAGTAACGGGGTTCCGGCCCGCGCGCACTTGCTGAATCGCGGCGATTACAACCAGCCGCGTGAACTAGTGGCGGCGGGGTTTCCCGAAGTGCTGGTAGGGCGAGGCTCCCGCCGAGCTAGCGAGGTTCCAGCTAGTCCCCCCGTCACCTCGGCAGGAGCCTCGCCCTACCAGAGCGGTCCCCGCGCGCAGCTCGCCAACTGGATTGCCAGCCCGGAGAATCCGCTCACCGCGCGCATCATCGTGAACCGGGTCTGGCAGCATCACTTCGGCCGCGGCCTCGTGGCGACGCCGAGCGAGTTCGGCACGCACGGCGCGCGGCCCTCGCACCCGGAGTTGCTGGACTGGCTGGCGAGCGAGTTCGTCGCGGGCGGGTGGAGTTTGAAGCGGCTACACCGGGTGGTGGTGACGAGTGAGGCGTATCGGCAGGCGTCGGCGTATGAGGGTGTGAGGGTGCGAGGGTCTGAGAGTGGGGGACTGAGCGCGGGTTCTCCCTCACACCCTCCCGCTGACCCCGAGAACCGCCTCTTCTGGCGCATGAACCGTCTTCGCCTCGAAGGCGAAATCATCCGCGACAGCTTGCTGGCGGTGAGCGGGCGGCTGAACGCGAAGGTCGGCGGTTCGGGAATCTTCCCTCCGATTCCTGCCGATGCGCTCAAAGGATCGAAGGGTTGGAATACCTCGGCGGATGCGCGCGAGCACGACCGGCGCAGCCTCTACATCTTCGCCAAGCGCAACCTGCGGTTCCCCTTTCTCGAAGTCTTCGACGCGCCGGACAGCAACCTCACCTGCCCTGAGCGCGGTCGTAGCACGACCGCGCCGCAGTCGCTCACGCTGCTCAACGCGGAGGAAGTGCTCACCGCCAGCCGCGCGGTCACCGCCCGACTGGAGCGTGAGGCGAAGGAGCCGCGCGAACGGGTGCCGCTGGCGTATCGGCTCATCCTCGGCCGGCAGCCGACGGAGCGGGAGCAAACAGTCGCGGCGCAGTTCCTCGCGCAATCGCCGCTGAGCGAGTTCTGCCGCGTGCTCTTTAACCTGAACGAGTTTGTGTATGCCTACTGACATGACCGCTCCTTGCCCCGGCCCCAGTGCTGCCGTCAACCTGCTGACTTCGCGCCGCCGGTTCCTTGAGCGCGCGGGTGGCGGGTTCGGCATGGCCGCGCTCGCGTCGTTGCTGAAGCAGGACAAGTTGCTCGCGAACGAGGTCACGCACCCCGCACCCCGCACCCCGAATCCGCTCGCCCCGCAGGCCACTCACTTCGCCCCGCGCGCCAAGCGGGTCATCTTCCTCTTCATGTCCGGCGGGCCGAGTCATGTGGACTTGTTCGAGCCGAAGCCGGAGCTGGTGCGGCTGGCGGGGCAGCCGATTCCCGAATCGTTCGGCAGTTTCAAGACGCGGCGCAACGTGGCGAAGAACAAGTTACTGCCGTCGCTGCGGCCCTATCGCGCGCACGGCCAGTGCGGCACGGAAATCTCCGAGTGGCTGCCGCACATCGCGTCGTGCGCGGATGATATTTGTCTGCTGCGCGGCTGCCACGGCGACAGCGTCACGCACCCGGAGTCGGTGTATATGATGAACACCGGGTCCCTTCTCATGGGCAAGCCTAGCCTCGGCGCATGGGCGGCTTACGGGCTGGGCACGGAGAACCAGAATATGCCCGCGTTCGTAGTGATGCCGGACCCGGCGGGCTGGGTGAAGGGCGGCGCGCCCGCGTGGGGCAACGGCTTCCTACCGGCGGCGTATCAGGGCACGGTCCTGCGCGGCGGGGCGTCGCCGATTCTGCACTTGAACACACCCGCCGGCATCAGCGCGGCGCAACAGCAGGCGACCGTTGGGCTTATCAACCAGTTGAATCGCGAAGGCCTGGCCGCGAACGAGCAGGACTCCGAACTCGCCGCGCGCATTTCGGCTTACGAACTCGCGTTCCGCATGCAGAGCCACGCGCACGAGGTGGTGAACGTGGGCGGCGAGAGTCCGGCGATGCGCAAGCTTTACGGCCTCGACAGCCCGGTGACGGCGGAGTTCGGCCTGCGCTGTCTGCTGGCGCGGCGGATGGCGGAGCGCGGCGTGCGCTTCGTGCAGGTGTATTGCGGCGACACGAATGGCTGGGACGGCCACGCGAAGATGGACGAGAACCACTCGCGGTTGTCCGCGCAGAGTGATTTGCCGGTGGCGGGCTTGCTGAAGGATTTAAAGTCGCGCGGGATGCTGGATGACACGTTGGTGGTCTGGGGCGGCGAGTTTGGCCGGATGCCGATGAGCGAAGGCCCCGACGGTCGCGACCACAACCCGCACGGCTTCGCGATGTGGCTCGCGGGCGGCGGCGTGAAGGGCGGCACGGTCATCGGCGCGACGGACGAGGTGGGCTTGCGCGCGGCGGTGGACAAGACGCACGTCCACGATGTCCACGCGACGATGTTGCACCTGATGGGCTTCGACCACGAGCGGTTGACGTTCCGGCACAGCGGCCGCGAGGAGCGGCTGACGGATGTGGCGGGGAATGTCATCCAGCGGGCGCTGGCGTGAGTCCGAAGCGGGTCAAATCCTCGGATCGCCCACGGCCTTGAGCGTGTCGGCGAGCAGGAGCGCAAGCTTGTAGCCCAGCGCGACGGCGGCCACGAGCATCATGCCCCCGGCGATGCGGGACATATTTAGCATCGTCTTGTCCGAGAGGTGGCGTTTGCCGACGGACACCACGTAGCTCAGGAGGGTGAACCACGCCAAGCCGCCCACCGCCACGCCGCCGATGCAAACGGACTTGCTCGTCCAGTTCGGGTCCACCCATTCGTGTGAGAGGAAGGTGGCGGAGAGGGCGACCCAGAGGAGCAGCACGCCGGGGTTGCCCAGCGTGCGCACGAAGCCGGTCATGAAGGCGGTGTGCGGCTGAAACCGGTCCTCAATGCGGTCGGCGCTAGGGGAGGTAGTCTTCACTTCCTTGGCGAAGAGGTATTTCACGCCGAGGTAGCTCATGAGCGCGAAGCTGGCGAGTTGCAGGATGGCGCGCGCGACGTTGGTGGTGAACAGCTCGGAGAAGCCCGCGAAGCCAAGGGCGCAGTAGATGGCCTCCATCAGCACCGAGCCAGCGCCGATGAAGACGGCCCAGCGGAAGCCTCGAGCCGCCCCTTCGTGGATGATGGTGACGTTGATGGGGCCGACGGGGATGGAGACGAGGAAACCGCTGATGAGGCCGGTGAGGAAGGCTTCGAGAAACGGGTAGCTTTGCAGCATGGCTCAGGCAGCGGGCTTGGACGGCGGGGCCACATCGTTTTCGTCATCCTCGTCTTCCTCGATGTCCTGGCGCATTTGGCGGGAAATTCTCGGGCGGATGAAGCCGTAGAGGAGATAGAGCGTGAAGAGCAGCGGGGCGACGACGGGAAGGAGTTGATTCCTGAGCAGCACGAATGTGGCGAGCACCACGAGGATGACCAGCATCTTGTGAAACGGCTGGGCCGCCCGCCAGTTCAGTTTCTTGAAAGACGGGTATTTCACCTCGCTGACCATCAGGTAGGAAAGGAAGAGCAGGAGCACGGGGAGCACGTAGCGCCAGTTGCCCACGGCGAATTCCTTCTCGTCCCACGACATCATCATCAGCGTGAGGGAGGCCACCATGCCCGCTGCCGCCGGGATGGGGACACCGGTGAACTCACCCGAGTGGTTCGACTGTGACTGCGGCATCGCGGCGAGGCAGTTGAAGCGGGCCAGTCGGAATGCGCCGCAGATGAGGTAGATCGCGGCAATGAGCCAGCCCAGTTCCGGGGTGCCCACAAACACATCCCGCAGCACGATGCGGTGCACGAGAAATGCCGGGGCCACGCCGAACGAGACGATGTCCGCCAGCGAGTCAAACTCGCGGCCAAAGGGGCTTTCCTTGCCGACCATCCGGGCCACGCGTCCGTCCAGCAGGTCGAAGATGCAGGCCAGTAGGATGTAGAGCAGCGCCGCGCGGATGTTCGGATAAGGCGGCCCCGAGTCCAACTGGGCTTCAACGATCTTGGTGATGGCTAGGAACCCGCAGAAAAGATTCCCCGCCGTCATCAGGTTCGGCAGGAAGTAAATGTGCAGCTTGCCGTCGTCGGAGCTTTTCGTGCTGGGAGATGATTGAGGTGTCTCCATGGGTTGTCCGGGGCTCAAAAATTCGTGTGCTGCACGGGTTGGATGTTAGACACGAGCCTTTGCTTGGGAAGCGAAACCTTTCTCAACCGACCTGCGAACCGCTCACTTCAACGCGCCGTCCACCAACTCCACGACGCGCGGCGCGCGGGTCGCGACGCGGGCGTCGTGGGTGGCGATGACGAGGGTGGCGTTGTGCTCGGCGCGGAGTTCGCAGAGGAGGTTCAGGATTTCCTCGCCGGTGTGGGAGTCGAGGTTGCCGGTCGGCTCGTCAGCGAGGATCAACTGCGGTTGGTTCACCAGCGCGCGGGCGATGGCCACGCGTTGCTGCTCGCCACCGGAGAGCTCCGCCGGGCGGTGCTCCAGCCGGTGCTCCAGTCCCACGCGGCGCAGAAGTTCGCGTGCGCGCCGCTCGGCCTCGGCGACGTCGAGTCGTGCGATGCGGGCGGGGAGGGCCACGTTTTCCAACGCGTCGAGTTCCGGCAGGAGGTGGTATGCCTGAAAGATGTGGCCGACGTGCGCGAGGCGGAGCTTTGCGAGTTCACCATCGGTCAACGCGGCGAGGCGCTGGCCGCGGAATTGGATTTCGCCGTGGTTGGGCCGGTCAAGTCCGCCGAGCAGGTGCAGTAGCGTGCTCTTGCCCGCGCCGGACGCGCCGCGCAACGCGACGAATTCGCCCGCGTCCACGGTGAGGTCCACGCCGCGCAGGACTTCCACGAGGCGGGAGCCGATGCGGTAGGTTTTGCGCAGGCCGGTGGCGTGGAGGAGGGGGAAAGAAGGCTGGGTGCTCATGGTCGAGGGAGCTTCACTTTACTCATTCCGCAGCGCCTCCACCGGTTGCAGTCGCCCCGCGTTCCACGCCGGCAGCAACCCGGCGAGCAGGCAGATGAAGAGCGACCCGCCGCAGATGATCGCGATGTCGCCGGGCACGATGAGCGCGGGGAGGCGATCAAAGGCGTAGATGGTTTTCGGGAATAACTCGAAGCCGGTCAGGCGGTTCATGAGGTCGAGGAAGTCGTTGCGGTAGCGCAGCAGGAGCAGGCCGAGGCCGTAGCCGGCCAACACGCCGAAGACGCCGACGATGAGGCTCTGGCTGAGGAAGAGCCAGCGCACCTGTGCGTTGGTCGCGCCGAGCGCTTTGAGCACGCCGATCTCGCGCGTCTTCTGCACGACGAACGTGATCTGCGCGCTGGTGATGCCAAACGCGGCGACGATCATGATGAAGAAGAGCAGGTAGAACATGACGTTCTTCTCGACCAGCAGCGCGTTGAGAATGCCGGAGTTGTCGTCCTTCCACGAGCGGACGAGGTAGTTCAGACCGAGCACGCGTTGTAGCTCTGCCTGTGCGGCGTCCACCTGCGCGGAGTCGTGCAGCGTGATTTGCAAGCCGTGGACGTTGTCCTCCAGTTCGTAAAGTTCCTGCGCGTTGGCGAGTGAGGTGACGACGACGTTGGCGTTGAACTCGTAGTAGCCCACGTCGAAAATTCCCTTCACCGTGTATTCGTCGGGGAGTGCGGCCTCCTCCTTCCCGCTGCGGCGGCTGTCCTTCAGCTTCTTCAAGTTGGCGGGAGAATAAATCGAGACTCGGTCGCCGACGCGCAGACCGAGGTTGTTCGCCAGCTCGCGACCCACGACGAGGCCGTTGCCGCGCAGGTCGAACAAGCCTTCCTTGATGCTCTTGGGCAAATCGCTCACGCCGCCTTCGCGCTGCGGGTCCACGCCGCGCACGACCGGCGCATCCACCAGCGAGCCGCCGGCGGGGGGTTGGGTCTCCAGCAGCACCTTGCCTTGCACGAAGGGCGCGACGCCTTTCACGCGCGGGTTGGCCATGACACGGGCCATGATTTCCTCGCGGTTGGCGAGCAGCTCGCCGGGCTGGACGACGCGCAGGTGGGCGTTGAAGCCGAGGAGTTTCTCGCGGAGCTGGCGGTCAAAGCCGCTCATCACGCTGATGACGATGATGAGCACCGCCACGCCCAGCATCACCCCGATGACGGAGATGAGCGTAATGACGGAGACGAACGTGCGTTTGGGCCGCAGATAACGCAGCGCCAGCAGCAGCTCGAAGGGAAGTCGCGACACGCGCGGACGCTAGCCGAGGAGCGGAGGCCGGGGCAAGGCGGGGGAATTTCTCAGGGGAGCGGGAGATGAAGTTGGCCGCCGCGGACCGTAGCGCGGGCAGCCTTGCCCGCGCTACGTGAGCGGGTTCCCACTTCAGCAGCTTGTCCCGTCCACTCCCGTCTGCTTACTCTGCGTCCGCTTTTAGCCTATGAAGAAATTACTCCTCCTCACGTTCGCGGCCTTGCTGGCCGTCACCGCCACTGCCACTCCGCTCCGCGTGCTTTACTGCGGCACGGAGGACCGCGCGGCACGCATGACCTGCCACGCCCTCATGCGCGACCTCGGGCGCGACGCGATTTGGTTCGAGTATGCGGCCTCGTCGTTGGCGGTGACGCCGGAGTTCGTCGCGAAGTTTGATGCCGTCGTGCTCGATGCGCCGGCGGAGAACTACGCGGTCTTGAAAGCCGTGCCCGCCACGAAGCTGCTCAAGGCCGCCGTGCTCGGGGACTCCACGGCGGAAGGTTTCGCCACTGCTGCGAAAGCGAAGCTCCTCGCCGCCGCCGGGGCCAAGCGCGTCGGCGAATGGGAGAAGTTCCTCGCCCAGCGCGACCCGGAGAAGCGCGAGGCCAGCTCGACCGTCGCGAACTACGAGAAGCGTCCGCAGCCGCTCACCTTCCAGCACGCATTCAGCGTGAAGGGCAGCCGCGAGCGCACGCAGGTCGCGCCGGATTTGCGCTTCGAGCTGTTCGCCAGCGAGCCGAACATCGGCAAGCCCATCGCCTTCGCGTGGGACGAGCGCGGGCGCTGCTGGGTGGCGGAGACGCGCGATTACCCTCACAACGTCCAGCCCGACGGCTTGGGCAACGACCGCATCACGATTTGCGAAGATACGGACGGCGATGGGAAGGCCGACAAGTTCACCGTGTTCGCGGACAAGTTGAACATCCCCACGAGCCTCGTCTTCGCGAACGGCGGCGTCATCGTCGCGCAGTCGCCGCGCTTCCTCTTCCTGAAGGACACGAACGGCGACGACCAGGCCGACGAGCGTCGTGAGTTGATGACCGGCTGGGGCATCCGCGACACGCACGCGCAGGCGAACAGCTTTCACTACGGTCACGACAACTGGATTTACGGCTGCGTCGGCTACTCGGGCTTCGACGGTGAAGTGGGCGGCAAGGCGCTGAAGTTCGGCATGGGCACTTATCGCTTCAAGGCGGACGGCTCGGCGCTGGAGTTCCTCCACCAGTTTTCAAACAACGCGTGGGGCCACGGCGCGAATGAGTTCGGCGACCAGTTCGGCGGCACGGCGAACAACGCGCCGCTCTTCTTCGGCGGCTTGCCCGCGAACCTCGTGCCCAAGGGCCTGCGCGTGATGACCGCCAAGCGCATCAACACCGAGGACAAGTGCCACACTATCACGCCGAACTTCCGGCAGGTGGACGTGATGGGCGGCTTCACGGCGGCGGCGGGCAGCGCGTTCATCCACTCGGGGAACTTGCCCGCGCGCTTGCAGGGCAAGGCGCTCATCTGCGAGCCGACAATGAAGACGGTCTCGCTCATGGACGTGCAACGCGACGGCGCGGGCTACACGGCGAAGGACGGTTTCAACCTCGTCGCCAGCAGCGACGAGTGGATGTCGCCGGTGTTCGCCGAAGTCGGCCCCGACGGCGCGGTGTGGGTCGCGGACTTTCAGAACTTCATCATCCAGCACAACCCCACGCCGAGCGTCGAGCGCGGCGGCTTCGCGGCGAAGACCGGCGTCGGCGGCGCGCATGAGAACGTGCTGCGCGACCAGACGCGCGGGCGCATCTACCGCGTCGTGTGGGAGCAGGCGAAGAAGCCGGCGGTCACCTCGCTCAAGGGCGCGGCCCCGGCCCAGCTCGTCGCCGCGCTCGGCAACGATAACCCGTTCTGGCGGCTCACCGCACAACGCCTGCTCGTCGAGGGCAAGGCGACCGCCGCCGTCCCCGCGCTCAAGCAGGCCGCCACCAACAGCGCGCCGCTCGCCGCGCTGCATTCGCTCTGGGCACTGCACGGCCTCGGCCAGCTCGACGACGCCACGCACCGCTCCGCCTTGTCCCACAAGGAAGCCAGTGTCCGCCGCAACGCCACCCGCGCGTTGGGCAGTGATGGCCGCGCGGTCTCGCTCTTCTTCAGCTCCGGCGTCGTGAGCGACCCCGACCTGCTTACGCGGCTCGCGGGCGTCGTGAAGCTCGCTGAGTTCAGCACGACGAAGGCAATCCAAACCGTCGCGGGCAGCCTCGCGAAGAACCCCGTGGTGCAGACCAACGAGTGGTTGAACGAAGCCAGCCGCCTGCTCGCGCGCATCCACAAGGTCGAGGCTTACAAGGAAGGCCCGAACCTGCTGCCGAATCCCGGCTTCGAGGTCATCGGTAGCAACGGCTTGCCCGAGGGGTGGACGCGCCGCGACTACGGGAACCGCCCGGCGAACAAGGAAGCCGAGTGGCAGGTCGTGACCGCCGCCAAGGAGTTCCACGGCGGCAAGCAAGCCGTGCGCTGCATCTCGCGCGGCGACGCCGACACCAGCCTGCACGCCGACGTGACCCTCAAGCCCAATACGCAATACCGCCTCTCCGGCTGGGTGAAAACCCACGCGCTCGCCAGCGGCAAGGTCAGCCTCAACGACCACATCGGCCGCGTGGAGACCGAGCGCGTCACCCGTCGCGAATCCGACTGGACCGAAGTGGATACCACCTTCAGCAGCGGCGACCGCACGAAGGCGAGCATCAACATCCTGCATGTGGCGAAGGGCGACGGTTACTGGGACGACGTGAAGCTCGTCGAGTTGCTCCCGCTCGAAGACCCGAACCAGCCGGTCATCGCCGACGCCAAGCGCGGCGCGGAGATTTTCTTCAAGCACGCCGCCGCCTGCATCCTCTGCCACACGGCGAAAGGCCAGGGCAGCACCGTCGGCCCCGCGCTGGACGGCATCGCCACGCGCAAGGACGCTGCCTACATCAAGCAGAGTCTGCTGGAGCCAAACGCCGTCCTCGCGCAGGGCTTCGAGGCACTGAAGATTTCCCCGATGCCGCCGATGGGCGACATCTTCAGCCCGCAGGAAATCGCCGACCTCATCGCCTACGTCGCGACGCTGAAGTAGGCCCCTACATTTTTTTCTGAGGAACGGGAATGAACTGCGCGTTGATTGGCTGAGCACCGGGTATCTGGAGGGATTGAACAGTGTGTTCAGTGCCGTGAAACGCAAAGCCCGTGGCTATCGCAGTTCGGAATATATGACCACCATGCTCTATTTCGTCGCCGGTAAGCTCAATATCCCATCCCTCTACAGCCATGGAAAGTAGCGAAGAACCACGACAATCACCCCTTCCTTTGGAACGGTGAACCGCGTTGACGACCCTCGACGCTGCCCCGCACCAGCCCCCATCTCCGGGGCTATAAACCCTTGCAGGTCAGCCACGCTGTTCCTTCCCCGTCCCGGCCGTGAACTCCTGCCGCTGGCGGGAGCGGCTTCCCACGGGTCCACGTTGGTTCACCCCAGGAGATAACCATGAGTGCCCACGCCGACAAA
>CALQJI020000043.1 GCA_943330855.2 Klebsiella pneumoniae
CGGAGCGAAGCCACGACCGACGCGCAGCGGTGAACCCGCCACCAACCCAGAGCGTCTCGGCATGCAATCAAACCCAACTCACACGCATTCCCTTAAAGGCTCTTCCATCCCTGCCTCGAACTTAGCCACGAAAATCCCCGAATATCCGAAAAAGTAGGCGGTGAACAACTCCAAGGGTTGATGACCCGCGCCGCATCCCAAAAGCAAATTCCTATCAGTCATGCAACCATCACCCCGGGCATCAACAAATTGGAGATTCGAGATGAAACGCTGTTTTGGCACGGCACTGCTGGTCTTCGTGGTAGCAGTCGGTGCGTATGCCCTTGCCGACAACCTGCCACAGCTGCGGGTGGTATCGCCGGAAGGCACCGCATATCTGGAAAGTCGGCGCAAGAATCCGCCCTTCGGTGCAGCCGATTTTGATCTCAAGGGGTTGCGGGTTGGCATGGGCTCACGCCAAGAGCCCACCAACAAAGACATCAAACTCATTCGCCTGAAGATCGGGGAGATTCCCTGTGAATGGGTTCTGGCACCCGGCGCGGACCCCGATGTGCGACTCCTCTATCTGCACGGCGGCGGCTGGGTCTCAGGCTCGGGAGGAAACTATCTTCGGCTGGCGGCCGACATCTCGGTGGCGGCCAAATGTGCCGTGCTCCTGCCCGACTACCGACTGGCACCGGAGCATCCTTTCCCCGCCGGGCTTGAGGATTGTATCACCGCGCACGACTGGCTGATCGGGAACGGGCCGTCCGGCCCCGGCCCGGCCAAGGCGACCTTCATCGCCGGAGATTCGGCGGGCGGCAACCTGACCTTGGCAACGCTGCTGGCGCTGAGAGACCGCAAGCGGCCGCTCCCGGCGGGAGGAATCGCCCTTTCGGCGGCCACGGATTTCACACTGGCGAGCGAGTCCCTGAAGCCAGTCCATGATCCCATCATCAGTGCGCGAACCATGCCCGAGTTTCGGGATCGCTATCTGGGGAAGACGGATCCCCGCGACCCACTGGCTTCACCTGTCTTTGGCGACTACCGCCGCATTCCGCCGCTGCTGATTCAGGTCGGCGAGGACGAAATGCTCCGCGACGACAGTGTCCGCGTGGCGAAGAAGGCGCGTGCGGACGGGATCCCTGTGAAGTTCGAAGTCTGGCCGGGCATGGTCCATGTGTTCCAGATTCGGGGGCTTCCGGAATCCCGGGAGGCCATCGAGCAGATCGCCGAATTCATGCGATCGGCGCGGCCCAAACCATGACCCACGCTGCATCGGGGAACCGATGGCGGGTCGCCATTGCCGAAGTCCCTAAACCCAAAAGCGGCTCGGGTTTGTCGATGGCATAGGGCTGTGCGCGGTCGCTGCTGGCAGCGGGTGCGCTGGTTTTGCTTTGCCGCAGGCTGGCCGACTGGCAGCTTCGCCTCATGAATTGCCGGACATTCCTTCTCGCCTGTGCCCTGGTCAGCGGAACTGTCAGCCAGGCTTCCGCACAAGACTACGAGCCACACGTCTTCACCAACTCCGCCGGGGCCACCTTGCCTTATCGCTGGCTCACTCCGGCCAAACCTGATCCCGGCCGGAAGTATCCGCTCGTTCTCTTCCTGCACGGCGCGGGCGAGCGTGGCAACAACAACTCCGCGCAACTCGTTCACGGCACCAAGCTCTATTTGGAGGCCGCGAACCGCGCCAAGTTTCCGTGTTTTGTCGTCGCCCCGCAGTGCCCGGCGAACAAGCAGTGGGTGGACATGCCCTGGGGCGGTGACAAAGGCACGCAGCCGCCCAAGCCCAGCGAGCCGATGCAGCTCGTGCTCGATCTCCTCGACACCCTGCCCAAGTCGTCGCCCGTGGACCTCGATCGCATTTACGTCACGGGCCTGAGCATGGGCGGCTATGGGACGTGGGATTTGATCACGCGGTTTCCACAGCGGTTCGCCGCCGGCGTGCCGGTGTGTGGCGGCGGAGATGAGACCGTCGCCGCGCATGCGGCCAAGGTGCCGGTCTGGGCATTCCACTCCGATGACGACACGGTCGTGAAAGTCAGCCGCACGCGCAACATGCTGGCGGGCATTCGGGCGGCGGGCGGCCAGCCCAAGTATTTTGAGTATTTCGGCCTCGGGCATGGATCGTGGGGCCGGGCTTACAGCGAGCCGGAACTGCTGCCGTGGATGTTTGCCCAGCGGCGCGGCCAACCGGATACCTTCAAGCTGCAAACCAAGCCGCCGGAGCTGCCCGCCGTGGCGAAGCTGCCGGAGACGGATGACGGCCTGCCCGGTGCCGGGCCGCTGCGACGCTACGATTGGTTCCGCAACCTGTGGCGGCAGAAACGTCTGGCGTGGGCCGGTCGAGTGCAGCAGGACAAGGGCGCGGTGGTCTTCCTCGGTGACTCCATCACGCAAGGTTGGGGAGACACGATGGGCAACAGCTTCCCCGGCCTGAAGGTCGCCAACCGGGGCATCAGCGGCGACACGACACGCGGGATGCTTTACCGGTTGAAGGAGGACGTGCTCGACCTCTCGCCCAAGGCCGTGGTGCTGCTGGCTGGGACCAATGACATCGAGGAGAAAGCCACGCCCGAGGTGATCGCGGGGAATCTGAAGCTGTTGCTCGCCGCTCTCAAGGCGCACAACCCCGGCATGCCGGTCATCGTGTGCGAGGTCATGCCCAGCCACGCCAGCAAGAGCCGGTCGAAGGAAACCATCACGCGGCTCAACGAGCTGGTGGCGGCGTTGGCCAAGGGCAACCCGCAGGTCACGTTGGTGGACACTTGGACGCTGTTTGCGGATGCGGCCGGCGACGCCAAGAAGGAGGAGTTCCCCGACCTGCTCCACCCCAATGCCGCCGGCTACAAGAAATGGGCGGAAGCTCTGAAGCCGGTTTTTTCCCAGCTAAAGTTGACCACCCCATGAGCCGGGCAGCTCGGCAAGCATAACCAACATCGATGCCGATGAACCGGCCCGAAGCATCGGGTCCGAGGCGACCGCCGATGGCGCGGTAAAGCCGGCGTCACGTCGGGGCGCGGTCCCCTCCCGTCATCAAATTGACGGTGCGGTCCATGCGGCTACTCGCAGCTCCGCACGAATAGTGCCCCCGCCACTGCCGTCTTGCCCAGCCACCGCTATGAACCCACCCGATGAATTGCCCCGGCGGCAGATGCTCAAAACCACTGCAGTTGCCATGACCGGAGCCGCACTGGCAGCGACCAACTCGGCGGTCGGGGCAGAGACCGGCGTGCCGAAGGTGCTGCGCATCGGCGTCATCTCGGCCACCAACCGCGGCAAACCGCAGGCGCGGAACGGCCACACCTGGCACTTCGCCCAATACTTCCATCCCACCATCGACCTGGATGCTTTCTGCAAGTTCGTTGACCCCGGCTCGGCCGAGTTCTTCCGCAAGTATGTCAGGCATCCGCGCTGCACCTTTGACCAACTGCCCTTTCCTGATACCAAGATCACCCACTACTACGACGCCAATCCCAAAGACGCGGCGGACTTCGCCAAGGCGTTTCCCGGCGTGCAGGTCGCGCCGTCGGTGGCAGAACTGGTGGATCAGGTGGATGCCATCTGGCTCGGTGACGCCTCGGGCTACGGCGACGACCACTTCGACCTGGTCGCCCCCGGCCTGCGCAAGGGCTTGCCGACGTTCTGCGACAAACCCATCGGCGAGACGCCAGCCGGAACGCGGAAGATTCTGGAGTTCGCCCGGCAGTGCAAGACGCCGATCATGTCTTCGAGCCTCTTCCGGCACGAGTGGGGCACGGAGGCCGCGTTGAGGATGCGGGACTCCGGCGAGTTCGGGTCCATCGAGTATATGGTCGCCAGCCTCCAAAGCGGCTACTCGGACAACGGCTGGATGGTGTATGGCCAGCACCCGGCGTGGATGGTGGTGACCCTGATGGGGGCGGGGGTCGAGGCGGTCAGCCTTTACGCCCGGGGGAACGCTGGCCATGCCCGCGTCACCTTCGCGGACCGCATGCCCGCCGACATCTGGTATGGCCGGCCCAACGTGCCCTTCATCTACAACCACACCGAGGTTCACTTCCAGAAGCGCAAGTATGAATACTCGCCCGCCATTGAGGGCGACTTCTGGTATGGCCATCACTACGAGATGTTTCGCATGGCGGCGACGTTCCGGGAGATGGTCAAGACCCGGCGGGAACCCGTGCCGCACCAGGAGATTCTCGACGTCACCGCGATGATCCACGCCGGCGCGAAATCCCGGGTGGAACAAAGCCGCCTCGTAAAGCTGGCCGAGGTGATGTGATGCTTCCGCTGGCTTGATCGAACACCGCGTCATCCTGCACCTCGACATGGATGCGTTCTACGCCTCCGTGGAGCAACGGGACAACCCCGCGCTGCGCGGCCGTCCAGTAATCGTCGGTGCGCCACCGACACAGCGCGGCGTTGTGGCGGCCGCCAGTTACGAGGCCCGCAAGTTTGGCGTGCGTTCGGCCATGCCCAGTGTGACGGCGGGCCGGCTTTGTCCCAGCGGCGTCTTCGTGCGCCCGCGCATGGAGGCGTATCAAGCGGAGTCACAGGCGATCATGGCGTTGGTGCGCCAGTGCGCAGGCGAGTTGATCCAGCAGGTGTCCGTGGATGAAGCGTATGTGGACGTCTCGTCCCAAGCACAGGCCATGTCCCTGGACGCCAGCCTGGAGTGCGCGTTGCCGTTGGCGAAGGCGCTCAAAGAACTCATCCGTCAGAACCGCAAGCTCAGCGCCTCCATCGGCATCGCGCCCAACAAGCTGCTGGCCAAGCTCGCCAGTGATTTTCAGAAGCCCGACGGCCTGACGCTGATCCGGGAGTCGGAGAAGGTGGCGTTCCTGCGGCCGCTGCCGGTTCGCTCGCTGCATGGCGTGGGCCGGGTGACGGAGGAGAATCTTGCGAACGCCGGTCTGCGCACAGTGGGCGACTTGCAGGATTATCCCGGTGACCTGCGGGCGCTGGTGGGTTCCTGGGGTTCCGAGCTGAAGCGCTTCGCCTTCGGACAGGACGACCGTCCGCTGGACCTCGGCGAGGAGATCAAGAGCATCAGCAGCGAGAACACCTTCCTGCGCGACACCGATGACCGTCCCGCGTTACGCGCCTGCCTTTGGGAACAGGCCCAGGAACTGGCCGGCAAGCTGGCGCGGAATCGGCTGGCCGCCGTCACGGTGCAGGTGAAGGTGCGTTACGGGGACTTCACGACGCTGACGCGGCAGATGTCAGTCGAGGAGCCAGTGCAGGAGGCGCGGGAGATCTACCGGCTGGGCTGCTGGCTGCTGGGACGGGAGAAACTCGTCAACCGCCCGCTGCGGCTCATCGGCCTGGGCGTGAGCGGGCTGCGGGAAGCACAGGCATTGCAACTGCCGCTGGTTTTTCCTGCGTAGTCGGCAACCACGCACTGGCTGTCCACGCGCAAGCGGTGCGACAACTTTTCCACGTTACTCGCGGAATTGCAGCGCAGCGAGGCGGCGGTAAACGCCGTCTTCAATGGTCTGCAGTTCCTCGTGGGTGCCGGATTCCACGACCCGTCCGTCGGCGATGACGATGATCCGGTCCACATGCCGCACGGTGGCGAGGCGGTGGGCGATGATGAAGGAAGTGCGCCCGCGCATCAGGGTTTCCAGCGCTTCCTGAATCAGCCGCTCGCTCTCCGAATCCAGGGAACTGGTCGCTTCATCCAAGATGAGAATGGCGGGGTTTTTCAAGATCGCCCGGGCGATGGCGACGCGCTGCCGCTGGCCGCCGGAGAGCTTGATGCCCCGGTCGCCCACCAGCGTGGCGTAGCCCTCGGGAAAGGCCTGCACAAACTCGTGCGCGTTGGCCTGCCGGGCCGCTTGTTCGATCTCTTTCGCGCTGGCGCCGGGTTTTCCATAGGCGATGTTCTCCGCGATGCTCCCGCCGAAGAGCAGCACCTCCTGAGGAACCATGGACATTTGCCCGCGCAGTTCGGCGAGCCGGTAGTCGCGGGCGTCCCGACCGTCGATCAACAGTTGGCCAGCCGACGGGTCATACAGCCGAAGCAACAGGGAGATCAGGGTGGATTTGCCCGCGCCGCTCGGGCCGACGAGCGCGATCCTCTGACCGGAGGTTGCTGCGAGGTTGATCCCATGCAGCACCTCAACCCCCTGTCGTGAAGGGTAGGTGAAATGAACATTCTCAAACACCACGTTGCCTCGCAGCCGGGGCAAGGTGGAGGGCGGCGTGGGACCTAAACAAGCCTCCACCTCACCGGTCTCCCGGAGCAGTTCCCGAACGCGCTGGGTCGCCCCGATGGCCTTCTGGAGCTGGCTGTATAGCTCCGCGAACTGGCCCATCGCTCCCGCCACAAAGGTCGTGTAGAGAATGAAACGGGTGAGATCGCCGAACGTGATCTCGCCCTGTTGCAGCAGCCGCGCTCCTGACCACAGCACCAGCACGATGGAGCCGAACAGGGCGAAAATGATGAAGGCGATGAACCCCGCCCGCAGCCGTGCGCCGCGCAAGGTCGCGCTCAGGAACTTTCCCAGCCCATCGTGGTAGCGGGTGAGTTCGTAGCCCTCGTTGGCGAACGCCTTGACGTTCACGATGCCTTGCAGGGTTTCCTCGACGATCGTGGCCGTATCGGCCAGGCGATCCTGCGCTTCCCGGGCGATCTTGCGCGTCTTGCGACCGAACACCACGGCCACCACGGTCAACACCGGCAGGCTCACGAGCATGATGCCCGTCAACTTCAGCGAGGTGGCGGCGATCAACGCGATGCCGCCGATCAGCAAGGTGCTCTGTCGCAGGAACTGCGGCAGGATGGTGATCAGTGTGTCCTCGATCTGAATCAGGTCGGCGGAGAGCCGACTGGCCAACTCGCCCACGCGGCGTTCCGCGAAGAACGTCATGGGGAGCGAAATCAGTCGCGCATAGGTGTCCCGCCGTAGATCAACCAGGCTGCGTTGCCCCACGGTGGCGAACGAGAGCGCGTGGAAGTAGGAGAAGCCGGCTTGGACGGCCAGGATTCCCATCAGCAGGAGCGCCGTTCGATCCACGCCCGCCAGGCTGCCGCCCTGGTTGTGACGCACGGCGGCGTCAATAATGCTCCCCGCCAGATACGGGAACGACAGGCTCAACAGGCTGGAGGCGAATAACGCAGCCATGGCGGCGCTGAACCGGCCCCGGTAAGGGCGGAGATAGCGGAAGAGCTCCAACACCTGCCGGAGCGATTCCCGGTCCAGCTTCGCCTTCGGGAGCTCGACCCCTGCCTGATCATTGCGTGAGTAACGCGCCACGTCCCGATCCTAAAGGAGGAACTCCCCGGTGACAGTGGCAATCTCCTCCCCGCTGATGGCATGATCGCCGCGGAAGTGATGCGCCGGAGGTCCCGGACCTGCAGGTTAGAGCGCCGCAGGAAGCTAACAATGACCAAACCCTGCGTGCTTGGGTTGCCAGCCATGAAACTGCTTGTCCTCGCCGACGATGATTCCGTCCGGCACAACATCCAAACGGAGCGTGCCGACCTGGTCGTGTCGTGCGGCGACATTTACGAGTCGATCATCTTGCAGGTCGCGCAATCCATCCAGTGCCCAAGAATCCTAGCCGTCAAAGGCAACCACGACAGCGGTGAGCCATTCCCGCCACCGATTGTTGATCTTCACCTCACCATCCACACTGTTGACGGAGTGCGCTTCGGCGGTTTCCAAGGTTCGTGGCGCTACAAGCAACGGCGTGCGTCGCAGCAACGTCCAGAGCTGGCGCAACCAGCTCACGGAGCTCGTGCGGACGTTCATGGGCCACGATGTGCTGCACATGATTCAGCGGACGCCGCAGTGGCGCGAAAACCTGACCGCCATGCGTGAGCAGATGGCGTGTCGGATGGAACGCCGCATGGCGTAAGCACCGCGAAACGAGCCGTTCCGAAAGGAGCGGCTCCTTTTTAGGTGTTCGTCGTGGATTGAGTTCTAGCCCGACGCTGACTGCGCGTGGCGAAGCCACCCGGCCACGGTCAGCGTTTCCCGATCACCCGTGAGTCCAGCACCTGGCCGAGAAGGTTTTTGATCTGCACGTTCATCGTGTCCACGCCGCGCTGGAACGTGAGCAACAGGTAGTTTTCCTGGCTCGCAAAGAACTTGGACTGCCGGTCCCGGTAGGCCGCGCCGTCGCCTTTGAGGCAGGTGTTGAAATACGGCAGGCCGCCGTCGAGTTCCGCCCGCTCGGCGAAGTAGCCAAAGCCGGTGATCAGGGCGCTGCCCTTGCGGAACTGCTCGTGCCACAGGCCCTTGGTCGCGCCGTGCAGCGAGCTTTGCTTCTCGTTCATCAGGCTGAACACGAAGCCGGCCTTGGTCTGCGCCATCGTCTGGCGAAACCACGCAAACTGCTCGGAGCCGGCGTCGAACGCATGGCAGGTCTGCCAGGTGGTGCCGAAGTCTGAGATGTGCTCGATGTCCAGGGCGAGGAAGCGGACGTCGAAGGCCGGGAGGTCGAAGTGCCACTTCCATTCGTCGCCCGGCAGCGCGAAGAACTCACGATACGCGGTGGCATGCACGTCATACACCGCCTCGGCCGGCGGCTGCGGGCCGCGGGGACGAGCTTCCTTGTCGTGGTTGCCCAGGATGGGCATGAACGGCGTGCTGCGGAACAGCCCGGGCTGCTGGTCAATCAAGGCGCTGAACGCCTTGATGCCTTCGCGGCCCGGCTCGTGCAGGCTGGGCACGTTGTCGCCGGCCGTGAGGAGGAGATGCACGTCGTCGTTGCGCAGTGCGCCGAGGTCTTTGCCCTTCGCAAATCCCCAGTCCCCCACGATGCCAACGCGGAGTTCCCGGGTCGGATACCCCTTGAAGGTCGCCGGCGATGAAGCGTCCGCGCCGGTGCCGACGGAGTAGTGCCATACGCCATCCTGCTCCGGGATGGCGATCTCGACATGGTGCCGGGTCGCCGTGCCGGGGGCGGTGGCCACGCGGTCCAATTTCGCCGAGCGGCCGTAGTTCACCACCGAACTCGTCGGCTTGGCCGTCTCCCAGTTCACCACGAGGTGCGAGGGGTCGGTGCTTTGGTGCGTGAGCCAGATGCGCTCGACTTGGGCGTGGCAGGGCGCGGTCACCAGCCAGGCGATGGTATGCAGGGCGGTCAGGCGCATGGGAGGGAGTGGTATTGGACGCGGCTCAGCTCGGGCGATTTTACGCCGCTGCGAGCAGGCGGCGAGCGTTTCTTCACCGGGAGGGAGAGCGCGTGCGGTTTGCCGGAGGTGCTCCTTTATCTGCCCGCCTTGGCGCTCACAACTTGGGCGACGCGATCAACCACGCGCTGAACGGCGAGAGCTGGCCGCAATCCGGGCAACTCGTTGCGGGAAACTTCTCGCGTGGCACAACTTGGCGGTCGGATGACCCGACTTGCCGGCTGAATGGGCCAACTCGACGGCTGTTTGACCCAACTTGACGGCTGCATGGGTGAACTGGGCGGCTGGATGCCTCGGCTGGACGGCTGCTTGCCCTGACTTGCCGGCTGGATGGCCCAACTACCCGTCCGCCTCTTTCTTTCAGCCGGTCAGGGTAAATCCCCCAGCGCGTCCGGCTTCACGACCATGTAAACCCGGTCGAACCATTGCCGGGGAGTTTCCTTGCCGGTGGGCGCGGGCTTCGGCGGGAAGCGGTTCACGATGGCGAGGTGGATGATGCCCTGTTGCAGCAGCGGCTTGATGATGGGCGACTGGGCGGTGACGAAAACCAGCTTGCAACTGCTCCCCTTCAAGAGCGCCAGATCTCCCTTGGCAAGGTCCTGCGGCAGGCTTCCCAAAAACACAACTGCGGCAGCCCCGTTTCCCATCTTCACCAATTGCTCGGCGTGGCCTGTAGGCCAGAGCCGTGGGTCTCCATCCATGGAGCGTTTGAGTTCCTTGATCTCCTTCACGGTCACGCTGCTCTTCTTGGCCAGCCCCGCCTTGAAGCCCTTGATCTGCGCTTCGGTGTTCGGACTTTTCTGAACCTCCATCAACTCGGCCACGATCACCACACTGCCCTGATTGCCGAGTAGCTTCGATGTTTCCTCAGCCACCGTGTAGCCGAGGTTCTCGAACGGTTTCAGGTTCGTCGAGGGGCCGTTGCGAAACTCGGTGAAATAGAGCCACGTGAGGGAGCCGAGGATGGCGATGATCGCGCCCACGGCGACGACGGTGTTTTTGTTGCCCATAGTTTTTCGGATTGGTGGAACCGCGCTCCAAATGCCGCGCGCGCCGGGCATTGTCAAACTCTCTCTCCAAGTTTCTCGCCCAGCCCGCCCCGGACGCACCTGTCCGTGTGCTGGCGCTCTCTGAATACAGCCACTGCAACCGCGTCGGCTTTCCCAAGCCTCACAACACAAATGAAAACTCAACAGCGCCTGGCTCAACGGAACCACGGCGGCGCGGCGTTCACCCTCATCGAACTGCTGGTCGTCATCGCCATCATCGCGATCCTTGCGGGTATGCTGCTCCCGGCGTTGAGCAAGGCGAAGATGAAGGCCAAGGGCACGGTGTGCATCTCCAATTTCAAGCAGCTCCAGCTCGGATTGGATCTTTACGTGGGCGATGCTGCGGACAAGCTCCCTAAGAACCAAAACCCGAATGCGCCGTCCTACGCCGATCCGAACACTTGGATCGGTGCCACGGAATTCGGCTCGGCTAGCCCGTCTCCGGTCTATGACAGAGACTATCCGGCCACAACTGGCACGCTCGCTCGCTACGCGGCACCCGGAGTGTTCCGCTGTCCCGCGCAGCGCCCTGAAGCCTCGGCCGTGTTCACCCACGGTAGCTACAGCGTATGCTTGAATTCCAGACTGAACAGCGGCCCGGGTGGCGGTAGTTCCCTACTTACGACCATCGCGAACCCGGCGAATACTTTTGCCTTTGTGGACATGAAGCTAGCCTCTCACGCACCACTCATCGTCGCCGCGACCGACACGTTCTGGGGCAAATATCCCGCCGCCCGCCACGGCAATGCAGGTCTATTCAGTTTCGCTGACGGCCATATCAGCCTCGAACAGTGGAAGGGCACCTTCCTCCAGGAGCAGGAGAAGGCCGCCACTCTCGCAGGCGCAGGCCACTATGGTAGCGTCGCCGATACAGCCGTAATGACGACCGCCGACGGTGCCGATCTGACAAAGGTGAAATCGTGGCTGCCCTGATCCTTCCCGCCTTCCCGCAAAGCCCGGCTTGCAGGACAATTCACTTCAAGTCGCCCCCGCCCGCCGCGCGAGTCCATCTGGAAGCTCGTCATCCACCGGCACGGCCGGGACGAGGAACAGTTCGACGTGGCGCAGCTCGCAAGGATCACCGACGGGTTCACCGGCAGTGAAATTGAGGCCGCGTTCACGGAGGCGATGTTCCTGGGCTTCGAGCGGGACCGTGAGCCGACGAACCTGGACATCGCCGGGGTGCTCAACGAGTTCGTGCCGCTCTCGAAGCAAATGGCGGAGCAGATCACAGGACTGCGCCAGTGGGCCAAGGGCCGGGCGCGCTTGGCAACGTCACCTGCTGCACCGGAGCGAAGGCTTCGGAAGCTGGGGGCGTGAGAAAGGGGGGAGCCGGCACTGCCGGTTCCTTCTCTTTACCTGTCGGCTGCGTCGGCGCGGAGTTCACTCCCGAATTCTTCGGTGCCTGAAGAAACGCCCTGATTTCATCCCCGGTCATTTCCTCCCGCTCGACCAACTCATCCGCAAGCGACTGAATGATGCCACGGTTGGCGACCTTCAGGCCGGGGAAGCTGTTGCCCAGCGTGTCGCCCCAGCCCTGGGTGATGGAGTCGCCGAGGAAGACCACCGCGCCCTGGTCCTGCTGCACGCGGCCCGCCCACGCCAGCCGCTTCTGCCGCCACAGGTTGCGGAACCAATCGTAACGCCGCAGCGGCCCGGCCCCAGGCAGGCCGTCATCCGTCTCCGGCAGCTTCGCCACGGCGGGCAGCTCCGGCGGCCTGGTTTGCAGCTTGAAGGTGTCCGGCTGTCCGCGCCGCTGGGCAAACATCCACGGCAGCAGTTCCGGCTCGCTGTAAGCCCGGCCCCACGATCCATGCCCGAGGCCGAAACACTCAAAATACTTGGGCTGGCCGCCCGCCGCCCGAATGGCCGCCAGCATGTTGCGCGTGCGGCTGACTTTCACGACCGTGTCGTCATCGGAGTGGAACGCCCAGACCGGCACCTTGGCCGCGTGCGCGGCGACAGTCTCATCTCCGCCGCCACACACCGGCACGCCGGCGGCGAACCGCTGTGGAAACCGTGTGATCAAATCCCAAGTCCCATAGCCGCCCATGCTCAGTCCGGTGACATAAACGCGGTCGGGATCCACCGGCGTGGTTTTGGGCAGCGTGTCGAGCAGGTCGAGCACGAGCTGCATCGGCTCACTGGGCTTGGGCGGCTGCGTGCCTTTGTCGCCACCCCAGGGCATGTCCACCCATTGCTGGTTGGCCGGGCACTGCGGGGCGACGACAAAACACGGGAACTTGGCGCGGTTCGCGGCATCGAGATAGAGCTTGGTGCCGTGAATGAGCTGCGCGGAGTTGTTGTTGCCGCGCCCGCCCGCACCGTGCAGGAAAAGGACCAGCGGATACTTCCTGCCTAGTTCAAGACCGGCAGGGGTAAGCCCGCGATACGGCAACTTGGCTCCGGCGGAATTGGTGAAAACGTGCGGCTCGTAATCTTGGGCGGAAGACTGGCTGGCAGCTCCGCTGACCAAGGCACAGGCGAGAAGGATTGGCAGGCAATTGATGTGGCGAAGCTGCCAGTCGGCCAGCCTGCGGCAAAGCAAAACCAGCGCATCCGTGCTCGGCTCCACGGATCTTCCTTGAGCGTCAGTGGCACTGCGGTGGTCCTCTGGCCAATGTCGCCCAATGTCGGCATCCTCATCGGCGCTGCGCGATCACGCGCCTGACTCCACCTCGGCCTTGGCCCCAGCAAATGAGCGCACCGGTCACGCGCATCCGTTCAAACCGCCGGCGCGACATGAAGTGCTCCCCGATCAGGCTGAAGCCCATGAGGTGCAGCCAGCCGTTCCCGGCAAGGAACACTTTGGCTGGGCGCTCCTGGCAGCCGTAAACTACCAGCCAGTGGGCGTGGCCGTCGCGCTTGTCATGGTCCACGCAGCAGATGACCGGAAAACCGTCGTCAATCGCACAGCAGAGGCGAGCGAAGGAGATGCGATATCGCAGGTGTTGAACCCCGAGGCCATTCTCACGAAGCGCGTGCGCCAGTCGGTGTGTCGGCGTGCCGCCTAGATCTGTCGGCGAGCAGTAGTCGTAAAACTTTCTGAAACTCGGGCGGCGGTCGAACGCCTCCAGCACAATCCATCCCGCGACGGCACCGCAGCTGAAGTCATCAATCTGAAAGCAGCCCCAGAGGTCCAGCGTGACGGCGTCGCGGGGATGCGCGAGTCGGTCCGGCACGCAAACCACCCCGGTGACCTTCGAGATCAGGTTCGCAATGCTCATGCCCCAGTCTGCTAAAACGGATCGCCCTCGTCACCGCCGTTCGTGGTCTGGCAATGCACTGTGGCCAGCCAGTTCTCCACCGCCTGCCATGTCGCCTGGGAGACCGGGCGGTTCTTGAAACCAGCCAACTGCACCAGGTGCCAGCGGCGGGGCTGCTGCTCGGCAATCTCCGCCGTGGCTCGCTGCGGTGCCAGAAGACGGTAAATGAAGGTGTGACCGCGCCTTGCCCGCTAACACCCGCTCCCGTATGTCTGCCCAGTCTTCTCTCAGAAGCGGAGTTTCGGGACAAGCGGTGCCTGGTGGACAACTGAGGCGCTGGTCATCGCACTTATCAAAGGCCGGCCTTGCGCAGCCATTCCAGCGCGTAGTCCGGCCATGCCTTGGCGTCTTTCGTGCAACGCAAGCCGTAGCCGTGGCCACCAGTGGGGTAGAGCTTGAACTCGTGTGGCACGTTCGCCGCCTCCAGCGCGGCATGATAAATCTTGCTGCCGACGACATGGGTCTTGTCGTCCTCACTGTGGACAATCAGCGTCGGCGGGAGGCTGGCCTTGAGATTCAAGTCCGGCGCGACGTGGCCGCTCTTGGCATCGAGGTAAGCCGGATATACGAGCACGGCAAAGTCCGGCCGGCAGCTTTGCTGGTCTACGGCGTCGATGGCTGGATATGCCCGTGCCTCGACTGGCGCGCTCGCCTTCGCGGCGAGATTGCCACCGGCGGAGAAGCCGATGACGCCGAGCCGCTTCGGGTCAACCTGCCACTCGGCGGCGCGCGACCTGGTAAGGCTCAGGGCGCGCTGGAGGTCTTGCAGTGCGCCGGCGCGGTTGTTGGGCGTGCGATACTTCAGGACCAGCGCGTTGATGCCGTTGGCGTTGAGCCACGCGGCAATCTCGGTTCCCTCCTTGTCATGGACCACGTAGCTATACGCGCCGCCGGGACAGACGATCACGGCCGGCGCAGGCGTGCCCTTCTTTGGCGCGGGGAAAAATGTCAACATGGGACGGCTGATGTTGGTGATGCGTTGGACGCCATCACCCTTCGAGGGCACGTCCCGCTCAGACTCCTTCGCACCCTGTCCGGGCATCTTCCCTTCGGGCCATACCGCTACGGTTGCCAGTGGAGCTGCCGGTGGTGGCGCGGAGGGGCTGGCGGCCTGCGCGCAGGCTGTCCGCGCGATGAGTGCAAAGACGAGAGGGATGCAAAGGAAGCGGGATTCCATGTCGCTGGGTTGTTGGTGTCGGGTCGTTTCTAGTTTGGCGGAACAGCAATGGCTTTCAGTGACCAGCCAAGCGCAGAGGCTATCCAACGATTGTCCTGCCGCCAACCGTATCCCAGCAGGCCACAGCACGGGCCAAGAACCGCGCGCCCGCCGCTTTCGTCTGAACCACACCCTTTGCGCCGTCCGATGGTTGGTGGCTGCCGCCTCAGCTGGCAGTTTCGGTCATCGCGCTGATCGTCTCCAGCGCATTCCCCTCCAAGCGATTATTGATGTAGACGAACGCCTTCTTGCCCTGCTGCCTCGCCCCAGAGAACGATGCGATCGATGAACCAGCCAGCAAATCCTCACCGCCACTACTGTCCCCAGCCAGCACTACCTGAGCAGCGTCATGGTAGCCGACAAAAGTAACGAACTCCCCGCCGTCCGCGCCCTCTGCGCGCGGCTCGACCTCGACAACCGCGTCGTAAGCCTCGACGCCCTCGACCCCACCGCGAAGAAGAAGGACAAGTCAGTGGACGACTTGCTGAATGATTTGAAGTGAAGCCCGCTCCCCGTGCCGGCGACGTGCAGTCGCCGCCCCGCTTTCACCAGCGTTGAGGCCGCTGCTCAGGGAGCGAGGACGGCCCCGGGCGGCGGCACTGGCTTGGTTATGCGCAGCCCGTGGCTCTCGACGAAGAAGCGGCGATGGTCCTCGTCGGGAACCGGCTGATAACTCTTTCCCAGCAGCTTGCTCAACGTCTCCGCAACCGCTGGCCGCATGTCGCGCGGCACACTGTCCTTGAGCCCCGCCAGCAATGTCGCGCCCGCCGCCCGGTCGCCCAACGTCGCGAGATAGCGAAGGCCCGCAATCCTCACGAAGTCATCATCGAAAGTCGGCCCGCCGCCGGGCGCGGGAGGCACCACCGGCGTGGTCACAATCTGAATCGCGCGCTGGATGGCCAGCTTGTCGCCCATCGCCGTCAGTGCCACGAACGCCGCCTCACGTGCTCTCGCCAGATTGTTCGCCAGCAGAATTTGCTGGAGCACCTGGCGCAGCGGTGCCAGCGCCCGCTTGTCACCGATCTTCCCCAGCGCAAGGGCGAGTGAAACTTTCAGTGCCTCGTCCGTCGTCGTCGGCAGTCGGGTGATAAGCGCGTGGACGGCCTCGGTGCTCTTCAATTCCCCTAGCGCCCACGCCGCCCGCTCCTGCACGACAGGACCGCGCGCCAGGAACGCGGCGAGCAACGGCGCTTTCGAGTTCGGATTCCGCAACTGACCGAGCGCATGCGCAGTCGCCCTTGAAACCAAATCCTCCGGGTCTTCGAGCAGCGGATGCAGCGCGCCCACCAGCGCGGGATCGCCCCATGTCCCCAACGCGGCCGCTGCGGAGACGCGCGTCACGCCGCGCGTGTGTCCAAGCAGGCGCAGCAGTGCAGCCTGCGCCGACGAGTCATGAAGAGCCACGAGTGTGAGTCCCGCCACGCGACGCACCTGCGAACTCGGGTCCAACTCCATCCGGCGGACCATCGCCGCCGTCAGCTCAGGCCGCGCAAGTTGGTCAAACATCGCGGCCAGCGCCTCGCTCGCGGCCAGCCGAAGTCCCTCGTCCGGATCGTCCATGCGCGCGATCAACTCAGCGGCTGCCGCAGTGATGTGCCCGCGTTGAATCGCGCGCATTGCCTCCTCCTGCACAACCGCCTCTGGCCGGCGCAGCAGCGCGACCAACGCGGCGGATTCGCGCTGCGCAGCTCCCGCGTCGAGACTGCGCAGGCCCCGGGCGAGCAGGAGTGCGTTCGTGTTGCGGAGGAAATCAGCAGCCACGGCAGGACTGGCGGGCATCGGACGCAAGTGTTTTTCCACGGCACGCTGCACAGGGGTGAGCGACACGCCGAGGCTCGCAGCGGATTTCGCCGCCTGCTGGCGTGTGGCCTCACTCTCGTTGTCGAGCAGCGAGCGCACGTGTGCGGCATCCGCCGGATCGCGGATGCTGGCGAGCGCTTCGAGCGAGCGCTCGCGGACAACGGGGTCCGCCTCCTTGAGCACGGCACGGAGAATTTCCAGAGTAGCCGTGTCCTTGACCGGGTGCATGATCAACGCGATCCAGCCTGCGTTTGTGGATACGGACTGCTGAGCCCCGGCCGACAGCGCCATTCCCAGCAAACCGACGGCGAGCCACCGCACGCCTTTCGTGATGGATGTCGGCGGTTTCATTTTTGTGGCAGCAGTAGCCAGCGCAGGCGCAGGAAGGCGATGATCAGGAATAGGCCGGACGCGCCGAGCGACATCACCGCGTGGCGTTGCCAGAGAATTCCCAAATCATCGAACACGCCGCGGGTGAGCACTTGCAACGCGGACGCAAACGGGTTCAGCACGAGAATCATCTCCCGCAGTCGCACCGAGAGCTGGTCCGCCGTCAGCAGCGGTAGCAGCGTGACGATGGCCGCGAGAAACGTGATTGCGTAAGCCAGCGCAGTCGCGACGGGCGTGCGCGGAGCCAGCGCCGACGCGAACAGGCCGGCCGTCAGTGCGAAGACGATGGTGGCACCGATCACGGCCCAAGCATCAAGGATCTCGCGCATGGTATTGATCTCGAGGTAGTGAATGGCGAACCAGCCCGGCAGCGTGCCGAGGATGAGGAACACCACGAAGAGTAGCGCCACGCCCAGCTTGCCGGTGAGGAACGACAGCGGTCCCAGCCGCGACATTCGCAGCAGCTCCAGGTTGCCGCGCTCGCGCTCCTGCGTGATCGCGCCGGCGGTGAGCGAGGGCACGATCAGCACTATCAGCCCGAGCTGAAACACCAGCGCCACGGAGCGGATCAGGTTGGGCGTCGGCCCCACGAGGTTGCCCACGACTCCGATCATCAACAGCATGGACAGCCCGAAGCACGCGGCGGCGATGCGGAAAATCCAGCGGCCTCCACCAAAAGCCCGGCTGCGCAGCTCTTTCGCGAACATCGGGTTCAGCCAGTCCGGGATGCAGCCCTTACGCCGCTGCGGGTCCACTAGATAGAACGGGAAGCTCATTCGCCGCTGCGCCAGTTCGGCGGGGTCTTGAATCGTGGCACCGTGCCGCCGCGCGTCGCGCGGTCCGGCCCAATGCACGCGCCCGATGATGAAGGCCACCATCACGACCGAGGCCACGCCGCAGAAGATCAGATACGTGCGCCACGCGCCCGCCGGCTCGAATGCCGGCAGTATCACCGAGGCCATCGCGCCGAGCGGGCTGAACGCACGCGCCTCGTGAATGAACTTCGCGGCCCACGGCTGTTGTTCGAGCAGGAACCACGGCACCCACGGGCCGGCGGTGAACAGCAGGAGCAGCAGGTAGGTGACGACCAGCGCCAGGTGCGAGTTGCGCGCCACCGAACTGACGGACAGGCCGAGCAATCCGAACATCACGCTGCTCGCCGCCGTGACCATGTAGATCGCCGCCGCCTCGCGGACAGACACGGCCCCGAGGAAGAAGCACGCCGCGAAGATCGGCACCGAGAGCAGCACGAACAGCAGCAGCACGACAATGGAGGAGAAGAGTTTTCCAGCGACGATGTCGCGCGGCCGCAGGAGCGTGGCGAAGAGTAGGTCGTAGGTGTTGTGCTCCTTCTCGGCGGTGATGGCCGTCGCCGCGAACGCGGGCGCGTAGAGGATCACCAGCAGCAGTTGTGCGACGCCGCAGACGAGCAGCAGTGAGCGCGATGCCCGGGCTGTCGCGGAGTAAATCCCCTCCTGCGGCCACATCCACCAGACGAGCGTCGCAAGCACGACGAGGTAGAGCGTGGCCAGTGCCAGCGCCAGCGGCGAACGCAGTGCGCTCTTCACCTCGCGGAGCAGGACGGGGTTACTCAGCATCGTCGCTCCTCCGTTTGCCGGCCTTGGCCTGCGTCGTGATCTTCATGTAGATGTGCTCCAAGTCCATCGGCACTTCGCGATACCACAACACGCCGATGCCTTGCTGGATTAGGAACGCCAGGAGCCCGGCGATCTCCGCATCTTCGCCTGCAAAAGACAGCCGTAGCATCCGCCCCACAGTCTCCGTCACCACGAGCTTGGGCGCGGGGAACTGCGCTGCGATCGCCGCGCCTGCACCAGCCGGGTCGTCCAGCACTTCGATCTCAATCAAACGCCGAAGCTCCACCTGTCGCAGCACCGCCTCCATCCGATCACACAGCAACAGACGCGACTGTTCGAGAATGCCGATGCGGTCGCAGATGGACGCGAGCTCAGGCAGGATGTGCGACGAGACCAGGACGGTCTTGCCGAGTTCCTTGAGGTGTTTTAGGAGCTGGCGCATCTCGATGCGCGCGCGCGGGTCGAGGCCGGACGTGGGTTCATCGAGGAAGAGCACTTTGGGATCGTGGATCAACGCGCGCGCGATGCCGACGCGCTGCTGCATTCCTCGCGACAGCGAGTCCACGAAGTAATCGCGCATCTCGTCCGTGCCAGTGACGTGCAGCACTTCGTCAATGCGCGACCGCCGAACAGCGCGCGGCATTCGATAGGCCGCGCCGAAGAAGTCCAGATATTCCCAGACGCGCATCCCGTGATAAACGCCGAAGATGTCCGGCATGTAGCCGACCACGCGCTTGGCCTCCTGCGGGTGGCGCACCACGTCCACGTCTGCCACGCGCGCGCTTCCGCTGGTGGGGCGCAACAGACCCGAGAGGATGCGGATAGTCGTGCTCTTGCCCGCGCCGTTGGGTCCGATGTAGCCGAAGATTTCGCCCTCGCCGATGTCGAGGTTGAGATCGTCCAGCGCGAGGACATCGCCGTAGGATTTGGTCAGTGCTTCGGTGACAATCATGGCGTGGTGCCCTTCAGTTCGAGGTCGAGGTCGCGAATCTGCCAAGTGTGGAGGTTCTGGTTGAAAGTGGTGCCCAGGCGCTTGCCCTCGGCAGTGTGGGCGACGTTGACCACAACGATGACACTGCGCGCGCCCGCGCGGAGGAACCGCGCGGGGTCCGGCACGCGCGCGGGAAGGCCGCCGGGGATTTTCTCCATGCGCGCAACCAACTGCACCATGTCTCCCTGCAAATCGAAGTCACTGGCAGCCATGTAAATCTCCGGCTGAAATGCGGCGCCGCGAAACTCGAAGTGAACCGTCATCTCCCGCGCCTCCAGCGTCGGACATCCCGGCGGCAGGCTGAACTCAACCGCGACCTGCCCCGGTCGGCCGCCGGCGAAGCAGCCTTCCGTCCGCTCAAACGAAAACGCGCCGAGGTTGCGGAGCTGCATCGGCATCACTCCTGGCGGCAGCAGCAGCGTCGGGCCGACGAACTCGATGCCGCCCTCGACCGCGAGCAGTCCCACAGCGCGCCGCGCAACCGGTGGCTCGATGGACGCCAGCGGAAACGCCGGCGCGTCGCTCCAACTGAACAGCACCGGCTGCGCCTCGCGCCCGCGCAGCAGCCGCTGGAAGCGCCGCTCGTCGTAGTTCATCTGTGGGTCAGCCGAATACACCGGCGTCGGAAAGAATGCTTCGCGCAGCCGCTCGCGATCCTGTTGGCGTGCGGAACGCAGCAGCTCGGTCGAGGCACTATGGGCGTTCACGCGCAACCCAGTCCGCTCGATCTGCGCGCCCGGGGCCACGTCCGCGAGCGGGACCATGAAGCGATTGAACTTCACGAACGCCCCGGACAACACCGAGTCCGAGCGGTTCGAGACCACGACCGAGAACCCCTCCGCGCCGATCTGCACGCGCAGCACGGGGGCGCGCACCGTCGTCTGCGGCGCGCGACCGATCAACGTGCGGAGATCATCCGCGCGCACGGCGAGGTCGCTCAACGACAGCCGCGACTCGTAATCCATGCGCAGCAACTCCGGCGGCGTGAGCGCGCTTCGGCCCGGCGAGAGCGAGGCGGCATCCGTGGCCGTGTGCAGGTTGAACTTCTGTTCCGTCGGCGAGAACAAACCCAGCGCCGCCTGCACGCGGCCCGTGTCTTCACCGCTGCGGGCAGTTGCCACAAAGACTTCGTTGAGGAACGGCTCCGGCGCGGACTTCCACCGAGCTGACGCCGTGACAGCGCCGATGCCAAGCACGAGCGCCAGCACCGATGCCACGGCCCAGCCACGCTCGGGCTTCGCGGTGAAACGAAACACCGTGAGCACAAGCAGCAGCGCACCACAGACGGCTACGAGATACAGCATCACTCCGTGTCGCGAGAGCACCTTCATGCCCGCCAGGCTGGCCAGCACCCGTTCGACTTGCGGCGACCGAGATAACAGGCGATCCGCGTGATGCAGGAACTGCGGCGCGTTGCCCAGCAGGTCGCGCCAAAAATTCTTCGCCCCCGGCCACACGCTGAAGTCCTCGCTGCCCGCCTCGAACGCCAGCATCGTCACGCGCCCCGCCCCAGCGGCCCGCGAGATAATCCACGGCCGCTCCTGCGTGCCGACTGTCACCTCGCCACGCTCCGGCACGAGCCGCGCGATACCCACGCCGTTCGTGAAGACAAATCCTCCCGCAACTTCCGGCAGAGTCTCGACCCGCTTCGTCGAGACGAACGTGCCGGGCAGCAGGTCCGCCAGCGCCGGGCTGATCCCCGGCATCGCCGACGGCAGCACGATGAGGTGACCGCCCAACTCCACGTAGTCGCGCAGCGAGTGCAGTTGCAGCGGCGACAGCTCGGTCTCCGACAGCCCGCCCAGCACGACCGCGTCGAACCCGCGCAAGTTCAACGGACGCCCCGGCAGATTCTTCGGAGCCGTCTGCGCGCGGGCGAAGACCCTTTTCTCCGTCCCAATGGTCATGTCGCGCAGCCCGCGATAGCCGCCGAAACTCGCGTCAGCGATCAGCATGAAGAACGCGTCCTCCGCAACCTGGCTGCCGATGGCCTCATTCTGACTCCACGTGTGCAAGCCGCCATCCGTGAGCTTCACGCTCACCACGCGGTCGAAGCGGGACTTGTCCGCCTGTCCCGGCCGGACGTCTGGCAAAATGGGAAACTCAAACTGCCGGAAGGACTGCGCGGGCAGGATGACCGGCCGCGTGAATTGCACGCGCTGCCGGGTGAAAGCAGTCTCCATCTCCGCCACGAGCAGTCCGCTGCGCGCTGGGCCGGCGTTCTCGATGTCCACGACGAGCGGCGTCCAGTGACGGTTGCGGAACTGCCCGCTAAAGCCCGCCTGCGCGTTGCGGATGCGCGGCGCGTCCTGTTGCGCAAGCGCCTCGCACGCAAAAGCGAGCGCGAGGGCGAACACGAAAGGGCGGAGCACACGCGTGTTATACAGGGCACCGTGAAATTGACAACGTGGTTCCCCATAAACTCTCGGCGCGGCTGCGACTCCGCGCCGGGCTCACAGGAAAAGTTTTTTGCCAACCACCCGCCGCGTCCGGCACCGTCGCACGGATGAGTTTCACCGAGTTGACGGAGGCCTTCTTCGCGAAGTCCGCCGGCTGGGAAGCGGTCAAGGGCGCGCGCGCGCTGCTGGCCACTGGGAAAGTGCTGTCGTCGAACTGGACGCCGCCGCTGCTCAAGGGCGTCGTGCAGGAAGGCACTTCCTCTTATCGCGCGGGCTTGGTCATCAAGGGGCCGGTGGACATCGACAACCTCTGCACCTGCCGCGCCTCGCGCGCGTCCGGCATCATCTGCGCGCACTCGGTGGCGATTGGGCTGCATCACTTGCAACGCGAGCGGCCCGCACCACGCGGCAGCGACACGGCCACGCCGTTGCCTGCGCGCCTCGGAGTAAGACCCGTCGCGCGCGAGCCGGAGCCGCAAGCAGGACCGAAGCTGAAACGCGCTGCGAACGGAGAGCCGGTGGAAATCTCCGTCATCCTGCCGCCGACGTTTGCGGCGGGCATCGAGCGCGGGAAGGTGATGGCAACCTTCGAGGGCAGGTGGAGCCGGGGCCGCTCGCCACTCAGCGCGTTGCCGATGAACCAACCGTTCGCCCTCTCGCCCGAGGACACACGCCTGCTCGACAAGGCCGAGGAACTAGCCGGCAAAGAAACGCCTGGTGGTCTCATGCTTTATCTCGTTGAGCTGACGCAACTGCTCGACGCGCTCGCCGGCCATCCGCGAGTCGCGCTCGGACGCGGCCAACCGCTCACCGTGAGCGCGACGCCGTGTCCGCGTCCTCGATGGCGACGAGCACGAGCAACCCGCGCCTGATGTCGCCGCGCACCTGCCCGGCGATGGTGACGCTGGCTTGTGAAACTCGCTGAATGATTGCGCGCATGATGCGTCGGAGCTCGCGAAGCCAGAGCCAGCCAGCGTCAAGCGGATAAATTCTGGTCGCGGTTCGTCTGGCGGCGACGGTCCGGGAACGACGAATAGAAAACTATGAAGGCCAACTCTGCCACTGCTCTGCGGCGCAAGCCCGCGCGTGGGTTCACCCTGATCGAACTGCTCGTCGTCATCGCCATCATAGCGATCTTGGCGGGGATGCTATTGCCGGCGCTTGCCAACGCAAAAAAGAAGGGTCAAGGATCAGTCTGCATCAACAACCAGAAACAGTGGGGCCTCGCTGTGCAGCTTTACTCGAGTGAAGGCGACGACAAGCTGCCTTACGCTTGGGGACAGGGGGCTTTGCCCAATACCGGACAGCCTTACTACAACGCCACCAGCGGCGGGTCGTTGATGTCTCCATTCCTAAGCGCGCCGCCACCTACGCCGACCCTCGTTGTCGGCTCGAATCCGGTCGGTTCTGGCGGCAACAGCAACTATGACTGTCCGGCTCAGGACCACACCAATCCCAACTACGTTCCGACTGTCGTGTTCACCGCCGGCAAGGTCAATTATGTGGCCAACCAGCGTTATCGCCTCAATCCGTATCTGGGCGGGCAGGGCCTGGGGCCGAGTCCGCCGGGCAATTCGTTTCCTGGCACCAAGATGACGGCGGTCAACAATCCCAAGGACAAGGTCTTCGCTTACGACACGGCGTCGATGACAAGAGCGAACACTGGCTGCATGGTTCACTACGCCTACAGTTCCACGCCGGGAACCTACAGCTCCCTTACGTCGTTCAGCGGAGGTGATCCCAGTGACCCCATCAACTACAGTTCGGGTTGGTATATGCCGAATATCGGTGCCCCTCACGGTTTGAAAACAGGCATCGTCTTCTTGGATGGGTCGGTTGACTTGGTGCCCAAGACGAGCCCCATCACCTTCGGCGGCATTGTCTCAGGCACGGCCAACGACAATAGCTGGGATTTGAAGAAGTAATTTCGGAATGCGTATGCTGACGTTGATGCTTGCTGTGGCGCGTCGTGGGGGGATTGCTCCAGTTCATCACACGCCCAGTTGCGCACTTCCGAAGCTCTAACCTATGGAAAAGAAAACGCTTATCATTGCTGTCGTTGCTGTCCTCGCCATCATCGGTGCCACAGTGCGTCTGGTTACCTCAAATTCCGAGAGCACGTCGCGTGGCAATCCGAAGCCGTTCGAGCTGCTCGGCGCGTCAGCGGCGGAGGAGGTGGCCAAATTGCTCAACGGAAATGGGAAGGTAGTCGTCGTGATGGAAACTCTCGAAGGGACGAAGAATCCGAACAACGAGGCGCAGGTCAAAGGCTTCAAGAGCGGTTTGGCCAAGAACAAGGGCGTGACGCTCAAGGAGGTCAAGGAGATCAAGCGCGACATGTCCGGTGATCCTCGGTTATGGCCTGAAGGGCAAGCTGCGCAAATCGTGAGTCTCGGGGAAGGCGCGGGAGCCTTGGTTTTGTTCTTTAATCTTCCGCAGACCCTCCCTCCGAAGGACATTGCGACGTTGAAGGGGAGCAAGGCGAAAATCCTTATGGTGGGCACGCAGTCACCGGTGGTGGATTCACTGGTGGCTGGCGGGGTCATCCAGGTGGCGATAGTCGGACGCACTCCGCCCAAGCCCGCACCTGGCGGCACGGAAACGCCGGCCCAGTGGTTTGGCCGGGTTTACACGGTGTTGAAGGCGCAGTGAGGCTTGGTAGGCTCGCGGAGCATTCGGTGTTGCTTGCGTCGTGACCCGTGAAACGCGGCGTCTGGGTTGCCGAACGGCTGCTGGGCATCCCCATTCCGCCGCCGCCCCCGGACATCCCCGCCGTCGAGCCCGACATTCGCGGTGCGAAGACCTTGCGCGAACAACTCGCCCTCCACAGCAGCCAAGGCTCGTGCGCCGCCTGCCACGCGAAGTTCGACCCCTACGGCTTCGCACTGGAGAGCTTCGATGTCACCGGGGCCTTCCGCAAAAAACTACCGCGTCCTAAACCCCGAACGCAAAATCGGCCCATGGTGGACCGACGGCCTCGCCGTGGATTGCAGCGGCAAAACGCCGACCGGCCAAGCCTTCACCGACATCCGCGAACTCCGTCAGAAGCTCGCCCAAAACCCCGCGCAACTCGCGCGTGGCGTCACCCGACACCTCATCACGTATGCCACCGGCGCGCCCGTCACCCGTCTCGATCATCCCGCCATCGAGTCCATCGTGACCGCCGCCGCGAAGAACAATCACGGCCTCCCTTCCCTCATCCACGGCGTCGTGCAGAGTGACCTCTTCCGCTCGAAGTGAACGAGAGGGAGTCGAGCGGCGTCCGAATTTCCGTATGCGAATCTACCCAGGCTGTGACGAGTTCCGTCGGCTCAATATGTCCCGTCGCGGCTTCGTCCACGCCGGAATGTTGGGCACGGCTGGCTTGACCCTGTCACATCTCCTTCGCGCCGAGGCCCAGGCGAAGTCCGGCTCCGCCAAACGCCAGAACTCCGTCATCATCCTCTACCAGCGCGGCGGCCCGCCCCAGCACGAGACCTGGGACCCGAAGCCGAACGCGCCCATCGAGTTTCGCGGCGAGTTCAACCCCATCTCGACGAGCGTCCCCGGCATTCACATCTGTGAACACCTGCCCTTGTGCGCGAAGGTCATGGACAAGTTCGCCATCCTCCGCAGCATCGCCCACCGCAAGGAGGACGGCGGCGTGGACCACTCCAACGGCGACCAAATCGTCTTCACCGGGAAGAAATACGGGCCGAACGAAAGCATCAACGCGCACCCCAGCATCGGGTCCATCGTGGCCAAGCAGCTTCAGCATCAGAACCCGTCGCTGCCGGCCTACGTGATGATCCCGAAGATGATCCCTGGCACCGGCTCCGCCTACCTCGGCTCGAAGTGCCTGCCCTTCGAGACCGGCGTGGATCCGGCGAATCCCGGCCCCTTCGCCCTGCCGAACTTCACGCTCACCGAGGGCCTCACCGTCAACCGCCTCACCGACCGGCGCGGCCTCGTCGAGGGCCTCGACCGCGTGCGCCGCGACATGGACGCCAACGGTGAGATCCAGGCCGTGGACGACTTCACGCGCCAGGCGTGGGACATCCTCGGCAGCGACGCCGCCCGCAAGGCCTTCGACCTCGATGCGGAACCCGCTGCCCTCCGCAACCGCTACGGCTTCACCACCCAGTTCCGCAGCCGCGTCCGCGCCGGCGGCGACGCCCCCGGCTGGACGCAGCGCGTGCTGCTCGCCCGGCGACTCGTCGAAGCCGGCGTGCGCCTCGTCACCGTGGACCTCCGCTGGTGGGACACCCACGAGGACAACTTCTGGTCCATGAAGGAATGCTTCCTGCCGCGCTTCGACCAGTGCTACTCCGCGCTCATCGAAGACCTGCACCAACGCGGGATGCTCGACACCACGATGGTCCTGGCCTGGGGCGAGCACGGCCGCACCCCGCGCATCAATGCGGCGGCCGGTCGCGACCACTGGGGCAACCTCATGTCCATCGCAATGGCCGGCGGCGGCATCAAGGGCGGGCGCGTCATCGGTGCCTCCGACGCGAAGGGCGCGGAACCCGTTGACGCGATGAAGATCCCCCACGACGTCCTCGCCACCCTCTACCGCCACCTCGGCGTGGACACGACCACGGACTACTTCGACCACCAAGGCCGCCCGTTCCCCGTGCTCTCCCACGGCAAGCCGATTGACGAGCTGTTCGTCTGATCGTGGACATGATTGGTTGCGAACGCGTGTGCCAGTAGGAATCTCTCCCAGAACCCGACCGAACCGGCCTCAGGGTTCCGAAGCACGACGACAAATACCGTCCCCAACTGGGCCGGTATCTGGCGCATGGAAGGCGTCACGTGCCAGATCGGCCCGGTGGGCAAGACGCTGGTCACCTACAAGCTGCTCAAGGACAATGTCGTCCGGGCTCCCAACTCGCTGGGCAACCAGATGGTTCTGGCGAAGCACTTGGCGGCGAAGCAGGCGGTGCTGATGCGGGGATAGTCCATGCGCTCTTACAAGTGTCCTCCGACTGTGAACTCCCAATCGTGAAGGAACTCCGTGGTGCGGCCTCGCACGGGAGCTGAACATCTCCCGCAGCGCCGGTCACGAGCCGCCGAGTTCCTCCTCCAACCGCCCGACGACATCGCCGACGTAATCGTGGAAGCCCCAGCCGATGCCGTCAGTCATCTGCTCCACTTGCGCCAGCCGAGCGCTGAATTGCGGATAAAGCTCCCGCACCGGGCCGCGCAATAGGGCGGCGAGTTCGTCCAGCGCCGACTCCACGCTGCTGTAGAACCGCTCGTCAATGTCGCCAAACTCGCGGGTGAATCGCGTGCCGTTCTCCACATAGGTCATCAACAGTTCTGCCGTGCCGGAGAGGTCGCCCGTGGCCTTGCGGTAATCGCGGATCGCCTTACGCGCCTCGCCCAGCTTCAGTTTGCCAATGCCTCGGGCGGGAAAGAACTGCGCCACGATCTTGCTCCGATACTTTTCGAGCGGCGTTTACACGGGTCCATCGGAACGCGGTGAAGGCCTCCCTGGGCCTGATGGTCTACCGCAAAGCCGGCATGAAATTCCGCCGCCGCTACCGGATCTTGCCAAAGGTTCCGGTCTTCGTAGACATCAGCTTGGAGGAGTGGATTCTCAAGCATCCAAACCTCCGTGACCTCAACGGAAAGCTACTCAATGATCTTCCTTAATCTCGACGAAGTGTTCATAGACCGGGTCGGCCACGCCGCCGGGGTCTTCGGTTACGAGCTGCCCAAGGGGTCGCTTTTGGGATGAAGCAACTGCGGACGAGCCTGCGGATGCACAGGAGGTAAGGCCGCGAGGGAGAAGCCGGATCCTTGGCGGTGCGATTCACCTGGACGATGTGCGTTCGCTTTACGGCCGGCGGCCAAGGCTTGCCAGCGGCGCAGGAGAACGTCGGTTTCAATCCGCTCGCCAAATACCCACTCGCGCCCAACGATGGCAACCGCGCACCAGTGCCTTGATGAACTCCCTGCCACGCATCGCCAAAGTCTCCGCGCCACTCGCGCTCATGAAGCCGGCCCGATTGCTTGTCGCGGTGGGGACATTCAGCTTTTGTTCGATGCTGCATGGATCCGCCGCGGCTCAACCGGCGGCTGGCACCGTGGGCAAGGGAGTAAAGCCCGAGGGGCCGACCACGCCCGAGATGCTCACCGCGATGAACCGCTTGAACGAGGCCGGACCCGTTCCCGGCCGGCCTGGCTCGCTGACGTTCTTCCGCTGGAACGGGGCAAAGCCACCCGCGCTCGCGCATCTGGGGCTATGGGGTCCGAAGATTGACAACGACCTGCTCGCACTGACCGCGACCATGCCCACGCTGGAGGTCGTGAGCCTTTACGAAACCAGCATCACCGACGACGGCATCCGTTCGCTGGCCACGCTGCCCAGACTGCGGTCACTTGCGGTGCTGCCCATCGAGCGCTACGAGAAGGCAGGGTTCGGCCCGCCGCAGTGGTCTTATCCGTTCGTGGAGCGCCGGGCTGGTCGGCCGCGACTTACCGGACAGGCGCTGCGGCACCTCGCCGGGGTCACGACGCTGGAGTCCTTGGAACTTTTGGATGCCGACCTGCAGCCGGCGGACCTCGCGGTGCTCAAGTCCTGGCCGAAGCTAGGCGCGGTGGCGTTGCCGAATGTGGTGGACGAAGAGACGGTGCGGCATCTGCAAGCCTGCCGGCGGCTAAACCAGCTCACGCTCGGCGGGCGCGACATCGCGGCCAAGGAGCTGGAACGCTTGGCTGGCTGGCGGGCCCTGAAGAAGCTGACGCTCACTCACGCGCGGCTGGGGGAGGAGACGCTGGCGGCGCTCGCCAAGCTCGAAACCGTGCAAACGGTCGAGCTGATTGCCTGTGGCCTCACGGACGACGACCTGCGGCACCTGCGCCTCCCGCCGCAGCTGACGGAGCTGGACCTGCCCCGCAACGAGATCAACGGTCCCGGCCTGGCACATTTGGCGCAGCTCAAGGTCAGTGCGCTCGGCCTCGAATTCAACAACCTGCAGGATCACACGTTGTCGCACCTGCCGCAACTGGTGAACGTCGAGCAGCTTGGCCTGAGCTACTGCGTTGGGGTGACGGATCGTGGCATCCAAAGAGGTGCGCTCCAGCGCATGCCGCAGCTCAAGCGGCTCGCGCTGCGCGGATTGAAGCAGGTCACGGACGCCTCGCTCGATGAATTGGCCAAGCTCACCCGGCTTGAGCACATCAACATCCGTCAGAACGGCATCACCGAGGCCGGCTGTGATCGGCTGCGGCAGGCCATGCCCAAGACCGTCGTGTTCAAGTAGCAAGTCAACGCCTGACCCCGGCACCTCACCGCCGGAGCGGTTGTGAATCTCAACCCAGGAAGATAGATTGCCTTTCACCATGACGCGCTCCGCCCTGATCCTCGTCGCCTTGACCATCACGTTGTCCACCGTTGCCCAAGAATGGCCGCGCTTTCGCGGACCAAATGGCTCTGGCCTCGGCGCGGCTGACATCCCGGCGCAGTGGACGCCCGCGAACCGCAAGTGGACGGTGAAGCTGCCGGGTGTCGGGCATGGCTCGCCCGTCGTCTGGGGCAGCCGCGTGTTCCTCCTCTGCGGCAACGAGGCCACCGGCCAGCGCACTGCACTGTGCCTCAACTCCGCCGACGGCAAGACGCTTTGGCAGCACGACTATGACGCCCTCGCCGGCAAGCAGCACCGGCTCAACAGCATGGCTTCCAGCACGCCGGCTGTGGATGCAGACCGAGTTTACTTCACCTGGGGCACGCCGCAGAAGCTGACGGTCATCGCCTTCACGCACGACGGGAAGACGGCATGGGAGACGGACCTCGGGCCGGTGAAGCGCCAGCATGGCTTTGGCGCGTCGCCGATCTTGCACGATGATCTGGTGATTCTTTCCAACGACCAGGAGAGCGACGGCCACCTGTTCGCGCTCGACCGCGCCACGGGCAAGGTCCGCTGGAAGCTGCCTCGCGCTGAGAACCACTCGAACTACTCCACCCCCTGCATCTACACGCCGCCCGGCGGTAATCCGCAGGTCGTCGTCGTGAGCTGGCGCCTTGGCGCGACCGGCGTGGATGCGGCGACTGGCAAGCAGCTTTGGCAGATGCCGCTGTTCGCGCAAAAGCAGGAGCGGGCGATTGGCTCGCCCTCAGTCTCGGGCGAATATGTCATCGTCAACTGCGCGTTCACCGGCGGCCCGAAGCACGTGGTCGTGCTCAAGCCGGGCAAGGAGCCGGGCACAATGCAGGAAGCATGGCGCATGGAGAAGACCGTGCCGCACATCCCTTCGCCCATCATCGTCGGCGAACGTGCCTACCTGTGGAGCGACCAAGGCATCGTCACGTGCGCCAAGCTGGCGACAGGAGAAACGGTCTGGTCCGAGCGTGTCGAAGGCGAGTTCCTAGGTTCACCCGTGAGCACCGGCGACAAGCTCTTCGCCGTGGACAAGAGCGGGAAAGTTTTCGCCATCGCCGTTGGGGACAAGTTTCAGCTCCTGGCCACAAACGCGCTGAACGAACTTTGCCAGAGCACGCCGGCCATCGCGGGCGGGCGACTGCTCGTCCGCACCTGGTCACAGTTGCACTGCATCGGGGTGAAGTGAGCCGCTGCTTCGCACTACGGTCCGACGTTCCCGTCAGTCCAGCCATACACACACCTCCCGGTTATCGGGGGGACGTGGAACGAGAACTGAGCTTCTGCCGCTTCCCCATGCACATCGGCTCTATGGTCACATCGTGCCCTCGTTGTTCAAAGGGTTCGTAGCAGCACTTCTCCGCCGCTCCAACGCCTCCCGGCGAATGCCTTTACAATGGGGCCACCCCGGGTGCGACAGGTCGGCCATTCCTTGAGGTGCAGTTCACATCCAGCTTGCTGGGAACCAACAGGATCTGGCAGGCGCTGCCCAACGCTAGCACGGTGACGAACGAAATCCACTCGGTGGAGGATTTCACTTTCGGCGCACGGCGATTCTATCACGTTATCGAGCGGTGGACAAAACCGGGTTCACGGGAAGCAGCACCCGGCAACTGTGGCGAAAATCCTTTGGCTAGTGACAGACATCTGCTGCGACATCATCAACCCCCTGTTACGAGACGGAACCGGACTGAGGAGGACCTGAGTTTTGTATTCACCGGCTGCGTCGAAAGCAGCCCTGCCATATGTCACGACCCGCTCCGCCTGCCAGACAGCCTTCGCTGAATCGTCGCCGGGCGCTCCAAATCACGATTGCCGGGGTTGCCGCCGCCAAGCTGGAGCAGGCGTTTGCCGCACCATCTGTGGGCGCAACGGGTGAACTTCTCTACAACGGCATCCGCCTGCCCACCCCGTGGCCGCCCCAACCTTCCACGCCCACGCCGAAGCCTGCGCCGTTGCCACCGCATCTCGCCAAGCCACCGGCGGTGATTCCAATTGATGTGGGCCGGCAGCTCTTCGTGGACGACTTTCTTGTCGAGCAGACCACGTTGCAGCGCGCGTTTCACCAGCCCGTTTGGCATTCGGCGAATCCCGTTCTACAGCCCGACCAGCCGTGGGAGAAGCTCGGCCCCTCGCCGATGGCCGCCGCCTTCAGCGACGGCGTGTGGTGGGATCCACGCGACCGACTCTTCAAGCTCTGGTATATGGCCGGCTACCGGCGCGCGACCGCGCTGGCCGTCTCCGAGGACGGCGTGAAATGGCAGAAGCGCGATTGGGGCGTCGTCCCCGGCACCAGCATCGTCCACACCGGCGACCGTGATTCCGCGAACGTCTGGCTCGACCTCGACGAGCCCGACCCGCAGCGCCGCTACAAGCTCTTCCGCGCCCACCGCGAGGAAGTCAACGGCCGCGGCGAGTGGTCGTTTGAAATCCATCTCTCGGCGGATGGTGTCCACTGGGGGCCGGTCGTGGGCAGGAGCAACGGCATCTATCCGCGCAGCACGGTCTTCTGGAATCCCTTCCGCCGCGTCTGGGTTTTCGGCCTGCGCAAGGACTCCTCCACCGCCATTGGCCGCTGCCGCCGCTACTACGAGTGCAAGAACGGGGTGGAGGACGCCGCCAAGAATCCGGAGGAGCGCAGTTGGTGGGTCGGCGCGGACTCGCTCGATCCCGCGCGTGCCGACACGAAGCTCGTCCCGCAGCTCACGAACATTGACTGCGCCGCCTACGAGAGCGTCCTACTCGGCCTCTACACGCTGTGGCGCGGCAAGGCGGACGCGGCGGCAGGCCGGCCCGAGCTCAACGACGTTTGCGCCGGTTTCAGCCGCGATGGGTTTCACTTCACGCGTCCCGATCGCCGACCCTTCCTCGGCCTGTCGGAGCGCAAGGGCGATTGGAACTGGGGCAATGTTCAGTCCGCAGGCGCGGGCTGCCTCGTTGTCGGCGACCAGCTCTACTTCTACGCCAGCGGACGGCGCGGCGGCCCGGCGGAGTTCCCCGATGGCGACGGCTGCACCGGCCTGGCCACGCTGCGCCGCGACGGCTTCGCCTCGCTCGACGCCGAGACCGAAGGCGTGCTCACAACGCGCCCGGTGCGCTTCACCGGCAAGCACCTCTTCGTCAACCTCGCCGCGCCCTCGGGCGAGCTGCGCGTGGAGATTCTGGACGAACGTGGTGAAGTCCTCGCGCCCTTCGCAAAAGCGAACTGCGCGCCGCTCAAGGGCGACTCGACCAAGCTCGCCGTCCGCTGGCAGGGGGCGGACGATCTGAAGTCTCTGGCTGGCAAACCGGTGAAGTTTCGCTTCACGCTGCAACGGGGAAAGCTGTTTGCGTTCTGGGCCAGCCCGGAGACGAACGGGGTGAGCCGCGGCTACATGGCGGGCGGTGGACCAGGCTTCACCTAGCCAGCGGACATTTAGGGCCCCCACGGCACCGAGACTGCAATCGTGGTTGGCAACCCCACCATTCCGGCGGCAGCAGTGTGGTCACCGATTTACGAACCCCGGCATTCGGCCTGGACCTCACCATGGTCACCGTGCAGATCAAAACCGGCCAGTCTGAGGCGGGAGATTCATAACTGTTTTCTGGATTGGTTCGCGCTTGGGTTGGCTGCGAGACATACCGAGCCGAAGCGGCTGCGAGCCCTCAGCTCGCACCCCCGGCGGTCGAAGGTTCGTTGGACTTCCTTGTGGTCTTGGGTTCGGGCGGCGGCGGCAGCGAGTCTTTGACGCGGTAACTGCGTCCGGTAATGCCGATGGTGATGGCGTGATGCAGGAACCGATCGAGGAGATCCAAGGCGGGTTCAAGCGGCTCGCCCCAGAAGTCCCTTCCAGTGCTACCTCATGCAATTGTCGGGTCCGGTGCTTGGATCACTGAGGAGGCAAAATTAGCCCACCACTGCCAAGCCAGGGGCGCGGATGGTTTTGCCACCCGCCCGTTCCTCTGCTCTGCTCCACGCCATGAAGCCACTCCTCCTCGTGCCCCTCCTCTGCTTTACCGCGCATGCCCTGGCCGAGGAACCCAGGCTGTCCAAGTTCACGCACACCTACAAGACGGTCGGCCCGGTGAGCATCCAGGCCGATGTCCACCGGCCACCGGGCACGGAGCCGCGCCCGGCGCTCGTCTGGCTGCACGGCGGTGCGTTGATTGTGGGCAGTCGCACGCAGGTTCCGCGGGCTCTGCTCGACCTCTGCACCCAGGAGCGCTGGGTATTGGTCTCCTTCGATTACCGCCTCGCGCCGGAGGTCAGGCTGCCGGACATCGCCGAGGATCTGCGCGACGCCTTTCGCTGGCTTCATGCCGAAGGTCCCAGGTTGTTCCAGGCGGACACGCGACGCGTGGTGGTCGCCGGTGGCTCGGCCGGTGGCTTCCTCACGATGCTGGCCGGCGTCATAGTTCAACCCCGGCCAACCGCATTGCTCGCCTACTGGGGCTATGGTGACATCGACAGCGAGTGGGCTCGGGCCAAGTCGCCCAACCATGGTGCGCCAGTTTCACGGGAGGAAGCGCTGGGTGCTGTGCATCAGGGCCGGGTGCTGACGAACACGGACGCCGTGGCGGTGGGCAAGGCTCGCGGCAATTACTATCGATACCTCCGCCAGACCGGCGGATGGGCCGCAGCCGTCACCGGCATAGACCCGTTGAGGGAGTTGGAGCGACTCAAACCGTATTGCCCGGTGCGCCTGATCACCCGCGACTACCCACCCATCCTCATGGTCCACGGCACGGAGGACACGGACGTGCCTTACGCGTGCTCGTCGGACATGGCCCGTGAACTGACACGCATGGGGGTGAAGCACGAGTTGATTACCGTCCCCGGTGGCGAGCATGGCCTGCGCGGCGCGGACCCACAGGTTGTGGCCAAAGCCCATGAACGGGTGGCCAGGTTTCTGCGGGAGCAGATGGCGGCCCCGGTCGTGAAGTAGGTTCGGCTGCCACCAAGCCGAACGACAACTACCCGCGCCGCCGGGCAACCACTGTCACCCAGGGTGACACTTCCTCTGGCGGGTCCGGGCAGTTTTTGGAGGTATCGTCCCCTCGTGGGGATCCAAGCTGTTGACCACCGAGGACTAGCTCTGCTTCCCCTTTGAGGTGCTGGGCTCAACGCGCCTCTGGCACGCCAGACCGACCGGTGGGCACCGGCGGCCCCTTTCCGGGCAGGAAGACGCGCAGGGATTGTCCATACGAGAGCCGGCTCGCCACGCGGGCGTTGATGACGAGTTGCAGCCGCTGGCGCGAGTCCACGGATTGCGACGAGGACACCGCCGCCCCAAAGGGCCGCGTGCCGTCCCCTAGTGTCACGGTCAGCAAGTCACCCGTCTTCAGCGCCCGCGCCCGCGCCGCGCTGCTCCAGGCAACGGTGGCGGTCAGCGCCCCGGTGAGCACTTCCAGATCGTTCACGTAGGCGGGCAGCCCGAGCCGTTCCTCTGCCTCCCGATGCCGTGCATCCTGCGCGGCGCGAATCGCGTCGTCGCCCATGCGGTCCACAATCTCGACGGCGACGAGCTGGCCCTCCTGTTCGACCTGTTGCTGGATGACCTCATCTCCAACCATCAGACCCTCAATGCCCGTGGGGGTCGCGCCTTTCCAGACCTTCACGGTGGCCGTGAAGCGGTATTCCTTGTCCTCGACCTTGGTAACTTTGCCTTCCTTGTTCTTCTCCTCGCGATGGGTCGAGTAGGTGCGCTTGACGCGATCAATTTTCGTCACCGTGGCGAACCAGCCATGCCGCGCTGAGACGTGCAGGTCGTCCTGCACCGCCCGCGGATAGGTCCAATTCTTGTCCTCGTCCACATACATGAAGAGCATGACGTGCTGGCCGGGAAAGTAATCTTCCAGCTCGCCCCAGGAATCCCGGAAATGCAGCTCGGTGTCGTCCTTGATAGGCACGCGCACCCGCTGGCCGTCGCGGTCGCGTTTGACGACGAGTGCCCGCGCCTGGGTGTCCACTTCGAGAATGACGCAGAAGGCCCGCGCCATCTCGCCGAAGAAGTCACCCTGAAACTGGGGCTTGGGAAGCTTGGTTTGAGCTGGCGTGCTGATGGCGAGCGCCAGTGTCACGAGCAGGGCCAGGGGAAGCGAAGGTTGCATGGCCTGCGAGACTGGCGGTTTCGCACCCGAGGGCAAAGCAGTTTTGCCGGCGGGCGTTCGACGGAACTCCGAAAGAATCCTGTGCCCGGGTCCCCCCGTCCGAGGTAGAGGGCTCGAAGGTGGAGCAGGTGGTGAGGTTTCTCGTCGTTGATTGGCTTGAGATGCTGCCGGGATTAGTGACACTTGGGCATTCAACTCCCCATTCAGACTGAACCCAAGATACTCCCGGCAAACTCGTCAACGGCTCGCCGCTCCGCTCCCGGTGGGTGGCTCGGACGGCTCGCGGCCCTGGCCCTCCTCGCGCTGAGTCTGGTTTCCCATTCAGCCATCGCCCAGGAGAAAGACAGCGAACTTCAGACCCTGCACGCCAAGGTGGGTGACATCCCCATTCTGGTCATCGCTCCAAAGGAGACCAAAGGCCGCCCGTTGGTGATCTGGCTAAATGGCTTCAGCGGCCAGAAGGAATCCGTGGACGCGCAACTACGCGATCTCGCCAAGCGTGGATTCGTCGCGTTGAGCTTTGACCCTTACCAGCACGGCGAACGGCGCATCGAATCCAGGGAGGAGCTGGTCAAGCGGGTCCGCGGCAACATCCGCCGGTTCTTCTGGCCGATCCTGGCCCGCACGGCGGAGGAAACGCCCAAGGTCATCGACTGGGCGGTCAAAACCCTCGGCGTGCGCCCCGAGGTGGGCATGGGCGGCATCTCCATGGGCGGGGACATCGCGGTGGCGGCTGCCGGGGTGGACCACCGGATCATCGTAGTGTCCGCCTGCGTCGCCACGCCGGACTGGCTGCGCCCCGGCTCGTTTGAACCGCCCGGTGAGCCGGACGCCGCGGCACAAGCTGACTACGACCGGCGCAACCCTCTCACCCACCTGCAACTTTATGCCCACCGGCCGGCCATCGCGTTTCAGAGCGGGGCGGCGGACAAGCAGGTTCCGCCGGATGGCGCCACACGATTCGTGGCTGCCCTCAAGCCTCTTTACGGCGAAGCGGCCGACCGGCTGGTCGTGGACCTGGAACCAGACGTGCCCCACCGCTTCACCCCGCGCATGTTGGAGAACTCGATTCAGTGGTTTGCGAAGCATTTGAAGCCGTGAGGCAGGAGCCTCTTCTGCACTCGGGTCAGCGCGATCCATGGGACGTGAGTCCCGACGGCGGAGCATTTGACTGGGACGCAAACGGGGCTGAACCAGCGGAAGCAGCACGGGTGGACTACATGCCCTTCGCCTTCGCAGGTGCCGGTCGTGCAGGTGCGGTGGGATCCTCCGTGGGGCTGCCATGCCAGAGCGGGGCGATGTTGTGCGCGTTCCACTCGTCCCAAGCCCGGCTGAGTTGCGCGACGAGCTGAGGGTGCGCGGCCGCGACGTTGTTCTTTTCGCCGACGTCCTGCGAGAGATCGTAGAGCTGCCAACCGCTGTTCTGCTTGGTTTCAAAGTCGCGCCAGTCCACCAGCTTCCACTGGCCCTTGCGGACCGCCTTCTGCGGGCCGAAGCGCCAGGCGAGGTAATCATGCGGCGCGGTGGTCGTTTCGCCGGTGAGATGCGGGAGGAGGTTCACGCCGTCGAGGTTGGCGATCGCTTTCGCCCCGGCCACAGCACAGGCGGTGGGCAGGATGTCCAAGGTGGTCACGGGCTGGTCATAGACCTTGCCCGCTGGCAGCCGGCCGGGCCATGAGAGAAAGAATGGCACGCGGATGCCGCCTTCCAGCACCTGGCCTTTGTCGCCGCGCAGCGGGGTGTTGACGCCGGTGTTGAAAGCGAGAAACGGCTTCCGACCAGAACCGCCGTTGTCACTGAAGAAGCAGATCAGCGTGTCCTTGTCGCGCCCGGTCGCACGGAGATGCGTGGTGATACGTCCCACTGCGTCATCGAGGCCAACGAGCAGCGAAAGGTAGCCGCGCCGGGCGGGGTCGATGATGGCAGCGGGCACGCGGTCGCCATACTTCTTCAGGACTTCCAGCGGCGTGTGCACGGCATTGTAGGCCAAGTAGAGGAACCACGGCTTGGCGGTGTGTCGATCCATGAAGGCGAGCGCCTCGTCGGTGAAGAGGTCGGTGGTGTAGCCATCGAGCTTCTGCACTTCGCGGCCACGGTAGATCATGTCATGTGAGTGGGCGGAGCCGAACTTTGCCTTGGCATCCCGGTGGAGCAGGAAATTGTGCCCGCCCACGAGGAAGCCGAAGTAATCGTCGAAGCCCCGGGACTGCGGGTGATGCGCGACGCTGTAGCCTTGGTGCCATTTGCCAATCAGGCCCGTGGCATAGCCCGCGTCGTGCAGGTGGTTGGCGATGGTGCGCTGATTCAGAGGCAGGCCAAGTTTCGTTTCGTCGCCGACATGCGGATTGAACTCATGGCCGAAGCGTGTCTGCGCCCGACCGGTGAGGAAGCCCGCCCGTGAGGGGCTGCAATACGGCGCGGAGACGTAGCCGCTGGTGCAGCGCACGCCGCTGGCCGCCAGCGCGTCGAGGTGGGGTGTCGGCACGTCCTTGCCACCATGGACGCCGAGGTCGGCATAGCCGAGGTCGTCGGCGACGATGACCAGGATGTTGGGCATCTTCGCGGTCGCCGCTGAGAGGTGAGCGCTGAAAATGCAGAGCAGCAGGAGGGCGCGGAGAATTGAGGACGAGTTCAACTTGTCAACGATGAGACGAACGCGCTCAGCTCGCAACTGTGTTTCTGAATTCCGGCCGGCGCGGCTGCGTATTGCCTCCCGACGGGCGGAGAGGGAATGTTGATTCAGACATGAACACTTCGTTGGCCAACTGCGACTCTTGTGGCGTGGGCATCACCAAGGTCACGCATCGCGTCAACTGTGGGTATTGTAAGCGCTGTGGCGGTGTCGAATCCGTCGCCTTCTACCTCCCCAAAACCCTGCGCGGTCCGGCCGACGTCGCCGCCGTGGCGGCCGAACTGACCCGAAGGGAGCACAAGTTGCTGCTCCAGCACTGGCAGCGCGTTCAGGCGCAACAGCTGCCGGGCGATGAACTGCTTAAGTATTCCGCCGAACAGCCGCAGGGCAGTTCGATTGAAATTCACTCCGGGGTGCTCTGGCAGCGAGGTGATGAGCTGCTCTCCGTCCTGCCACTGGACCAGGAGACCCGGAAATGGCGGGAGACCGAGCACACTGAGTTTGATTGCGTGAAGTCGCGCTTCGCCACCGCCGAGGAGATCGCGGCCTGTCCGTCGATCGCCGCCTAACTGCGGCGCGGTGACCGGGTGCTGCGTTACGAGTATTGGGAACTGGACGCCGTCCGCCGTCTCGAACGCATGTATGAGTTGGCGAAACAACCACGGGAGTTCACGCGGCTGCTGGGACTCCACCAGGCGGCACTTCTGATGGAGGGACGAATCGGCCTGGTGCTGCTCCGCGACTGGCAGTGCGTGCTGCGGGTTTGCACGGATGCAGTGCTGGTGGAGGAGCCGGTTTAGTTAGCCACCCGACAAGAGCCCGGACCTCGCGGCGGTGCGAGCGAAGCGGTGTGTGGCGCGGGTCGTGGTGAGCGTGTGAGCCGAGGGGCGGAATGGCCGGGCCGCCTGCGACCTTGGATGGGATTTGCGCTGTGGACATCCGCGCCGTGCCGTTCAATCTCCCACATGACTTTCCTCCGCCGCGTCGTTCTGTTGCTCGTGCTGGTGTCAAACTCATCCGCCGCCGATAGCGCGTTGCCAGTCTCCGGCGGTGACCGCCAGTGGCCCCAGGCCGGCGGGCCGCATGGCACGTGGGCCGTGGAGGCTGACTCGGTGCCGCTCAAGTGGAGCGTCGCACGGGGCGAGGGCGTTCTCTGGCGCACCACCCTGCCCGAGACCGGCCAGGGCGGCATTGCGGTCTGGGGCAGCCGCGTGTTTCTCACGACGCTCAAGCCCGAGGTGGGCAAGCTCCCGCTGGGCAGGGACATCATCGGCCATTGCCTCGACGCGAAGACCGGGAAGATTCTCTGGACCGTGACGCTGCCGGGCCGGGACACCAGCGTGCCGGCGTATTTTTTCAGCGACGCGACCTCGCCGTCGCCCGTCACAGATGGGCAGCACATTTGGTTCTTCAACGCCTGTGGGTCGGTGGGCTGTTACGACTTTGCGGGAAAGGAGGTCTGGCTGCGCGAATGGCAGCCGACGGGAGGGCGGCCCTTCAACAAACAGTTCGAACCTATCCTGTTCAACGACGCGTTGCTCAACATGGAGCCGCGGGACGCGGACGATCCAAAGAGGGAGGGCAAGGATCCGTGGAATTACCTTCGCGCCTTGGACAAGCGCACGGGCCGCACGCTCTGGGTCGCCGACGACGCGATGACGCACTACAACACACCCGTGTTCGGCCGTCTCGCGGATGGCACACCGGCGGTGCTTCAAGGCCGTGGCGCGTATCATGGTGTTCCCGAATTGCCCATCGGCCTGAGCCTCACGAGCCTCGCGGCGGGCAAGGAGGGGAAGACGCTCTGGCGCTACGAGACCAGCCGCAGCAAGGCGTGTTACACGATGCACTGGAACGCGAAATACGCCGCATGGTTTGACATTGATGCCTCTGAACACCAGGTGCTGGACGCTGCGACGGGCAGGCTGCTGCGCACGCAGTCGCTCGTGAAGCAGGTGGACTGGCGGCGCTTCAATCCCGCCACCGGCAAGCACGAGTTGCTCGCGGGCGTGGACCTCACGAAACAGACGCCACCGTTGAAAGTCTTCCCCGCGCAGTTCTGCAACATCCTGATCGGCGACTGGCATTACTTCCTGTGCTACACCGAGGCGAGCAAACACCTTGGCCCGCCCTACTGCGTGGGCCGCGTGCATCTGGAGACCGGCCAAGTGGAATACCTCGAGGTCCCCGTGTCCGTTGTGCGCGAAGCCGGTCGACCTGACCAGTTCGTGTGGAACCGGCCGCAGATTTCCTCGACCCTCAACTCACGCGGCATTGAGGTCGCCACGGACAAGCGCTCCCGGGGCGACGGCTGGTGGTGGGGTTATCTCGGCAGCCCGACGGCGGTCGGCGGCAAGGTCTTCTTCACCACGATGCTTGGCATCACCTACGTGATTGACGGTCGCGCAGCCGTGCTCGACGAGCGGGCGCTCCTGGCGGTCAACGACCTTGGCCATCCCGGTCAGACCTGGAGCCTCAACTCGCTTTCCTTCGCCGAGGGACGAGTTTACCACCGCAGCATGAAGGAGGCGGTGTGTCTCGGGCCGAAATGACTCGCGGGGTGGACGGATTTCGGACGCGACGTCGGCGCAGGGCGGAGCAACGGTCGCCGCGAGGTGGAGTTCTGTGGGAGCCCCATGTAGGTTCGGGGGTATGCAATGCCGCGCCGCACTCATCCTCATCCTGCTCTGCGTCGCGCAGATTTCGGATGGAGCGGACGCGCCACGCGAAGTTCGCATCGCAGTCCTCGGCGACTCGACTGTGTGTGAGTATCCGGCCACCTCGAACATCCGGGGCTGGGGACACTTCCTCGCGCCGGCGTTTCAAGCGCACGTGCGCGTCATCAACCTGGCGAAGAGCGGGCGCAGCACCAAGACCTTCATCAAGGAGGGGCTCTGGATGAAGACCCTCGCGGAGAAGCCGGACTTCGTGCTGATTCAGTTTGGCCACAATGATTCGCACGCCAAGGAGCGCCCCGAATCCACCGATGCTGCAACCGATTACCGCGACTTCCTGCGCCGCTATGTGGACGAGGCGCGGGCGGGCGGTGCGACGCCCGTGCTCGTGACGCCGATGCACCGGCGGAGCTTCGACAAGGACGGCCAGGTGACCCAGGAACTGTTGCCATACGCGGACGCGATGAAGGTTGTGGCAAAGGAGAAGAGGGTCGCGCTGGTGGACCTTCATGCTGCCAGCGGGGAACTCTTCCAAAAGCTCGGGGATGCCGGCAGCGCGGACCTGAGCTGCTCCGCGACCGACCGAACGCATTTCTCTGAGAAGGGTGCCAAAGTGATGGCGGAACTCGTCCTGAAAACTATGGCCATCGTGGAGCCTCGTCTCGCCGCACTGCTCAAACTGTGAGCTGCGATCACTCCCCACGCCCTTGGCTCGCCAGACTGCGCACCTTCGCACGGTGGCTCCTGGTGGTGTTTTTCACCCTGGCCGGACTCAACCACTTTCTACATCCAAGTTCTTACCTTGGTCTGATGCCTGCGTATCTGCCTTGGCACCGGGAATTGATCCTGATCAGCGGCGCGGCTGAAATGGCCGGTGGGCTGGCCATCCTGGTTCCTAGACTACGCATCGTAGCCGGCTGGGGACTGATCGTCCTCTTGGTCGCGGTTTTCCCGGCGAATCTGCATGTGGTCCTGCACGGCTGGGAGGGAGTTCAAATTCCGGCGTGGGTCCTGTGGGCGCGACTGCCCTTCCAAGGTTTGTTCATCGCATGGGTCTGGTGGGCCTGCATCGCCCGGACGCCACGGGATGATTGAGCCGACTCGGCGGCTATGCCCGCACCAGCACCGCCTGCTTCGCCTGCAAATACTTCGCCAGCACTGCTTGGTTCCCCAGTGAATTAGAACCCCGGACGACATTGTCCTTGAGCAGCTTGTAATGGACCAGCGTCTTGCCCACCTGACTGATGTGGCAGGTCACCCCATCCATGCGCCATTTCTGGCCGGCTTCGAAGGCTGGGTGGAGGGGAACTTGGCTTTTTACCTTCATAGGGAAACTCGGACTGGACGCGGCGGCGAATGTTCAATCGGGCCGACCAGAGCACCTTGTAATAACAGCTTCAGCTCCTTATCGTGTCTTCCCTATGACTGACCTAAACAAATATGTCACCCTCCGAACCGCTCTGCTGAATGAGAAGACGAAGCTTGAGGCCCGACTGGGGGAGATCTCCAAGGTGCTCGGGGCGGACGTTGCGGTTGCCGCCGCTGCATCACCGGCAACGACAACTACCCCGGGCAAGCGAACCCACAGCGCATCTACGAAGGCCAAGATGCGGGCTGCCCATCAGGCTCGCTTAGTGAAGTTGAAAGCCAAGTCAGGTGCTGGGCCGGCTCAGGTTGCTGCGCCTGCGGCTCCGAAGAAGAAGCGGAAGATGAGCGCGGCGGGAAAGGCCAACATCAAGGCGGCACAAAAGGCCAGATGGGTAAAAGTGAACGCGCTGAAGGCGAAGTCCGCGAAGTAATCGCGTGCTCCAATGGTAGGCTGCCGGTGTCTGATTCTGCCGCTTC
>CALQJI020000044.1 GCA_943330855.2 Klebsiella pneumoniae
CGGCAAGCCGGTGGACGAGTTCATCGAAAACCTCCTACCCCACCTCGAGGTCGGCGACATCGTCATTGATGGCGGCAACTCCCTCTTCGGCGACACCGACCGCCGGGTGAAATATCTCGAATCGAAGGGCTTTCAATACATCGGCACCGGCGTGTCCGGCGGCGAAGAAGGCGCGCGCCGCGGACCTTCCATCATGCCCGGCGGCTCCCCCTCCGCGTGGCCGGCAGTGAAGGCCATCTTCCAAGGCATCTCCGCCAAGGTGGACGGCGGCACGCCCTGCTGCGACTGGGTCGGCGAGGGCGGTGCGGGCCATTACGTGAAGATGGTCCACAACGGCATCGAGTATGGCGACATGCAGCTCATCTGCGAGGCCTACAACATCATGAAGAACGGCGTCGGGATGAGCGCCGACGAGATGCACGAGGTGCTCAAGGAATGGAACACCGGCGACCTCGACAGCTACCTCATCGAGATCAGCCGCGACATCCTCGCCAAGAAGGACGAGGACGGCTCCCCGCTCGTGGACAAAATCCTCGACACCGCCGGCCAAAAGGGCACCGGCAAGTGGACGGTCATCAATTCGCAGGACCTCGGCATCCCCATCACGCTCATGGCGGAAGCGGTTTACTCCCGCTGCGTCTCCGCGCTGAAGGACGAGCGCGTGAAGGCTGCGAAGAAGCTGAAAGGCCCGCGACCGTTCCTCACGAGCATCGCGGCCAACCCCGAGCGCAAGAAGCAGTTCATCGCCGACATCCGCGACGCGCTCTATTGCTCAAAGATCGTCAGCTACGCGCAGGGCTACATGCTCATGCGCGCCGCCGCGAAGGAATACGGCTGGAACCTCAACTACGGCGGCATCGCCCTCATGTGGCGCGGCGGCTGCATCATCCGCAGCGCCTTCCTCGGCAAGATCAAAGAGGCCTACGACAAGAACCCGAAGCTCGCGAACCTCATGCTCGACGACTTCTTCCGCGCCGAGATCAAGCGCTGCCAGAAGGGGTGGCGCAAGATCGTCTCCACGGCGGCGTTGCGCGGCATCCCCGTGCCGGCCTTCAGCACTGCGCTGGCATTCTACGACCAGTATCGCAGCGCCGTGTTGCCCGCGAACCTGCTCCAGGCGCAGCGCGACTACTTCGGCGCGCACACCTACGAGCGCTTGGACAAACCGCGCGGCGAGTTCTTCCACACGAACTGGACCGGCCGCGGCGGCAACATCTCGTCGAGCACTTACAACGTGTAACAAAGACAGGCTTCAGAGGGGTGTCGTCCGCGAAGGGCGACACCCCTTTTTTCTGCGGTGACCCGACTGCCGCACCTCTTGCTCTTAATCCTAATCTTACTCTTAATCCTCCCCGCGCTGCTGCCCGCAGAGGGAGAGCAGGATTAAGATTACGATTCAGAGAGAACCAGTTTGATGAAAAACGTCGTCCTCCTCGGCAGCACCGGCTCCATCGGCACCAGCACCCTCAAGGTCGCCGATGACCTCCCCGACCGCCTGCGCATCCTCGGCCTCGCAGCCGGCGGCAACTCCGATCTGCTCCTCGCCCAAACCCTCAAGTATCAGCCCGCCGCCATCTCCATCACCGATCCGGCCAAGGCCAACGAACTCCAGTCCGCCCTCGGCACCAAGGTCCAGGTCCACGCCGGCAACGAAGGCCTGCTGAAGCTCGCCACGCTGCCCGAGGCCGACATCGTCCTCATCGCCATCGTCGGCACCGCTGGATTGCAACCCGCCCTCGCCGCCATCCGCGCGGGCAAGGACATCGCCGTCGCGTCGAAGGAAATCCTCGTCATGGCCGGCGAGACCGTGATGAACGAGGCCCGCAAGCACGGCGTGCGCGTCCTCGCCGTGGACAGCGAGCACTCCGCCATCTTCCAGTGCCTCGACGACAAGCCGCCGAGTTCCGTCCGCAACCTCTGGCTCACCGCCAGCGGCGGCCCCTTCCGCGACCGGGCGCTGCACCCGAAGGAATCCTTCGCCGACATCACCGTCGAGCGCGCGCTGAAACACCCGAGCTGGGTCATGGGCCGCAAGATCACGATTGATTCCGCCACGCTCTTCAACAAGGGCCTAGAGATGATCGAGGCCCGCTGGCTCTTCGACATCGGCATGGACCGCGTGAAGGTCGTCGTGCATCCCCAGAGCATCGTCCACTCGATGGTCGAGTTCGTGGACGGCTCCATCATCGCGCAACTCAGCACGCCCGACATGTGCCTGCCCATCCAATACGCCCTCACCTACCCCGACCGCGTCGGCAGCGACCGTGTGCAGACGAACTTCGCCAAGCTCGGCACCCTCACCTTCGAGGAGCCGGACACCGACCGCTTCCCCGCTCTCAACCTCGCGCGCCGGGCGGGTGAAGTCGGCGGCACCCTCCCCGCCGTGCTCAACGCCGCGAACGAAGTCGCCGTGGAAGCCTTCTGCAACCGCCAGACCAAGTTCACCGACATCTCCGCCGCCGTCGCCCGCACGATGGAGGCGCACCGCGTCGTTGAGCAACCCACCTTGGAGCAAATCCTCGAAGCGGATGCGTGGGCACGGCAAAGGACGCTGAACGGCTGATACCGCACCAAGCACCCGCTTGCCCCGCTTGCATTCCCGCGCAGCGGAAGTCTAACTTTCCGCCCCTTATGAAAATTGTGTCTTTCCTCCGGCTGCTGGCTGCGTTCTCGCTCGCCGCTGCCACTGGTTTCAGCGCGGAGATTCCGAAGAAGGCTGGCTCCGAGGCGGTGCGTATCGATCCCGGCGCGGCCACCGCCGATGCCGAGCTGGCCGCGAAGAAGTTCAAGCTCGCCCCCGGCCTCAAGGTGGACCTCTGGGCCGCCGAGCCGATGCTCGCGAACCCCGTCGCCTTCTGCATCGACGAGCGCGGGCGCATCTACGTCTCCGAGACGCACCGGCTCCATCAAGGCGTCACCGACATCCGCGGGCACATGAACTGGCTCGACGAGGAACTCGCCGCCAAGTCCACCGACGCCATGCGCCAGCTCTTCGTCCGCTACAAATACGATGGCAAGACCAACGTCTCCGAGCGCGTCACGCTTATCGAGGACCGCACGGGCAGCGGGCTGGCCACGCATTACAGCGTCTTCGCGGACAAGGTTTTCAATTCGACCGTGGACGGCATCGCGTCCGGCGTGCTCGCGCGCCGGGGCAACGTCTGGCTCGCAAACATCCCCAACCTCTGGCTGCTCCGCGACAACGACGGTGACGGAAAAACCGACGGACCGACCGATGTGCGCAAGCCGCTGCTGACGGGCTTCGGCGTGCGCGTGGGTTTCCTCGGCCACGATTTGCACGGCCTGCGCATCGGGCCGGACGGCAAGCTCTACTTCAGCATCGGCGATCGCGGCGCGAACGTGCAGTCGCTCGAAGGCAAGACCGTCGCGAACACCGAGGCTGGCGCGATTTACCGCTGCAACCAGGACGGGAGCGACTTGGAAATCTTCCACCACGGCCTGCGCAACCCGCAGGAGCTGGCCTTCGACGAGTTCGGCAATCTCTTCACCGGCGACAACAACTCCGACGGCGGCGACCCCGCGCGCTGGGTTTACGCCGTCGAAGGTGGCGACACGGGCTGGCGCATCGGCTGGCAGTTCATCGAGAGCGCGCCGTGGACTTCGCGGCGCGGCCCGTGGCTCGGCGAGCGCATGTGTTTCCCGGAGGACCGCGCCGCGCACATCCTGCCGCCGCTCGCAAACATCGCCAATGGCCCCAGCGGTCTCGCTTACTATCCCGGCACCGGCCTGCCCGCGAAATACGACGGCCATTTCCTGCTCTGTGACTTCAAGGGGGCCAGCACCGCGAGTGGCATCTGGAGCTTCAAGATGCAACCCAAGGGCGCGAGCTTCGATCTGGTCGAAAAGGAGCAGTTCATCTGGAACACGCTCGTGACCGACGTGGACTTCGGCTACGACGGCCACGTCTATTTCTCCGACTGGATCGAGGGCTGGGCCATGACGGGCAAGGGCCGCGTTTACCGCATTTCCGACCCCGCCACGGTAAAGAGCGCAGACGAAGTGAAGGCCATCTTCGCCGGCGATTTCACCAAACGCTCGGTGAACGAACTCAAGGGCCAGCTCGCCCACCGCGACATGCGCGTGCGGCAGGAGGCGCAATTCACGCTCGTGGAGAAGGGCGCGGACGGACAACGCGCGCTGGCTGAAACCGCCGCGTCGGGCAAATCGCTGCAAGCGCGTGTCCACGGCATTTGGGGGCTGGGGCAGTTGGCCCAAAGTCCGAAGTCCAAAGTCCAAAGCCTCGCGGCGCTTCGTCCGTTGCTGGCCGATGCGGAAGTCGAAGTGCGTGCGCAGGTTGTGAAGGTTCTCGGAGACGCGCGCGATGCGGCGGCGGGCGCGGCCATCACGGCGCTGCTCGGCGATGCCAGCTCGCGTGTGCGCCACTTGGCTGCGATTGCCATCGGCAAGATTCGTGTGCCTGCGGCCGTGCCTGCGCTGGTCGCGCTCCTTGCTGACAACGCGGACAAGGACGCCGTGCTCCGCCACTCCGGCGTGATGGGCCTGCTCGGTTGTGCGGACGCACGGACCATCGCCGCGCTCAAGTCACACGCGTCGCCCTCGGTGCGCGTCGCGGCAGTGGTTGCGCTGCGCCGCTTGGAGCGCGCGGAAGTCAGCCAGTTCCTCGCGGATGCCGATGGCCGTGTGGTCCTCGAAGCCGCCCGGGCCATCAGCGAGATTCCCATCGCACAAGCGCTGCCCGCACTCGCCGCGTTGCAGCCAGATTTCAGCAAGCTGACGGCCGAGCAACGGCCCGCGCTGGCCCGCCGCATCCTCAGCGCGAATTACCGCCTCGGCGACGCCGCTTCAGCCACGCGTATCGCGGGCATCGCGGCCAACTCGAACATCCCCGACGCCGCGCGCGCGGAAGCCCTCGACCTGCTCGCCGAGTGGGCCAAGCCCTCGGGTCGCGACCGCATCACCGGCCTCTGGCGTCCGCTCCCCACGCGCGATGCGAAGCTCGCCGCTGCTGCCGCGAAGCCCGTGCTTGCTGCTGCGTTGCGCACCGGTGCGACGCCCGTCCGCCTCGCCGCCGTGAAGGCCGCGACCCAACTCGAAGTGGCCGAGGTGAGCCCGGTTCTTTTTGAACTCGTCTCCGACGCGAAGGCTGACCCCGGCGTGCGCGTGGGCGCGTTGAACCGCCTCGCCGCCGTGAAGGACGCACAGCTCTCCGCCGCGCTCGAAGTCGCCGCGACGGACAAGGCCGAACCGCTGCGCATCGCCGCCACGAGCATCCGGGCGAAGACCGGCAAAGGCAGCGCGGTTGCCCCGCTGAAGGCTCTCCTCTCGACTGGCACGCTGGGCGAAAAGCAGAACGCCATCACCACCCTCGGCAGCATCCCCGGCGCGGAAGCGGACGGTGTGATTGCCTCGCTCATGAACGACCTCGTGTCTGGCAAGGTCGCGCCGGAGCTGCACTTGGAACTGCTCGAAGCGGCCGACAAGCGCACGGATGCCAACGTGAAGTCGGGCCTCGACAAGTTCAAAGCCCAGCGGCGCGCCGACGACATTCTCTGGAGCTACCGCCCGACACTCGCCGGCGGCAGCGCGGCCAGCGGCAAAAAGATTTTCCTCGAACGCGTCGAAGCCTCCTGCGCCCGCTGCCACAAGGTGGGTCCCGACGGCGCTGAAGTGGGGCCGACGCTGGATGGCATCGCGGCCAAGCAGACGCGCGAGTATCTGCTGGAGTCGCTCGTCGCGCCGAATGCGAAGATTGCGCCCGGCTTCGAGAGCCTGACGGTGGTGCTGAAGGACGGGCGGAACTTCGCCGGCGTCAACAAACCGAGCGGCCCCGACGAGGTGGTCATCAATTCGCCGGAGGATGGCGTGATGAAGTTCAAGAAGTCGGACATCGCCAAGATTCAGAAGGGCCAGTCCGCCATGCCGGACACGATGATCAAAGTGCTCTCGAACCGCGACATCCGTGACCTCGTGGAGTTTCTAGCATCCCTCAAGTAGTCGCAGGCTTGAGCCTGCGCTTCAACGAGCCTTGATTCGCAACCTGAAGGTTGCGACTACGGTCGCTATGAGCGCGCCGCTTTCTTCGACCGGCGGGCCTTCGTCTTTGCGATGTAGGGCACCGCATCCGGCGTTTTGCAGTCCGTGTCTCCGTGGTTCACTTCGACTGTGCCGATGCGTTTCGCGGCGGCGACGGCGAGTTTCTCCAACTTGTCGTTGCGAACGCCGATGGCGATGAGCGCCCCGTTCATCGCGTAACGCACGCAGTTTTGCGCACCGTGGATGTCGCGTTCGATGGTCTTGAGTAGGCCGGCGGACTTCGTGTCGGGTAAAGTGGAGTTCATCGCCATCCTCGCCACCACATCCCAGCCCGTCACGGCCACGAACTCACGCGCATCCCCACACCACTTCGCAGCCACTGCCTCCGCCAATGCGGTGCTAGTGGCGAAATTAGAAAGAGCCCCTGCCATGCCGCGGTTGTCGCAGTCCGCCGCCCACGCGTCGAGCAGCTTGGCCGTCGCCTGCTGCGGGTCGGCGAGCATCGTGGCGAGCAAGCGCGCGTCGAGCCAACCCGAGGCCCACAGGTCGAGGGCGAGCGTGTGGTCACGTTTGCTTTGCCTCGTGAGCTTGCCCAAGAAAGAAAAGCTGACGCCGAACATCTTGGGGCCTGCGCCGTGGCGGGCGTAGGTCTTGCGGGTCTGCGCGGAGCCGGCGGCTTCGAGTTGCTGGGCTTGGTCGAGTGTCATGGCGGGTGGTTCAGGTGGGTTTGATCTAACTCTGCACTGAGCTGAACTCAAGCTCACCCAATGTGAGTATCCGGTGGGACTCTACATCGGCGAAGTCCACCCACCGGTGCTTACCCTCGGCCTCATATCGTTTCCAGATACGTTTACTCTGGCGTCAGTCCACACCCATCCGTGCGCCGGCCATGACTGTCAGTCGTGCGCGTTCGTTGCGGCTCTTCGGCAATGTCTCCACGTCATTGGCGGTTGCTTTCGCATACCCGTCTCTACTGGGACATGGTAGCCGAGTTCCTGAATTCCCCATTGCCCCGACCCCGCGCGGTTCCTAACATCGCCGCCCTTATGGCCGAATCTTCCATCACCTTCCTCCGCGCTGCCGGGCGTCGGGCTGACCAACTCCGCCCCGTCCGTTTCCAAAACCACATCGCGCCGCACGCGGCCGGCTCCACGCTCATCGAGTGGGGCAATACGCGCGTCATCTGCGGCGTGACCATCGAGGAGTCCGTTCCCCGCTGGATGAAGGATCAGGGCGTCACCGGCGGCTGGATCACGGCGGAGTATTCCATGCTCCCCTACTCCACCCACACGCGGAAGCAGCGCGACAGCAGCAAGGGCAAGGTGGACGGGCGCTCGATTGAAATCCAACGGCTCATCGGCCGCGCGATGCGTTCCGCGCTCGACCTCGACAAGCTCGGCGCTCGCACCGTCTGCGTGGATTGCGATGTGTTGCAAGCCGACGGCGGCACGCGCACCGCTGCCATCACCGGCGCGGTCGTCGCGCTGCGGCTCGCGCTGAAGAAGCTCATGGCCGAGGGCAAACTCACCGCCGACCCCATCGTCAACAACGTCGCCGCCGTCAGCGTGGGCATCGTCAACGGCATCCCGCTGTTGGACCTCTGCTACACCGAGGACGCCGCCGCGCAGGTGGACATGAACCTCGTGATGACCGGCACCGGCGAGTTCATCGAGCTGCAAGGCACCGGCGAGGAAAGCACCTTCTCCGACGACCAACTCGCGGCGATGCTGACGCTCGGGCGCGTTGGAATCCGGGAGTTGCTGGCGTTGCAAGAAGCCGCCGTGAAGTAATGGCGAATCGTTGCCTTGCCACCGATTCGCCATTCCCCGTTCGACACTCGAAATTCCCATGAGTTCCCCTCCCACCCGCCTCTTCCTCCTCCGCCACGGCGAAGTCGAGGCGCGCTACCACCGCATCTTCGGCGGGCGGATTGACATGGAGCTGTCGCCGCGCGGCCACGAGCAGGCCAAGGCGCTGGCGGACTATCTCGCGACGACGCACTTCCACTCCATCTACGTCAGCCCGATGACGCGCGCCCAGCAGACGCTCGCACCGCTGGCCGCGCAAAAAGGCCTGACCGCCACCACGCTGACCGGCCTGCGCGAAGTGGATTTCGGTGACTGGACGGGCCTGAGCTGGCAGCAAGTCCACGAACGCTTCGGTGTCAGCGCGTTTGACTGGCTGGAGAAACTAGAGGCCGGCGAAGTCCCGGGAGCCGAGACCGGTCCGCAATTCCGGGGCCGCATCGAGCCGTGCCTGAAACAAATCCTCCGCGCTTGCCCCGGCCAGACCGTCGCCGTCGTCTGCCACGGCGGCGTGGTGCGGATGCTCCTCGCGCTGCTGCTCGAACTCCCGCTGCCCAAGCTCGCGCACTTTGACATCGAGTATGCCAGCATCACCGTCGTCGAGCAGCGCCCGCACCGGAGCGAAGTCTCGCTGCTGAACTTCACGCCCTGGCGGGATTTGCCATGAAATCTTTAGCCACAAAAGGGCGCAAAGAACTCAAAGGTAACGCGCGGCTTGGTTTTTTTGCGCTCTCTGCGCCCTTTCGCGGCTAATCCAAAATGAAATCTGTCCCCCTCACCCAAGTTTCCATCGCCACCTCCCGCGAAGCCGAAGAGGCCGTCGCGGAGTTGGTCCTGCGTGTCTTGAGCCAGACGCCCTCGACTTACTTCGACGCCGAGACGGGCGACACCACCGTCTCCACCTACTTGGAGAAGCCATCGCAGTGGAACGCCGCCGCGCGGGCCGAACTGCAAGCGGGTCTGCGCGCGCTCACCGAGTGCGGGTTGGACATCGGCCCCGGCGTAATCGCGTCGAGCAAGGTGCGCCGCGAGGACTGGGCGGAGTCGTGGAAGCGGCATTTCAAGCCGCTGGAGATCGGCACCGCGCTGCTGCTCAAGCCGAGCTGGGAGAAGCGCAAGCCGCGCAAGGGTCAGGCCGTGATCATCCTCGACCCCGGTTTGAGCTTCGGGACCGGGCACCATGCGACGACGGGATTTTGTCTGAGGCGACTCGTTATCGCCCGGACGACAGGCGCAAAGCAGTCCTTCTTGGACATCGGCACTGGCTCCGGAATCCTCGCTATCGCCGCCGCCAAGCTGGGTTACGCGCCCGTGCGTTGCTTCGACTTCGACCCCGAATCCGTCCGCGTGGCAAAGGCGAACGCGGTGCAGAACGATGTCGCTCACCTCGTGAAGCCCGTCCGCCGCGACCTCACGAAACTCCCGCCCGTCAGCGCCACGCGTTACCACGTCGTCTGCGCGAACTTGATTTTCGACCTCCTCCTCGCCGAGCGCGACCGCATCCTGAGCCATCTGCGGCCCGACGGCGGGTTGGTGCTGGCGGGTATTTTGCAGATCCAGTTCGCGAAGGTGGAACGCGCTTACCGACAGGCAGGCTGGAAACTCATCGCGACCGAAGTGGAGAAGGAGTGGCAGTCGGGGGCGTTCGTGCGTCGGGCAGGGAAGTAAGCGGTGATTTGTGAGCCGTCATTCGACTCCGCCTCATTACTAATCACTTCGGCCTCCCGCGTCCCGGCGGTTGCCGCGCCTCCGTTTTCCCGCTACCACATTCGGCCATGTCTTCGCTCAACGTCCTCATCATCATCGGCACCACCAGCCGGAAGGGTTCCACACGTGTGGTGGGGCTTCATGTGGCCGAGCAGTTGCGGGCAGGAGGCTCTGTGGTGGATGTCTTCGATTACGAGGCGACGCCGCTGCCGCTCTTCAATCCCGACACCTCGTGGAGCGCGCCGGACTTCGCCGCGCTCAAGGCCCGCGTGGAGCGGGCGGACGCGCTGGTGCTGGTGACGCCGGATTACCACGGCAGCATGAGCAGCGCGCTGAAGAACTTCCTCGACCATTTCTGGAAGGAATACGCGGGCAAACTCTTCGCCAGCGTGGTCGGCTCGTTCGACAAGGGACTGACCGTGCATGACCAAATCCGCACGGTAGCGCGGCAGTGTTACGCGTGGACGCTGCCCTATGGCGTGACGTTCACGGACAAGGAAGATGTGCGCGACGGGGTGGTGGCGAGCGACGCGCTCCGGCAGCGCGTGGAAATGCTCGCGCGCGATGTGCGGGTATATGGCGCCCGGTTGGCGGAGCAGCGGTTGGCTGACTTGGCGGGGACGGAGCCGGGGTTCCTCGCGAAGCTGCGGAAGTGAGCGCCTCGCATCGGACATCCGCGTGCATCGTTGGTTGAGCAGGAGAGTGTGTGGAGGACGACCTCCCGGCTTGCTAGGTGCCGGGGCAATTGCCTAGTGTCCGCGCGTGTCACAGCAGCAGACGCTACGGGAACCTGTCTCCTTTTCTGGTATCGGCCTCCACAGCGGAAGCCGGGTCAACATGACGTTTTTGCCAGCCCCGCCTGGCTCCGGCGTCCGCTTTCGGCGCGTGGATCTCGATGGCAAACCAGAGATCGAGGCGCGTGTGGAGCACGTCGTGGACACGAATCGCTCCACCACGCTGGGGAAGGGGAACGTGAAGATTCACACGGTGGAACACGTGCTCGCGGCGTTCAGCGGCGCGGGAGTGGACAATATCACCGTAGAGTTGGATGCGAGCGAACCCCCCATCGCGGACGGCAGCTCGCGCGAATATCTGCGGATGATCGAAAAGGCCGGGCTGGTGCCACAGACGGAGTCACGCGCTCCATATCGAGTGACGGAGCCACTGCAACTTCAGGTAGGCGAGACGATGATGCAGGTGTTCCCGCACGACCGGTTGAAAATTTCCTGCACGAGTTCAGGCAGTGGCGGGCGGTTCACGCAGTTCTACAGCCTAGAAGTGACGCCGGAGACGTGGCCCACCGAACTCGCCCACGCGCGGACATTCTGCTTCTTCGAGGAGCTAGAGCTGCTTTACAAGAACGGGCTCATCAAAGGCGGCAGCTTGGAGAACGCCGTCGTCATCCGTGACGACGCGGTGCTGACGACGGAGCCGTTGCGCTACGAGAACGAGTTCGTGCGGCACAAGATTTTGGACATCCTTGGAGACTTGTCCTTGTTGGGTCGGCCGCTCCTCGGGCACATCGTCGCCATTCGTCCGAGCCACACGGGGAACTGTGAGTTGACCAAGCAAATCACGGCACAGATGCGCAAGCCGGAGAAGGCCGTGCAGACCTTCTCGCCGCCGCCCGCGAAATCCGCCGAGGAAAATCTCGTCCGCGACGGCGCGACGCTGGACGTGATGCAGGTGATGAAGATTCTGCCGCACCGCCCTCCGTTCCTGATGGTGGACCTCGTGACGAAAATCGAGGGCAACCGCATCGTAGCACAGAAGAACGTGACAATGAGCGAGCCGGTCTTTGAAGGCCATTTCCCCGGCCATCCCATCCTGCCGGGCGTGCTGCAACTCGAAGCGATGGCACAGGTCGCAGGCATCCTGATGATGCGGCAGGCGGAGAACGCCGGGAAGCTGGCTTACTTCATGTCGGCGGAGGAAGTGAAATGGCGTAAACCCGTCCGCCCCGGCGACGTGCTGGTGATTGATGTGACGATGACGAAAATGCGCGGCAAAATCGGCAAGGCGCGCGGCGAATGCTCGGTGAACGGCGAAGTCGTCAGCGAGGCGAACGTGACTTTCATGCTCATGGACAAGCAATGAGTTCCGCGAGCATTCATCCCACAGCGGTGGTTCATCCGAAGGCGAAGCTGGGCGAAGGCTGCGAGGTCGGGCCGTTCTGCGTCATCGGCGAGCACGTCACGCTTGGGGCGAGCTGCAAGCTTCACTCCCATGTTGTCGTGGACGGCCACACCACGCTCGGCGCAGGCAACGAACTCTTTCCCTTCGCTGCCATCGGCCTCAAGACGCAGGACTTGAAGTGGAAGGGCGGCGTCACCCGCACGGTCATCGGCGACCACAACGTCTTCCGCGAGAACACCACCGTCCACAGCGCCACCAACGACGGCGACGCCACCGTCATCGGCTCACACAACCACTTCCTCGCCTACACCCACATCGCGCACGACTGCGTGGTGGGCAGCCACATTGTCATGTCGAATGTCGGCACCCTCGCCGGCCACGTCCTCGTCGAGGACCACGCCATCATCGGCGGGCTGGCGGCGGTGCATCAGTTCTGCCGCATCGGGCGCATGGCCATCATCGGCGGCTGCTCGAAGGTCGTGCAAGACGTGCCGCCCTTCATGCTCGCGGACGGCAACCCCGCAGAGACGAAGGCACTCAACAAGGTCGGCCTCGAGCGCAACGGCGTGTCCGAAGCTGCGCAGGCCGCGCTGAAGAAGGCGTTCAAAATCCTCTTCCGCGAAGGGCTGACCGTGTCGAACGCGCTCGCGAAGATTGAGCAAGAACTCCCCGTGTTTCCAGAGTTGCAGCACCTCATCGCCTTCGTGAAGGCGAGCGAGCGCGGCATCAGCAAGTGACGAAATGGGAGGTGTTCGGTGCTTGGTGGCGGCTCCTGCGACAGCCAGCACTTCATTTCTCTCCGTGAACCTCCCAAGGAAGACGAAGCCGGGAAGTCATCCAGTTCCAAACTTCGTTACTTGGCCTCAAAACTCCGAGCACGCACTGCCGGGCAATTCGACGAAGCGGTGGTGAAGGCTTTGTGTTGGGGCCTACACCCATCACCAAGCCACGGTCCGCGTGCTCCAGGTGTCGGAGTCATCCCCGTGCAACCAGCGGGTCCCTCCAAGTGGGGGACGAGTCCTACCGTCGGAGACCCATCAGCTCAACTGAACAACTGCCGCGCTGGCTCACCGCGATCCGTGATCGGCACCGGGCGCGGGCCGTCAAAGATGTTCTTCGACGGGTCAATGCCGAGCGCGCAATGGATGGTCGCGTGCAGGTCGGGCACAGAGAGCGGTTGCTTCACGGGGGCCTTTGCCAGCTCATCGGTCTCGCCGACGACCTGCCCGGTCTTCAAGCCGCCGCCTGCGAGCGCGATGCTGAACGCCTTGCCTTGGTGACCGCGTCCACCGCCGCCATCGAACTCCGGCGGGCGGCCAAACTCCGTCGCCACCACGATGAGCGTCTTGTCCAGTAGCCGGTTCTTCTCCAAGTCGGACACGAGCGCGGCCAGCCCTTGGTCGAGCTGCTGGATGAGGATGTGCTGGTTGAGCTGGCCGTCGTTGTGCGTGTCCCAGCCGGTGCCGTTGATGAAGTTCAGGTTGAAGGAAACCTCGATGAAGCGCACGCCGCGCTGCACCAGCCGGCGCGCCAGCATGCAGCGCTGGCCGAACTCGCCGCCGTAGGTCTGCCGCAGCGACGACGCCTCGGTGGTGAGGTTGAACGCCTTCATGAAGTCGCCGTTCGCCAGCGTGAAAGACGAGCCGACGGCCTCGTCGTAGTCAGCGACAACCTTGTCGCCGGGGTTGCGCGCGGCGTAGCCCTTGCGTAGTTCGCCGAGCAACCGCTCACGGTCGGCGGCGCGCGCGGAGTTGACGTAGCTCGGGCGCGTGAGACCGGCGGGGCCTTTCTCCGTGTCGGTGAGATAAACGTAGCCGTGCTTCGCGCCCAGGAAGCCGGGGCCGCGCATAATCATCGGGTAGCCAATGACGACGTAGGGCGGGATGCCGTCCGCCAGTGCGCCGCGCTCGTGCGCGACGAGCGAGCCGATGCTCGGATACGTGATGGTGCCCGTGGGCCGACGGCCCGTGTGGACGAAGTTCGTGGCGGCGGCGTGCTCGTCAATGATGTCGTGGTTCACCGTGCGCAGGAGGGCGAAGCGGTCGAGAATCTTGGCGCAGCCCTTGAGATGCTCGCAGACCTGCACGCCGGGGATGGCGGTGTCAATGGCCGGGTAGGCGGAGCCGGCGATCTTCTTCTGCGGGTCGCCGACGCGCTTGGGGTCCCACGTGTCCATGTGCGCTGCGCCGCCGCCGAGCCAGACGAAGATACAATGCTCGGCCTTGCCCTGCGGGTAGGTTTTCTTCTCTTGGGCGAAGAGCGGGGAAAGTCCGCCGAGGCTGAGGGCGGCTGCGCCCGTGCCGGCGCGGGCGAGGAAGGCGCGGCGGTTCAATGAGGTGGCTTCAAGGTTCATGTTCATGTCTGAGTCTCAAAGTTCAATTGTCATCAGTTCGTCCCGTGGCTGAACAGGTCGAGGAGTGTCGCGTGCTCCGGCATCCGGTTCACGAGGTCCAGCACGAGCGCTTTCTCATTCGTGTTCACGGCACGAACACAAACTCCGGGGAGTTCACCATCGCCCACAGGACGTCTTCCATGCGCTCGCGCCAGTCGTGCTTAAGTCGCGGTGTGGCGGCGTCGCCGAGTCGGGCCTTCTCCTCGACGGCGAGCTTGATTTCGGTGGCCTTCGCGTTGAGGTGGTTCGACCAGCTCAAGAGCTGGCTGGGGTCGTAGTCCTTGCGCACGGACTTGCCAGCGGACACGACGCGGTCGGCGTAGCCGGCCTCGAGGTGATTGCGAAAGCTCTCTCGCTCCGCGCTCGTGGGTGGGCGGGAGAGGACTCGGAGCGTCACGGCCTCGATGAGTTCCGGCAGCGGCTGCGCGCGTGTGAGCACGTCCACGAGTTCGCAATCGTCCGAGAGGCGCGTCACGCGGCCGTTGCCCATGTCGCCGTTGGCGAGCACGGCGGGCTGAAGGACGTTGGGCGAGTGGTCGCGCACGGAGAGCGGGCCTTGCCGCGTCTCGCGCCAGCCGAACATCAACAGCACGTCCGTGATGGCCTGCGTCCGGGGCAGCGAGAGCGCGGGGCGGTCGCGGTCGTTCGAGAGGCCGGTGAACTCCCACGCGCGACGCGGCACGCCCAGCGTGAGGAAGTCCTTCGCCGAGCGGCGGCTGTCGTTGTCGAGCGTGAGCAGCTCGGAATCCATGCGCTTGCCGACGACGGCGAACATCGAGTCCACCAACTGCTCGGCCTGCAACCGCCGCCGCGCGGGCGACGCGAACAGGCGGTCCGCCGACTCGTCGGACGCGGGTGTGTGCAGGCCGGCGACGCGCTGATACGTGTGCGAGTTGAAGACGAGCCGCGCGAGGTGTTTCAAGTCGTAGCCATTCACCACGAACTCACGCGCAAGCCACGCCAGCAGCTCCGGGTGCGACGCGGTCTTGTTCTCCCAGTCGTCCACCGGCTCGATGAAGCCCCAGCCGAGGTAGCGCTTCCACACGCGGTTGACCATGACCTGCGCGAAGCGCTCATTCTCCGGCGACGTGACGAACGCGGCGAGCTGCTCGCGGGAATTCTTCGCGTCGCGCGCGAGGCTGGCGGACGACTCGCCGTGCAACAGCGCGGTGAACGGGAAGTTCGGCTCCACTTTCTCGCCGGGGTGCAACGTGACCTGGATGCGGCGGCCCACCTTGATGTTGGCGTTCGCGGGGATGGAGCTGCTCTTGGGCACGTCCTGCGCGCCCTGCTTGAGCATCGCGGCGAGGCTGAACAAATCCTTCTGCTTGAAGTCGTGATAGGGCGCGTCGTGGCAGCGGGCGCACGCGAGGTTCATCGCGAGGAAGGCCGAGGAAACAATCTGCGCGCGGTCCGCCATCGGCACGTCGTTCTGCGTCGCGATGCCGAAGCCCGCCGGGCCGCCGTGATAGACGCTGCCCTCCATCGCAATCAGCTCGGTGGCGAAGTGGTCCATCGGCCGGTTGTCGAGAAACGCCTCATGAATCCACCAGCGGAAGGGGCCGGTGTTGTTGAGCGTGGGCTTGAGGATGGCGGGGTTCTCAGCGAGCACGTCTTGCCAGTAGCCGACCCAGTTGTCCGCCCAGCCGGGCTGCGCGAGGAAGCGGTCAATCGCGTTCGCGCGGCGGGCCTTCGCGTCGTCGGCGAGGAAGCGCTTGATTTGCTCAGGCGTCGGCGGGAGGCCGACGGTGTCGAGCGCGAGGCGGCGGAGGAAGGCGAGGTCGTCCACGAGCGGCGCGGGTTTCACCTTCGCGGCTTCAAGCCGCGCGCCGATGAAGCGGTCAACGGCGTTCTGGACCGGCGTCGCGGCGGAGACGGACGGCACGGCGAGCGCGGGCTTGGCGGCAAGCGCCTTGCGCGCGAGGTCGTGGCGCTGCGCCCAATAATTGTGTTCCTCGGCGGCGAAATCCTTGCGGCGCTGCGCGTCCACGGTGGCGAGCGTGGCGAGCTGCGTGTCAGTGAAGGCGGTCCAGCCGGCGTCGGTGTGCGGGATTTTTTCCTTCGGCGCGAGCAGGTGGAACAGCTCGTTGCCGCGCGCGAGGCTCACCGTGAGTTCGCCGACTTCCGGCTTCAGCCCCTTGCCGCCGATGATGCCTTCGAGCACGAAGAGGTGTTCGCCGCCCTTGGATTTAAGCGTGAGCCATTGCTCGTTGTGACCGGTGTGCGGGAAGCGCAGGCCAGCGGGATAATCCGCGCCGGGCGGCTCCTCCACCTTCCCGTGACCGCTGCCGTTCGGGATGATGAACTTCGTCTGGCCGAGCTGCTTGCCGTCCACGAACAGCCGCGCGCTCTGGAGCGAGCGAAGCAGGACGCGATGCTCGCCCGCCGGCAGCGTGACCTTCGCCGTGGCGCGGAGCAGGAACGGATTCGAGCGGTCCACGCGCACGCCACGCGCCGAGTATTTGGTCGGCGTGTTGACGAATCCGAACGCGGACTCGGTGTAAACTTCCACCGGTGCGCCGGGCGCGAAGTTCCAGTTCGGCGTGGCGGAGATGCCCTCGATGACTTCCACCTGCACGCGGTCCTTGGGCAGCTTGGCGAGGTCGAACTTCGGCGCGGGCGGGACGTGGTTGAAGCGGTCCTTCAAGCTGCTGGCCGAGAGCGCGCGGCGGTGGATGGCGACCTCGTTGATGAGGCCGTTGAACGAGCTGCCAGCCTGCGCGCCCATCGAGGAACCAATCCACAGCTCGTCGTCGTCCACGACCGGCGGGGCGTCGGACTTGCCGCCCATGTCCCAAGTGCCCTTGACCTCCATGCCGTCAATGTAGCCCTTGATGCTCGCGCTCTTGCCGAAGGTGTAAGTCACCGCGACGTGATGCCAGCCGGAGCCGGGCGCGAAGCCGTCCGTCGAAGTCCAGCGATGCCAGTGCTTCTCAGATTGCTCCTTTGACTTCTTCGCACCGGCGACCGCGCCCTCCGCGTCGCGGAACAGAAAGCTCACGCACGCCGCGCTGTCGTCGCCGCGCAGACGCAGCGCGTAGTTCTGGTTGTCCGACGCAAAGCCCTTGTTGCCCGTGCGCCCCTTGCCGACGACATAGACCTGCTGGCCGTCCTTGATGCTGTGCGCGAACACCCACGCTTCGAGCGTGAGCGAATCGCCCTGACCGAAATCCAGCGGACTTTTCGCGCCGGGGTCTTTCACGCGGATGAACTCGCCCTTGCCGCTGAAGCCCGCCGCCGTGCTGTCCGGCTCGAACTCCGGGAACTCCGTCGCCAGTTGCGCGCGCTGACCGAGCTGCACCTTGCCCTCGACGGTGCCGTTGAGCGCCGATGCGTTCGCCCCGGGCGCGAGGTTCAGCGCCGTGCTGCCGCTGGCGTCGTTCAAGCGCCAGTAAGCCACCGGCTTGTCCGCAAGAATCAAGTCGGCGTAACGCGAGGGCTTGGTGGCCGTTGCCGCATGGGCAGACACGGCGGCAACAATGAGGAAGGCGAAGGCGAAGCGCGGCGTGTTCATGTGGCGTCAACAGACTAGCAACAGACGGTGGCGAGACAATGGCGAATCAACCCGGCGGATCAACCCTCTTGCTGGCCGAAGGCCGTTGTGCCAAGTTGCCAGCGTTCGCCACCAACTCGTCCCAGCCATGAAACCATCCATGCCGCGCCACCGCACTGGTTTCACCTTGATCGAATTGCTCGTCGTCATCGCCATCATCGCGATCCTCGCCGGGCTGCTCCTGCCCGCGCTCTCCAGCGCCAAGAAGAAGGCTGTCGGCATCAAGTGCCTGAGCAACAACCGCCAGATTTCACTCGCGAGCCGCCTCTACATTGACGACCACGATGACGAGTTCCTGCGGCTGTGGCGCGATCGCATCGCCGCAACCGACCCGGCTGTGGCACGGCTCATCGTGCCAGCACCGACAGCCATTTGGTGGGTGGACACGTTGTATCAATTGGAGCGGACCTTGCCGGACCCGAAGATTTTCAACTGCCCCGCGCTCAAGGTGGACTCGACGACCGTTGCCAGTTCCACCACGCCGGGAGCCAGCGGCTATCCGCTGGGCATCGGCATGGGCTTCCGGGCGGGAGCAGGCGGAATCGCCTTCACCGCCACCAGCACGACCAAATCCCGCGAGAACGAGGTCGCGAAGCCGAGCGCCACCCTGATCTTCGCCGACGCGGGTGACCTCATGACCCCCATCAACGCCGATCCGGATCGGTGGGTGGAGAAGCCGCTCGCCTCGGCGGTCTATTTCCGTCCACCCACGGATGCGACCTACACCTCTACTCCGGTGCGCGTGGTCGCGCGCCATGTGGGTCGCACCCCGTCGGGCTTCGTGGACGGCCACGCGGAATCCCTCAAGCCCAGTGCCATCGGCTTCCCGTTGCCCGCCGGCGACCCGCTGGCGCTGTGGGACCGGGACTAAGCCAACGCTTCGCGCGCCTCGGGGGAGCGCACGCCCAGGCAACTTTATCCCCGCCTCCGGCACGGCCTCACCCAAACTTCATTCCCCGCAAAACCGAGGAGAACCGTATAAAAGAACAACTCCGCTGGCTTGCGCCTAGCGGAGTTGTTTTGGACTGATGAGTGACTACTTCTTTTTAGCTGTTTTCTTAGCGGCTTTTTTCTTGGCTGCCATTTGTCACTCACCCCCTTTCAACGCGCGCGAGCGCACGTTAGAATAAGTTCTAAAAATTTTCACGCACATGGTGTGATGTCGGCTGATGTGGATTTAATTAGCGGATTCGCCCCCGTCACGTCACGACAAAGTTTCACTTCGCGTCATTTTTCTTTGTCGCTATCGTCCCGCCCGCGATGTCCACCACCGCTCCCGAACCACAGCTCACGCCCATGATGGCGCAGTATCGTCGCGTGAAAAGCGAACTGCCCAAGGACGCGCTGCTGCTCTTCCGCCTCGGCGATTTCTACGAAATGTTTTTCGACGACGCCATTGCCGGCGCGCAGCTCCTCAACGTGTCGCTCACCAAGCGCGGCACGGTCCCGATGTGCGGCATCCCGCACCACGCGTTCAACAGCTACGTCGCCCGCATCCTCCGCGCGGGCCGCAAAGTCGCCGTCTGCGACCAGGTCGAGGAAGCCCGCCCCGGCCAGCTCGTCAAACGCGAGGTCACGCAAATCCTCTCGCCCGGCACGCACTTCGATGAACGCCTGCTGGCGGCCGAGCGGAACAACTTCCTCGCCGCCGTGTATCCCGCCGGCAAGACCACGGGCATTGCGGTCGTGGACCTGACCACCGGCGACTTCCGCACCACGGAGACCGAGACCGACGCCGAGTTGCTCACCGAGTTGGAGCGCCTGCGCCCGGCGGAAACGATTTACCCCGGCGAAGCCGCCTCGCTCCGCACGCTGTTGCAAGGTGCGCCCGGCATTCTCATCGGCCACGACGACTGGGTCTTCGCGCCGGAGACGGCGGTCTTCACCGTGCGCGAGCACTTCAAAGTCGCGGCACTCGACGGCTTCGGCCTCAAGGGTCGCATCGCTGCGACCGGCGCGGCGGGCGCGGCGCTGCATTACCTCGCGCAGCACCTGCGCCGCGACGTGAAGCACCTCACGCGCATCACGTTCTACCAGTGCCGCGACTACCTCGTGCTCGACAGCACCACGCTGCGGAACCTAGAAATCCTCGAACCCCTCCACCGCGACGCGCCCCGGAACACCTCGCTCTACGGCGCGCTGAACCGCACCGTCACGCCGATGGGGGCGCGACTGCTGCGCAACTGGCTCACGCAACCGCTCTCGACCGTCACGCCCATCCACCGCCGCCAAGACGCCGTGCAGTCGTGGCTCGGCAACGGTGCGGCGCTCGAAGCCTTCCGCGTGAAGCTCGCCGAAGTCCGCGACCTCGAACGCACCGTCAGCCGCCTCTCCGTCGGCACCGGCAACGGCCGCGACCTCCACGCGCTACGCATGGCGATGGAGCAAATCCCGACGTTGCGACAAGTTTTGTCCGAGCTGCGAGCCGCCCCCTCCCCCGTAGTCGCAAGCTTCAGCTTGCGTATCGCCGACGAAACGAGCGAAGCGCAAGCTGAAGCCTGCGACTACGCGGCGTCGTTGCTCACCGAACTCACCGCCCAGCTCACCGAACTCCCCGCGCTCGTCGAGTTGGTTTCCCGCGCCATCGTGGATGAGCCACCGCTCGCGTTGAAGGAAGGCGGCCTCATCTGCGACGGCTTCGACCCGAACCTCGACGAACTCCGCGCCGCCTCTCGCGGCGGCAAGGATTGGATTGCCCAGCTCAAGCAGAAGGAGGTCGAGCGCACCGGCATCGCGTCGCTGAAAGTCGGGTTCACCTCCGTCTTCGGCTACTTCATCGAAATCACCAAGGCCAACCTCGCCAAAGTCCCCGCCGACTACATCCGCAAGCAAACCATCGCCAACGGCGAGCGCTTCATCACGCCCGAGCTCAAGGCGATGGAAGGCAAAATCCTCGGCGCGGAAGAGCGCGCGATGAAGTTGGAATACGAGCTGTTCCTCCGCGTGCGCGAGGAAGTCATCGGCAACCTCGCCGCCATACAGCAAACCGCCGCCGCGCTCGCGCAACTCGACGCGCTCGCTGCCTTCGCCGAGGTCGCCCGCCACTTCAACTACACCCGCCCCGAAGTCCGCGACGCCGGCCAGCTCGTGTTGAAGGACGCCCGCCACCCCGTCCTGGACCAAGCCCTCACCGAAGAGCGCTTCGTGCCGAACGACACCGAGCTGGCGACACAGTTGCCGAGTGCTGACGGGTGTGCGCCAACGCCCCAATCGGAAATCGGAAATCGGAGATCGGAAATGCCCCAAGTGGCCCTCATCACCGGCCCGAACATGGCCGGCAAATCCACCTACATCCGCCAGGTCGCGCTGCTCACGCTGCTCGCGCACACCGGCAGCTTTCTCCCGGCCGCCTCCGCGCGTGTGGACCTCGTGGACCGCATCTTCACCCGCATCGGCGCGAGCGACGACCTCGCGCGCGGCCAGAGCACCTTCATGGTGGAGATGAGCGAGACCGCGAACATCCTCAACAACGCCAGCGCCCGCAGCCTCATCATCCTTGACGAGATTGGCCGCGGCACGAGCACCTTTGACGGCCTCTCGCTCGCGTGGAGCATCGTCGAGCACCTGCACAATCAAGTCGGCGCGAAGACCCTCTTCGCCACGCACTACCACGAGCTGACCGAGCTGGCCGCCCGGATGCCCCGCCTGCGCAACTACAACGTCGTCGTCCGCGAGTGGCACGACCAGATCATCTTCCTCCGCAAGATTGTCGAAGGCGGCACCGACAAGAGCTACGGCATCCAAGTCGCCCGCCTCGCCGGCGTGCCTAAGGAAGTCCTCGAACGCGCCAAAGTCATCCTCCGCAACTTGGAGGACAGCGAACTCACGCCGGAAGGCACCGTCCGCCAGACCAACCGCCGCCAGCAAGACCGCGAGAAGCTCAAGCAACTTGAATCCAATCCACAGTTGGATTTGTTCGGCTGAACGAACCCCAAGCCCATGCACGAAGACAAACTCCTCCGCCTCACTGACTCCACCGGCGCCCTCGCCGTCATCGCTCCCGAACTCGGCGGCTGGTTACTGCGTTACGCGCGGCCCACGGCCAAGCACGGCCTCGTGGACGCGCTGCATTTCAGCCAGGCGGTTGTGGACCGATATCCGAAGGAGATGTGGGCGGGGAATCCGCTGCTGTTCCCGATGGTCAGCTTCAACCACCTGCCGGGCCGCGAGCATCACTACGCGTGGGGCGGACGCGAGTTTCCACTCGGACAACACGGGTTCGGGCGCCGGTCGGCGTGGAACGTCGTGGCGCGCGGCGAGTCGGCGATGACGATGGAGCTGGCGGACAGCGACGCGACGCGCGCGGTGTATCCGTTCGCCTTCCGGCATCGCGTGACCTACCGGCTCGACGGCGGACGACTACACTTCGAGCAGACGGTGGAGAACCGCAGCGCGGAGCCGATGCCCTTCAGCACGGGGATTCATCCGTATTTCCAAGTGCCGCTCACGCCGCGCGGCGAGCGAAACCGGTGCTTCGTGAAAATCCCCGCGTGCCAGCACCTCACGCCGGACGCGCGGCACGAGCAGTTCACCGCCACGCCGCAAGCCGCGTCCGAACTCAGCGTGGCGCAGGACATCGCACACACGTTGTTCCTCGGCGAGTTCACGAAGCCCGAACTCGCGCTGGTGGACCCGGCAAGCGAACTGGAAATCATCCTCAACTGGCAGGACGCGCCACAGCATCGCTATTGCGCGTTGTGGTCGCGCACCACGGACGCACCGTTCTACTGCCTGGAGCCGTGGACCGCGCTGCCGAATTCCTTCACCCGCGCCCAACCCGGCGAGGTCATCGTGCTCGCGCCGGGCGAGACCTGCCGCGCGGCGATGTGGATGGAGCTGCGTGCGACTCGGTGAGGTGATGCGGGCGATTTCGCTAGGGCTCCCGTGCCGCTTTCCTTTCCTGCACTCCTGCTCTCTTTATAAATTCCCCTCGAATTCAGTGTTGGCGTCGTCGCGAATTTTCCTACCCTCCCGCCAATGAACCTCTACGCCGCTTTCGCCGAGACTGTCGCGCGCCGCCGCTATCACCCGGCCATTTTTTGGGGCGAGGCGCAACTGGCTTACGATTGGATTGCCCAGCGCGCCGCGTGGCTTTCGCGCGCGCTGGCGAAGGACTTCTCCGTCCAACGCGGTGACCGCGTGGCCGTGTGGCTGAAGAACTGCCCGGAGTTTCCCGCCGCCCTCTTCGGCGTCTGGCGCGCGGGCGGGGTGGTGACGGTCATCAACAACTTCCTCAAGCCCGAGGAAGTCGCGTTCATCCTCGCCGACTCGGGTGCGCGGATTGTGATCACGGACGGCAGCCTCGCTGAAAATCAGGCCAAGCTCGCTGCGCTCCGGCCGGAGCTGAAGTTCCTTCGCATCGAAGACTTCGCCGCACTGGCCGAGGCGGAAGCCCCGTTGCCCGCCGACTTGAACGAGGCCGACCTCGCCGCGCTGCTCTACACCTCCGGCACCACCGGCCGGCCCAAGGGCGCGATGCTCACGCACGGCAACTTCCTCGCCAACGTTGCGAGCTGCCTGACCTGCCTCGACTTCCACGACGAAGACCGACTGCTCGTGCTGTTGCCGCAGTTCCACAGTTTCATGTTCACCGTCGGCACGCTCTGCCCGCTGCTCAAGGGTGCAAGCGTCGTGCTCGTGAAATCCGTCAGCCCGTTCAAGCACGTGCTCGACGACATCACGCACCGGCGCGCGACGATGCTGCCCGCCGTGCCGCCCATTCACCGCGCACTCGCGGGGTTGCCGACGGGCGTCGAGCTGCCGTCCTTGCGGTTGTGCATCAGCGGCGGCGCGCCGTTGCCGATGGAAGTGTTGCGGCAGTTTCACACGCGCTTTCCGAAGCTGCCGCTCATTGAAGGCTACGGTCCGACCGAGTCCAGCCCGGTCGCGACCGTGAATCCCCTCTTTGGCACGCCCAAGGCCGGCAGCGTCGGGCTGCCGATTCCCGGCGTGGAGTTGAGTATCCGCGCTGATGACGGCAACGAACTCCCCGTGGGCGCGACCGGCGAGTTGTGCATCCGCGGACCGAACGTGATGCGCGGCTACTGGAATCAGCCGGAGGAAACCGCGCTCGTCCTGCGCGACGCTTGGCTCTACACCGGCGACCTCGGCCATCGCGACGCCGACGGCTTCTACTTCATCACCGACCGGAAGAAGGACATGCTGCTGGTCAACGGCATCAACGTCTATCCGCGCGAGGTTGAAGAGGTCATCCACAAGTTCCCCGGCGTGAAGGACGCCGCCGTCATCGGCGTGCCGGACGCGCGGCGCGGCGAGCAACCACTGGCGTTCGTGGTGCTGGCCGACGGCGTGGCGCTCGACGAAAAGGCGTTACACGACTTTGTGCGCGAGAAGCTGGCGGACTACAAAGTGCCGCGCCACTACCGCGTCCTGCCCGCGCTCCCGCGCAACGCGACCGGCAAGGTGCTTAAGACGGCGCTGCGCGAGATGGCGAAGTGACTCGTGCCGGGGCCGCCGTGTGTCGGCTTGAAATGAATCCTTGGTTTCGTGCGCGCCCTCATCATCCTTGCGTGCACACATGGCTGGCGTTGGCTTTGAACTGAACAAGCTGCTGGGCAAGTCGGGTTACACCGGACTGTTACAGGCTTATGGCTACGCGGCGCTCATCGGCAGCGGGCCGTGGCTGGTGTCGGTGATCTCGCTGGGGATGCTCGGCGCGGTGCTCACCACGGTGAGTGATGCGGACGAGTTACAAATGTTCTTCGTCAGCATCTCGCTGGTGTATGCGGTGACACTGGTGTTGAGCGGGCCGATTCAAATGGTGCTCACGCGGCACGCGGCAGACCACGAGTATGCCCGGGAACCGGAGAGGATTTACCCAACGTTCGTGTTCTCGGTCGCGTGGAGCATGCTGATGTTCTCGGTGGTCGGGTTGGTGATTTTCGTGGGGTGCGTTCCGGGGCCGCTAGTTTTCCGTCTGGCGGCGGCGATGCTCACGGCGTTCGTCGGCGGCATTTGGGTGGCGAGCATCTTCCTCACGGCCATCAAGGACTACGCGCAGGTGTTGTGGGGCTTCGCCATCGGCAGCGCGGCGAGCTTCGTCGGTGCGTGGATGTGTGGCCACTCGCACGGGGTGACGGGCGCGATGGTGGGCTTCACGCTGGGCCACGCGGTGCTGCTGCTGCTGCTCTTTCGCGCGATCTACACGGCGGTCGGCAACCGCGAGATGGGCGACCCCGACTTCGTCCGCTGTTTCCGAAAATACTGGCAACTCGCCCTGTGCGGCCTCTTCTACAATCTGGGCATCTGGATCGACAAATTTCTCTTTTGGTGGCTGGACCCTGCGGCGGAGCAAATCGCCGGACTGCTGCACTCCGCGCCGGTGTATGACCGCGTGGTGTATTTTGCGTTCCTGACCATCGTGCCGGGCATGGCGGTGTTCCTGTTGAAGCTGGAGACAGATTTCTCGGTTGCGAATCATCACTTCTTTCAGCACGTGCTCAAGAAGGGCACGCTCGCCCAAGTCACCGAGCGCAAGCAGGGGATGATTGTGGCGTTGCAGGATGGCTTCGGCTTGTTGATCAAGGTGCAGGGGCTATTCACCATCGTGCTGATCCTGGGCGCGGAAAAAATTCTGCCCGTCATCGGGCTCGGTGCGGTGCAGGCGGGTATCTTCCAAATCGCGCTGATCGGCACGTTCCTGCTGGTCCTCTTCATGTCGCTGCTGATGGTGCTGCACTACCTCGACAAACAGCGCGACGCGATGATCGCCTGTGCGATCTTTGCGGGGACGAACCTGCTGGTGACGTGGGGCAGCATCGTGGCGGGCGAGCGTTGGTTTGGCATTGGCTTCCTCGTGGCGGCGGGTTTGGGCACGGTGCTGTCGGGTTTCTGGGTGAACCAACATGTGCGGAGCTTGGAATATGACACCTTCACCCCTCAGCCGTTGTATGGCTGAGGAGAGGGACAGAAGAAAGAGGATAGAAGCGCCTGAGTGACCTTTCTTCTCTATCCGCTATCCTCTATCTTCTCTCGCTCAATCCCCGAGTTCCACGTTCCAATAGGCGAGGTCGAGGAAGTGCTTCCAACTGTCGTGGTATTCCACGCCGAAGGTGACCTGCACGAAGGGCCGCCACTTGGGCTTCTTGGGCTTACGGATGAGACGCATCCCGCACTCGGCGGGCGAATGGTTGCTCTTGCGCGTGTTACAGGGCACACAGGAACACACGATGTTTTCCCAAGTCGTCGGGCCGCCGCGGTCGCGGGGGACGATGTGATCGAGGTTCAAGTCCTTCCGGTCGAGCGTTTGACCGCAGTATTGGCAGGTGTTCTTGTCGCGCTCGAAGATGTTGTGGCGCGTGAACTTCACTTCCTTGCGCGGCAGGCGGTCGAACACCGCGAGCATAATGACGCGCGGCACGCGGAGCCGGAAGGAAATGCCCCGCACGGACTCCGGGTGCGGCTCGCGGCGGGAGAAATCTGCCCACTCGGGAAAGTCGTAGGTCTGAAACGCGCCGCACTGATCCCCGAGCACGACTTGCGCATGGCCTTGAAAGAGAAGGGAGAGGGCTCGCCGTGCGGTGCAGATGTTTACTGCCTGCCACAAACGGTTCAGAACGAGCACTGGTTGGTTGAGAAGCGTAGCCATAACCGCCGCAATGCGCGCGGAACGTAGCAACGTGGCTTCTCGCGTGTCAATGGCCGTGGCCGCTCGCTGACAGTGAAAAATGCGCTGAAAATGGGGGTGGAACGCACGGTTCAATCAGTCAGTGCGATGCGGCCGGAGCGCGGCACTCCATGCCATAGCGGGTGATAAGAACGGGGGCGTGAACGCTCAGAGCCGCCCGCGCTCCGGGTCGGGCAGTAAAAAACCCGGAGGCGTTTCATCGCCTCCGGGTCGTGATTGTCAGAATGAAACTACGCGCCTAGGAGGAGCGGCACGCCTAGGAAGACGGGCAAGTAGCGGCGCTCGGCACGCGGGGCGCGCTCGAGCCTCGGCAGGCCTTCGGGCCGGGGCTGCGGGGCGGGGCGGGCCAGCGGCTTCTTGGCGGTCTCGATGAAACCGTTGGCGAATTCGATGACGTGACCTTGATGGACGAGCCAGTGCAGGTCGCTGTTGATGGCTGATTGCTCGGCGGTCGTGTCTGGCACGATGGGCACGGCTGCGGGTTGGCCTTCCACTGGGACAGGGATGGTGATGACCGAGGGCGCAGGGGCGAGGATCTCGATGAGTTTGCGCCGGGTGCACTTGGGCGTGGCGTCGATGCACTCGATGAGGCGGCGCAAGTTTGGCGAGACGGGCGTGGCCGCCATGTCGAGGTAGGTGGGCCGCGCAACGCTGACGTGCGTGATGGACTTTTGGACCTTGAAGAACTGGAGTCCGTGACGGCTGAACTGAGTGCAGAGCGTGTTGACCAGCTTCAGCGGGAAACGCACCTGATCCTCTACCACGAGGTTGAAGATGCGGCGCAGCACGGGTGAGGACTGGCCAATGTTGACGCCCAGCAGGGTGTGGGACGCGACGGATTTGAAGAGGTTCGGCAGGTGCGTGGCCTTGAAGTGGGCCTCGACCTCAGCACGCACGTTGAACTTGAGCGGCTCGGGGATGTTGAGCGCAGTGAACTCGGTCTTGAAGCTGGATTCCTCGACCCATTGTTTCACGACGGCTTCATCGCGCACGATTTGGACCCGTGACTTGAACATCTCGAAGGGCACCCGGCTGAAGCGCTCGGCGTGCAGCTTGTGGAGCTTGGTCTGATAGTCGTGGTAGTTGGGCGGGCCGAGGATGATGCCGCTCATTCCGCATTGGGCCACGAAGGTGTAAGTGCCCTTGGGGGCATCGCCGGCGATCCGCTCCGTGGAGTAGAAGGTGTTGAAGTGGCGGCTGAGAAGGTGCCCAGTCACCTCGGCCTCGGAGAGCCAGAGCGTCTCGTCGAGTGTGCAGAGGAAGAGCGGAGCCGCGACGGTCTCGCCCGTCTTCACCACCCTGTAGGTGATGGTGAAGCGGTCGGGCTTCTTGAGGATGAGGTGCGCGATGTCGAAGATGGGGTAGGCGCGACCCGTGAGCTTGATCTGGCGGGCGAGGCCTTCCACACCCTTGTCCTCGGGCATGAGATCCACGTCAAAGTCCGGCAGCGGGGCGGGGGCCTCGCGGCGCGGTTCGTCGCGGCGGTCATCACGATCGCGGGGGCCGCGACCGGGCCCGGAGCGCGGTCCGCCTGGGCCGTCACGGCGCGGGCCACCGGGGCCACCGGGACGCGGGCCACCACCGGGGCTGTCACGGCGAGGAGGGCGGTCGCCAAAAGGGCGGTCGCCGCGTCCGCGACGTCCGCTGCCACCGGCTTCTTCGTCGCCTCGGTAGTTAGCGTAGCGGTTGGTTTCAGTGCCCTGCTTCGCCCATGCGGGGAGCAGTTGCAGTTCCAAATCAAGTTCAGTATCGGGCTGTTGGCTCATGATCAATGCGACGGCGATTAGCACGCCGGGGCGAAAGCGTCGGGGACAGTGGGCCGCTGCTTGGAGGAATGCAAGCGTCTCGCAAGCGAGATTTATGAGGCGGACTAGCGATTTGCTTGCCGCCCCCGGCGCGACTGCCCATTCTCGCCGCGTTTTTTGAAACCGTTCCACCTGACTGACGCCCGATGACTGAACCCGCCATTACCCCCGAGCTGGTCGCCAAGCACAACCTCACGCCAGACGAATACCTGAAGGTGCTCGAAATCCTCGGGCGCACCCCGAGCTACACCGAGTTGGGCATATTCTCCGTGATGTGGAGCGAGCACTGTTCCTACAAGAACACGCGCCCGGTGCTGAAGACTTTCCCGACCAAGGCCGCGAACATTCTCGTCGGCGCGGGTGAGGAGAACGCCGGCATCATTGATGTGGGCGACGGCGTGGCCATCGCGTTCAAGATCGAATCCCACAACCACCCCAGCGCCGTCGAGCCGTTCCAGGGCGCGGCCACGGGCGTGGGCGGAATCATCCGCGACATCTTCACGATGGGCGCACGGCCCGTCGCGGCGCTGAACTCGCTGCGCTTCGGAGAGCTGTCCAATCCCGAGGTGCGCCGGCTCTTCACCGGCGTGGTCAGCGGCATTTCGCACTACGGAAACTGCTTCGGCATCCCGACCATCGCGGGCGAGGTCTATTTCGATAAGAGCTATGAAGGCAATCCGCTCGTCAACGCCTTCTGCCTCGGCGTGCTGCGCCACGACCAAATCACGCGCGGCGCAGCGCACGGCATCGGCAACCCGGTCTTCTACGTTGGCCCCGCGACCGGTCGCGATGGTCTCGCGGGCGCGGCGTTTGCCTCGCAGGACTTGACTGAGGAATCCGCCGAGCAGCAGCGCGGCGCGGTGCAGGTGGGCGATCCCTTCATGGAGAAGCTCGTCTGCGAGGCGTGCCTCGAACTCCTCGCCACCGGCTGCGTCGCCGGCATGCAGGACATGGGCGCGGCGGGCTTGACCTGCTCGACGTGCGAGACGGCGGCCCGCGCCGGGACGGGCATCGAAATCGAGTTGGACAAGGTGCCGCAGCGCGCGCCGAACATGACCAGCTACGAGATCATGTTGTCCGAGTCGCAGGAGCGGATGCTCATCGTCGTCCACAAGGGCCGCGAGGAAGAGGTGAAGAAGATTTTCGACAAGTGGGATTTACCGTGGGCCGAGATCGGCGTCGTGACGGACACGGGCCGGATGGTCGTGCGCCACGGCGGCAACGTCGTCGTGGACGTGCCGGCGAAGAAGCTCACGGACGAAGCGCCGGTTTATCAGCGCGAGTCGAAAGAAGCGGCCTACATGGAAGCGGTGCGGGCCTTCCGCCTCGATGGCATCGCCGACACGACGGACGCGGCGGGCGACCTCAAGAAGCTCCTCGCCAACCACTCCATCGCCTCGAAGAACTGGGTCTATCGCCAATACGATCACATGGTCCGTGACGGCTCCATCGTTTGCCCCGGCAGCGACGCGGCAGTCATCCGCATCAAGGGCGACAGCCTGCCCATCACGAAGGCCGAATATGCGGCAGCGCAGGCTGGCCAACCCGCTCCCGCCAGTGCGCCAGTGCCCGACAAATACGTCGCCTTCACTTGCGACTGCAACGGGGTTTACGTCTATCTCGACCCTTACGAAGGCGGGAAGGCCGCTATCACCGAGGCTTGCCGCAACCTCGCGTGTTCCGGGGCCGCCCCGCTCGGTGCGACGGACAACCTCAACTTCGGCAACCCGCACTACCCGGAGATTTTCTGGCAGCTCAAGGAATCCGTGCGCGGTCTGGCAGAGGGCTGCCGCGCCTTCAACGCGCCTGTCACCGGCGGCAATGTCTCGCTCTATAACCAGCGCGGGGCGCTCGGTGCAATTGACCCCACGCCCACCGTCGCCGTCGTCGGCCTCATCGAGAAGCCGGAACACATCACCACCTCGTGGTTCAAGGACGCCGGCGACGCCATCATCCTGCTCGGCGCACCCGTGGACACGGCGGACCCGCTCCAAGGCCTCGGCGGCAGTGCGCTGCTTCAGACGCTGCACGGCAAGAAGACCGGCCTCCCGCCGCGCGTGGACTTGGCCGTGGCGCAGACACTGCACTCGACCTTGCTCGGCCTGATTTACACCGGCTCGGTGAAGAGCGCGCATGATTGCAGCGAAGGCGGCTTGGCCGTGTGCGTTGCGGAGAGCTGCATCACCCAACAGATCGCGCGTGAAACCCCCCGGCTCATCGGTGCGACGGTGGATTTGTCCACCTTCAAAGACCCGCGCCTCGACGCACTGCTCTTCGGCGAGACGCAGAGCCGCGTGGTCATCACCTGCCCGCCGCTCGACGCGACCAAGGTCATTGAGCGCGCCAAGCTCATGGGCGTCCCCGCCGCGCGCATCGGCACCGTGGGCGGCGAAGTGCTCACCTTGAAGACAGCGGGCGGCGAGTGCGCCACACCCGTGACCGAGTTGCACGACGCGTGGTGGAATGCCATCGCCCGCGCGATGGCGTGAGCGGAGCGCCGGCTTACCAGCCGGCTTAACGCTTCCGAGCTGTCACCGTGGTGCGGATGCAGTGGGTTATCCGACAACCAACGTGAACCAGCCCGTGCAGCACGACTCCACCGCCTGCTGCCGCACCGTAGCGGCGCTTTGGTGCGCCTGCGCAAAGCCGGCTTGTAAGCCCGGGCGCTCCACCGCAAAAGACTTTGCGTGGGCGGCGCATTTGTAATCGTCTGTCCATCCGCATGAAAAAATCGCTCTGCCTAGCCGCGCTATTTGCGCTCACATTTTCCGCCCTTGCCGACGGCCCGGCTGACAACAAGTTCGATGGCGTCCGCCGGGTGCCGCCGGAGGGAATTCAAATCGCCCCCGCTGCCCGCATGGAACTTCAGGCCGGAGCCGACGCGCTCGCGAAGGACATCGAGGCGCTGCGCAATTCGCTGAAGGGCAAGGCCGCGCTGCTCGACCTCCTGCCTGACGTGCAGATTTACCACAAGGCCGTGGACTGGGCGCTGCGGCACGATGAGTTCTACACGACGAACGAGGTCGCCACCGCGCGCGACCTGCTCAAGCGCGGCGGCGAACGCGCACAGTCGCTCCGCGAGGGCAAGGCCCCGTGGCTCGCGCAGACCGGCCTCGTGGTGCGCGCGTATCAGTCGAAGATTGACGGCTCGATCCAACCCTATGGCCTCGTCGTTCCGCCGAACTTCGCGCCCGGCGGCGCGCCGCTGCGCTTGGACTTCTGGGCGCATGGCCGCGGCGAGAAGCTCACGGAGATGTCCTTCGTGGACGGGCGGCAAAAGTCCCCCGGCCAGTTCGTCCCGCCCGGCGCGCTCGTGCTGCATCTCTACGGCCGCTACTGCAACGCGAACAAGCTCGCCGGCGAGGTGGACCTGTTCGAGGCGCTGGCGCACGCGAAAAAGTATTACCCGGTGGACGACCGCCGGTTGGTGGTGCGCGGCTTTTCGATGGGTGGCGCGGCAGCGTGGCAGTTCGCGGCACATTATCCCGGCATGTGGGCGGCGGCGGCTCCCGGCGCTGGCTTCAGCGAGACGCCGGACTTCCTGAGAGTTTTCCAGAAGGAGGACCTCAAGCCCACGTGGTTCGAGCGCAAGCTCTGGCACATGTATGACTGCACGGACTACGCGGCGAACTTCTTCAACCTCCCCACCGTGGCCTACAGCGGCGAGGCGGATTCGCAGAAGCAGGCCGCCGACATCATGGCCAAGGCCATCGCCGCCGAAGGTATGCAGCTCACGCACATCATCGGGCCGGACAAGACGGGGCACAGTTACCACAAGGATTCACTGGTTGAAATCAACCGTCGCGTGGACGCCATCGTCGCGCTGGGCAAGAACCCCGTGCCCGAGCAGGTGCGCTTCACGACGTGGACGTTGCGCTACAACCAATCGCACTGGGTCACCGTGGACGGCCTGGAGCAGCATTGGGAACGCGCCCGGGTGGACGCAGACATTGACGGTGAGAACGACTCCATCAAGGTGACGACCAAGAATGTTTCCGCGCTGACGCTGGCGATGCCCTCGGGCGGCTATCCATTCCCGCTGAACAAACAGACCAAGGTTGTCCTCGACGGCACGAAGTTCGACGCGCCGCTGGCGGAGACGGACCGCTCGTGGAAGGTGAGTTTCTGGAGGGAAGGCAAGCGCTGGAACATGACGGTGTCCGCGCAGGACGGGGTGGTTAAAAAAGCGGTCAAGGCTGACCTGGGCCCGCGTAAGGTCCACGGCCTGCAAGGCCCGATTGACGACGCGTTCCTCGATAGCTTCCTCATGGTCCGTCCCACTGGTCAACCGCTCAACGAGCGCGTCGGCAAGTGGGCCACGAACGAGATGGCGCACGCCATCGAGCATTGGCGGCGGCAGTTCCGCGGCGACGCACGCGTGAAGGACGACAGCGCCATCACGGACGCGGACATCGCCGCGCACAATCTCGTGCTGTGGGGTGACGCGGAGAGTAACAAGCTCCTGGCCCGCGTGCTCGCAAGTCTTCCGTTGCGCTGGGACAAGGAAAGCGTGCGCATCGGTGGCCGGTCCTTCTCCGCCGCCGGGCACGTGCCCGTTCTGATTTACCCCAACCCGCTCAACCCGAAGAAATACATCGTCATCAACAGCGGCTTCACCTTCCGCGAATACGACTACCTGAACAACGCGCGCCAGGTGCCCAAGCTGCCGGATTTCGCGGTGATTGACCTGAGCCTGCCGGTCGGATCGCGTTTTCCCGGCGGCATCGCCACGGCGGGCTTCTTCGGCGAGCGCTGGGAAACCTTGGCCGACGTGCCGAAGTGAGCAGAGGGTGTCCAAGAAGCCCTCACCGCATCCACACGCCGGAAATGAGGCTTGACGGTCATTTTAGCCCCTCATAGGTTGGGTCGCGGTTAAGTTGCCGCGCGGTCAACGAAGTAGCTGGTTCGCCAGCGTGTGAAGTCGGAATTTTTTCCGGCTTTTTTTTGCCCCTGAATGGGCACAGGCACGGCTCGAATTATGAACGCTGATTTTCTAGCCATATTGGATTATTGGGAACGCGAAAAGGGCATCAGCAAAGATGTCCTCGTCGGCGCCGTGCAGGAGGCGCTCGTCTCCGCCGCGAAGAAAGCCGTCGGCCCGGCCCGCGAGCTGCGCTGCCTCATTGACCCCAAGACCGGAGACATCAGAGCCTTCGCCAAGCTCATCGTCACGGACAAAGTCATCTCCAAGCACGACCAGATTTCCCTCACCGAGGCGCGCAGAAAGAAGGCGGACTCGCAGATCGGCGAGGAACTGGAGGTCGAAGTCACGCCCACCGGCTTCGGGCGTATCGCAGCTCAATACGCTAAGCAGGCGCTTCTCAGCCAGGTCCGCCGCGCGGAAAAGGCGATCATCTTCGAGGAATTTAAGGACCGCGTGGGTGACCTCGTCAGCGGCACGGTGCGGCGCTTCGAACGCTCGGACGTCATCATGGACTTGGGCCGCTACGAGGCTTTGCTACCGAACCGCGAGCGCGTCCCGACCGAGGAGTATCAGATCGGCGAGCGCATCCGCTGCTTCGTCAAAGCCGTCGAAAACGGCCCGCACGGCCCGGAAATCATCCTCAGCCGCGCCGCGCCAGAGTTCGTCCTGAAGCTCTTCAAACTGGAGGTTTCCGAGATTTCGAACGGCACAGTCGAGGTCAAGGGCTGCGCCCGTGAACCCGGTTTCCGCACCAAGCTCGCCGTTTTCAGTCGCGATCCGAAGGTGGACCCGGTGGGCGCGTGTGTCGGGCTCCGTGGGCAGCGCGTGAAGAACATCGTCCGCGAGCTCAACAACGAGAAGATGGACATCATCAAGTGGGACCCGAGCATCAAGATCTACATTACCAACGCGCTCGCGCCCGCCGTCCTGAAATCCGTCACGGTGGATGAGGCCAATCACGCGCTGAAAATCCTCGTGGATGAGAGCCAGCTTTCCCTCGCCATCGGCAAGCGCGGTCAGAACGCCCGCCTCGCCTCCCGCCTCACTGGCTGGGCGGTAAACATTGACGCTGAGGCCGTCGCCAGCCTCGGTATCGAGAACAAGATTCAGCACGCGATTGACGCATTTGCCTCCGTGCCCGGCGTGAGCCGCGAGATGGCCGAAGCACTGGTGAACACCGGATTCCACGCGCTCGAAGACGTCGTGACGCAGGCGGAGGAAGCCGATTTGAAAGAAATTCCCTCGATTGGCGAACACGCCGGCGAGGTCTTGGCCGCCATCAAGGAAGCGGCCAAGTTGGGTTCACTGGCCGGTGCCCTTGCGTAGTTTGATTTTTTGAGCGCGCCCGCGAGGTTCACCTCACGGGCGCGCAAGTTTTTATGCCCGTTCGCATTTACGATATCGCCAAGAGGCTCGGCATCGAGAGCAAGCAGGTGCTCGCCATCGCCAAAGAGCTGGGCATCAAGGAAGCCAAGGTCCCGTCCAGCTCCCTCGACAAGATTACCGCCGAGTTCCTCGAGGAAAAGCTCGGCCCACTGAAGCCCGCCGAGCCCGCGCCGGTCATCGAGGCCCCGGCCCCCGTCGTCCTCATCACCGCCCCAGAACCGGAACCGCCGTCGCCCGAACCCGAGGCTGCGCAGCCCGTCGTTGAAATTACTGCGCCCGCGCCCGCGCCCGCGCCCGCGCCGGCAGAGCCAACCCCAGTTTCAGTTGCTTACGCCGCACCGTTACCGGAAGCCCAGCCGGCTCCGGTGGCCACACCGGCACCGCCCGCACCGCCAACCGCACCTGCGCCAGTGCCTGTTCCGGTGGCTGCGCCTGCGTCGCCGATCGTTCCGCCGCCGCCTGTTGAGCCGCCCAAACCGACTACCGGCCAGTTGGTTGGCCGTGTGGACCTTTCCAAATTCAACCAACGCCGCCCCGAGCCTGCGCGCGGTGCCCCCGCCGGCCCGCCGCAAGGTGTCCGCCCCGGTGGCCCGCCCCATAGTGCCCGGCCCGGCGACAATCGTGGCTTCCAAGGCAACCGCCCCGGCGACAACCGCGGCAGTTTCCAAGGTGGCCGCCCCGGCTACGGCCAACAGCAGCGCGGCCCCGCCACCCCCCCGCCCCCGCCCAGGCCCGTTGACCCGCGCTCCGCCCTTCCAGCCAGCGCACAGGTCATCATGATGAAGCCGCCCATCGTCGTCCGCGACCTCGCGGAGCAGATGAAGCGCAAGCCTTTCCAACTCATCGCCGACCTGATGCAGATGGGCATCTTCGCCAACGTCAATCAAGCCGTTGACGAACCCGTCGCCATCAAGCTCTGCGCCAAGCACGGCTTCAAGTTCGAGGTCGAGAAGCGTGCCAAGGGCGAAGGCACCGTCCACGCCGTTCCCAAGAAAAAGGAAGCCGACATCGTTGATGACAAGCCCGAGGACCTGAAGCCCCGGCCCCCCGTCGTCACCATCATGGGCCACGTGGACCACGGCAAAACCTCGCTCCTCGACGTCATCCGCAAGGCCAACGTCGCCGCTGGCGAATCTGGCGGCATCACCCAGCACATTGGCGCTTACACCATCACCGTCCCGCACCCGGAGAAGAAGGGTGAGCAGGCGCAAATCACCTTCCTCGACACCCCCGGCCACGCCGCCTTCTCCGCCATGCGCGCCCGCGGCGCGAACGTCACCGACCTCGTCGTCCTCGTCGTCGCGGCCAACGACGGCGTCATGCCACAGACCCTCGAAGCCCTCGCGCACGCCCTCGCCGCGAAAGTGCCCATCCTCGTCGCCGTCAACAAGTGCGACCATCCCAACGCGAACCCGCTCAGGGTCCGTCAGCAACTTCAGGAAAAGGGCCTCATGTCCGACGAATGGGGCGGCACAACGCTCTACGTGGACTGCTCCGCGATCACTAAGCAAGGCATCGACAAGCTGCTGGAGATGATCGTCTTCCAGACCGACCTGCAGGAACTCAAGGCCAACCCCGACCGCATGGCCAAGGGCAACGTCATCGAGTCCGGCCTCCAAGCCGGCGGCCCCACCGCCACCGTCCTCGTCCGCAAAGGCACGCTCAAGGTTGGCGACGTCATTCTGTGCGGCCGCCACTACGGCCGCGTCCGAGCCCTCATCAACGAAGAAGGCGAACGCCTCAAGGTCGCCACCCCGTCCGTCGCCGTGCGCGTGCTCGGCCTCAACGGCGTGCCCGAGGCCGGCCTCGAATTCGTCGTCGTCGATAACGAACGCGCCGCCCGCGACATTGCCGAGGAACGTGCCTTGGCTGAAAAGGCCGCCGATGCCGAAGACCGCCGCCCGCGCGTCACCTTGGAGAACCTCTTCGCCAAGATTGCCGAGAACCAGCAACTCACCCTCAAGGTCGTCGTCAAGGCGGACACCCAAGGTTCCGTCGAGGCCATCGTCGAGGCGCTCAGGAAGATCGAGACCAACAAGGTCGCGCTCGACATCGTCCACTACGCCGTCGGCACCGTCACCGAGTCCGACGTGGACCTCGCCGGCGCTTCCAAGTGCGTCATCCTCGGTTTCCACACGCGCATCGACTCCGGCACCAACGAGAAGGCCAAACAGTTCGCCGTCCAGATCAAGCTCTACGCCATCATCTACGAACTCATTGATGAGGTGAAGGAAGCCATGGCTGGCCTGCTCCCGCCTACCCTCAAGGATGTCGTCGTCGGCAGCGCCGAGGTCCGGCAAATCTTCGAACTGTCCAAGGGCGGTGCCGTCGCCGGCTGTTCCGTCACCCTCGGTCGCATCGTCAAGGGCAAGGTCCGCGTCATGCGGAAGAAGAACCTCCTCTACGAAGGCGTCACCCTCTCGCTGCGCCGCTTCCAGGACGAGGTCAACGAAGTCCGCTCCGGCCTCGAGTGCGGTATCCGCATCGACGGCTTCAACGAGTTCCAACTCGGTGACGCCATCGAGTGCTACTCCGTCGAGAAGCTCAAGCAGGCGCTGTGATTTCCGCCACCGATGGCACACCGATGAACACGGATGCAAACCGTGTCGGCAGCGAGCGCCAGCCGCGTTTCTATCTGTGTTCATCTGTGGCTAAAAGTTAGTTCCCCATGACAGTCCGACTCGAACGCGTCCGGGAGATGCTCAAACGCACTCTCGGCGAAATCATCCGCCGTGACTTCCCGCCCGGCGGTGACAACGGCCTCATCACCGTCTCCGATGTGACCGTCACGCCTGACTTGAAGGAAGCGGACGTTTACATCGGCGTCGTGGGCAAGGCCGAGGCCAAGAAGCGTGCGATGAACCAGCTCAACGGCAACCGCGGCCAAATCCAATTCGAGCTAGGCCGCTCCATCATCCTGCGCTTCACCCCGAAGATTCAGTTCCACCTCGATGAAAGCGTCGAGCGCGGCAACCGCATCCTTTCCATCCTCGACGAGTTGGAGAAACAGGATCCGCCGAAGCAATGAACCCACCTCAGCAAGCACCGTTTCCTTTCGCCCTGCTGACTCCTACCTTCTGACCTCCGCCCCCGTGACCGGCCACACCCACATCCTCGACGAAATCCTCACCGCCATCCGGCGCGCGAAGACCATCTGCGTCGTCGGCCACGTCCGCCCCGACGGTGACTGCATCGGCTCCCAAGTCGGACTCGCCCTCGCGCTGCAAAACTCCGGCAAGCAAGTCATCGTCTGGAACCAGGACGCCGTCCCGGCAAAACTCCGCTTCATGGTCCCCGCTGGCTTCGTGAAGAAGCCTGAGTCCGGCCAGAAGTTCGACCTCGTCATCGCCACCGACTGCGCCAGCTTCGAGCGCCTCGGCACCGTCGGCAAAGCCATCGGCGAACCGCGCGACTTCATCAACATTGACCACCACGAGAGCAACACCCGTTACGCCAAGCTCAACTGGGTCTCCGCCCGCGTGCCCGCCACCGGCGAATTGATTTACGAACTCCTCAAGCACGCCGGTTGGCCCGTCACGCCCGCCATCGCAGACTGCCTCTTCACCGCTGTCTCCACCGACACCGGCAGCTTCAGCTACCCGAACACCACGCCAGGCACCTACCACGTCGCCGCCGACCTCGTGCGCCAAGGCGCGAACCTCGCGCGCGTCTGCAACGAGGTCTATCAGAGCTACCCGATGTCGCGCGCCAAGCTCCTGCGCCACGTCTTCAATAACTTCCGCACCACGCAGGACGACCAGGTCGCGTGGTTCTGGCTCCGCAAGCGCGACTACACCCGCACCGGCGCGGACACAAATGACAGCGAGGGCCTCATTGACCACATCCGCGACATCGAGCCAGTCGTCGTCGCCTGCGTCTTCGAGGAAGTGGAGCCGGAGCTGACCCGCATCAGCCTCCGCTCCAAGAGCGAACGCGTGAACGTGAACACCATCGCCGGCAAGTTCGGCGGCGGCGGCCACCCGGCAGCAGCGGGCGCGCGCATCCCCGGCAAGCCGCTCTCCGTTCAGCGCAAAGTCATCGCCGCCATCAAGAAAGCCCTGGCCGCCGCCAAATAAGCGCAGGCCATTTCGTCAGACACTTCCCATGCTTCAATTCGATTCCCTCGACGGTGCCCTGCTCGTGGACAAGCCCGTGGGCTGCACCTCGCACGACGTGGTGGACGACATCCGCCGCCGGTTCGGCATCAAGAAAGTCGGCCACTGCGGCACGCTCGACCCCAACGCCACCGGCCTGCTCATCATCGTGCTCGGGCGCGGCACCAAGCTCTCCGAGAAGCTCATGTCCGACGACAAGGTCTATGAGGGCGACATCAAATTCGGCGAGGCCACCGACAGCTACGACGTGGACGGCAAAGTCACCGCCACCCTCCCCGTCCCACCGCTCACGCTCGACCAGTTGAACGAAGCCGCCGCGTCTTTTGTCGGCGACCTTCAGCAAATCCCGCCGATGGTCTCCGCGAAAAAGCAGGGTGGCGTCCCGCTCTACAAGCTCGCGCGCAAAGGCATCGAAGTCGTCCGCGAGCCGCGCCTCGTGCACATCTTCAACTACCGCTTCACCGCCTACGCCGAGCCGCTGGCGAAGTTCCGCGTCGCCTGCACCAAAGGCACCTACGTCCGCTCGCTCGCCCACGACCTCGGCATCAAGCTCGGCTGCGGCGCGCACCTCGCCACCCTCCGCCGCGTCACCTCCGGCAAGTGGGACGTGGCCAACGCCCTCACCCTCGACGCCACGCTCGCGCTGCCGATTGGCGAGCTGGAGAAGCGCGTCATTCCCTTCCTGCAACTGGCTCGGTGAACCGCGACCGCCTCAAACCCATCGGCCTCGCTGCCGCTTACTTTGCGGCCGTCGCCCTCGTCATCTGGTTCGCTGACCACCGCGACACGCAGTCCATCTTCAGTTGGATTCAAGTGCTGCCCGGCGGCGACAAACTCGGCCACTTCCTCATCCTCGGCGGCTTTGCGTTCGTGCTGAACCACGCCTTGCGCTGCCGCACCGTGACGCTGGGCGGAAAGCCCGTGCTCCTCGGCAGCCTCGTCGTGCTCACGCTCGCCGCCGCAGAAGAGACCTCCCAACTCTTCATCCCCGGCCGCACCTTCGACCTCCTCGACCTCGCCGCCGACGCACTGGGCATCTGGTTCTTGGGCCGGCTCTCCTGCCGCCCTGCCGCCGCCAAGCCATGACCATCCTCACCACCGCCGCCGAACTCCATGCCGGCCCGCGCAAAGTCTGCGTGGCCATCGGCGTCTTCGACGGCGTCCACCTCGGCCACCAGCAAGTCATCCGGCAGACCCTCGCGGACGCCCGGCAGCACGAGGGCGTGCCCGTCGTCCTCACCTTCGACCGCCACCCGAGCACCGTCGTCGCGCCCGACCGCGTGCCGCCGATGCTCTACTCGCTGCCGCAGAAACTCCGCGCCATAGAATCCCTCGGCATTGCGAACACCCTGCTTATCCACTTCGACCGCGCGTTCAGCCAGCAGACCGGTGAGCAATTCATTCGCAACCTCACGCGCGACTTCGGCCAACTGCACAGCATCTGCGTCGGCGCGGATTTTAGCTTCGGCCACAAGCGCAGCGGCAACGTCCCGCTCCTCCAGCAACTCGGCATGGAACTCAACTTCACCGTCCACGGCCTCGCCGCCGTCGCGCTTGATGGCGACCCCATCAGCAGCACCCGCATCCGCGAAACCGTGCGCACCGGGAACCTCGCCGCCGCGAGCCAGATGCTGGGCCGCAAGTATTCCATCGCCGGCACCGTGATTCGCGGCGACCAGCTTGGGCGCACGCTCGGTTTCCCCACCGCCAACCTCGACGTGACCGGCCTCGTCCTCCCGCCCAACGGCGTCTATGCCGTCCACGCCCGCCTGCGCGGACGTGAGCATCTCGGCGCATTGAACCTCGGCCTCCGCCCCACCCTCGCCAGCCCCACGCCGCGCTTACAGTGCGAAGTCCACCTCCTCGACTTCGCGGAGGAAATCTACGGCGACGAACTCGAACTCACCTTCGCCGCCAAGCTCCGCGACGAGCAGAAGTTCCCCGACCTCCCCGCCCTCCAGTCCCAAATCCACCGCGACCTCGCCGCCGCCCGCGCCTGCTTCACCGCGTAGCCCGGAGCGCGGCCGCCCACGTCCGCCGCCGCTCCGTTGGTCACCGAGGTGTTCCGGATATACGCCCCTGCGCTCCCCCGCTGACCGCTGATTGCTGATTCCTGCTCCCCCTTGCCAGCGCCGTGCGATCTGCTAGTAATCTCGGCCAGCCCAAACCAGCCATGAACTCATCTTGCCCGCCCTCCACTCGGCGCACCGGTGCCGCGTTCACCCTCATCGAACTCCTCGTCGTCATCGCGATCATCGCAATTCTCGCCGGGATGCTCCTGCCCGCGTTGTCCAAGGCCAAAAGTAAAGCGCATGCGATGCGCTGCCTAAACAACCTGAAGCAGGTCGGCCTTTTCCTACAACTCTACACCGATGATTACAGCGACACCTTCCCGGCCTGCCGAAGACAGGATGCCACGCTGCCACCCGAGGACGATTGGTGGGGAAATTACCTCGGCCAGTATTCCGCCGGGAACTCCAACTTGTTTCATCAACGGTGTCCATGACATGCGCTGAAAATAGCGACGAGAACGACGCGTGCCGCGCGTATAACGCCGGTCCGCAGGCCGATTCTACGCGGGTCGCCGCAAGCCTCCCGACCGCGAAAAGCCCCGCCAGGAGGCGTATAACTCCAGCAA
>CALQJI020000045.1 GCA_943330855.2 Klebsiella pneumoniae
TGTCGTGCATCCAGCCCATGTTCCACTTGAAGGTGAAGCCCAGCCCGCCGAGGTAGGGCGGGCGCGTGACCAGCGGCCAACTGGTGCTCTCCTCGGCGATGGTCAGCACGCCCGGGCACTCGGTGTGGACGAGGTGGTTGAACTCGCGCAGGAACTCGATGGCCTCGAGGTTTTCGCGGCCGCCGTATTTGTTCGGGACCCACTCGTCGGCCTTGCGCGAGTAGTCGAGGTAAAGCATCGAGGCGACGGCGTCCACGCGCAGGCCGTCGATGTGGAAGCGCTCGCACCAGAAGAGGGCGTTCGCGGTCAGGAAGTTGCGGACCTCGTGGCGGCCGAAGTTGAAGATGAGCGTGCCCCAGTCCTGATGCGCTCCCTGACGCGGGTCTTCGTGCTCGTAAAGCGCCGTGCCGTCGAAGCGCGCCAGCGCCCAGTCGTCGCGCGGGAAGTGCGCCGGCACCCAGTCCACGAGCACGCCGATGCCCGCCTCGTGCAGCGCGTTGACGAGGAACTGGAAATCATCTGGCGTCCCGTAGCGGCACGTCGGCGAGTAGAAGCCCGTGACCTGATAGCCCCAGCTCGGGTAGTAGGCGTGCTCGGAGACGGGCAGGAACTCGATGTGCGTGAAGCCGAGGCGCTGGACGTATTCCACGAGCAGCGGCGCGACCTCGCGGTAACTGTAGGACTCGGCGATGTTCTTCTTCATCCACGAGCCGAGGTGGACTTCGTAGATGCTCAACGGCTCGCGGAGCGGCTGGCGCGTGCGGCGTTGCTCCAGCCACGCGGCGTCGGTCCAGGCGAACTTGCGGTTGTTCCAGACGATGGAGGCGTTCTGCGGCGCGGCCTCGAAGAAGAAGCCGTAAGGGTCGGTCTTGAGGACGATTTCGCCGAGGGCGTTGCGGACCTCGAACTTGTAAAGCGTGCCTTCGCCCAGGCCCGGCACGAAGAGTTCCCACACGCCGGACGCGCCGAGCTTGCGCATCGGGTGGTAGCGGCCATCCCAGTTGTTGAACAGGCCGACGACGCTGATGCGCTGCGCCTCGGGTGCCCAGACCGCGAAGCTCACGCCTGGCACGCCGTCCACCTCGCGGAGTTGCGCACCGAGCTTGTCGTAAATGCGGCGCTCGTTGCCCTGGCCGAAGAGGTAGAGGTCCGTCTCGCCCAGCGACGGCCAGAAGGAATACGCGTCGCGCGTGCGGCGGGTGTTGCCTTGGTAATCCGTGATGACGAGGTCGTAGGCGAACGTGCGCAGCGCGGCGGTCGTGGTGCCTTCGAACAGCCCGCGCGCATCCAGCATCTCCAGCACGAAACTGGGCTTCTGCGGCTCATGCACCGGCACCACCTCGACGCGCGCGGCGTTCTGGAGCAACGCCCGCACCACAAGGCCCGAGCCATCACCGAGCGGGTGCATCCCGAGGAGCTGGTGGGGCGAGGGATGGAGCGCGTTGACGAGGCTGTCCAATTCCGCCGGCGTCAGAATCATAGAGGCAGCGTGGCAGAGGGGCGCGCGGATGCCACGCTAAATGCTTTGGCTGGCGGGTATGTCCAACGACCTATGAATCTCCAAGGCCCAATCGGCGAGCTGGCTCGCCACTGCGGCGGGGGACGTTCGTCATTGAGAATTCAGTGGTAAATGGAGGTTGGAAATTGGTTGTTTCCCTCGCCGCCACAGGTCGAAGCGGTAGAGTGCCACGACCACCAACGCGTGCTGAATCTTCCCCGATGCGACCAACCCCGGCAGCTCCGCCACCGGCACGAGGTGCGTGCGGATGTCCTCGCCGCTGTCGAACTCCACGGGGTGCGTGAGTCGGCAGTTGCGCACCAGCAACGTGTGGCAGGTGTTCGACATGATGGCGGGGTTCGGAAAAATCTGGCCGAGGAGTTCCGCCGATTCACCTGTGAAGCCCGTTTCCTCACGCAACTCGCGTTGGCCACCCAGCACCGGCGAAGAGTCTCCCGCGTCCATCACGCCACCAGGAATCTCCAACTCGATGGTGCCGGAGCCGTGCCGGTATTGCTCCACCATCACCAGCTTGTCGTCCGGGGTGACAGCGATGACGTTGACCCAATTCCGTGTATCGAGGACGAAGAATTCGTGGTCTGCGCCCGTGCGCGGCGAGCGTTTCACGTCCGAGCGCACGGTGAAGATGCGGAAGTCCGCGAGCTTCTTGGAATTGAGGACCGGCCACTTTTCAATCATGCTGGCGGAGCTTCAAGTCGGAGCCAACTCCCGCGTTCGGCGGGCCACAAGCTCCACCAAGTCGCGAAACTCGAAGGGCTTTTGCAAGCAACGGATGGTGCTGGTGGTCTCGATGTTGTGCATCACTTCGAAGGTGAGCACGCCACTGATGAGCACGGCGGGAAGCGTGGGGCGGGCGACTAGAAATTGCCGCAGCAGCGAGAGGCCGGTGGGTCCGACGCCGAGCATGTTGTCGGAGACCACGGCGGTGATTCGGGCGTGGTGGGTATCCCACTGGATGAGTGCCTCGGCTGCACTACCGGCTTCTAAGACTTCGTAGCCTGCGCGCGTGAAGAATAGGACGATGGTGCGCCGCACCACAGCCTCATCCTCAATGAGAAAAATGACGGCTTTGAGCGGTTCGGCAGGCGCGTCGTCGTCCATTGGGCGTCTTCGTCAAAGCTCGAAATCGACCACGGTGACCTTCTCGAAGAGCGGTTGGGCGCTCGCCACGAAGGCCAAGTGCTCTGGGTGCGTGAGATAGGCGTCGCGTGCGGCGGTGTCGGTGAGCGTCATCACGAAGGCATGGGTGTGGCCGCCGCTGAGGTCCTCGGGGCTGTTGTTCGGGCCGACGACGAAATCCTCGACGCCCGGGATGCTCTCGGAGAGGTCCAGCAGGTTGGAGCAAATTTGGTCAATCTGCTCCGGCGTGGTGACGGCTTTGAACTGGATGAGTGCGATGTGTTTGACTCTGGCCATATGTGTTTGGTGCTCGCGCCGGAACTGCCCGCCGCTCTGGACGATTAAATGTCCGCCGAGTATGGAGGCTAGCCGGGGCAAGTCAAACGCGCGTTCTGAAACCGGGCCGCTGTGTCCGTGCTCCAACGTGAAGCTCAACTCGCAATCTTTGTCATCAGCTCCGCGCCTTCCACGCCGACGAGCTTTTGATCCAAGCCGGCGTAGAAGTAACTCAACTTGTCGGGGTCGAGACCCATCTGGTGCAGCGCGGTCGCGTGCAGATTCTTCACGTGGAAACGGTCGGTCACAGCGGAGCCGCCGAGTTCGTCGGTCTCGCCGAGGGTCGTGCCGCCTTTGATGCCGCCGCCGGCCATCCACATCGTGAAGCCGTAGGCGTTGTGGTCGCGCCCGGTGCCGGTGGCGTATTCGGCGGTGGGCTGCCGGCCAAACTCGCCGCCCCAAATGATGAGCGTGCTGTCGAGCAGACCACGTTGTTTGAGGTCTTTGAGCAGGCCGGCGATGGGCTTGTCCGTGCGGCCTGCGTGATGGGTGTGGTTCTTCACGAGGTCGCCGTGAGCGTCCCAGTTGTCGTCGTTGTGCGCGCCGCCGGCGTAGAGCTGGATGAACCGCACGCCGCGCTCGACAAGCCGCCGCGCGAGCAGACAGCGGCGGCCGAAGTCCTCGGTGCGCTTGTCGTTGATGCCGTAAAGTTCCTTCGTCGCCTCGGTCTCTTTGCTCAAGTCCACCGCGTCCGGCGCGCTGCTCTGCATCTTGAAAGCCATCTCGTAGCTGGCGATGCGCGCGGCGAGATTGCTGTTGTCGGCGCGCGGGGCCTGATGCTCGGAGTTGAATTCTTTGAGCGTGTCGAGGAAGCGCCGCTGAGAACTTTCGCTCATCGTGGCGGGGCGTTGAAGGTCGAGAATCGGGTCGCCCGCCGAGCGCATGATGGTGGCCTGATAGCTGGCGGGCATGTAGCCGCTGGACCAATTCTTCGCGCCGCTGATGGGGCCGCCCGTCGGGTCGAGCATCACCACGAAGCCCGGCAGGTTTTCGTTCACACTGCCGAGACCATAGTTCACCCACGAGCCGAGGCAGGGGCTGCCGGAGAGGACTTTGCCCGTGTTCATCTGGAGCATCGCGGAGCCGTGGATGGGCGAGTCCGCCATCATCGAATGGATGAACGCGATGTCATCCACGCAACCGGCGAGGTTCGGGAAAAGGTCGCTGACCCATTTGCCGGATTGGCCGTAGTTTTTGCCGGTCCACTTGGGCCCGACGACGCGGCCTTCGTTCTTCTTGCCGCCGCGCCCGAAGGTTTTTACAGGGATGGTTTTGCCATCGAGTTTGTAGAGCTCGGGCTTGAAATCGAAGGTGTCCACCTGACTCGGGCCGCCATACATGAAGAGGAAGATGACGCTCTTGGCCTTGCCCTTGAAGTGCGGCTGCTTGGGCGCGAGCGGGTTGACGAAGGGCGTGGCGGCGGTGGCCTGGGGCGCGAAGAACTTGTCGGCGGTGAGCAGGCCGGTCATGGCGAGACCGGTGAAGCCCGCGCCGGCTTCCCAGAGGAACTCACGACGCGTGCGGCAGCAGAAGTTTGAGGAGGTTGCGGACAGAGTTCTGGGAACTGTCTCCGCGCGTTCTGTTCGTTTCATGTTGGCGATGTTGGACGCAGCCAAGACTATGGGCCGTGTAATAGAAAATCAACGGAACCCTCCGGCTGCGCGCCCCGGGTCAAGCCGCAGCGCACCGTTCTCTCGCACAACACCCAGATGCGCGTCAATGGCCGCGCCCACGGGGTCGGGGCCGGTTTGGTTTAGGCGTTTGCGGAGGGTTTCGCGCAGCCAGCGGTAGCCGGAGTTCCACGAGTAGAGGATGTTTCCGTGGGGTTTGCCGGTGACGGTGTCAATGTCTTCGTTGAAGGCGGGGTTGTGGCGGATTTCCAGTTTGATGCGCTCGATCAGGCGGGCGTCCACCTCGGTGGCGGGCAGGCCGTGGACACCGGCGAGCAGGTAATTCGCGGCGTCGTTGAGAAACCAGGAGCCGCCGTAGCAATACTGACCGCTGTCGCCCGGTCGCAGCGAGCCATCGGCCTGGGAAATCACCCGCAGGCCGTAGGGGGATTTCACCTTCTCCGAGGTGCGGTAGTGGGTGAGCACCTGCTCGTCGGTGAGCAGCTTCCGGCCGAACACGGCGTAGCTGAGCGTCGCGCCGTAGAGCGTGTCCTGGGCGAGAAACTGCGGTTGCTTGATGCTCGTGGGGAAGTAGCCGCCTTTCGCGTTGAACATGCTGCGATACCCGGCGACGGCGCGGGCGATGTCGTCTTCGGTCACCCTCAGGCCCAGTTCCCTGGCCGCCATGAGCGCGCCGCAGTGGAAACCCTGATTGCTCACCGGCGCGTCATCGTGGTCGTAAAGGAGCACGTCGTGATAGGTCTTCCAGCCGCGCGGATTGGGCGAGCCGGGCAAGGGTGGCGGATAGTAGAGGCCGTTGGTCTCGTGCTTGCGGATGAACTGGTATGCCTCGTTGACGAGCGCCTGGTTCGGGACTCCGCCCGCGCGTTTCATCAGCACCGCCCAGATGAGATAGTATTGCGAGTTGTCTTCGTAGCCCATGCGATTGGCGAAAATCGCGCGGTTCGACTCGATGGTTTTCTCCGGGTCGTCGAGGCCCATCGCGGCGTAGAAGCCGTCCGTGACCCATTGCTTCCAGCCGTAGCTGATGCCGGAGATGAAGAGGTATCGGCCGTCGCGTGGCTGATTCTTTTCATCGAGCATCAGGTTGCGGCGAAGGAGGTAGAAGGAAGTGTTACGGAGAATGGCTTCCACCGCCGAGTTGTTCCAGCCCTTGCCATTGGCCAGCGCCAGATGCGTAGCGAGCTGCGCATCGTAATGGTTGCGTGCCGGGCTGGCGAAGACCCACGTGGTGAACCGCCGGGTTTCGCCCGCCGCCAACGACTGCCAGCCGTCCATTTGATATTGGTAATCGTCCCGCGCGTCCTCACTCCCCTTGCGGATGGTGATGGGATAAGGCTCGCTGGCATCGCCGGTCAGGATGGCGATGCGTCCGGCCAGACCGGGAGCCACGAGCACATCGCAGCGGTTTTCCCACAGCCCTGGTGATTCGGCGATGAGCCCGAAAACCCGGCCTGCCGAGTGCACCAGCGCGACGGGAAACGTCTCTCGCTTCGGGCGTGAGCGCTCGGTGCCGAACAGAGTGCGCGCCTTGACCGGCCCGGAGAACGAGGCGAACTCGCCGTCGAGCGCTAGGTCGAGCGGGAAGCTCACCGTGAAGCGTTGCGCGGACGCAGCCGTTACTTCGAGCGTGCGCTCCACCAGCGACGGCGTCTTTTGGGCAATGCGCCAGCGCAAGATCAGCGCGCCGACCTTTTCCGGCCCGAGTTCGAGGACACCCGCCTGCTCAGTCTTGGTCTTGAACCGCACCGCCGCCCACTCCGCCCCGGGCAGCTTCAACTCCACGCCCGCCGGAGCCGCCTCGGTGGAACGTCCGACGAGCGTATCGCCGGAGCGATATTCGACCGCGACCACGCCGTCCTTCTCCACCACTGTCGCGCGAAGCGGAACGGTCTCCGCGAATGCCAGCGGCCATGTGAAGTGGAGGGTGAACAGGCAAACGATGAACCAGGAACGCATCGTCGATCGTGCAGTCTTGATTGCGAGCGGTCTCTTCATTGGGGTGATGGTTTATTGCTTGGGAGGAAGCGGCTGCCAGTAGGCGTGCATCGCGGCGTGGCCGGCAGGGACGTTGGTCAACGCGTGTTCTTTGCGGTCGGACAAACGCATCACATACAGGTTCCGCACGCCGTTCCGTTTCGAGCCATAGACGATCGATTCGCCATCGGGCGAGGGCTTGGGGTGATAGTGCGAGGTGCCGTCGGCGGAGGTGGTGAGGCGCTCGGATTGGCCGTCGAGGGGGATGCGGAAGAGTTCGATGTTGTTGCCGACCTTGGCGGTGTAGAAGACGGACTGGCCGTCGGTGGACCACACCGGCACGTCGCTGCTGCCGCCGTGGTAGTCGGGGACATCCAGAAACTCTGTGACGCCGCGGTAGCCGGCGCGGTCGGCGAGTTTCCTCAGCCCGGTGCCATCGGCGCGCACGATGTGCGGATGGCAGTTGTAGTGTTCGCCGGAAACGAACAGCAGCCACTTGCCGTCGGGCGACCAGGCGGGCACGAAGACAAACGGGTGGCCGGTCTTCACGTGCTGACGGCCGGAGCCGTCGGCGTTGGCGAGATAGACCTGGTAGTTCTCGTGATAGGAAATCCGCGAGCCGTCCGGCGAACTGCTGAAGCCATACGCGAAGCCGCGCGAATTCTTCGTGAGGTCGGTCTTGTTGCGCCCATCGCGGTCCATGCGAAATGGTTTGGAAGCCCCGCCAATCAGCGCCGTGAAGCCGAGCTTGGCCGGGTCGTTGGGCCAGAAGAACAGGCCGGTGTTGTAGAAGCTGACCCGCTCGACGGCGGTGACGTTCTCGGCCTTGCCCGTCGCCACATCGAGAAGAAACGAATCAATGAGCCAGCCTTCCGGCGTGAAGCGAAACGACTTGTGCTGCTCTTCCCACTGGGCGTTCTCGACACTTTCCCAAGCGCGCAGCACGACAGCCTGCTTGCCGTCGGGCGACCAGCCGGCGAACTGCGTCCACACGCCGGCCTCGTTTACGAGCTCGCTCGCCACGGCCCGCCGCCGGGAGCCGTCCGCGCGCACCAGCATCGCACGGGTGGTGCTGAAATTGGCATGGCGACCACCGGGCAGGTTGGTGCGGTGCTCGTTGTAGCCGATCAACTGGGTCGGTCCGGCTTCGTCAGCCAAGCCTGTTCCGAGGAGCGTGCTGCACAGGAAAGTCAGGAGGAAGCGCGGAAGTTGTCGCCAAGGTAGTTTGGGGCAATCCGGTTTGGATTTCGCCTCAATCCACATACACCAGCTCGTTCAAGTTCAGCGCCATCAGACAAAAATATTTCAGCGCCACTTCGGGCGAGGCGTTTTCCTGCGCGCGCAAGGCCGCGATGAGGGCGAGGCTGCGTTGCACTTCGGCATTGGTCGGCGTGCGCGTGGTGACGAGTTGGAGGCCGAGTCGCACCTGTTTCGTCACGTCATCGCCCGCTTCCTTGCGCAGGCGCGCGGCGAACACTTCCGCCTGCTCATTGAGGAAGCCACCGTTAATCATTCCGAGCGCCTGTGTCGGCTGCACGGTCGCGAAACGCACCGGCGCGGAGCGGTCGGTCTCGGCGACATCGAAGCTCTCGAGGATCGGCGGGCGCAGCGAGCGCTTCACCTTGATGTAAACGCTGCGGCGCGATTGCTCCTCCGGTGGCGATTTTCCCCAGCCTTTACCGGGCTGCGATTGCCCGGCCATGACTTCGCGCGGGATGTCCACAAAGATGCTCGGGCCGAACATTTTCAAATTCAACGTGCCGTTGATCGCGAGAATCGAGTCGCGAATCTCCTCGGCCGTGAGCCGGCGCGGGTCGACGCGCCAGAGCAAATCGTTCGTCGGGTCGACGCTCAGCGCGGCCGCGTTTCCGCGCGATGCCATGCGATACGTCTGCGACGTCATGATGAGCCGGTGCATCGCTTTCATGCTCCAGCCGCGCGCGACGAACTCGCTGGCGAGCCAGTCGAGCAGTTCGGGATGCGTAGGCCGGTCGCCCTGCGTGCCGAAGTTGCTGGTCGAGCGCACGAGGCCGCGGCCGAAGTGGTGCTGCCAGATTCGATTCACCATCACGCGCGCGGTGAGCTGGTTGTCGGGCGAGGCAATCCAGTTCGCGAGGACGGTGCGACGACCGCTGGTGCGCGCGTCGGGGGCTGGCTTCGGGAGGATCGGAGCGGGCGTGCCCAGCACTTCGATGAAGCCCGGTTCAACAACGTCGCCGGCCAGCGCAGGATTCCCGCGCGCCAGCAGGTGCGTGGGCGGCGGGACAGCGCCGCGCTCGGACACGGCGAGCGCCTTCTCGCCGGCGACTTTCTCGGGCTTGAGCTGTTCGAGTTCTTTCTTCAGCGCTTGGTAATTCTTGGCCTGCTCCGCCCCCAGCACGCGTGGGCCTTCGGTGCGGATGAGTTGGGTGAAATCTGATTTCGGCGAGCGGTTCTTCGGCGTGCGCGAGGGTTCGCTGGAAGCCGACAGTGCGCGGCGCGTGAAGCCGGGTCCCGACCAGCCAACCGTGAGGCCAAGCCCGTTTTGCCGCTGGAAGTATTCGAGCTTGATGGGGCGGCGGCCTTGACTCAAGCGCACGGTGGCGGACTGTTCGCTGCCTTCGCCGTGGATGCCGTCGTAAAGGAGCACTTGCTTGCCGTCCACGCTCAGGCGCGAGCCGTCATCGCTGTCGAGGTGGAAGGTGTAATCGCCATCCTTGGGCACGATGATCGCGCCTTCGAACACGAAACCGAACGCGTCGTTGCGGGTGCGCAGACCGATGTCGAAGAGCCCGCTCGCCAGCTTGCCGACAGTTTCGGCCTTGATGAGCGTGAAGTCGGGGAGCTTGTCCCACGTGTCGCGGTAGTAGCGGAATTGCAGGTCGTCGAGGTCGCGTGGCACGGCGGCGTCCGAGAGCGGGGCCGCCTCGTTCTTGGCGAGCCGCTCACGGAACAGTTTCTCCAGCGCGGTGATGCTGGCCTGCACTTCATCGCGACGACGCTCGATTTCGCGCACTTGGGCGGCGTGCGCGGCCTTCTCTTCCGGCGTGGTGAAGAGTGGAATTTCATCCGTCGGCCCGCCGTTGCGATAGTGGTTCACGTTCTGGAAGAACGAGAGCAGGCGGTAGTAATCCTGCTGCGGGATGGGATCGATCTTGTGGTTGTGGCAGCGGGCGCAATCCACCGTGAGACCGAGGAAAACCTGGCTGGTCGTCGCCACGATGTCGTCGAGGCTGTCGTAGCGCGCGAGCTCGCGGTCGGCGGGCTCGTCGTCCCAAATGCCGAGCCGATAGAAACCGGTGGCGATGATGGCGTCGGCGTCGGGCGTGGCGAGTTCATCGCCGGCGAGCTGCTCGCGGAGGAAGCGGTCGTAAGGTTTGTCGGCGTTGAAGGCGCGGATGACGTAGTCGCGGAAGCGCCACGCGTGCGGCTTGTCGCCGTCGCGCTCGTAGCTGTTGCTCTCGGCGAAGCGCACGAGGTCGAGCCAGTGGCGGCCCCACTTCTCGCCGTAGCGCGGCGAGTCGAGCAGACGGTCAATCAACAGCTCCCACGCGCGTGGCGATTTGTCGGCGAGAAACGCCTCGACCTCGGCGGGCGTCGGCGGCAGACCGGTCAAATCGTAGTAAGCGCGGCGGACCAACTCGCGCGGCGTCGCGGAGGCATTCGCGGTGAGGTTCTTCGCGGCGAGCTTCGCGAGAACGAAGGCGTCGATGGGATTCGCGCTCGGCGGTTTGCCATTGTTGATTTGCGGCGCGACCGGTTTCTTCACCGGTTGAAACGCCCAATGCGCGCGGTCTTTGTCGGTGATCTTAAATTCCTTCCGGATCGCAGCCGCAGGCGCTTCGCCGACAGGCATCGGCGCGCCGAGCTTCACCCACTCGGTCAAGTCCGCGACTTGCCGCGCGGTGAGCCGCTGCTTCGGCGGCATCTTGAGATCCTCGCTCTGATAACCCACGGCGATGCTGAGCCGGCTTTTCGCCGGATCGCCCGCCACGACGACCGCGCCGCTCTCGCCGCCCGCGCGAATGGCGCCGGGGGAATCGAGTCGGAGATGGCCCTTCTGTTTTTCCGCGCCGTGACAGGAGTAACATTGCTCCGCGAGGAGCGGGCGAACTTTGCGCTCGAAGAACTCGAGACCGGCGGGACTCGGTTCGGCGGCGGAGAGACGTTGCCCGCCGCCGAACGCAGCGGTCAGGGCGAGAGCCAGAGCGAGCGAACGCGGCGCGTTCCCATTTCGAGAAGGGGACGTCATCACTACTTTGCTCCGAGCACCTTCTGCACGGGCATGGAGTTGCCGAAGTTTTTGAAGTCCTTGAACGACCACACGACTTTCTTGTCCCTGTTCACCTCGATGAACTGCGGGTTGTTCGGCCCCGCATGGCAGTTGCCAATCATCGTGTTGCCGTTGGCGAGTCGCTCGACGCACGTGACCCACGCGAGCGTGATGCCGGGCAGGTCGTTCTGCTCGACCTTCCAGACGATGGCTTTCGCGGGCGTGACTTCGAGCACGCTGTGGCCGTTGCCGGAGCCGATGAGCGTGTTGCCATTCGCGAGTCGCACGGCGCTGAAGAGCGAGTTGCCCCACGCCTCGGGGCCGTGGCCGCCCTTCTTGGGCTTGTCGAACAGCGGCACCTCGAACTCCCAAATCACCTTGCCAGCCGCGTCATATTCGCGAACGAAACCGTCGGCCTCATGCGCGACGAGATACGTGCCGGCGGCGGTCTTGCGGACGAGCCGCGTGTCGCTGTGCGCGTTGGGCTTGTTCAACTTCAGCTTCACCTCGCGCTGAATCTTGCCGTCCTTGTCCACCTCGATGATGCGGCCCGCGCCGGACTCGGCAATCATCGTGAGGCCGTTCTCGACGCGCTGGAAGGCGTGCACCTCGATGCGCTTGCCCTCGTTGCCGTTCATCTTGCCGGAGTCGTATTCCCACACGACCTTCTTGTCCGGCGCGACCTCGACGATCTTCTGAAAGCCCTGCTGGAGCAGCACGTTGCCATTGGGCAGCACCTGCGCGTCGTGGATGCCGCCAATCTTAAGTTCCCATTCGTAGCTGCCGTCTGGCGCGATGATGGCGAGCCGGCGTGTGGAGTCATCGCCTGCGAGGAAGCGCCGGCCCGGCCCGGTCTGCTCGGCGTGAAGTTGCAGGGTGAAGGCGAAGGCCATGGCAGCCAACGCGGCCCGGCGAGTCAGAGTGTTTGTCATGAGCGGAGGGTAACGATGGGTGGGTGGGTGGCAATTTCAATTCTGCACGGAGCGCGGACGCCCACGTCCGCAGCGGTCTTCTCACCGGCAGCCGCACTTGCGGACGTGGGCGTCCACGCTCCAAAACCCCGTGCCGACGGCTTGCACTCGCCGCGCGTTCTCTCCAGACTCCGCCTGTCGCACAACTCAACCACGCCCAATCGCCCCTCCATGCCTGACACTTCCGCCAACCCCTTCTCCCTCGCCGGTCGCGTCGCGCTCGTCACCGGCAGCAGCACCGGCCTTGGCAAGGCCATGGCTATCGCGCTCGGCAAGGCCGGGGCGAAGGTCGCGCTGAACTACGCCAACAACACCGCGCGCGCCAAAAAGTCCTTCGCCGAGTTCCAAGCCCTTGGCCTCACCGGCGCGCTCTTCAAGGCCGACGTGACCAGCGAGACGGACGTCGCGAAAATGCACCGCGCCATCACGAAGCAGCTCGGCCCGGTGGACATCGTGGTCCTCAACGCCACCTGCGACCAACCGCAGAAGCCCATCGAGGACTACGACTGGGCGTTCTACCAGCGGATGATTGATTTCTTCATCAAGAGCCCGTTCCTCCTCACGCGCGCGTGCCTGCCGCACATGAAGGCGCAGCGCTGGGGCCGCATCATCAACATCGGCTCCGAGGTCGTCGCGCGCGGCGTGCCGAACTTCACGGCCTACGTCGCGGCCAAGGGCGGGCAGAACGGCTTCCACCGCAGCCTCGCGGGCGAGCTGGCCCCGCACGGCATCACGGTGAACATGATTGCGCCCGGCTGGATTCCCGTGGAGCGCCACGAGCAAGACCCGCAGGCGCTCAAGGACGGCTACCGCGCGCTCATCCCCGTGAACCGCTGGGGCATCCCGTCCGACCTCGACGGCTCCGTGGTCTTCCTCGCGAGCGAGGCGTCGTCCTTCGTCACCGGGCAGACGCTGCATGTGAATGGCGGGCTGACGGTGTGTTAGGCCACTGCGCACATGAAGATTATTGTGGACAAGATTGAAGAGCATCCGCGGCACGCACTTTCGCGTGCGGATGTTCAGTTAATCATGTCCGCCGTGCCTCCTGCTTGGGCGGAGAATGTCAAGGTTGTCAGGCTTTCGGCATCGCGGTCGGCTGACGCTGTGGTCCTCTATGCGCGTTTCGGTGAAACATTGACCATCGCATCTCGCGGGCTAACGAAAGGAGCCGCATTGCAATTGGTGCTTGAGGAGTTGGCCGCACATGCATTGGGTTTCAAGCAGCGCACTTTCCAGCACTTGCAGGCACGACATGAGTCGAGGGTCGCAGCGCTGGTAGCGCCACTTATGAAGGCGCTTTCACCTCAGCTTTCGTGCAAGCAGACGCTAGTCAAAGTTGACCTTGCCCAGACCGAGCGCTTTGGCGAACCCGAAGCCCACGCTGGGGTTGCTGTCCCCGCAGCTTGTTGAAATCTCCACCAAATTCCCATGAACAAACACATCCTCCTCACCCTCCCCACCATCGCTGCGCTCTTGCTCGGCCTTACCGCCTGCAACAAGCCCGCTGACCCAGGCAAGAAACAGAAAATCGCCTTCGTCTCCAACGGCGTCGCGTCGTTCTGGACCATCGCCGCTGCGGGCGTGAAGGCCGCCGGTGAGAAGCTCGGTGTGGACGCGCAGACGCTCATGCCGGTCGAGGGCATCGGCGACCAGAAGCGCATGATCGAGGACCTGCTCACCAAGGGCGTGGATGGCATTGCCGTCAGCCCGATTGACCCGGCCAACCAGACCGACCTCCTCAACACCGCCGCCAAGCGCGCCAAGCTCATCACCCACGACTCCGACGCGCCCAACGCCGACCGCCTCGTTTACATCGGCATGGACAACTACAAGGCCGGCCGCATGTGCGGCGACCTCGTGCGCGAGGCGATGCCCAAGGGCGGCACGGTGATGATCTTCATCGGTCGCATGGAGCAGGACAACGCCAAGCGCCGCCGCCAAGGCACGATTGACGCCATCCTCGGCCGGCCCGAGAACCCGAGCAACTTCGACCCCGCCGACAAGGTGCTCGAAGGCGGCGGCTTCAAAATCCTCGGCACGCTCACCGACCAGTTCGACCAGGCCAAGGGCAAGGCCAACGCCGAGGACACGCTCGCGAAGTATCCCGACATCGGCGGCATGGTGGGCCTCTTCGCCTACAACCCGCCGCTCATGCTCGAGGCGCTCCAGCAGGCCGGCAAGCTCGGTAAGGTCAAGGTCATCGCCTTCGACGAGGCCGACGCCACGCTCGCGGGCATCCAGAAAGGCACCGTCCACGGCACCGTGGTGCAGAACCCCTACATGTATGGCTACAAGTCCGTCGAGGTGCTGAACGAGATTCTCATGGGCAACAAGAGCGTGGTGCCCGCCAGCAAGTTCATCGACATCCCCGCCCGGCAAATTCGGAAGGACAACGTGGATGAGTTTTGGGCGGACCTGAAGGCGAAGGTTGGGGGGAAATGAAGGCTGGCGGACCGCGCATTCGCCCCCGCCCTTCGCATGCCCCCGCTCCTTGAAGCCCGCTCGCTGACCAAGTCCTTCCCGGGCGTGCGTGCGCTCAAGGGCGTGAGCCTCACCGTCGAGCGCGGCGAGGTGCTCGCGGTCATCGGCGAGAACGGCGCGGGCAAGAGCACGTTGATGAAAATCCTCGCCGGCGTGCAGACCGCCGACTCCGGCGAAATCCTTCTCGACGGCCAGCCCGTCGCGCTCCGCTCCGTTCATGACGCTCTTGCCAGCGGCATCGCGCTCATCCACCAGGAGCTGAACCTCGCCGACAACCTCGACGTGGCCGCGAACATCTTCCTCGGCCGCGAGCCGCGTCGCTTCGGGCTGATTGACACCGCGCGCACGCACCGCGAGGCGAAGCAGTTCCTCGCCGCCGTCGGCTTGGACGTGAAGCCCGACACGCTCGTCAGCACGCTCGCCATCGGCCAGCAGCAGCTCGTCGAGATTGCCAAGGCCCTTTCCACCAACGCCCGCGTGCTCATCATGGACGAGCCGACCTCCAGCCTCTCCGCCCGCGAGGCCGAGAACTTGTTCAAGGTCATCCGCGACCTCCGCACGCGCGGCGTGAGCATCGTTTACATCTCGCACCGGCTCGGCGAGGTGAAGTCGCTCGCCGACCGCGTGACCGTCCTGCGCGACGGCGAGAACAGCGGCGCCCTCGCACGCGAAGAAATCAGCCACGCCGCGATGGTGAAGCTCATGGTGGGCCGCGACCTGTCGCAGTTCTACCCGCACGCGCCGCACAGGGCAGGGGAGGTGGCGCTCCATGTGGACCGCCTGCGCACGCCCGCGCATCCGCGCCACGAAGTCAGTTTCACGGTGCGGGCCGGTGAGATTGTGGGCCTCGCCGGACTCGTCGGCGCGGGGCGGACGGAAGTGTTGCTTTCGCTCTTCGGCGTGACGCCCGCGCTGGGCGGGACCATTCGCGTGAGTGGTAAGGAAGTTTCTCCCGCCTCGCCACAGGAAGCCATTGAAGCCGGCCTCGCGCTCGTGCCCGAGGACCGCAAGAAGCAAGGCGTGGTGCTGGAGATGCCCGTGCGCGAGAACGTCAGCCTCGCCAGCCTGCGACGCGACCAGCGCAACGGCTTTCTGAACCAGCGCCGCGAAGCCGAGTTGAGCACCGAGATGATTGGCGCGATGCGCATCAAGACGCCGAGCGACCGGCAGGTGGTGCAGTTCCTCTCCGGCGGCAACCAGCAGAAAGTCGTGCTCGGCAAATGGCTCGCCATCCAGCCGCGCGTGCTCTTCCTCGACGAGCCGACGCGCGGCATCGACGTGGGCGCGAAGCAGGAAATCTACAAGCTCATGGAGGAACTCGCGCGCAAGGGCGTGGCGATTCTCTTCGTCTCCAGCGAGATGGAGGAAATCCTCGGCATGAGCGACCGCGTCCTCGTGATGCACGAAGGCCGCCTGACGGGCGAACTCCAGCGCAGCGAACTCAGCGAGGAAGCCGTGATGCAACTCGCGACCGGAGGGGCGGATTGAACCACGAAGGCACTGAGCCCCAATGCCGGTTGGTGGAATGCCAACCGGACGCCACGGCGCACGCCTTCTCCCTTCCTCGGAGGAGGGGAGAAGGTGGCCGCAGGCCGGATGAGGGGTGGGGCCGCCAACGCCGACGCCCGCAACCCCTCACCCCGGCCCTCTCCCCTCATCCGATGAAGGGAAAGGGAGTCGAAGCGCGCCGCCGTTCCTCCACTCCTTCGCTCGCTTCGTGTCCTTCGTGTCCTTCGTGTCCTTCGTGTCCTTCGTGTCTTCTTGGTTCACCTCTTTTTCCCGCATGAAAAAACTCCTCGGCATCTTCGGGCTGCTCCTCGCCGTCTGCCTCTTCGCCATGTGGGCGAGCGAGAGCTTCCGCTCCGGCTACAATGTCGAGAACCTCATCCGCCGCACAGCGCTCTTCGGCGTCATCGGCATCGGCGTGGCGTTCGTCATCGTCACGGGCGGCATTGATCTCTCCATCGGCTCGGTGATTTGCCTCGTCGGCTGTGGGCTGCCGTGGCTGCTCACGGTGCAGAAGTGGTCGTTGCCGGCGGCGCTGGTGACGGTGCTGGTGGTTTCCATGGGCATCGGTTTGATGCACGGCCTGCTCATCACGAAGCTGCGGCTGCAACCGTTCATCGTGACGCTGTGCGGCCTGATGCTCTATCGCGGCATCACGCGCGGCTTCACCGGTGACCAGACCGTGGGCTTCGGCGACGGCTACAAGGACCTGCGCGTGCTGGCCACGGGCAAGATTCCAATCCCCTTCGTGCAAGGCTTCGAGATACCCGCACCGTGGGTGGTGCTCGTCATCGTGGGCGTGCTCGCCGCGATTTTCCTCAACCGCACTATCTACGGCCGCTATCTCCTCGCGCTCGGCCGCAACGAGGACGCCGCGCGCTACAGCGGCATCAACACCGGGGGCATGGTCATCCTCGCCTACGTGATCTGCTCCACGCTGGCGGGCTTGGGCGGAGTGCTCTTCGTGCTGGATGTGAACTCCGCGCAGCCAGTGGACTTCGGCAACTTCTACGAGCTCTACGCCATCGCTGCGGCGGTGCTGGGCGGTTGCAGCCTGCGCGGGGGCGAAGGCTCCATCCTCGGCGTCATCATCGGCACCGCGCTGATCCTCGTGCTGCGGAACGTCGTCACGCTCGTGACCAACCACAGCAACATCGAGTTCGCCATCATCGGCACGGTCATCCTCGCAGGCGTCATCGCGGATGAACTGGTGAAGCGCTACGCCGTGAAGCGCCGCGCCGCGCGGGCGTTGGCGGAAGAGGCGGTGCGTCCGGCCGGAACCGTGTGAGTCCAAGCCGCAGAATGCCAGTGGAACCACCAACCCTCCGCCGCCGCTGAGAGTCCGACCGTCGCGCTGGGGCTACGATTGCGGACTTCTCGTGGGCCGGGGCGTTTCAGCTCTGACTCGGTAGGCAACGAACATGGACCGCAGCGCTCTTATCCGACTGTTGGCTGACCTCGTGCTGATGATGCACGTCGCGTTCGTCGCGTTTGTGATCCTGGGGTTGGTTCTGATTGTTTGGGGAGGTTTTCGGGGTTGGGCTTGGATTCGGAATCCGTGGTTTCGCTCTGCGCATCTCGCGGGGATTGGCGTGGTGGTGGCGCAGGCGTGGTTCGGAGTGATTTGCCCCCTCACGACGTTGGAGATGAGCCTCCGTGCGCAGGCTGGCGATGTGACCTACGAGGGGACGTTCATCTCACACTGGCTTCAACAACTCCTCTACTACCAAGCTCCGCCGTGGGTTTTCGTGGTCTGCTACACGCTGTTCGGCGGCCTCGTCGCAGGCACTTGGTTTGGATTCCGTCCCATGCCTTTCCGCTCACCTCCGGCACGCGCGCCGAAGGTTTAGCCACAGATGAGCACAGATTGAACGCAGATAGAGAGGGCAGGAAGGCAGGGGAGGCTGATCACGAAACTGCGCTCTGCTGTCGCACTCCATAGGGCGCGGCGCTCATTCGCGGCGCTGGGTTAATTTGCAGTCGAGGCACTCGGCGATGCCCAGCTCGTGCATTTTTTCCAACACCGCTTTGAAGAAAGCAGCCTTGGCTTCCGCACTGGCGTCCCCGCCACCGGGGGCGGCGGTCAGTTTCTTCGCCTTCGCAATCAAGTCCGCGCGCTCCTTCGCCAGCGTCTCGGTGCGCTTCGCAGCGACGGCGCGGTCGAAGTATTTGCGGCCCTCAATCCACGTCTGTTCGCAGACGGTGTCGTGGGCGAGCGGGGACTGCTTCCACAACACGAAGTCCGCGTCCTTGCCGGGTTCCAGCGAGCCGACCCATTGGTCCACGCCGAGCTGCCGCGCGGGGTTGAGCGTCACGAACTTGAGCGCCTCGACCTCGCTGGTGCCGCCGTATTTCACCGCTTTCGCGGCTTCGAGATACATCCGCCGCGCCAGCTCGGAGGAGTCGGAGTTGAAGGACACGTTCACCCCGCGCGCATGCATCAGGCTGCCGGCGTAGGGAATCGCGTCATAGACCTCGAACTTGAAACCCCACCAGTCCGTGAAGCACGAGCCGCCCGCGCCGTGCCGGGCGATTTCGTCCGCGACCTTGTAGCCTTCGAGGACGTGCTGAAGCGTCGCCACGCGCACGCCGAAGCTCTCGCAGACGCGGAGGAAGGCGATGATTTCGTCGCCGCGATAGCTGTGGCAGTGGATGCGCCGCGTGCCGTTGAGAATCTCGCCGAGCGCTTCCAGTTCGAGGTTCGTGCGCGGGGGCACGCCGCCCTTGCGCGTGTAGTCGGCCCAAGCGTCGAGATATTGGCGGGCGGCGGTGAAGCGGTTCACGTAGAAGGTCGGCACGCCCATGCGGGACTGCGGGAAACGGGTGGTGTTCTTCTCGCCCCAGTTGGACTGCTTCACGTTCTCGCCGAGCGCGAACTTGATGCCGCCCGGCGCGTTCGTGAACTTCAGCCCCTCCGGCCCCGCCCCGAAGCGCAGCTTGATGACGCTGTTCTGCCCGCCGATGGGATTGGCGGAGCCGTGGAGCAGGTTCGCCATCGTCAACCCGCCCGCGAGTTGCTGATACAAGTTCTCCGTCTCGGAGTTCACCACGTCGGCGATGCGGACCATGGCGGTGCTGGGCAAGGAACCTTCGTTGACGCCGCCGAGAATCGCCGTGTGGCTGTGGCAATCAATCAGGCCGGGCGTGAGGTGCTGCCCGGTGGCGTCGATGATCAGCGTGTCGGCACTCAACTGCGCTTTGAAGTAGCCGACTTGCTGCACCTTGCCGCCGATGATGAGGACGTTGGCGTTGGTGAGCGTGCCCTGCGGGCCGCAGGTCCAGACCGTGGCGTTCTGGATGAGCACGGACTTCGGCGCAGCGAGCGGGCCGCGCGAGGCATTGGGCGGCTGGGCGAGGCGTAGCTTCTGGAGCGCGGTGAGGTCGGCTTTCTTTTTGTCCGCGTCTGCCTTCTTCGTGTCCTTGGCCTCGGCCTTCGGCTCGGCGGGCTTGGTGGACGGGGCTTTTGCGACGACCGGCTTCGGCGGCTGCGTCTCGAACACCACGCCGTCAATCCACACCTGCTTCACCTTCGCCTCCGCGTCGAAGTAGCCCGCGCCCTCGACCACCGTGAGATTCGCAATCTTCCCTTTCTCAATCGTGCCCAGCCGGCCGCTCAGGCCGCAGAGCTTCGCGGGCACAGTCGTGAGCGCCGCGAGGGCGTCGCGCTCCGAGAGACCACGGTCCATCGCAAGACGGAGGTTCTTCCGGAAGACTTTGCGGTCCCCGAGCGCGTGCGTGGTGAGCGCGACTTCCAGCCCTTGCTGACGCAACAACGCCGCGTTCTCCGCCGCCCAATCCCAGTGGCGCAACTGGTCGAGCGAGACATCCAGCCAATCATCTTCATCCGGCAGCTTCGGCGCGGAGGGCAGGTTCAGCGGCATGATGAACGGCGCGTTGACGGCCTTCATCAAGTCGGGCCGACGCCACTCGTGACCGCTGCCGACCACGGCGAAGTTCAGCCCCAGCTCGCGTGCGAGCTGCCCGGCGCGGTCGCACATCAGCACGCTGCCCGGCTCGAAGACGACGGTGATCTGCTTGTTGAGAACGGGCGCGAGCGCGTCGAGCGCGGGGTTGAGGTCGGGGCGTTTGCGGGCGGTGGGCTTGGCGCGGTAATCGGCCTGGTCGAGCACGAAGTGGCGCGCGTCAGCGAAAGTCTGGCGCACCACGGCAATCGTCCCCATGAGCGACTTGGGATAAACCTCCTGCGACTCGAACGCGATGTGCTGGTGCGTGTCCGCGCGGAGCAACGCCTCGTTCGGGGGCGCGTCGCTGAGGTTCACGAAGGCGCTGGAGCCGCGGAGAATGCCTTTGTTCGGAACGACGTTGCCGGCGGTGAAGCCAATCTCACGGAGCGTTTCCAAGGTCTTCGCGTTCGGCGTGTAGCCCGCCGCCACGCGCGCCTGCGGGGTGACGCTGGTGACTTCGTAGCCGGCGCCGGGCAGGGTGCGAACCTTCTCCTGGCTCTCGACGCCGAGGAAGTTCACCCCGCTGGTGAGCCCGCCAATCGGGTCCACATGCGTGGTTGCGACCGGCGCGTTCGTGCCCGTGATGCTGAGGTAAGGGTCGATGAACCCGGCGTAGATGACGGTGTTGCTGGCGTTCCAAATGCGCGCGTCCGACGGCGGCTTCACGTCGCGCCCGACGGCCTCGATGAGGCCGTCGCGGATGACGACCGTGGCGTTTTTCCAGTGATTGCTCGGGTTGACGTGGATCGTCGCGCCGACGAGCGCGTGGACCCCGGGCGAGCGCGGGCGGTGCCCGGGCGGGAGCAGGTCGGCGGCGCGGGCAGCCAGCACGGAGGCGAGGGCCACGGCGAGCCAAGCGGAGCGGAAAAGGCCGGTGTTCATTGGTGCGCGGTTATGCCGGGCGGGAAGAGATTGTTCAACCGGAATTCCGCGAATTGACGGTAGTCGCAGCCTTCAGGCTGCGCTTGGGGCATTCGCAACCTGAAGGTCGCGACTACGGGGCGGGAGTCGCACTCCGGTCAAATGCGGATTTGTCAGAGGCCGGGTTTGTGGCAGATTCCCGGCATTGAATCCAAACTCGTCGCGCCATGAACACCATTCCTTCCGGCCTCTGCACACCACCCTCGTCTGCCGATTTGTTCCGCACGCGCCGTGAATTTCTCGCGCAGTCGGGGCTGGGTTTCGGGGCGATGAGCCTCACCGCGCTCGCTGGTCTCGGGCTGTTGCCCGCGCTGCCGGGGCAGGCCGCCGAGGTGAACGCCAACTCGCCGCTTGCGCCGAAGAAGCCGCCCTTCGCGGCCAAGGCCAAACGCGTGCTGCACATCTTCGCGCAGGGCGCACCGTCGCATCTCGACACGTGGGACCCGAAGCCGGAGCTGACGAAGTTCGATGGTAAGTCGCTGCCCGGCGGCGGGACGGCTTTCGGCTCGCCGTTTCAGTTTCCGAAGCAGGGCAAGGCGGGCATTGAGGTCAGCGAGGTGTGGCCGCTGCTGGGGCAGCACATTGACAAGATGGCGGTGATCCGCTCGACCTACACGGACATCCCGGCACACGACCAGGCGACGATTTTCATGAACACCGGCTCGCTGCGATTCACGCGGCCGAGTGTGGGCGCGTGGACGCTCTATGGGTTGGGCAGCGAGAACCAGAGCTTGCCCGGCTTCATCGCTCTCTCGCCTGGGAACGTGGATGCGCAAAATCTCCGTTCCGCGTTTCTGCCCGGCGCGTTTCAAGGCACGGCGGTGAACTCGACGCGGAACCGACCGGAGGAGCTGATTGAGAATATCCGCAACAAGTTCGTCTCGCTGCCCGAGCAGCGGCGGCAGCTCGACTTGTTACACCAACTCAACGAAGTCCACGCGCAGAAGATGCGGAAGGACGGGCAGCTTGAGGCGCGGTTGCAGGCGTATGAGCTCGCGTTCCAGATGCAAATGGAGGCGGTGGAGGCGTTCGACCTGACGAAGGAACCGCAGGCGATGCACGACCTCTACGGCACGAACACCGCGCAGGGTCGGCAGATGCTCATCGCGCGGCGGCTGCTGCAAAAGGGCGTGCGCTTCGTGCAGGCGTGGCACGGCGGCTGGGACCATCACAACAACATGGTCACGGCCATGCGCAACACGGCCGGGGCGATGGATAAGCCCGCCGCCGCGCTGCTCACGGACCTCGCGCAGCGTGGGATGCTGGATGAGACGCTGGTGATTTGGGGCGGGGAGTTTGGCCGCACGCCGGCGGCAGACGGCAACGCGATGGGCAATCCCGGTCGCAACCACAACGCGCGGGCGATGAGCGTGTGGCTCGCCGGCGGTGGGGTGAAGGGCGGCGTGGCGCACGGGAAGACGGACGAGCTGGGCGCGGCGGCGGTCGAGGACAAGGTCCACATCCACGACCTGCACGCAACGATTCTGCACTTGCTGGGCTTCGATCACGAGAAGCTTACCTTCCGCCACAATGGACGGGATTTCCGGCTGACGGATGTCTACGGGAACGTGGTGCGGCAGGTGGTGGCGTAGTCGTGCCGAGGCTGCTTGTTCACCGTTTCTTCGCGAGCAGGAAGTAGGTGTGGATTTCTCCGACGCCTTTGCACTGCACGGTGCCGCGCTCCATGAAGACGAAACGGCCGCGCAGCCTTTCTTCGAAGCTGGCGGGGACGTGGATGTGGCCGGGCAGGCCGCTGGATTGCATGCGGCTGGCGAGGTTCACCGCCGCGCCCCAGAGGTCGTAGGTGAATTTCTTGCGGCCGATGACTCCCGCCACGACGGGCCCGGCGTTTAGCCCGAGGCGGACCCGGAGCCGGAGGCCGGAGTCGTGGTTCAAGTCCTGCACTTCCGCCAACATCTCGAGGGCCATTTCCGCCACCGCTTCGGCGTGGTCGGGCCGGGGCAGCGGCAGGCCGCCGACGAGCAGGTAGCTGTCGCCGATGGTTTTGATTTTCTCCAGCCCGTGCCGATCGGCGAGGCGGTCGAATCGGGAGAAGAGTTCGTTGAGCAGGGTGACGAGGTCCTCGGGGTCGGTCTGGCTGGCGAGCGCAGTGAAGTCGCACAAGTCCGCGAAGAGGACGGTGACGTCAGCAAAGTGGTCGGCGATGGTGCGCTCGCCGCGTTTGAGGCGCTCGGCAATGGGTTGCGGGAGGATGTTGAGCAGGAGGCGTTCGGATTTTTCCTGTTCCATTTCGAGGAGCTGCTTTTCCTGTTGCAGCTCTATCACGCGCAGGCGGTCCATGTCGCGCAGCCGCTTGCGCTCGAGCGAGGCGGAGACGCGGGCGCGCAGGAGGGTGGGATTAACGGGCTTGGTAAGAAAGTCCTCTGCTCCCAGCTCGATGCAGCGGACGACGGCGGTAAGGTCATTCATGCCGGAGGCGACGATGACCGGGAGGTGGCGCAGGAAGGGGTCGTCCTTAATCGCCTTGAGCAGGTCGAAGCCATCCATCATCGGCATCTGCATGTCGGTGATCAGGAGGTCGAAGGGGCGGTCGCGGAGCGCGGTGAGCGCGGCTGCGCCGTCGCGCGCTTCGGAGACGTTGAGGTAGCCCAGTGCGCGCAACGTGAGGGTGAGCACATGGCGCATCGAGTCCTCGTCGTCGGCTACGAGGATGGAAGCCTGTTTGCCGAGGCGGTCATCCTCGGCTTGGTGGAGTTGCTGGGCTTGATCGGAGGATAGGCCGCCGGCAGGGCCGCCGGTGCGGAGCAGGCGGAAGGTGCTGATGTCATCGGCGCCCGAGGCCGTGTGGTTGGGGTCTGTTTCCATGTCGGTTCGCGAGATGGCGGTGGGGCGGGGTGGGGAGGAAATCATTGACATAAACGCTGGGTGAGAGCTGCCGATTTCAACTGTGTGGAAATCCTGCTTGCCGCACCGCCGCCCACTGACGAACATTTGCCCTCGTGCCCCCGAATCGTAGCGGCAGGACAACTTATTTGGCGGTGGTGGGTGGAATGTGTCTGGGCAGCGTGGTGGCCACGCCTGTCTGGGCACTGGGCATTCGCATCGCCGATCAGGATCCCTTTGCCACGGCGCGCGGTAATGCCTTCGCCGCGACTGCGGATAATCCCTCGGCAATTTATTACAACCCAGCGGGGCTGACGCAGTTGGAAGGCCATCATCTCCGTATCGGCGGATACTCCATCGCGCTTAAGTCGGAGTTTACCTCACCTGCGGGGGCGCAGTTCAGCACGAAGAGCCGGGTGGAGTTTGCCCCGCAGTTTTACTACGCCTACGGGATGAAGGAGCAGCCGCTGGCGTTCGGCGTGGGGCTTTACGCGCCTTACGGGCTGGCGCTGGAGTGGCCGGATAACACGGTGTTTGGCCCGGTGTTCGGCAAGATGACCTACCTCTCGCTCAACCCGGTTGCGGCGTGGCAGGTGCATCCCACCTTCTCCCTCGCCGCTGGGCTGACGCTGAACTACGGGGATACGGAGATCCGCCAGCAGGCGATAACGGGTGCGCCCGGTAGCTTGAACCGCTTTCAAGGCGAGGATGTGGACGCGGGCTTCAACCTCGGCCTGCTTTGGCAACCGATGAAGCAGCACTCCATCGGAGTGAACTACCGCAGCCCGACGACGCAGAATTTTTCCGGCTCCTCGACGACGGCCGGCGCGGGGCCGACGGTGAGTGGTGCGGCGAGCGCGCGCATTCCGTTCCCGCGTCACATCGTGTTCGGCTACTCGTTCCGCCCGACGCCAGACTGGAATCTGGAGTTCAACGCGGACTGGACCGAGTGGAGCCGGTTGACCACGGTGAGCTTCGTGCAGCCCGGTGGCACGTTTCCCGCGCCCTTTAACTGGCGCTCCAGTTGGTTCTACGAGTTCGGTCTGACGCGCCGCTTCGAGGGCGGTTGGCGTGCGAGCGCGGGCTACATTTACAGTGAGAATTCCGTCCCGGACGCGAACTTCTCGCCGCTCGTGCCGGACTCGGATCGGCACATTTTTAGTCTTGGAGTTGGCCGCCAGCAGCCCCGCGTAAGCTGGGATGTGGCATATCAATTGGGTTGGGGACCCAGTCGCACAGTGGCCGGCAACACGCTGGCTTTTCCGCTCGCAATTCCACCCCCATCCGCCACCGCCAATGGTAGTTACACATTCCTCAGCCACGCCGTCACCGCTGCAGTCGCCCTTCGCTTCTGAAGCCACCGCGCCTCGCCAGACCTTGCTGGTCGTGGACGACGAGGAAGGACCGCGCCAGTCGCTGCGCGTCGTCTTCAAGGACCTTTACGACGTGATCATCGCGAGCAGCGGCCTTGAGGCCCTGGAGCTGGTGAAAAGTCGTCGCGTGGACGCCGCCATCCTGGACATCCGCATGGCTGGTATGTCTGGCACGGAGCTGCTCGGGCAGCTCAAGAAACTCGACCTGCGCATCGAGGTGCTCATGCTCACCGCTTACGAGACGATCGAGACCGTGCGGCTGGCGCTCCGTTTCGGGGCGTGTGATTACCTCAACAAGCCCTTTGAAATCACCGTCATGCGCGAGGCTGTGGCCAACGCGATGCAGCGGCGCCGATTGGCCGAGACAATGGCCGAGGCATTGCGGCGAATTCAGGAACTTCAGGAGGAACTACGCAAGCAACAGTTGCAGGGTGAGATGGCGCGCTCGCAGAACGAGATTTATGCCAGCGTCATGCACGACATCGGCAGTCCCCTCACCGCCGTCTCCGTGATGCTCCAGATGGTGAGCATGGACTTGGAGGCCACGCGCGGCGGGGCGACTTACTCCGTCAAGGACCAGCTCGGACGGGTGCACCTGCAGGTGGCCCGCTGCATGGAGATTTCCCGCCGCTACCTCAACTACGCCCGCGAGTGCTCCTCGGAAAAGCAGTCCGTGCGCCTCAACCAAGTGCTCGCCGACGTGCGTGAGCTCCTCCGCTCACACCCCACCGCCAAACACCATCAGCTCACCATCCAACTCCTGCCAGCAGACCTGACCCTCCGGATGAACGGGACGGACCTGATCCAAGTCCTCCTCAATCTCATTACTAATGCGTTCCAGGCCTCCCCCGAATCACTCCACGTCGAGGTTTTCGGTGAGTATCACGACGACCCGATTCCCTCGGCTGATTTGGACGACTCCCCAGGCCGCTTGGTCGTGAGCCGCGAGCGCTTCGTCAATGAGCCGCCCATGGTTGCCTTGCATGTGAGCGACAGTGGGCCGGGAATACCGGATGGCGTCCTGCCGAAAATCTTCGACAGCTACTTCACCACCAAGCCACCGGGTGAGGGGAGTGGGCTGGGCCTAGCCATCGTGCGACGCCACGTCGTGGAAGCAAAGGGCGGCATTCGGGTGGAAACCGACCCGGCTCGGGGAACGACCTTTACGTTGTTCCTGCCAGTGGAAGTCGGCTGAGGGCACAAGCCAGAGGACAGGCGTCCCGTTGGCCGTCTCTCGACTTTCAACCTTCAACTTACCCCTCGGCCATCGGCCTTACGTCGTCGGATTCGAATACTCCTCTTCCAGCTTCTTCGCGCACTCCGGGCAGATGCCGTGAGATGCCTTCACCCCCGTCTGCTGGGCGAAGTGTTGCTCCACCGTGAGCCACTTGTTCTCCGCTTCGATTTTCCGGCACCACGCGCACACATGGAGGAACGACTCGAGGTAGCTCAGGCGCGAGACGATGAGATAAATTTTATAAGCCGAAAAAATCCACAGCAGGATGACCACGCCGGACTTCGCCGAAACCTCCAGAAAGGTTTCCCGGTTCTCTTCACTCACCCCGAGGTGTTCCCAGACACCGAAGAGTTTGTCCGCCCACAGGACCATGACAATGGTGATGAATCCCAGCGCGTGCCAGAACAGCGCCTTGTGCCAATGAACCTCCTGTTTGGGCGGCGGGGGAGCTTTTTTGTCACTGCCAGCCTCGTGCGATTCGGTTGAAGCGTCCATGTTCGGAGGGAGTTGAGATCGTTACTGAGGCGGGCCGTTCGCGCACTGGTGCATCGTTCAGGGCACATCGCCTTATGATTAGGAAGCATTCATTCGACCGCGCGCGAAACGCGAGCAAAAAGGCGGACTTCCCACGAGCCGGGCACGTCGCGATGGGGCCGCCCCAAAGCCCCTCGTGCGTTGCGCTTCGGCGGCCGTGAATGGATGATGCGCCCGTGACTGCCAACCTGGAATCTCCGTCCTGGACCCGCGTCCTGCCCGACGAAGACTACCAACACAGCTTCGGTCTCAAGGCCGGTCGCGCGGATGCGTTTTTCGCCCCGACGGAGCACCACGCCGCACTGCTCACCGAACGCCGCCACTGGCTGCGAACTGACCCCACCCACTGCGCCGCGCTGCTACCTGGAGCCGAGCCGTTGTTGGAGGAAGCCATCGCGCTGGCTCGCTTGCTCGGAGCGCCGGTCTCCGCCCCGGCGCGTTGTGAGGCAACCCAGGAACACGCCGGGTCGGAGACCGGCGCTCTGTCGGAAAGCGCGAACGCCTTTGCCCGCTGTCTCGCGCTCGGCGAGGCGTGGGAGCCGGATTACATCCTGCTGAAACCGGATGCCGTGACTGGGCGGTTCCATCTCGTGGGTGGCTGCGTGTGCTTCCCGTCGTCGTGGTGCTTCGAGGAGAAGGTCGGCAAGCCGCTCGAAGCGATTCACACGCCCGTGCCGCGACTGAACGACGAACTGGCCTCGCCCATCCACAATTTCCTGAGCCGTCTCAAACCCGGCACTGCGTGGTGTCGCGCGAACTGGGGCATGAGTCGTTCGCCCGAGTTGAACCAGCATCCCGCGCGTGGTTTGCCGAAGCTCACGGCTCCGCTGCGTGAGGACGAAGTCTGGCTGCGCGTGGAGGACCAAGCCCTCGTCGCACTGCCGGAGAGTCGCGGCGTGCTCTTCGGCATCCGCATGAGTGTGATTCCGTTGGCCGAGGTGAAGCGCCATCCCACCGCCGCGCGCGGTCTCGCGCGCAGCCTGCGCACGATGTCCGACGCGATGCTGGACTACAAAAGTCTGCTGGCCGCGAAGGACGAAGTGTTGCGCCTCCTGGTAGGGTGAGACTCCGGCGAACCCCATATCGAGCGCAGCAAACATCTCGGGCCGCATCACGCCCAGCCGAGTTGCTCGCTGCGCGCGCCTCCTGCGTCGGCAGAGGGGGCTCGACGGAGTCCCGCCCTACCTGCGTTGAGTCACTCCGAAATCTCTTCGGACAACGGCTTCGCCGCCTTCGCCTTCCTTCCCATCGGCACTTCCGTCCCGAGCATCACCACGCTCACGGCGATGAGCGCGGTGCACATCCACGCCATGTTCGTCATGCCCATCGAGCCGACGAGGTGGAACGCGATGAGCGGCGCGGCCACGCCCCGGATGCCCGTGAAGAACGTGTGGACGCTCATGTAGTCGGCCACCCGCTCGGGCGGCGCGAATTTCGTCACCCACAGGCTCCACGCCACGTCGCCGCCCGCGTTGGCGATGCCGAAGATGACCGCGCCCAGCGCCAACCCGCCCAGGCTGTCGCTCACGAAGAAGGAGAGGATGCCCGCCGCGAAGCCGGTGTTCAGCACCGCGCGCAGGGTGAAGAAATTCATCCGGTCGAAGAGCCAGCCCCAGATCGGACTCATCAACAGCCGCGCCGCGTTGGGAATCACGCCCACGAGCAGCGCGACGGTTGTCACGTCGAGTTTCAGGCCATACCGCTCGTTGGCCAGATACTCCACGCGCATCGGATACATCATGAGGTTGCCCATGCCCATGAACATCCACGAGATGAGCGTGAGCCGGAACAGCCGGTCCTCGCGCACGTAGCGCAGCGCCCGCAGCGGGTGCGTGCCCGCGCTGGCGGTGAACGGCTCCGAGGGAATCCGCGACTGGCACCACGCGCCGAACGCGAACACCACCGCGAAGAACAGCAGGAGACCACGGAAGTATTCCATGTGCACCGCGAGCAATCGCCCCCCCAGCTCGTTCGCCAAGATGGCCATGCCGATGCGCACCACCATTGCCTTCGAGAACAACCGCCCGCGTTCCATCGGCGGGTAATTCGCCTGATACACCTGTGTCATCAGCGGAATCGCCGCCGAGGCGCAGGTGGTCGCGATGACGCTGCCGACCACAAACAGCGGCAGCCCCGGCGCGAACACCGCGAGCAGCAGCGCAGCCGAGCCCATAAACCCGACGCGTGACGCCGCCTGCGCCACCGGCCAGCCGAGCTTCCCGACTTGGTTCACCACGAAGGGACTGAGGAGATGTCCCACACTGCCGCCGGCCGCGATGAGTGCCTTGGCCATCGGCCCCGCGTCGAAATGCCGCACCGCGATGAGCAGGAGGAAGGTCGTGCCCGCCGCCTCCATGATCCCCGTCGCCGCCGCGCGCAGGCGTTCGTAGTGAAAGGTGACTTGGGTGTGCGCTAGAGACACGCGGGGAGAGTGGGGGGAAACGAGCGATTAGTAATTAGTAATCAACCTGCAAGAATCTGGGCTGCGCACCGGCTACTGAAAAACCATTGACCGGAGCGAGGAGCGGAAGAACTGTCCCACCATCGTCACACCAAGCCCGGCAATCTCACTGCCATGAAACACCCTCGCGTCCCAGTTGGTCCACGCGCGCCGCGCGCGCTCCGAAGCGCTGCCTTCACCCTCATCGAACTGCTCGTCGTCATCGCCATCATCGCCATTCTAGCCGGGATGCTGCTGCCGGCGTTGGCCAAGGCGAAGGCCAAGGCGAAAGGCACACAGTGTATCAACAACCAGAAGCAAATCTCGATCGGCTCGGTGCTCTACTCGGACGACAATGATGGCAAGGTCGTCAAACTCATCAGCGACAACCAGCCTATGCCGTCGGGCGTGGTCATCCTCACGAACACACTCAATCAAGTCTGGTGGCAGGACTTCCTTCGGCCGTTCATGGGTGGCTCCCACAAAAGTTACCAATGCTCGGCGTATGAATTTCTGGGTCGGGGCGCGGGCTCCTTCGGCATTGGGATGAGCTACCCCGAAGTGGGGGCGTCGTATCAGCCAGGGAGTCCCGTTCACCGCGTGACTCAGGTATCGCAGCCGTCAGCCACGGTGATCTTCGGCGACTGTGCGTTCATCACGGCGGCCCAGATGACCGAATACAATGCGGATTTGTGGGTGTCGGACGTTGCGACTCCTGCGGGCAACGCCGCCTTCTGGCTGGCACCCATAGTTGCACCGCCCGCCATCTTTGGCACCTTCCCGGACCGAACCCGGCTGGTGAACCGACACAATGACCGGGCGAACGTCAGCATGATGGATGGCCATGTCGAGACGATGCGCAGCAGCCAGATTGGTTGGAACTTTCCCCGGGGTGACGGACGGGCCTTGTGGGACAAGGCCGACACTTGGCCGTAGGGCTTCGTTTTGGACGAAGTGCCAAATTGGCTGCACGTCTGCGGTTCGTCTCTCCCCCCAACCAACCGCCTGCCCAAGGGCGGCTACTGATTCACAAGCAGCACCGACTTTTTGTCCGGGCTGAGCGCATACTTCTTTCCCTCCGGGGCAGTGGGCAGGCGCTTGATGAAGCCGGACTTCACCAGCTCCTCCAGCGTGGTCGGCTCCTTCATCAGCCCCATGACGTGGGCGCGAACGGCTTCGTTGAGTGCCTTCAAGTCCGCCTCAGGATTGGCGGGCGCAGCGGGAGCTTCCGGGGCCGCAGCCCCGGCGGCCGGCTTCCGCTTGCAGGCAGCAAGCGGAAGCACGACCAGCAGGGCGCAGAGCAGGAGGCGGTTCATGGCGCGAGCTTACTTCTTCGCCGGGACCGGCGCAGCGGCTCCGGGCATCACGGCATCCGTCCACTTGTCCGTGCGGAAGGGCGAGGCGGGGAGGCCGGCGGCGTTGGCCAGATTGGGCTCGGCGATTTGATTCCAACCGAAGCGCACGGCGGCGGGCTTGGCCACGCCTTCCGCGCTGACGGTGACGGTGTTGCCGTTCAACTCCGCCTTGGCTTCAACGAACTTCTTGTCGTCACCCGCGATGGTGAACCACGTCAGCGGCTGGCCATTGAGGGACTTGAGGCCGCCCTCGGTGTTCTTGAACGTGAGCTTGGCCTTGTTGCCCTCGACCTTGAGCGTGTCGAAGAGCGGGCTGGCGTAGCTGGTGACGGGCTTGTTGTAAGTCTTGGCCAAGGCCCAGAGCGCAAGGCGGTGGCCGACGGTTTGTTTGTCGGGCGGGTGGATGTTGCCCACGGTGGTCACGTCGGTGGTGACGGCCATGCCGGTGTTCGGGATGGAGAGCGTGGCGGTCTGGGCTTCCCAGATGCCGGGCAGGGCCTCGGCGCGCGGGGCACCGTAGTTGTAGGGTGCGAGCTGCACGAAGAGGAACGGGAATTCACCTTGGTTCCACAGCGTGCGCCAGCCGTTGATGAGCGCCTTCTTCTTCTCGAAGTAGAGCATGCCTTCGCCGTTGTTCGACTCGCCCTGATACCAGAGCGCGCCCTTGATGGCGTAGGGGATGAGCGGGTGAACCATCGCGTTGTAGATCGAGAGCGGCGAGCTGCTGCTGACGTTCATGACCGGCTTGCTGTCCTTGTCGAGGACGGGGCGCTGCTTCTGTTTGCCCTTGTCGTCGAGCACGGGCTTGGTCGTAGGCTTGCCGGCCTTGTCCAGGATGGGCTTGCCGGCGGCGTCGAGGGCGGGTTGGGTTTCGAGAATTACCTGCGGCGTGCGCGCCGGGAAAGAGGCGAGCTTGTCCGCGAAGTCCGCCTTGAGCGCGGGCACGGACTGGAACCCGACCGGGGCCGTCCACGGCTCGATGCGTGTGCCGCCCCAGTTGCAACCGATGAGGCCGATGGGCACGTCCAGTTCCTTCTGGATGTCGCGTGCGAAGAAATAACCCACGGCAGAGAAGCCGCCGACCGTCTGCGGCGTGGTGAGCTGCCAGCCGCCGGAGGTTTTCACCTCGGTCTGCGGTTCGGTGGCGGTGACGTGCGGCACCTTGAAGTGGCGGATGCGCGGGTTGTTCGCGGCGGCGATTTCCTGCTGCGCGTTCTTCGATTGGCCCACGGCCCACTCCATGTTCGATTGGCCGGAGCAGAACCACACCTCGCCCACGACCACATCGCTGAACTCAACCTTGTTCTTGCCGCTGACGGTGAGTTTCGCGCCGGTGCTGCTGCCCTTCAGGGGCGTCAGCGCGACCGACCACTTGCCACCTTTGGCCGTGGTCTCCGCCTTCTGCCCGGCGAACTCGACGGTGACCTTCTCGCCTTCGTCGGCCCAGCCCCACACCGGGACTTTCTGGTCGCGCTGGAGGACCATGCGGTCGCTGAAGATGACGGGCAGCTTCACGTCCGCGTGGGCGGACACGGCGGCCAGAGCGGTGAGGAGCGCGAGTGAACGCGCAAGACAGGGCAGAGCGGAAGGTTGTTTCATGAGCAACGGCTGACGACAACGAAGGCGATTTCTTCAAGCCCATGCCGCCGACTTGCCCCCGACCCTCCGTGAGGAGCAGCAGTCCGAGGGCGTCCCGAGCAGTTCAGCCGGCACGCGCCGATTGCAAATCGGCGACACCGGTTCAGCCCGAACTCCGCAGTAGGATGGGGAGCTCACGCGGCCCGCGTGCAGGTTTGGGCGGCCCACCCAAACCTTCGTCCACTCACTGACGCTCCCCCTCCGGAAGGTGGTGAGTGGAACGAAGTTTTCGGCGGGCCGCCGAACACGACCCGCCAGCGGCGGGCGCTCCCCGCGCTAGGCGGGCTTCGCCTGCCGCCGGTGACCGGAAGCCCGGGCCCAAGACGAGTGCCAGCAAACTGCAGCGGGATTGGACGAGACTTGGCCGGACGGGACGCCTGCGCTCCGCGGCATCGGCCTTGACGTCAAATTTTCATCACAAGCGCAACAAATGTCTCGCCATAGTTGGACTGTTTCTGCTAAAATTTTGAGCCTTTTTTTAAAAACGATAAAAGACTGCTGCGACCTTGCTCGGCTGACCTTATGTTCCCTTCGCCTCGCTCTCATCCGAGGTTGCGCACGGCGCAACCCGGTGGCCTTTGTTTTCCGTTCCAGTTCATTCCCTTTGTTAACGCGCATCAGCTCTGACCCCATTTCCCTATGAACCACCAAATGCTCCACCGCTCCCGCCTCCAGCGCTTCTTCACCTCCGCCTTCACGCTCTGCGCCGCCGGGCTGCTGCTGGCGGGTGCCCTACGGGTTCAGGCGGCCGCGCCCGGGCCGCGCAGCGCGACCGTGGGGCAGGAAGTGTTCCTGGGGGGCAACTTTCTCGAGCTGGGGATCAACCTTTTAGGTAGCTTCGGGACGAGCGTTGCCAAGCCGGCCGGTTTCTTGGGGACCACCAACTACCCCAGTATCGGCATGTCCACGGACCCCGACGGCTACGGGGTGGGAACGGATCAGAGATTTGATTTCTTTTTCCCGGGAACCCCGTATGTCGCGTGGTTCGCCGGATACAAGCTCGGCGGCGTTCCCACGACGGGCGTCAATAACACGGACGAGCGCACCGGCACGATGCCGACCACGGTCGCCGACCTGTCCTCGGGCACCAACCTGATGGCTAGGTCAACCGCGACGCTGGGCGGGAACCTGCAAATCGTGCAGACCGTTTCATTCTCGGTTGATCAACGTTTTTACAAGGTGGTCGTGGGCCTCACCAATATCGGGGCAGCCGCGATTGACAACGTGCGGTATGTGTTCGAGGTCAACCCTGACAACACCGTGGACATTGGCGGTAACTATGCCACCCGCAATGTCATCCTGAACACCTTCCAGGCGGGTGACCCGCGGGCCGTGGTGGAGGCCCAATCGGTGGCGCGTGATGCAGTGCAAACGAAACTGCCCCTGGTCTCAACTGACAACCGGGCCCGCGTCTCTTTTGGCGGTATCCTCAGCCCAGATCAACTGGGCGTTTACGCACCTCGATATTATGATTCGGCTCGCGCCAAAGGCGACTCCGCAGAGTCAAATAATACCGTTTCCATAGCCTGCGATGTGGGCACCCTCGCTCCTGGGCAGGGCTCCACCTTCACCTACTACGTGGGCCTGGGGGATGTCTTGCAGGAGATCGAAGTTGCCGCCTCCACTTCTGCGCTCGAAATCAGCGCTCGACTGGCGGCTTCCCCCGTTGCTGCGGGCGGCACCTACGACTTCGGGAATGTGCCGGTCGGGACGACCCCCACCCCGGTCAGCCTCAGGGTTGCCAGCCTCGGAACGGATCCCGTGACGGTCACCAACATCACCATGACTCCGCCCGGCGAGTTCTCCGTGCCAGCCGTGTTCCCCGTGACGCTTGCCGGGAAAGGTGGGGAGTTCTCGGTGCCGGTGAGTTTCACGCCCAGCGCCGGCGGCACCAGAACCGCCGTGATGAGCATCATCAGCGGCGACGCAACTCGCAATCCCTACACGATCACGCTCACTGGCCGAGGGCTGGTTCCGGAAACCGAGGTGACCCTCGACGGAGGATCCACGGCGACCGTGACGGACATCAATGGCGGCAATTCGGACGATCAGCTGCACTTGTTGAGAGTTTCCACCACGCTCTCTTTCAGCGATCCCAACTTGGTTATCCGTCAGGCTGGCCAGCCCGGCCCTTTCATCAGGACGCTGTCAGTCCCCTTTGCCAGCGCGGCCAACGGACTCACCTTTGATCTGCTCGGCGGGTCGGATCAATTATTGCTGGACCAGAATGGCGGGGAGCTGCCGGCGGCCACCATCGCCGCCGGCTCAGGGGCGGATACGGTGACGGTCACCAACGGGTCCGCGCAATCCGCGATTCAACTCGCCGCCGTCAGCTACGGCAGCGGTTCGCTCTCCGGGACCTTGGGGGGCACCCTCAGCTACACCGGCCTCGAGACGCTGGTCTATCTCCGCGAAGTGACGGATGTTTCCGCCACCTTCGGAGCCAGTGCTGAAACCATCGTGGTCGCCGCCTTGGCGGGTGGGGTTACGAAGATTGATTCGAGCCAGGGCACGGAGGTGCGCCTGCGAAGCGTCCGGGGAATGGTCACCATTCTTGCCGGCAGCGGTGATGACGCCATCCAGGTCGAGGGAGCTGCTTTCGGTGGGGGGCTCACTCTCGATGGACAGGTCGGAAACAACTCGGCGCGGTTGTCGGGAGTCATCAATTCGCTGGTGGTCATCACGAACGTCGGCGCGACCACCGTCGGCGACGCCGGACAGTTGAGCCTCCGCCTGAGTCCTAGCCAGCCTTCCGTGCTCGTGCACGCCGGCACGGTGAATCTGGCTTCCGTGCCGGTGACCACTACCATTGATGCGCCCCCCACTCTCGGGCAGGTCATCATGCTGGTGGACAAACGCAGCGCCGGGCCTGTCTCCGGGCAGTTTCAAGGACTGACCGAAGGCGGAACGGTGGCTGCCGGGGGAAACCTGTTTGCCATTTCCTATGTGGGCGGCGACGGCAACGACGTGACCCTCACTTCCATCGGGCCGGCCTCACCGGCTCCTTGGACGCCCAGTCTCAGCGACACGAACTGGTCACGCATCGCCTCGTCCACCAACGGAACGAAACTCGTTGCCACCGTGGACGACGGTCAGATCTACACTTCCGCCAATTCCGGAGCGACGTGGGTGGCCCGCGAAACCAAGCGCAAGTGGAGCGGGGTCGCCAGCTCCGCCGATGGCACGCGGCTGGTTGCGGTGGTCAATGAGGGACTCATTTACACGTCCTCCAACTCGGGTGAGACTTGGATCCCACGGGAGAGCTCCCGGAAATGGACGGGCGTGGCTTCGTCCAGCGACGGGTTGAAACTGGTTGCCGCCGCTTCGAGTGATCGGCTCTACATCTCGGCCGACGGCGGTGCCACCTGGACGGCGCGTGAGGAAACACGCAATTGGACCGATACCGCGAGTTCGGCGGATGGCACGGTCCTTTACGCGACCGACGCAGGCCCCCCCACGGTCCTCACTGGTGGATTTATCTACGTTTCGACCGATTCCGGCACGAAATGGACGGCCCGGGGACCCTCGAAGCTGTGGAGTAGAATCGATGCTTCCGCCGACGGAAGGCAACTGATTGCCCTCCCGTTTACCGGGTTCATTTTCGGAGCTTACCGGCTTCAGCTCTCCAGCGATTTCGGCGTCACCTGGACCGAACGCGAGGAAGCCCGCGAATGGAAAGATGTGGGTATCTCCGGAGACGGAAGCCGCATGATCGCAGTCGAGTATGTGGGAGGTTTTTTCGGCGGTGGCGTGCCAGGACGGATTCACATCTCACGGGACTCCGGAGCTTCTTGGACGCCCCAAGAGTCGCCCCGTAACTGGGGCTGTGCGGCGATTTCCGCGGACGGCACCAAACTTGCCGCGGCCGTGATCGGAGGCCAAATCTACACCTCCGCGTTTCCCTTGCAGGAAGTCACGGTGGAGTGGCCGGTCGCCAATGCCTTGGTCGATGGCGGGGTGTTCAGCTTCGGCTCCCTCACCACCCCCACCACCAACCGGACGTTCTTCATCCGGAACATCGGCCAGGAAAACCTGACCGGGCTGAACGCGACGATCGACGGTGCGGATGCCGCCATGTTCACGGTGACGGCGCAGCCGGCGCTCGCCACGCTCCCCGGGGCGCTGGGCTACACCACCTTCACCGTGCGGTTCACTCCCACGGCCCTCGGAACTCGGACGGCGGCCCTGCACCTCGCCAGCAACGACGGCGACGAGAACCCGTTTGACCTCATTCTCACTGGCGGTTCCCCGACCCCGACCCTTCAGTTGCTGGGCAGCAATCTCCTGATCACCAACAACGACGCCACGCCCCGGACCGCCGACGGGACCGACTTCGGCACCTTTGACGCGGGCAAAACCAACGCCAACGCCCTCGATCATTTGAAGACCTTTACCTTCACCAATGCTGGCTCTGGGTTTCTGGTGGTGTCGAACGTGAGTCTCAGCAGCACCACCACCGGATTCTTCCCGGTCTTCACCAATCTGTTGAACGGCAATCCCACCCTCGGCTTTCCCTTCACCCTCGCCCCCGGCCAGACCACCAACTTGAACGTGGCCTGCTTCCCGCCGGCGTATGTGGCGGGCCCTCAGACCGTGGAAGTGCAGATCACCAGCAACGATCCCCTGACGCCGGTTTACCGCTACAATCTCCAGGCCAGCGTCAACGGCGTCTCGGCGGTTAAAGCCCTTCAGGCCTACCTCAAAGGCGGCACGACTGCGGCCGGCGGGCAACTGGGCCACTCCGTGGCCATCGCGGGTGACACGGCGGTCGTCGGGATGCCTTATGAAGCCAGCGGGGTCGGCGCGGCCTACATCTATGTGCGCAGCGCCGGCGTTTGGACCCAGCAGGGGCCCAAGCTGACCGCCAGCAACCCCGAAGCGAATGACAAATTCGGTTACTCCGTGTCCATCACCGGTGACACCGTGGCCATCGGCGCTCCCGGTGAGGCCAGCAACGCCACCGGGGTGAATGGCAGCCAGTCCGACAACAGCGCCAGCAGCGCGGGCGCGGTCTATGTCTTCACCCGGAACGGCACGACCTGGTCCCAGCAGGCTTATCTCAAAGCCTCCAATACCGGAGCGAACGACAATTTCGGCGGCGCGGTCGCGGTGGCCGGCGATACTCTGGCTGTCGGCGCCCCCCGCGAGGACGGCAGCACGCCGGGCGTGAACGGCCTCTCCAACGAGTCGGCCACCGATTCCGGCGCGGCCTACGTGTTCACCCGCAGTGGAACCACCTGGAGCCAGCAAGCCTATCTCAAGGCCTCCAACCCCGGTGGCGCGGTGGAGGACTTCATGGCCATGCCTCCCGTCTTCACCTACGGCGACAGCTTCGGCACTTCGGTGGCCATCTCCGGTGATACGGTGGTCGTCGGGGCCACCGGGGAATCGAGCAGCACGACGGGGTTCAACCCGACCCCCAACGAGTCGGCCACCGACGCCGGCGCGGCCTATGTCTTCACACGGTCGGGGACCACTTGGAGCCAGCAGGCGTTTCTCAAGGCCAGCAACGCGGGTTCTGCTGACGGGTTCGGCAACGCCGTGGCCATCTCCGGTGACACCGTGGTCGTCGGGGCTAGCAATGAGGCCAGCTCCAGCACCACCCAGACCGATAATAACGCCTTCGGTGCCGGTGCGGCTTACGTCTTCACCCGGAGCGTGACCACCTGGACCCAGCAGGCCTATCTCAAGGCCAGCAACCCTGGGTCGAGCGATAACTTCGGTTCTGCGGTGGCCATTGCGACGGACACCGTGGTTGTCGGTGCCAAGGGCGAGGATAGCAGCTCGACCGGCGTGGGCAGCACACCCAACGAGTTGGCCACCGATTCCGGCGCGGCCTACGTCTTCACGCGATCCGGCGTGACCTGGAGCCAGCAGTCCTATCTCAAAGCCTCCAACCCGGGTGGCGGCGTGGAGGACTTTATGGTCTCTCCCCCTGTCTTCATTTACGGCGACGCGTTTGGTTCCGCCGTGGCCATCTCGGGTGACACGGTCCTCGTCGGGTCACCCAACGAGGCCAGCAACGCCACCGGCGTCAATGCGGCGGTGACCGGGGGCACGGGCACGCAGGCGGACAACAGCGCGGCCGCTGCGGGCGCGGCCTACGTTTACAATGGTTTCGGGTCTGCGCTGCCCGCCAACAGCGCGCCCACGGGCCTCGCCCTCTCGGGCACGGTCCTGGGGGAAAACAACCTCGCCGGAGCCACCATCGGCACCGTCTCGGCCACTGATTCGGACAGCGGGCAGACGCTCACCTACAGCCTGGTCGCCGGCGCGGGGAGCACGGACAACACCGCCTTCACCCTCACCGGCACCACCCTCACGATCAACGGCACCACGGACTTCGAGGCGAGGAGCAGCTACACCGTCCGCTTGCGGGCCACGGACAACGGCACCGGCCCCCTGAACGTCGAAAACCTTTTCACCATCACCATCACCAATGTGAACGAGGCCCCGACCGGCATCGCCTTGTCGGCCGCGAGCATCGCGGAGAACAACGCGGCCAACGCGACGGTGGGCACCCTCTCGGCCACCGACCCGGACGCCGCCAACACCTTCACCTACACCTTGGCGACCGGCACGGGCAGCGCGGACAACACTGCGTTCAACCTCAGTGGGGACAGCCTGCGCCTGACCGCCAGCGCGAACTTCGAACTGAAGAACAGCTACAGCGTGCGCGTGCGCTCGACCGACCAGGGCGGGCTCTTCTTCGAGAAGCCGTTCACCGTCACCATCATGGACGTGAACGAGGCCCCGACGCTCGCGGCGATTGGTGTGAGCGGCTTCGAGGACACGACGCTGACGTTCACTGCGGCCAACTTCACGGGCGCTTACACGGATCCGGAGACGACGGCGCTGGCGAGCCTCCAGATCAAGTCCCTGCCGGCGAGCGGGACGCTAAAGCTCTCTGGGACCGATGTGACCGTGGACCAGGTGATTCCGCTGGCGAACCTGGGCAGCCTGACCTACGTGCCCGTGCTGAACGAGAACGGGGCGAAGACCTTCACGGGGAGCGCCTCCGACGGGGCGCTGTCCTCGCCGGTGGCCACGGTGACGATGACCATCACCGCGGCGAATGACGCCCCGAGCTTCAGCATCCCCGGTCAGTCGGTGCGCCTGAAGACGGTCATCAACGACCAGTTTGGCGATGCCTCCCCCGCTTTGAATCCATCCGGCACGGGCAGTGGCTTTGTCGATCGCGGGCAGTTTCCTGGCTCCGAGACCGGCGGGGCGCTCGTCCTCAACTCCAGCGTGAATTCCACTACGGTGTATACGAGTGCTGTGGCGGACGCCGTTAACCCGTTCCAAGCCATCCCCGCGACCGTGACCTACACCTTCGGTGCCATCGAGCACACCGGGTCGCTCCCCCGGCGTTTGTGGGTTGGCTACCGTAGGTCTGGCGATACCACACCCCATTTAATAGGCCTTGTGGTTCCAGGGCTTTACCTCTCGGTCCTGCAGGTGGGGGATGTCTATTCCAATCACGGCAACCTGGTCGCGGTGAGTTCCTCGGGTGTTTCGAGCACCCTGGCCACTTGGAACTGGGCGGATCCCAATCAACTCTCCGGTCTGGCCGTGACCCTTATCACGAGTGCCACCACGTATGAGTTGCGATTCTCCGGAGCCGCCGGCGGCACGCCCACCTTTGTGACGGGGGCGGCTACCGGTGCGTTGACGGGGTTGGGAACTATCTCGGGTAATTTCGACGTCGGTATCCACAACCAGCGCAATGAATCCACAGCCAACCCGTCGGCGGTGAGCCTCGATTCCGTGCTGCTGCAAGCCCCGGTGCTCGCACCCCACGACATCCCGGTGGCGGCAGGTGCCCCCGCGCAGAGCGTGGCGAATTTCGCGACGGGCTTCTCGCCCGGGCCGGCCAATGAGTCGGTGCAGACGCTGCTGGGCTACACGGTCAGCGTGGAGTCCGGCAAGACCGGTCTCTTCAGCGCGGCCCCGACGATTGCCAACGACGGCACGCTCACCTTCGCCCCGGCGACCGGCTCCGGCGGCAGCGCCCTCATCACGGTAGTGGCGCAGGACAACGGCGGCACGGACAACGGCGGCGTGGACAAGAGCACGAACACCTTCACCATCACGGTGTATCCGTCCCAGATTGTCGTGAATAACGCCACGGAACTGGCGGCCGCGATCGCCGCCGCCGGTCCGAGCGGCACCACCATCACCTTGTCCGCGAACATGGACCTCGCCGGCCTCGGCCCAATCACCAAGAATGTGGCCTTCACAGCGGGCGGCGGGGTCACGCTCACCGGCACGTTGCAGGTGGGCAGCGGCGGCACGGTGAGCCTGGGCGGCGGGACTTTCCCCGGCGCGTCCATCACCGTGCAAAGCGGCGGCACCCTGACCGGGAGCGGCTCGTTCAACGGAACACTGCTCGTCCAGACGGGCGGCAAGGTGTCGCCGGGCACGAGCCCGGGCACCATCACGGCCGACAGCGGCACCTGGGCCGGCGGCGGGAGCTACGACTGGGAAATCAACAACGCCAGTGGCGCGCCGGGCACGACGGACCTGCTGACGTTCAACAACGCGTTGACGGTTACCGCCACGGCGGGCAATCCGTTCGTGGTGCGGGTGAAGACCTTGACCGCCGCGAACCTGCCGGGCTTGCTGCCCGGCAACGGTGTCCATGACATGCGCTGAAAATAGCGACGAGAACGACGCGTGCCGAGCGTATAACGCCGGTCCGCAGGCCGATTCTACGCGGGTCGCCGCAAGCCTCCCGACCGCTAAAAGCCCCGCCAGGAGGCGTATAACTCCAGCAAA
>CALQJI020000046.1 GCA_943330855.2 Klebsiella pneumoniae
AGTCGGGACAGGACGGCAAAGAGGGTGAAGGCAAGGAGGGTTCCAAAGCTGGTCAGGGCGGAAAGCAAGGCGAGGGCAAGGAAGGCGGGAAGGCTGGCCAAGGCGGACAGCAACCTGGTGGTAAAGACGGCAAAGACGGAAAGGGCGGGAAACAAGGCGAGCAACCCGGCGAAGGTCAGGGCAAGGGCGGCGGTTCCGGTCAGCAGCCCGGTGGCGAGCAGGCGGGCGACAACAGTCTTTCACCCGGCAAGCAGGACGGGAAGCAGGCCAAAGGCGGCCAGCGCGGTGGCGAGGGCGGTGGCGAGGGCGGTTCCCGTAACACCAATCAGCGCGGCGACGAACGAGGGGGTTTTGAGGGTATTCTCCCGGCGGGCGTCATCGCCGAGCGCGGCGGGGAGCAGGCCGGTCCTATTACGAGCGAGCGGGGTTACGCGGACTTCAGCGACCGCCTGCGCGACGTGGAGGAGATGGTGGATTCGAGCGAGTTGCGGAACCAGTTGCAGACCGTGCGCGAGCGGCTGCGGGCCGAGCGAGTGGAGTTCAAACGCACCGGGTTGGAGCCAACGAAGTGGGACCTCGTGCGGGTGCAGGTGATGAAACCGCTGGTCGAGGTGCGGCAGCGCCTCGAGGAGGAGTTGGCCAAGCGCGACAACCGCGAGGCGATGGTGCCGATTGACCGCGACCCGGTGCCGGGCCGCTTCTCCGAGCTGGTTCGGAAGTATTACGAGAACCTCGGGAAGGATGCCGGCAAGTGATTTCCATGGGATTGTGCAGCTCTAGCGGACTATAGGAAGGTGATGCTCGCTTCGCTTATCTTTACAGGGCGCGACTGGCTGGTGCCGGTGCTGGTGCTCGCGGGCCTCGGTGGCGCGGCGCTGGTGTGGGGTTACACGCGGGCGGCGGCTGACAAGGGACTACGAGTGACTTGTGCGCTGCTCAAGGTGCTCGGCGTCGTCGCGCTCGCGCTGTGTCTGCTGGAGCCGCTGTGGACCGGGCAGCGCGTGAAGCCCGGCGCGAACTTGCTCGCGGTCGTCGCGGACAACAGTCAGGGGATGCAAATCCACGACCGGGGCAATGCGCAGAGTCGCGGCGAGTTCCTGCGCGACGCACTCGCAGGCAAGGGCGCGGACTGGCTCGCGAAACTCCGCGAGAACTTCGAGGTGCGCGGCTATGTCTTCGACTCGCGGCTCCAGCCCAGCACGGACTTCACGGAACTTAACTTCGACGGGCGCGCTTCCGCCATCGGCAGCGCACTCACTACGTTGAAGGAGCGGCTCGGCAACCGCCCCATCGCCGGCATCGTGCTGCTTACCGACGGCAACGCCACGGACATCGCGGGCGAGCTGCCGGACTTGAAGGGTTTGCCGCCGATTTATCCCGTGGTCATTGGGCGCGAGGACGCGGACCGCGACATCGCGCTGGTAAACGTGGGCGTGACGCAGACTTCCTTCGAGGACGCGCCAGTGACGATTCAGGCCGAGGCCACCGCCAGCGGTTACGCCGGCGCGGACGTGAAGGCGGAGTTGCTCGACCGCGCGGGCAAGGTCATCGAGCAGCAGACCGTGCGCGTGAAGGGCAGCAGCGAGACGATGACGTTCCGCTTCCAACTCAAGCCGGAGCAGAAGGGCGTTTCCTTCTATCGCGTGCGTGTCGGGGCGCAGGGCGAGGGCGGGCAGTTTGCCGACGCGAAGACTTCCGTCGAGGCCACGCTCGCGAACAACACGCGCGTGCTCGCGGTGGACCGGGGGCGCGGGCCGTTCCGCATTCTCTACGTCAGCGGGCGGCCCAACTGGGAGTTCAAGTTCCTCAACCGCGCGCTCGCCGAGGACGACCAGGTCGAGTTGCTCGGGCTGATTCGCATCGCCAAGCGCGAACCGAAGTTCGCCTTCCGTGGGCGCGCGGGCGAATCGAGTAACCCGCTCTTCCGTGGCTTCGGCAACCAGTCGAAGGAGGAAATCGAGCGCTACGACCAGCCGGTGTTGGTGCGCCTGAACACGAAGGACGCGGAGGAACTGGCGAAGGGTTTCCCCGCCACTCCCGAGGAGTTGTTCGGCTACCACGCCATCATCGTGGATGACTTGGAGGCGGAGTTTTTCACGCTGGACCAGAAGTCGTTGCTGCAAAAATTCGTGAGCGAGCGCGGCGGCGGGTTTCTCATGCTCGGCGGCGCGGAGACCTTCCACGAGGGCGGCTACCTGCGCACGCCCATCGGCGACATGCTGCCGGTCTATCTCGACCGCACGTCGGACGAGACGGCGCGGGAGAACCTCCGCCTCGGCCTGACGCGCGAGGGTTGGCTCCAATCGTGGGCGCGCTTGCGCCCGACGGAAGGCGAGGAGAAGTCGCGCCTCGAAGCGATGCCGGGCTTCGCGCTCCTCAACGAAGTGCGCGACCTCAAGCCCGGCGCGAGCAGCATCGCGACGGTGACCGACGCCGCCGGGCGTGCGCACCTGGCGGTGGCGACGCAGCGCTTCGGCCACGGGCGCACGGCGGTCGTGACCGTGGGCGACCTGTGGCGCTGGGGTTTGCGCGAGCCGGAGATGCACGCGGACATGGACAAGGCGTGGCGGCAGCTCACGCGCTGGCTCGTCGCGGATGTGCCGAACAAAGTGGAACTCACCGCGCAGCCGAAGAAAGGCGATGCGAACCAAGCCGTCGAGCTGCGCGTGCGCGTGCGTGACCTGAAGTTTCAGCCGCTCGACAACGCGACCGTGATACTGAACGTGCAGCCCGTCCTCGGCGGCGTGAGCAACGCGCCGGCGATTCGCCTGCCCGCCGAGCCGTCCACCACGGAGCCGGGGCTTTACACCGCGACCTTTGTGCCGCGCGAGACGGGTGGCTACCACGTCGAGGCGACGGCCACAAACAGTCTCGGGGCGGAGGCGGGCCGGGCCGTGGCGGGCTGGACGACGGACTTGGCCGCTGAGGAATTCCGTTCGCTCAAACCGAATCGCGCGCTGCTCGAAACCATCGCGAAGCAGACCGGCGGCGAAGTCGTGGACATGGGCGCGCTCGGCTCGTTCGCGAGCCGCCTGCCGAGCTTGAAAGCGCCCGTGACCGAGGCGTGGACGATGCCGCTGTGGCATCAACCGCTGGTGTTCGCCTTCGCGCTGCTGTGCTTCATCGCCGAGTGGGGGCTGCGGAGAAAGAGAGGATTGCCATGATGCATTGGCTGTCCATTTTGCTGGCTGCTGCCTGTCTCGCCCACGCGGAGACAGCGGACAAACCCAGTCTCTTCGTCCTCGTCGGCGCGGCGGGGGAGGAGGAGTTCGGTAAGCAATTCGCGGACGCGGCGGCGAAGTGGGCGAAGGTCGCGGACGCGGCGCAGGCGAAGCTGGTGGCCATCGGCTGGAAGGGCGCGGAGACGAATGACCTCGCGCGCTTGAAGGCGGCGCTGGAGGCGGAGGTCAAGGACGGCAGCGGCGAAGTGTGGCTCGTGCTGCTCGGCCACGGCACTTTCGATGGCAAGGAAGCGCGCTTCAACCTGCGCGGGCCGGACCTCGGCGCGAGTGAACTTGTGGAGTGGCTCAAGCCGTTCAAGCGGCCCGTCGCGGTGGTGAACTGTGCGTCGGCCAGCGGGCCTTTTATCAACAAACTTGCCGCCCCGGGCCGCATCGTCGTGACCGCGACGCGCAGCGGGCAGGAAGTGAACTTTACGCGCTTCGGCGGGCACTTCGCCGACGCCATCAGCAGCGCGGAGTCGGACTTGGACAAGGACGGGCAGACCTCGTTGCTGGAGGCGTATCTTCTCGCATCGAGCCGGGTCGCGGAGTTTTACAACACCGAGGGTCGGCTCGCGACGGAGCATCCGTTGCTCGATGACAACGGCGATGGACTCGGCACGCCGCCCGACTGGTTTCGCGGCGTGCGCGCGGTGAAGAAGGCGAAGGAAGGCGCGAGTGCGGACGGCTTGCGCGCGCATCAGTTCGTGCTCGTGCGCAGCGAACAGGAGCGGAAGCTGCCGCCCGCCGTGCGCGCGAAGCGGGACGAGTTGGAGCTGGCCATCGGCAAGTTGCGCGATGAGAAGGCCGCGATGCCGGAGCCGGAGTATTACAAGCTGCTGGAGCCGATGCTACTGGACCTCGCGCGGCTGTATCAGTCGGCGAAGTGAGTGTGCCGGCGGCTGGCAGCTGCCTCACGGGCTGCGCGCCGGGCGCACGACGGAGAGTCCCTTCAACAAGTCCAAGGCGCGGGCCAGTGCGGGGTCGCGCACCTGCGGGATGGCAACGGAGGGGGTGGTGACGACCGGCGCCGACTCGGGGTTCTGCCCTTCTTTCATCTGCCGGAGCAACTCGGCTTCGTTGACGCGGACCGGTGGTCCCTTCCCCTGTTTGGCCACGCTGGCACTGCTTCCCGAGCCACCCAGCTTCCGATACGGCTCGGCAAAGAAGGCCTGCTCCTCCTCCGCGCCTACGGTGACGGCGATGTCGGGACGCAGGCCCGTGGACGGCATCGCGTGCCCGTCGCCGAGTTTCGTTTCACCCGTTGCGATGCGGAGCCGCTGGCCGGTGCTGAGGGTGAAGTCCTTGAACTGCCGCACGCCGCCGGGCGTGCCCGAACCGATGAGCAGGCCGACTTGATTCTGTCGCAGCAGCGCCGCTAACACTTCCGCCGCGCCGCTGGTGTTGCGGTTCACGAGGATGGCGGTCGGCAATTGGATGGCGTTTGTCTTTGTCGTGGCGCGCAACACCTCACCTTCGACGGTCAGCAACACGCGGTCGGTGGCGATGAAGCGGTCGGCGGCGCGTGCGGCCGCCTTCTGATCCACGCCGCCCGCGTAACGCAGATCAAGGATCAGGCCGCGAAGCTTCTCGGCTCCGCCAAGTTTGGTGAACTCTGCCGCCACTGCGTCCTCCAACTTTGGGCCCACGTGACTGAGACGCACATAGCCGAAGATGCCATCGAACACGGCGCTCTTGCTGACTGCGGGTCCGGTGGGTGTGGCGGCGACAGGGGAAGTTTTTGCATCGAGCAGCACCCTGCCGTCGAGCTGACTGAGGAAGGCGTCTAGTGCCGCGCGCTCGAACTCCGTTGGGGTGAGGCCACCGAGGTTCGTGCGGACGAGATCGAGCACCTCTTGGAATTTCGGCGGGGTGCTGGTCGCGGCCGCGGTGGTGAGCGGCAGGGCCAGACACGCGGCGAGTAGGAGTGGTTTCATGGTGAATGGCGCGTGCGGACGAACGGGGGTGAAGCTATTCCTCCCGCAGGTGAGCAGCAACGGCTTTTCGCCCGGGAATCGGAGATGCACACGCAGCCGCCGGCAAACTTGCAAATGCCCCCGGCCAACCGCACGGTTTGCTCGCTGATGAACGTCGATTACATCGCGCGGAAGGAGCGCTGGGCGCGCAAGATGGCGGGGCAGGAAAAGCCCGCGGTCCGCTCCACGGACCGCCTCCCGCCCGGACAGCGGCAGGTTCACAACTTCCCCGTGCTCGACCTCGGCAATCATCCCGGCGTGCCGCTCGACCAGTGGGAGTTGAAGATTGGCGGGCATGTGGAGAATCCCGTGACGCTGACGTGGCAACAGTTTCTCGCGCTGCCGCAGTTCACGGACACGAGCGACTTTCACTGTGTAACTACGTGGAGCCAGTTCGACATGGCGTTCACGGGCGTCGCGTTTTTCACGCTCGCCGACCTCGTTAAGCCCAAGCCGAGCGCCACGCACGTCTTCTTCAAGAGCCACGACGGCTACTCGACCAACAACCCGCTCGACGTGTGCCTCGACGACGACGTGCTCATCGCGCACTCGTGGAATGGAAAGCCGCTGCCCATCGAGCACGGCGGTCCCGCGCGCGTCATCGTGCCCAAGCGCTACGCTTGGAAGGGTGCGAAGTGGGTGCGCGAAATCACCTTCCTCGACCGAGACATTCTGGGCTTCTGGGAATTGCGCGGCTACTCGAACACCGCTGACCCGTGGACGGAAGACCGGTTCTCGTGAGGAACATTTTCAACCACTGACCTGCACTGACTGGCACTAATCCGATATTCCAAATGACACCCACCGAGGCGGCTGACTCCATCAAACAGACTTGTGACGAGATGTCCAAGGCCACGCTAAAACTCCAACCCGCCATCCGCGCACTGAACAATCAGGCCGCGCAGGATGAGTTGCTCAAGGCGACCTACGAGCTGACGAAGAACTTGGAGACGGTGAAGAAGATTGTCCGCAAGTCGCTCACTGGGACGGCGCCGCCGCTGACGTGACCAGGTAGGGTGAGACTCTGTCGCACCCCATTTTGAGCGTAGCGAGCATCTCGGGCGCGCGCCACGGACCAGAAACTCGCTGCGCTCGCGCCTCCTGCGTGGGCAAATGGGGCTCGACGGAGTCTCGCCCTGCCGGGGTTGCCGTTTCACCCCACCGGCCGGATTTGCACACTCACCTCCAGCGTGCGTTCCGTGTTTCCCACGTAGTGCCCGCTGATGGGCGCGACATCGGCGTAGTCGCGGCCCACGGCGATTTTCACGTAGGTCTCGCCGGGTTGGCAGTTGTGCGTGGGGTCCAGCGCGCGCCAGCCGATGCCGGGGATGAGCACTTCCACCCACGCGTGCGTGGCGCTGGCGGACTCGGTGGCGAGGTAGCCGCTCACGTAGCACGCGGGGATTCGCACGGCGCGGCACAGGCCCAGCAGGACGTGTGCGAAGTCCTGGCACACGCCGCGCCGTTGCGAGAGCACGTCCTTCATGTGCGTGTGGACGTGCGTCGAAGCCGTCACGTAGGTCAGGTGCGAGTGGACGAAGCGCATCAACGCCAGCGCCGCCTGCCAGGTGTCCTGCTGGTCGCTCAACACATCCAGCGCGAGCCGCCAGGTCTCTGGCAGCGTGTCCACGAAGCGGCTCGGTTGCAGGAAGTCGTAGCTCCGCTCCCACCGCAGCGCCTCGTCAATCCGCGCGAGCGGGAACGGCGTCGCGTTGTCCGTCAGAACCATGCGGGGCCAAGTTGTCACCCGCGCCTGGCTTTCCACGGTCAGGGAGGCGTGCGGTTCGGGAATCTCGAAATGATGAATGGTGTTGTGGTAAAAGTCCGCGTAGTGCCGCAGCCGGGTGGCGGGCAGCACGCGCAGCAGGAAGGAGTCAAGGGACTGCAGCTCGTTCGCCATCGGCTGGAGACGCACTTCGTTGAAGCTGTCGCGCACGGGCGACGCGTAGTTGAAGCGCGTGCGATGGAGGATATCCCACTTCATGAGGTTGAGCCGGGCGCGCTCACGCCGGGGCCACGTCCACGGACACCTTCACCACATGCTCGCCGCCGCCGGTCAGCACGCCGCTGATGGGACTGACATCTCCGAAGTCGCGGCCATACGCGACCGTGACGTGCTCGTGCGCGGGCACGACGTTGTTCGTGGGGTCGAAGTCCCCCCAGCCGAGGTCCGGGCAGAAGGCGGAGAACCACGCGTGCGAGGCGTCGGCGCCCACGAGCTGCTCCTTTCCCTCCGGCGGGCGCGTGCGCAAGTAGCCGCTCACGTAGCGCGCCGGCAGGCCGAGCGACCGCAGCGACGCAATCGCCAGGTGCGCGAAGTCCTGACAAACGCCGCGCCGATGCTCAATGACTTCCGCCAGCGGCGTCGCGACGGTCGTGGCGACGGGGTCGTAAGTGAAGTCGGCGTGGATGCGGCGGTTCAGGTCGGCGACCGCGAGCAGGAGCGGGATGCCCGAGGGGAAACTTTCCTGTGCGTAGTCGGCCAGCTCCCGCATGACGGGCGCGCACGGGGAGTCGAAGGCGAACTGGTAAGGCTCGGCGACGGTGGGCGAGACCGGGTCCGAGAAGAGCGTCGCCACCTGTTCCCACGGCGGCGAGAGCGACGCGGCAGGTGGGGTGGTTTCCGTCACGCTGACCAGGCTCTCGGCGGTGACTTCGAGCCGCTGGTGCAATTCCTGGATGCTGAAGAAACAGACGCGGTTACCGAAGTAATCGGTCCGCAGCTTGCGCGCCGGCGGCTCGGGCGATATCCGCACATCGAAGTCGAGCAGTCGCTGGTATGCGAGCGTGCGCGGCTTCAACCGGGAGGCGTGGTGCGAGACTGTGACCGGCTCGCTGTAGTCATAGACCGTGCGGTGGATGATGCGGTAGTTCACAGCGAGCCTCTCTGCTCGGTGCGGGAAATCGCTGAGTGGGCGAAGTAACCCACGGCAATCGCATCGCTCAGGCGCGGCAGGTCCACCAGCGTGGCGCTGACGACAGTGCCTGCCTCGGAGTCGTGCCAGTCGCCTTCGAGCGTGGTCAACTCGCGCGGGTCCAGCAGGCGCAGGCGCGCGACGCTTTCAATCAGCACGCGCTGGCCGGGGCTGGGAAGCGCGTTCTCGCGCTCGTGCGGCAGCCGGGCGAAATGCTTTTCGAGTTGGGCGAGCTGGAAGAGGAGCGAGCGCGGGTTCGTGTCGTCGAGCAGCACGAGGTCGTAAACGGCGGCGATGTTTGGCAGCAGCGTGTAGCGCGCACGGTAGGTGATGGCGCAGTCACACACGTCCAGCACGGTTTCGAGCAGGCTGGGATTGTCCGCTTCCGGCGAGCGCAGGGCGTTCGACAGGAAGGTGCAGAGATACACACCGCGCTCGATGCGCCGGCCCATGTCGAGGAATCGCCAGCCGTGCGCGCGGGTCATGTTCTCTCTCGCCAACCCGCTGAAGGCCGCGAGCGTGAGCATGGCCTGATGCAGGATGCCGACGGCGTCGCCGGACAGCGTCAGGCTGGACGTGGGCCGCGCCAGCATGTCGTCGAGCGAACTCAGGACGCGCCAGACTTCGTTCGAGGTGCGGTCGCGCACGAGCATGGCGAGCCGCTGAAGGTTCTCGGCGATGCGTCGCAGGCTGCCGGGACGCTTGGAGTCGAAGATGGCCGCGAGCAAGTCCGCTTCGAGCGCGTCGTGGTCGGCACGGATTTCGCGGCCCGCTTTGCCGGGCGTGAGTTGCCCCTGCGTCTCCAGCGTTTGTAGCAACGGCTCCAGGAACGGCAGCGAGCCGCCCGTAGCCTCGGGTCCGAAGCGCAGCAGCGCCGAGCGGAACATCCGCGTGGTGAAGTCAGCGCGCTCCACGTAGCGACCCAGCCAGTAAAAATTGTCCGCCATCCGGCTCGGCAGGTTGTTGCCGACGCGGCGCAGCTCGATGGCTTTGCCGCGCGTGGTCAGCAGCGAGGTGGCCTCGACTGGCTGCTCGCTCAACACCCAGGTGTCCATGCTCGCGCCGCCGCGCTGCATGGACACAAACTGTCCACTGGTCTCGCTCGCCACGCGCGTCAAGCCGCCGGGCATGAGCTGGTAGCCTTTCTCCGTCGCGACGAGATACACGCGCAGCGCCACGGGCCGCGCGGTCAGACCGTGCTCGCCCCACGCGGGCGCGACGGAGAGCCCCACGCGCTCTTGCGCCACGTATTGATGCGGCTGGAATCGAATGGCCGCTGCCAGCGCCTCGCGCTCGGCCTTGGTCAACTCGCGCTCGGGGTTGGAACCCTTCAGGCGGCTGCGGAAAGCGGGCTTCACGAACAACTCGTCGAGATGCTGCAGCACGTATTTGCGCGCGGTCTGCTGGCCGCACCACCAAGTCGCGATGGACGGCAGCTTGAGTTCCTCGCCGAGCAGATGACGGCAAAGACCGGGCAGGAAGCCAAGGAAAGCGGGCTGTTGCAGCAGGCCGCTGCCGAGGGTGTTGGCGACCGCGACATTGCCAGCGCGAAGCGCTTCCACCAGGCCCGGCACGCCGAGCATCGAGTCGTTGCGCAGTTCGAGCGGGTCGCAAAAGTCGTCGTCCACCCGGCGCAGAATCACGTCCACCGGTTCGAGGCCGGAGAGGGTTTTCAGATAGACGCGGTCGTCGCGAACGGTGAGGTCCTGGCCCTCGACGAGCATGTAGCCGAGGTAGCGCGCGAGATAGGCCTGCTCGAAGTAAGTCTCGTTGTAAGGCCCCGGCGTGAGGAGGACGACGCGCGGGTTGTCCGGGTGGCGCGGGGCGAGGCGCGCGAGGGAATCGCGGACTTCGCGGAAGAAGCCGGCGAGGCGTTGCACATGCCCATCGCGAAACGGGTCGGGCAACAGACGCGAGGTGATGAGGCGGTTCGCGAGCGCGTAGCCCGCGCCGGTGGGGATGGCCGTGCGGTCGGAGACGACCCACCACTGGCCATCGGGCGTGCGTGCGAGGTCGGCGGCGTAGAAGTGAAGATGCGTTTCGCACGGCGGCTTGATGCCGTGGCAAGGGCGGAGGAAGTCCGGCTGCCCAAAGACCAGCGCCGGCGGCAGACGACCGGAGCGGATGAGCTCCTGCGGACCGTAGCAGTCGGCAAGAACGTGGTTGAGGAGCGTGGCGCGTTGGATGAGTGAGGTCTCCAGCGAACGCCACTCGGCGGCGGCGAGCACGAACGGCACCGGGTCGAGCTGCCAAGGACGCTCCATGCCGCGCGGGTCGCCATAGACGTTGTAGGTGATGCCGCCCTCGTGGAGCAGGCGACGGCAGGTGTCGGCGCGGCGCTTGAGTTCCTCCTGACCGAGGGAGTCAAGGTGACTCAGCAACGGCAGGTAATGCTCGCGCGGCTCGCCGCTGTCCGTGAGCAGTTCGTCGAAAGCGCCCGCCGCCGGCGAGTAGTTCGCCAGGAAATCAAAGTGGCGCTCGGCGTGCGCTGGCGCGGCGGGGGCGGTCATTGCGTGGCGAGGTTGTAACGAAGGTGTGGCGATGAGGCGAGTGCTCATGTCGCCGTAGCGCCGGTTTCCAAACCCGTTGCGTCGCAGATTTCCAAACCGGCAACGCGTGAGGAGTTCCAACACGGACGTCGCGGCCCGCGGTCAGCGGGTTTGAAAACCCGCGACACAGCAGACTTGGGAGTCTGCGCTACGGGGACAACCCGATGTGCCCGTTCACACATTCCTCAAATCCAGTGTGAAGGGCATCTCTGCGTTGACCTCCGTTGGTTTCACCTTCATCGGGCCGGGCGTGTGGCCGAGGCGGAAGAAGCGCGCGAGGCGGCGGCTCTCGGCTTCGTAGGCGTTCACCGGGAAGGTCGTGTAGTTGCGTCCGCCGGGATGCGCGACGTGGTAGGTGCAGCCGCCGATGCTCTTCCCATTCCAGGTATCCACCACATCGAACGTGAGCGGCGCGTGGACACCAATGGTCGGCTGCAAACAACTCGCCGGTTGCCACGCGCGGTAGCGGACGCCCGCGATGTATTCGCCGTGCGTGCCGGTCGGGTGCAGCGGGATGGCGTGGCCGTTGCAGGTGATGACGTGACGCGAGTCGGTGAGGCCGCGTGCCTTGACCTGCACGCGTTCGAGCGAGGAGTCCACGTAGCGCACGGTGCCGCCGCCGCCGGGTTCTTCGCCGAGGACGTGCCACGGCTCCAGCGCCTGGCGGAGTTCCAGCGTGGTATTCCGCAGCTCGATGTCGCCGAACTGCGGGAAGCGGAACTCAAAGTGCGGCGCGAACCACTCGGACTTCATCGCGTAGCCGGCGTCTTGCAAGTCCGCGACGACATCCTGCAAGTCCGACCAGACGAAGTGCGGCAGCATCCAGCGGTCGTGAATCTGCGTGCCCCAGCGCACGAGCTTCGCGTTGTAGGGCTGCTGCCAGAACTTCGCGACCAGCGTGCGCAGGAGGAGTTGTTGCGCGAGGCTCATCTCGGCGTGCGGCGGCATCTCGAACGCGCGCATCTCCAAGAGGCCGAGGCGACCGCTGCTGCTGTCGGGCGAGTAGAGCTTATCAATGCTGAACTCGGCGCGATGCGTGTTGCCCGTGGCGTCGATGAGCAGGTTGCGGAACAGCCGGTCCGTTTGCCACGCGGGCACGGGGGCGAAGTCCTTGATTTGCTTGAAGGCGACTTCCAGCTCGTAAAGCGAGTCGTTGCGCGCCTCGTCAATGCGCGGGCTCTGGCTCGTTGGCCCGATGGACAGGCTGCTGAACAGGAACGACAGCGACGGATGATTCTGCCAGTAGGCGATGAGGCTCTTGAGCAGGTCGGGCCGGCGCAGGAGCGGCGAGTCCGCCGGCGTCGCGCCGCCGAGGACGATGTGGTTGCCGCCGCCCGTGCCGGTGTGGCGACCGTCCATCATGAACTTCTCGGTGCCGAGCCGCGTTTGCCGGGCCTCTTCGTAGAGCGTGGTGGTTTGCTTGACCATGTCGTCCCACGTCGCAGTGGGGTGCATGTTGACCTCGATGACGCCGGGGTCGGGCGTGACCTTGAGGACGCTCAGGCGCGGGTCGTGGGGCGGCGTGTAGCCTTCGATGACGACCGGTGTTTTCAACTGCGCGGCGGTGTCCTCCACGGCGGCGACGAGTTCCAAGTAATCTTCCAGCGTCGCGACCGGCGGCATGAAGACGTGCAGTCGTCCGCCGCGCGGCTCGACGCAGAGCGCGGTGCGGACAATCCACGCGGCGGATTCTCCGCGCGCGGGCTCGCGCGTGGGATCGTCGAGCAACTCGGCCTTGCGGACGTCTTCGTCGGTCTGGTCGCGACGACGGAGCGCGGCGGCTTTCTTGCGCGCGGGCGTGCTGACTTGCAGGTAGCGCTGGCGGAACTCCGCGCGCTCCGGCAGCGGCGGGCGCGCGACGGACGGGTCGAGTTCGTTGAGGTAGGGGTAATCCGACTCGCTAACCCAGGGGAGCGAATCGAGCGGCAGGCGGAAACCCATCGATGAATCGCCGGGGAACAGGAGGAGTTTCTCGGCCCGCAGAAACCACGGCCCGCTGGCCCACACCGGGAAGCAGTTCCGCCACGCCCGTTGCACCGGCAGCGCGTGCCCGACGAGGCGGTCGAGGCCGTGCTCCAGAATCTTCGCGAGCCGGGCGCGCTCTTCGTCGGCCTTCAAACCGGCTTTGTGCGGGTCCACGTTTCCGGGCAAGCGGCGCTCCTTCCACAGATGGTAAAACGGGTCTTCGTAGCCGGGCATTATCCACTGCGGGTCCGCGCCCAAGCGCCCGGCCAGCGCGGCCATGAAGCGCGCGGAGTCGTCGGTGGTGTGGCCGTAAGCGGTCTTTTCGTCCGCGATGAGCGCGGGATTTTCCCAGACGGGATGGCCGTCTTTGCGCCAGTAGCAGGCGAAGGCCCAGCGCGGCAGGGACTCGCCGGGATAGGCCTTGCCTTGGCCGTAGTGCAGCAGCGCGCCGGGGGCGAAGCGGCGTTGCAAGCGGCGGATGAGTTCGTCGGCGAGCGGGCGCTTCGTCGGGCCGAGCGCGGCGATGTTCCACTCGGCTCCATTCATGTCATCAATGCTCACGAAGGTCGGCTCGCCGCCCATCGTGAGGCGCACGTCGTGTTGCTTCAGGTCGGCGTCCACGGCATGGCCGAGCTTCGCAATCTCCGCCCACTGCTCCGCCGTGTAAGGCTTCGTGACGCGCGGCGACTCGTGGATGCGTGTGACCTTCATCTCCACCTTGAAATCGCACTCGCAGTCCTCCACGACGCCCGAGATGGGTGCGGCGCTCGACGGATCGGGCGTGGCAGCGAGCGGGATGTGGCCTTCGCCGGCAAGCAAACCGCTGGTCGGGTCGAGGCCAATCCAGCCCGCGCCCGGCAGATAGACTTCGCACCACGCGTGAAGGTCGGTGAAGTCCTGCTCCGCGCCACTGGGGCCGTCGAGGGATTTTAGGTCGGGCTTGAGCTGAATCAGGTAGCCGCTGACAAAGCGCGCCGCGAGGCCGCAGTGGCGGAAGAGTTGCACCAGCAACCACGCCGAGTCGCGACACGAACCGCTCAACGTGGCGAGCGTCTGGTCCGGGGTTTGCACGCCCGGCTCGAGGCGGATGAGATACTTGATGTCCTTCCAGAGCCGCTGGTTGAAGGCGACGAGGAAATCAATCGTGCGCGGGCGCGTGTCCTGGGTAGGCGTCGACGTGAGGAGGCTCTGACCAGCGGGTTGCGTGTCGTGAGCGGCAGGCGGCTGCGATGAAGTCAGCGCCTCGTCACTTCGGCTCCTACCCACTACGGCGCGATTCAGGAACGTGACGTTTTCTCCCAGCGCGTCACGACTTACGGAGTCGAGGTAGGACTTGAATTTGGGCGAGAGCGGGCACTTGAGTTGAAAAGGCTCCAGCTCGTGGTCGAGCGTGCTGTCGTAGCGGAACGGGAACTGTTCGGCGTGCGGCTCCAGGAAGAAGTCGAAGGGGTTGAGCACCGACATCTCGGCCACGAGGTCCACCTCGATGCAGAACTTCCTCGTCTGCTCGGGGAAGACGAGGCGCGCGAGGTAGTTGGACTGCGGGTCCTGCTGCCAGTTGACGAAGTGCGGCTCTGGCAGCACACGCAGCGAGTAGCTCAGGATGCGCGTCCGGCAATGCGGCGCGGGCCGCAGCCGAACGACCTGCGGGCCGAGGGTGACGAGGCGGTCGTAGCGGTAATGGGTGCGGTGGTGGAGGGCGATGTGGAGGGACATGGGGAGGGGGAAGTAATTAGTGCCTAGTGATTAGTGGGAGCGTGCGCGGGGTTTTGAACTTAGCACTAATTACTAGTCACTTGCTTTGCTGCTGCTGCTCCTCCTGCTGCACGAGCATCTGCCCGTCGATAATGGCGATGGACTGGAAGAAGTAGGCGGCGAACAGCGCGTCGCCGATGGCGTTGAGCTTGAGCTGGAACTGGTCGAGATACTGGTGCAGCCCTTGGTCGAAGATTTCATCCACGGTGCTGAACTTCAGCTCGGCTTCGAGCCGGCCCGCGAGCTTCTCGGCGTCGTTGGAGAAGCGGCCCTCGGGCACCCCGGAGATGCGGCGAAGCGAGAGGTTCAGCTCCTTGATGCAGAAGCGCGCTGAGCGGGGGAAGTCCTCGTTCAGCAGGAGGAATTCCGCCACGAGCTTCGGATGCACCTCGGCGCTGTGGATGGACTTGTAGGCGTCCCACGCGCTGCACGAGCGCAGGATGGCGGACCATTCGAGGGCGTCGGTTTGGCTCACGGTGGCAGGCGCGCCGCGCTCCGGCAGTGTGTGGTAGCGGAGGTCGAGGATGCGCGAGGTCTTGTCCGCGCGCTCGATGAACTTGCCGGCCTCGCTGAAGTTCCAGCCTTCGTTGCGAATGGCCGTGGCGCGGCTGAGGCCGATGAGGATGAGCGCCGACGCCTTCACCTGCTGGAAGAAGTCGCTCGGGCTTTCCTGCCAGACCTGCCGCGCTTGCGGCGAGCGGACGAAGAGGTAGAGGCGGTTCAGTTCCTCCCACAGCTCGCTGGTAATCTGGTCACGCACCATGCGGGCGTTCTCGCGCGCCTGGCAAATGGAGGCGACGAGCGAGTTCGGGTTCTCCATCTGGAAGACGAGGAACTCGGTGACGTTCTTGCCGGTGGCCTTCTTGTGGTGTTGGAGGAACGACTCCTCATCGCCGGTGCTCTGGACGATGGGCATCCAGTGGTCGGCGAGGCGCTGGTCGTTGAGCGAACGGAAGTCGAGGAGGAGTTGGAGGTTCACGTCCACGATGCGCGCGATGTTCTCGGCGCGCTCGATAGAACGAGCCATCCAGTAGAGGCAGTTGGCGACGCGGGAGAGCATGGCAAAGTGATTAGTGGTTAGTAATCAGTGAGGGTGGCGTGGTGCGCTTGGTAGGTGGGTGCATGACTAATTACTAAGCACTAATTACTTCATCACTCATCTCCATAAAGCACCCACGTATCCTTGCTCCCGCCGCCTTGCGACGAGTTGACGACGAGCGAGCCTTTCCGCAGCGCGACGCGCGTGAGGCCGCCGGGGACGATGACAATCTTCTCGCCGTAAATGATGTAGGGCCGCAGGTCAATGTGCCGCCCCTCGAACGCGCCGCCATCCACCTGCGTCGGGTGGCGCGAGAGCGAAATCATCGGCTGCCCGATGTAGTTGCGCGGGTCGGCCTCGATGGCCTTGCGGAAGGTCTCAATTTCCTCCTGCGACGCCTTCGGGCCCATCAGCATCCCGTAGCCGCCGGACTCGTTCGCGGCCTTCACGACGAGCTTTGAGAGGTTTTCCAGGATGTATTTCTTGTCCGCCTCCTCGCTGGCGAGGTAGGTCGGGACGTTCGGGATGATGGGCTCCTGATCGAGGTAATACTTAATCATCCGCGGGACGAAGTAATACATCACCTTGTCGTCCGCGATGCCCGTGCCGATGGAGTTGGCGAGCGAGACATTGCCGGCGCGATAGGCGCGGACGAGGCCGGGGACGCCGAGCATGGAGTCGCGGCGGAAAACCGTCGGGTCGATGAAGTCGTCGTCAATGCGCCGGTAGATGACGTGGACGGGACGCAGGCCCTTGGTCGTGCGCATGAAGACGCGGGCGTCGCGCACCACGAGGTCGCGGCCCTCGACAATCTCGATGCCCATCTGCCGCGCGAGGTAGGTGTGCTCGAAGTAAGCGGAGTTGTAAGCGCCCGGCGTGAGCAGCACCACCGTCGGGTCCGCCACGCCGGCGGGCGCGATGTGGTTGAGCATCCGCAGCAACTCCTGCGGGTAATCCTCCACCGGCCGCACGCCGATGTCCTCGAACATCCCGGGGAACGACCGCTTCATCGCGCGGCGGTTTTCCAGCACGTAGCTCACCCCGCTGGGGCAGCGACCGTTATCCTCGAGCACCATCCATTGCCCGTCGCCGTCCCGAATCAGGTCCGATCCGCAGACGTGGATGTAAATGTCCTTGGGCACGTTGAAGCCCGCGAACTCGCGGCGAAAATGCTTTCCCGACAGGACGTAGTGCGCCGGGATGACGCCGTCCTTGAGGATGCGTTGCTCGTGATAGATGTCGTGGAGGAAGAGGTTCAGCGCCGTGATGCGCTGCGTCAGCCCGCGCTCCAGATACTCCCACTCCTTCGCCGGGATGATGCGCGGCAGTAGGTCGAAGGGAAAAATCTTCTCCGTCCCCGCCTCGTCGCCATAGACGTTGAACGTGATGCCCTGCCGGAGAAACGCCACATCCACCGAACGCCGCTTGAGGTCGAACTCCGGTGCCTTGAGCGCCTTGAAGTGCTTGCGGAGCTTTTTGTAGTGCGGACGCGGCTGCCCGGCTGCGTCCAACATCTCATCAAAGAATCCGTCGTGCTCGTAGCGTTCCAGCATGGCGATGGCTTGTTTTGTTCACGACGGCAAAGAGTTGGCAGCAACATGGACGGCTTTGCCCATTTCCAGCTCTGCTCGCGCTGGATTATCTCTAACGCAAGTTGCGTGCCGCACTGTCTTCACGGGCGCATCGCCCAGCACTTAACGCGCTGGCCACTACGCCTTCAACCGCATCAGCAAATCTTTGCTCTCCACCGTCTCGCCGACTTGGGCACTGATTTCAGCGACCACGCCGTCGGCTTGGGCGTAGATGGTGGTCTGCATCTTCATCGCTTCCATCGTCACGAGCTTGTCGTCCTTGGCCACCTTGGCGCCGACGCCGACGGCGAGGGCGGTGATGATGCCGGGGATGGGTGCGGCGACTTCCAGCGGGTTCGCCGGGTCGGCCTTCGCGCGGGCCTTCGTCTTCACGGCCACGGACTTGTCCGGGATGCTCGTCTCGCGGGTCATGCCGTTCAGCTCGAAGGTCACGGTGCGGCGGCCGTCTTTGTCCGGCGTGCCGATGTTCACGAGCTTGATGAAGAGCGTCTTGCCCTGCTCGATGCTCACGCTGATTTCTTCGTCGGGTTTGAGGCCGTAGAAGAACGCGGGCGTGGGTAGCGCGCTGACTTCGCCGAAGTCGCGCTGAATCTTCGCGAAGTCTGCAAAGACCTCGGGATACATCAGATGGCTGAAGAGGTCGTCATCGGTCGCGTCGCGCTTGAGCTTGGTGGTGAGTTCCTCGCGGACCTTCTTCAAGTTCGTGTCGGGCAAGTCCTCGCCGGGGCGCACCGTGATGGGCTTCTGCTTGCCGAGGACGACCTTCTGCAACTGCGCGGGCCAGCCGCCCATCGGCTGGCCGAGACCGCCGGAGAGCATGTCAATGACGCTCGCGGGGAACGGGACGGAGCCGGGTTCGAGGTTCACCACGTCGGCGGGTTTGATGCCGCGCGTGATGAGGAACATCGTCATGTCGCCGACGACCTTGCTGCTGGGCGTGACCTTGACGATGTCGCCGAAGAGCGTGTTGACCTCGGCGTAGGTGTGCGCGATTTCCCGCCAACGGTTCGCCAGGCCCATGCTGGCGGCCTGTTCCTTAAGGTTCGTGTATTGGCCGCCGGGCATCTCGTGAAGATAAACTTCCGCCGACCCAGCCTTGGGCGCGGTATCGAACGGGCGGTAATACTCGCGCGCCAATTCCCAGTAGTCGGAGAACTCGTTGAGCGCCTCGAGGTCCAGCCCGGTGTCGCGCGGCGTATTTTGCAGCGCGGCGACAATGCTGTTCAAGTTCGGCTGGCTCGTGCTGCCGCTCATGCTCGCGAGCGCGAGGTCCACCACATCCACGCCCGCGTCGGCGGCGCGCAGGACGGAGCTGGCGTTGATGCCGCTGGTGTCGTGCGTGTGGAAGTGGATGGGCAAACCGACGGCGTCCTTGAGCGCTTTCACCAGCTTGTGCGCAGCGTAAGGACGGCAGAGACCGGCCATGTCCTTGATGGCAATCATGTGCGCGCCCATGCGCTCCAGTTCCTTCGCCAGCGCGACGTAATACTTCAGCGAATACTTGTCGCGCTTCGGGTCGAGGATGTCGCCGGTGTAGCAGACGGTGGCCTCGCAAATCGCGTGCGTGTCCTGCACCGCCTCCATCGCGGCTCGCAAGTTGGGCGTGTAGTTGAGCGAGTCGAACACGCGGAAGATGTCCATGCCCGATGCGGCGGCGTGCTTCACGAAACCGGCGACGACGTTGTCAGGATAGTTCGTGTAGCCCACGGCGTTGCTGCCGCGGAAGAGCATCTGGAAGCAGATGTTCGGCACGCGCTTCCGCAGCTCGCGCAGCCGCTCCCACGGGTCCTCGTGCAGGAATCGCATCGCGGTGTCGAAGGTCGCGCCGCCCCACATCTCCAGCGAGAATAGCTGCGGTGCGCGGCGCGCGAGGGCGTCCGCGACGGCGAGCATGTCGTAGCTGCGGACGCGCGTGGCCATGAGCGACTGATGCGCGTCGCGGAAGGTCGTGTCGGTCACGAGCAGGCGCTTTTGCTTGAGCACCCACGCCGCGAACTTCTTCGGGCCGAGCTTGTGCAACAGGTCGCGCGTGCCGTCGGCGGGGACTTGCTTGTGGTCGTAAGCGGGCGGCTGCGCGAGGGCGAAGGGCTTCTCGGGCTTGAAGCCTTTCGCGTGCGGGTTGCCGTTGACCACGACGTTGCCGAGGAAGTTCAGCAGCTTCGTCGCACGGTCGCGGCGGGGCTTGAAGGCGAACAGCTCCGGCGTGTTGTCAATCAGCGTGGTCGTGGCCTGCCCGCTACGGAAGACGGGGTTGTGGATGAGGTTTTCGAGGAACGGGATGTTCGTCTTCACGCCGCGAATGCGGAACTCCCGCAGCGCGCGGTCCGTGCGCTGGAGCGCCATGTCGTAGGTCTGGCCGGAGCTGGTGACCTTCACAAGCATCGAGTCGTAGAACGGCGTGATGACCGCGCCCGCGAAACCCATGCCGCCGTCGAGCCGCACGCCGAAACCGCCCGCGCTGCGATAGGTGAGAATCTTGCCGTAGTCCGGCGTGAACTTGTTCTCCGGGTCCTCGGTGGTGACGCGGCATTGCACCGCGTAGCCATTGCGCGGGATTTGATTCTGCGGCGGCATCCCGACCTCGGGGCCGTGCAGGCGATGGCCTTGGGCAATGAGGATTTGCGCACGCACGAGGTCGAGGCCGGTGATGACCTCCGTGACCGTGTGCTCGACCTGGATGCGCGGGTTCATCTCGATGAAGAACCACTCGTGCTTGTCGAGGTCGTAGAGGAACTCGATGGTCCCGGCGTTGTCGTAGCGAATCTCGCCGGCCATCCGCGCGGCAGCGTCGCACAGCTCCTTGATGACGTGCTCGGGCAAGCCAAACGACGGCGCGACCTCGACGACCTTCTGGTGCCGGCGCTGCACCGAGCAATCGCGCTCGTGCAGGTGAATCACGTTGCCGTGCTGGTCGCCGAGAATCTGCACCTCGATGTGCTTCGCGTTGGGAATGTATTTCTCGAGGAACACGGCGGAATTGCCAAACGCCCGCCCCGCCTCCGCCTGCGCCTCGTCGAGCAGGTTCGCTAGGTCGCCCGCCTTGTGGACGACGCGCATCCCGCGACCGCCCCCGCCGAACGCCGCCTTGATGATGAGCGGGAAACCAATCTCCTTCGCCAGCTTCAGCGCGTCGCCCCGATCGGAGATGGGTTCCTCCGTGCCGGGCAAGGTCGGGACGCCAATCTTCTGTGCGAGCGAACGCGCCGCCGTCTTGTCGCCCATCATCTCCAGCAGCTCAGGGCGCGGCCCGACGAACGTGATGCCAGCCGCTGCGCACGCGCGGGCGAACGCCGCGTTCTCCGACAGAAAGCCGTAGCCCGGATGAATCAAGTCCGCGCCGCTCGCCTTGGCCAGCGCGACGATGCTCTCGATGTCGAGATAAGCGCCGACCGGCCCCTTACCCTGGCCGACGAGATACGCCTCGTCCGCCTTGAAGCGATGCACGCAGAAGCGGTCCTCCTGGGCATAGACCGCGATGGTGCGCAGCCCCAGCTCCGTCGCCGCGCGGAACACGCGGATGGCGATTTCGGAACGGTTGGCGACCAGCAACTTCTGGAAGGTCTTGGGCGCCGCCGGGGACATGGCGGGCTTGTCGGCGGCAATCTTCTTCGTGCGGCTGCGTTGGCTCATAAGCGGGGAGGTTTTACAGGAGGAAAATCTATTGTCCAAGCCCTGATGCACAGGGCGTATGACCTTCTTCCAATTGACAGATGGATTGAGGGCGGTAGCAGCGTGTGGATGTCGGGCCGTGGCGCTGCCGTCGGCGCGCGGACCGACTGCATTCCCGAGCATTGCGCCTACTCGTTCTGCCACGCTCACTCTACACAAACATCAAGCGCAGGCGCTTTGGCTGTGAGTCAACGCGCAGGTCTGGAGGCGCCAAAATCGGACCGGCTGCGGACGTGGGCGTCCGCGCTCCAGTGGCTCACGGAATCACGTTGATGGTGTGCAGCACGTCTTGCTTGAACTCCACGCCAGCCGCTGTCTTGAGCTGAAATTTGAGGAGTTGCTGGTTCACTGGCACCAGCGCGGTGATGGCGAGCGTCACCGTCTTGCCGTCGGCGGAGAGCTTGGCGGCGGTGATGTCGAGCTTGTCGTGGCCGCGCTGTTCCTTCCCGTCCTCGGTCTTGGTGAGCTTGAACTCAGGCGAGCCATAGTCGCTCGTCCGCTTGTAATTCCACCGCTCGCCAGCGTAGTTCTGCGCGTCCTCGGCGGTGGCCTTGTCGAGCGGCTGCGTGAAGGTCAGCATGACGCCGGCCTTCGAGACGTTCAGCTTCGCGATGGAGACGACGGGCTTGCCGGTGTAGCGGATGCGGTCGAAGCCGCCGTCCTTGGCAGCGTTGCTCTGCCAGCCCTTCAAGCCGGCGTTGTAGAGTTGGCCGTCCACGGGGTTGAAGCGCGGGCGCATCGCGGAGGAGGTGAGCTTCACGGGAATCTTCACCACGCCGCCCTGCGGCTGGTCGCCGATGAATTCCTTCAGCACGAGGTAGATGCTCGACTGGCCGTAGGAGCAGTGCAGCAGCTCGCCGCTGAACGGGCCCCACTTCGTGCTCGTGACCCACGCCTGCCCGCCGCCGGAGTTGTCCCAGCTCTTCGTGAGCCAGCAGAGCGGCTGGCTGAAAGTCTTCACGTCGCGCCCGTGCGAGAGGTCCTCGACGCCGTAGAAGCCGCCGGGCTTGACCCAGTTGATGGGGCACATCGGCACCCACGTGCCCTCGTTGTCGCCGGTGGTGATTTCGCCGTTGGGCCCCACGCCGATGCCCGTGGGCGCGCGCAGACCGGTGGCGACGACTTCGAGCTTGTGCCCGTATTTATCAACCTTCATGAGGCAGCCCGCGTGCTCGGAAATCTCGCCGTTGCCGCCGCCGCCGCCGAAGCCGCGGCCGCCGCCCTTCACCGGGCCGGCCTTGGCCATGTAGAAGTTGCCCTCCTTGTCCGTGTGCAGGTCGAACGTGAACTCGTGGAAGCCGGGCGAGCTGGTGATGTCGTCGTTGAAGGTCTCGTAAACATCGCACGAGCCGTCGCCGTCGAGGTCGCGGTAGCGGGTGATTTGGTCGCGGCCCGAGGTGTAAATCACGTCCTCCACAATCTTCAGGCCGAGCGTCTCGAAGCCGCCGCTGGCGAAGCGCTTCCACGTCAGCTTCTCCAACTTGTCGTCGATGCCGCTGACAATCCACACGTCGCCGTCCCAGGTGGAGAGCGCGGCGCGCTTGCCGTCGGCGAAGAAGTCCATGCCGCCGAAACGCACGCGGCGGTTCCACGGGTTCGGCACGGGCGGGGTCAGCACGTCCTGCACGTAAGCGCCATCCGGCGTGGTGCTGGCGGCGAGGACACCCGCCATCACAACGGGTTCGGCCCAGTGGGGTTTGCCGGCCTGCGCCACTTCGTTGAAGCGCGGCGCGCCCTGCAACAGCGCGGCGACCTTGCCGGCGTTCGCCGCGTCCGTGCGCGCGATGCCGAGCTTGAACGCCCCCGCACCTGCGCCCGCCGGGATGCGCAGCAACACGCGCTTGCCGTCAGCCAGTTCGAGCTTCGCGCCCTTCGGAGTGCCGCTGAGAACGACCGTCGTCACTTGGCCGTTCGTGGCGGTGAGCGTGGCTTGGTTGCCGGTGACTTCAGCCTTCGCGCCGTCCACTTCGCAGATGGCGGCGAGGAGTTCCTTCGGGTTCTTGCCGAGCGAGATGTTCCGCACGAAGGCCGTGACGCCGTCGCGCTCGACGACCTCCGCGCGCTCCTTGATGGGCGTGCCGAGGACTTCGTAGCTGAGGGTGACTTCCATGCCGTGAACTTGCAGCGAGCTCACGCGGCCCCACGCGCGAGGGAGCGGGCCGTAAGGTTCCTTGCGCGGGTCTTTGAAGGAGCCGCTCGCGTCCGCCCAGCCGGGCTGCACGCGCAGGCCGAAGTGCTGCTCGCCGACCATCTCCGGGTGCCCGCCGTGGGAGCCGTCGAAGGTCACGCCCTTGGGGGAGACGAAGCCGCCCGTCCAGCCTGCGGTCCAGCGGAGCAAGTCTTGGTCGAAGCACATCGTCGCGTTCGTGCCGAGGCGGATGGCGATGCCTTTGTTGGCCTCGTTCTTGCCGGGGAACTTCGCGCCGATGCACGCCTTCAGAAAGGGGAAGTCGTCTTGGATGACGCCGGCCTTCACCGCCGCAGCGGCCTTCTTCTCCGCCTTTTTCTCCGTCTTCGCATCCGCGGCGAAGAGCGCGGCAGCCGCGAGGGCGAAGGTGGTTCCAAGGGCCAGTGGCCGGACAAAGTTCAACGAGTTCAGCTTCATGTTCAGTGGATAAAAATCGCGCGCCGCCTCAGTCGGCTGACCGGGACGGCGCGCGAACGGGGCCTTCGACCCGAGGCCGAAGGGCGTCATTCAAGGGAAGTTTACCGGCGAAGACACGGGCTGCCGAACAGGTCCGTTACGGCAGCAGGATGACGCGGTAGAAGCGGCCCGGCTGGTTCGAGATCGAGGTGTCGCTGAACGCCGCCTCACCGGCGATGGCGAGGTTCGTGGCGAGGGGCAGCCAGGTGGTTAAGTTGGTCGAAAATTCCAGCAGGTAATACTGCCCGCTGTCACCGCCGAAGCTGAAGGAGAATGAGCTGTTGTTCGTGAAGCGTGGGGGGCGCGAGGGTGAACGGAGTGAAGACGCGCACGAGGACGTTGGACCTGTTGATCGTGATCGTCCCGTCACTGACCTGCGCGTGGTAAGTGCCGGAGTTCGCGGTCTGCGGATTGGTCAGAGTGAGCCTGGGGCCGACCGCGCCGGGGATGGGGGTGTCGGCGAAGAACCACTGATAGGTCAGCGGCGCGGCGCCCGTGGCTCCGATGCTGAGGAAGCTGTTCGTCCCGATTGGCGCGGCTTGGCCGGACGGCTGCGTGTTGATGACCGGGGGAATGCCGACGGTGAGTAACGCCGTGCCGCTGATGACGCTGGCAAACACGTTCGAGATGGTGACCGAGTAGGTTCCGGCTTGGGCGGGCGAGAGGTTCGTGAGCGTGAGTGTCGGCTCGGTTGCGCCTGGAAGGACCACTCCGTTCCGCCGCCACTGGAACGCCAGCGGCCCGCTGCCCTCGAACACGACCGTCAGCGTGACGTTCGTGCTTGGCGGGAGGATTTGGGACCGCGGTTCAGCGGTGATGAACGGCGGGCTGTTCACAAACAGCGCCGCCCCGAAGCTCGGGATCATCGTCAGGCCGTCGGAGACCGGCACATCGTAATTGCCCTCGTTCGTGGTGCGGGCCATCGGCGACCCCGAGTGAGCCGCTCACCGCGCCCGGGATGTTTGTGCCGTCATGCCGCCACTGGAAGAAGAACGGCCCCGTGCCGCCCGCGACGGCCGAAAAGCTAGCCGTCCCGCCGAAGGGCACGGCTACTGACTGCGGCTGCGTGACGATGCGCGGGTCCGCCTCAATGGAAGTCACGAACACGTCCGAGCCACCCACGGCATTGAGCGCCGTCAGGCCGAGCGTGAGGTGGTTCTCATAGGTGCCGGCGACCACGACCGGCACGGTGCCACCCGGATAATAAACCGTCACTCCGGGAGCCGCGTCGTGGCCCGTGCCGCCCAGTGCGCGTGCCCAGACTGGGATGCCGAACAAATTGAGCTTGGCCAGAAAGGCATCTTGTTGACCGGCGGAAGTCAGCGAGCCGCCCCCTACGCGCATCGCGCCGGTTAATGTGCCGGTCAGGTAAGTCACCCGCGCCGCGTCCACGGAGACCCCGCTCGCGTTGTCATCGCCCGCGCCACCGAAGGCCGTGGCGAACGTGGGATAGAGGAAAAAAAGTCATTTTCGCCGACCCAGAAGACATCGCTCCCCGCCGCGCTGCTGTTGGTCAGCGAGAGCGGGGCGAGCTGGTCGAAAGTCCCGCCCTAGCAGGTCGTTGAAAAAGTCGCTCATTTAAGAAAATCAAAAATGCGCAAAAAATCGCTCAGAAATAGGCCTGGAATCGATTTGTTTGAGTTGGGTGGAGTCTTTCGATGGTGTTTTTTGGGTGGTTTTTCTGACGCCTGACTTTTTCAACGACCTGCTAGGGAAGCAGGTCACGGTTGCACAGAACCGCCCAGCCAAGGTGATTCTAAAACTGCTCACGCTCACGGCCTGCACCAGATCGTCGTCGGGGCCTCCGACCAACGCGGCGACGACGACGGTGTTGGGGCTGGGGCTCCACGTCGCGAGGAAACCGTCTATCCCACCCGCGCTGGTCAAGGCGTTGGCCGTGGGGCCGTTCGATCCCGCGGTCATCATGCCGGTGAAACTGCTCGCCAGTGGGATGGAGAACGGAGAGCTGTCGCTCGAAGAAGCCGTGGCGCACGTTTCATCCCCCGCGCCGCCGCCGATGGCGTTGACAAAAGAGCCGCTCGCGGCCTAGAGCACCCAGCCGAACACATCCTGTGCGCCCGCGCTGGTCAGGGTCGTGATGCGTCCCACGGTGGCCCCGCCGAACGTCGGCGTGCCGTTGAACTCCCCCACTACACCCAAGTTGAAACCACCGTGAATCCCCACCGCGCGGTCCTCACCCGTCCCGCCCGCAGACGCGGCCCAAATCACATTCCCCGCCGTTGTCTCCAACCGCGCCACGAATGCGTCCACGTCGCCTGCACTCGTCAGAGTCGTCGCTCCGAACGCCGCCGTGGTCTCGAAGCTGCCCACGATGAAGACACTCCCCACAGGATTCGCCGTGATGGCCCGCGCCACGTCATTGCCCGGCCCGCCGAACTGCATCAACCATTGCATCACGCCGTTGCTCGCGTATTTCGCCAGAAAAATGTCCGAGCCGCCCGCGGTCGTGAACGAGGACACGCCGAACGTGGTCGTGTTCGTGAACGTGCCCATCGCATAGACGTTCCCCGCCGCATCCGTGGCGACTCCGGCCACAGTCTCATCGTCCGCCGCGCCGCCGCTCACCGCCCACTGGAATGCCGGTGCCGTCTGTGCGCCCACCGAGCCACAGGCGAGCACGCCGACGCCGCATGCGACCTGCCATGCCAGCGCGCGCCGCGAAGGGGAAACAGAAACCCAAAAACATTGGAAGAAACTTTTGTTCACGGTGGGCGGAGCTTGCCGTTTCTACGCCGTGCGGTGGCAGGTCAAAACCAGTGACACCCGGACCCAATGTGGTTCGGCAAACAGCGCTCGTGGGCAACCCGCCCCCATTCCTCCACCCCGGCCCTCTCCGTGAACCCGAAGCCAATGGAGCGCGGACGCCCACGTCCGCAAGCCCCTGGCACTTAAGAACTGCACCGGCTGCGGACGTGGGCGTCCGCGCTCCGAAGCGGCAGGTTCATGGACAAGTAGGGCAGTGCATCCTTCCATCTCCCAGCTCCCCCACCGGAGCGGGGACCTTCTCAGTCAGATGTCAGGCGGTAGGCGCTGGACTGATGGGGAGGTCGTCTAGTTCTCGGACTTGACGGCGAAGGTCAGGCCGAGGCCTTTGGGGGCGGGCTCTGCGATGGCGCTGCGGAAGGCTTCGAGGGTCCAGCCTTGCGGGCCTTTCTTCGCGCCGTCCACACGGAGCGGCTCGAAGGAGAGGAGGAATTCTCCATTGGCCTTGTTCTTCACCTCGATGCGGACGTCGCTTTTGTGCTTGGCGATGACGGCGTTCACCTTGGCGGCGTTGTCGCCCTTGGCGTAGTCGGCGATGGTGAACTTGAGCGTGGCGATGTAGGGGTCGCCGTGGACGGGAGCGGCGGCGAAGACGGCTTGTGCAACTTGGTGGTGGCTGATGACCGAGGGGTCGAAGGTGATGACGGCGAAGCCGGTGTTCTCGCTGAGGTCGTCCACCTTGGTGACGGTGGGGAGCTTGCGGAGGGACTCGTCAATGGAGCTGGCGCAACTGCTGCACTTGACCTCGGTGATGTAGAAGGTGGCGGTGAGGCCGGCGGCCTTTGCAGCCGGCTTGGCTTTGTCCGCCGCCTGAGCGGACAGGGTGACGACGGCGAGTAGGGCAGGGAGAAGTAGATTTTTCATGTGCCGCAGGTTGAGAGACGGGGCAGGGGACGTCAAGGGCCGGGACAGCTGGAGTCAGCCGCAGGCACCGGATGGCGCCGAGCGGGCCGGGCCGGGCGGTGGGGGGCGCGTCTCGGGAGGCCGCACGCGCGCGGGAGGCAGCAGGCGACCGAGCTGCGCCGGGCTGGTCTTTTATGAGCCTGAACTCCGAAATGGAATGGCTGCGAAAGGGCGCAAAGAGTGCAAAGCCAAGCTTCTGGTAAGAAAATGGAGCGGGCTGAAATTTCCCCGACTCTATCCATTGTCAGCTCGGCTCCTTTGTGTTCTTTGCGCCCTTTCGTGGTTCAACTTCGGAGTTCGAGATAAGTTGGGCCCTCACTTCCGAGGGCAGGGAATAGGTGCGTCGTAAATACTTTCGTCACACCTGCTAATAGGGCTTGCACGCAAGCCTGATTGGCCTACGCTCGGCGCATCTTGATCGCGGGGTGGAGCAGCCCGGTAGCTCGTCAGGCTCATAACCTGAAGGTCCTAGGTTCAAATCCTAGCCCCGCAACCAATTCAGTATGAGGCAATTCCCTCGAACCCAATGAGTTCGGGGGAATTCGCTTTTCGGGAGGTGGTTTCCATACAAACCCATGAATCGCCATGCTCAGGCGCGAAAAGTGGATAAAAAGTGGATAAAATTTGGCCGGCCTCAACTTGCTGATGGAATCGAGCTTCTCAGATCGGTCGGCTCGCAGGTGCCATCCATACGCAGAAACGCCACCGGCATCGTCGCCGGTGGCGTTTTACAATATGAGGTGAATGCGGTGTAAACGCCGTTCGAAAAGTGCGGCGGGTGGCGCTCGAAAAGTGAGACACCTTCCGGCCGAAGGGAAAAGTCTCTGGCCTTCGAGGTCAAGTCCGAGAAGTCCGCAGCGAGGTAGAACGAGCAGGAGGCAGCGATGCGGTGCTCGGCACGACCACGCTCGACACCCCGGTCCCGCTGCTCGGTTTGAGCACGCGCCTGCTGAATGTCCTCGACCGACTCGGCGTTCACACGGTCAACGAGCTGCTGCAATTCTCCGGCCCCGGGCAGTTCAACAAGTTTCGTGGTGTGGGGCGCAAGACGCAGCGGGAGTTCTTCAGCGCCATCCACAAACTCCGGTTGAAATTCCCGAAGGCAGGCGCGGGTGCGACCCTTGCCGCGCCAGCCGAGTCGTTCGCGCTGGGTAAGGAGACGGTGGACACGCTGGCCCAGCACGCGCTGCTCTTGAAACAGGGCAAGGCGGGCGAAACCGAGGCCGGCATTCTCCATCCCTTTCTCGGCTGGAACGTCGCGTCAACTGCCGACCCACTCGCCTGGCCGAGCCAGAGCGACCTTGCAACTGTCAGCGCTGTCAACCGCCAGCGCATCGGGCAGATCATCACCGCCGCGCGGGAGCGTTGGGAAAAGTCGCCGCTGCTCGCCGGGCTGCGGGAAGCCATTGCCGAAACGCTCTCGACCAGGGGCGGCGTGATGACCCAGCGCGAACTCGTCGCCACCGTTCTCGCCGCGCGCGGCTCGAGCGCGGAAGAACCCCAACGCACCCAGCTCGCGAGCGCCGCCGTTCGTTCAGCGGTGGAGGCCGAGCACATCGCCGAGCAGCCCCGCTTCGAGGAATACCGCACGGGCGACAAAATCTTCCTCGCCCTGCATCCCGGGCTGCACGATTACGCCGTCGCCTTGGGGCAGGAAGCCGACCGGCTGGCCGCGCTCGACCCGATCCCCGGTCCGGCCCGCGTGGTCGAGGAGCTTCGCGCCGTGCGCTTCCCCGAGGCAGTCCCGGACCTCGTCTCGCCCCTCGAAGCCCGCCTGCGCCAGCTCGCGGTCTCCGCTGCCGCGCAGGCTGACCTGTCATCGCGCGGGGAAATCTACCCGGTCGGTCTGGCTCCAGCTCGTGCGCTGGCACTGGCCCGCAATGCCCTGTTCGGCGACTTGCTCACCGAGGCCGAGATTGACCGCCGGTTGCGCGCCCGCTTCCCCCGCTGCGGTTCGTTGCCACCTCGCCCCCAGCTCGATGACCTGCTCCACGACGCCGGCTTCGAGCTGGACTGGAACCCCCTAGCCGCGAACGGTGAAGGAGCCTACCAGTCCCGCCGCACCGAGACGCTCTCAGTCTCCTATTCGCCCGGCTCGCGGAAGCTCACGCGCTACACGCTTCAGCCCTCCGCGCTAAACGACCCCGCGGTTGTTCAGGCTGCGACCATCGAAAACCGTCTCCGCCATTTCGTCGCCGAAGGCGGCTACCTCATTCTCACGGTTGAGCCCTCCCAGCTCGAACGCGCCCGCGAAGAACTCGCCGCCCGCTTCGACCTCGACTCCTGCGACCTCGACGACCTCTTCCTCGAAAGCCTGCGCACCGAAGCCGAGCGCATCGGTGCGAGTTGGGACGTGGTGCTCGCTGCCGATGCCAAGGCGCACGACTCCACCGATTGGGCGAATCTCCAGCGGCTCGTCGAGCGGGCGCTGCCCGGCATCGAGGGCCGTCTGCGCTCCGGTCAGAAGACCTGTCTCGCCCTGCATCCCGGCCTCCTCGCCCGCTACGGCCACATGAATCTCATCGGCGGTCTCGCCGCCGATGTCGGCCGTGCCGGCGGGCCGCGCGGCCTCTGGGTGCTCACCCCGGACAATGGCCAGCACACCCTTCCCACGCTAAACGGCGCTCCCATCCCGATCACAAACCCCACCCAGCACACCCGTCTCACCTCCGCGTGGCTGCGGAATGAGCACCGCGCCGGGGCTGCCAACTGATATGGCACCCGGTTTCCGGAAAGTGCGGTATTGCATTCAGTCCGACCAAACGTAAAGACTAGCTGCATGATTTCCCGTCCATTCTGGCTTGAACGCATCGAGAGCTGCTGGCGAAAGGCGCCCATCGTCTGGCTCTCAGGCGTCCGCCGCGCCGGCAAGACTACCCTCGCCGAGACCCTCGACGACGCCGAGTTCCTGAACTGCGACCTACCCTCCTCCCAGCATCTCCTCGCCGACCCCGAGGCATTCTACCGTTCTCTCGCCAAGCCCCGGCTCATCCTCGATGAAGTGCATCAGCTCCCCGACCCCAGCCGGCTCCTGAAGATCGGTGCGGACGCTTTCCCCAAGCTCAAAATCCTCGCCACCGGCTCCTCCACCCTCGCCGCCACGCACAAGTTCCGCGACAGCCTCGCCGGGCGAAAGCGCAACGTCCACCTTGTCCCCGTGCGCCACGACGAACTGCCCGCCTTCGGCATCCGTGACCTCCGCCATCGGCTCCTGCGTGGCGGGCTGCCCCCGGCCCTGCTCGCCGCAGACTACGACCCTGGCTTCTACGCCGAATGGCTCGATTCCTACTACGCCCGCGACGTGCAGGAACTCTTCCGCGTCGAAAAGCGCTCTGGTTTCCTAAAGCTCGTCGAGAGCGTCCTCCGCCTCAGCGGCGGCCAGATGGAAGCCACCGCGCTCTCCCAGCTCTGCGGCATCAGCCGGCCCACCGTGCTCAATTACCTCGACGTGCTCGACCTCACCCACGTCGCCGCCTTCATCCGACCCTATTCCGGCGGCGGAAAGCGCGAGCTGGTCCGCCAGCCCAAGGTCTATGGCTTCGACACCGGATTCGTCGCCTTCGCCCGCGGCTGGACCGATCTCCGCCCGGAAGACTGCGGCCTGCTCTGGGAGCACATCGTCCTCGACCGACTCATCTCCGACCCCGCCGAGCCCGAGGTCATGTATTGGCGCGACAAAGACCAGCACGAGATCGATTTCGTCCTCCCCGGCGGTCGCGGCACCGTCAAAGCCATCGAGTGCAAATGGAACGCCGACCGCTTCGACCCGAAAAACCTCCAGGTCTTCCGCGCGCTCCATCCCGCGGGAAAAAACCTCGTCATCGCCACCAACGTCCCCAAGCCCTACACCCGCGAAGTCGGCGGCCTCACCGTCACCTTCACCGGCCTCGACGACCTGACCCTGTGAGGCTGCGCGCAAAAAGGCACCCGATTCTTCTGTGATTGATTCACCCAAACTCCTCACCGACCTCCAAAAAGAAGTCACCAAGCTCCACACCGACCTCCGCGCACGCTGCGATGCCGAGTCGGCGGTTGATGCCGCGCTGAAGGCGCAATACGACGCCGCCCGCGCCGGCCAGCGCACCGCGCTTACCTACAAGGCGTGGCGCGAGGAGGAGCTCACCAATGTCGCCGTCGCCTGGGTGCTTGCCTGCGTCTTCATCCGCTTCCTGGAGGACAACGCCCTCGTCGAGACGCTCCATCTCGCCGGGCCGGATGCGGCGGGCATCGGGCGGGCGCGCGACCAGCAGATCGTCTTCTTCCGCGAACACCCCGGCCTCTCCGAGCGCGAGTATCTCGAGCACGCCTTCGCGGAAATCGGCAAGCTGCCCGGCATGGCGGACCTCTTCGACCGCCGGCACAATCCCCTCTGGACCGTCGGCCCGACCGGCGACGCCGCCCGCGCCTTCATCGAGTTCTGGCGCCGGACCGACGCCGAGTCCGGCCGCCCCGTCCACGACTTCTCCGATCCCGGGGAAGGCGGCGGTCGAAACGGCGTCGCCGAGCCCACCCGCTTCCTCGGCGACCTCTACCAGGACCTCTCCGAAGCCGCGCGCAAACGCTACGCCCTCCTCCAGCCCCCCGTCTTCATCGAGCAGTTCATCCTCGACCGCACCCTCACCCCGGCCATCGAGACCTTCGGCTTCCGCGAAGTGCGGATGATCGATCCCACCTGCGGCTCCGGCCACTTCCTGCTCGGCGGCTTTGCGCGGTTCACGCCGCGAGGAGGTTTCGATTCCATTTAGCTAGCGTGGGACATGCTGACGGCGCTGGCAGAAGTGCAAGGCATCGTTTTCCTGCCGCAAGGCCCGGTAACCGTGCCTTCCTCTCCGTGGGCGCTCGTGCCGGTCCGCGGGATCGTCAGCTGGGTGCTGGATTTCACGGACCCAGCGACCTTGGCGCTCCTCGGGACGAATGAGCAGGAAATCACCGGCGCATGGCAAACGATGGACCATCCGCCGACGCAAGTGCTGGCACAAGTGGCCTACGATTCGGGGAGAATCACGGGCATCCGTTATCCTTCAGCGAAACACATCGGCAGCGGCGTGAATCTGGTCGTCTTTCCCGACCGCTTCGTGGCGGCTTCCGCAGACTACCTGGAGGTCATTGATCTGCTCGGGAAGTTGGCCCAGCGAATCGGCGCATAACGCGCCACACGCGCTTTCCCACGAGTCAACCATGCCCACCCTGCTCAAAGACCTGATCACCATTCCCGAGCACGTCGCCAAGGGCGACTTCTTGCTGAAGCTCACGGAAGGCACCGATCCCGGGGCGCAACTTGGCACACGCACCATCAAGCGGTGAGCCAGAGTTGATCCCAGTGGCCGTGGTCGCGCGCTTCTTCGAGGGCATCAAGATGTCGCAGGCCTGCACGGGTCCAGAACTGGCCGGGGCGTTTGCGGCGGCACTGCCGTTGGCGACAGGCCGATTCCACCGCGCCGCTGCCAATGGGCCAACCTCGGCGGGCCAGCGGCTGGTAGTTCATCCGGCGGGCGTGACTGGCAAAGTAGTTTTGTTCGCGGCGCACCACTTCGCCCACGGCACTGCGGCGGCGCGGCAGGGCCGCGACCTCACGCAGCACGGCTGGGTGCTTTCCGTGTCGCATCTGATGGCGCACGCGTTCCACCCACCTCTGGCGGGCCGCAGGGTCCTTGGGGTGGAGCGCCTCGCCTAGGGTCCAGAGGTGCTGGCTGGCGTGGTAAAAGTCCAGCAGTTGGTGGGCGTGACGCCAACGGTCGTGGACGACGTTCCATATCCACGGCGCGCCATCGCCCAGGGCCAGCCCGGCTTTGGCGCGGCCCAGCCCGCCGCGCAGGGCTTCCCAGTCCAGGCGACGGCCCAGTTCCAGGCCCTCGCCCTGCCAGCTCACGACGACTTTCTCCACCAGTTGCCCGCGCGCTTTGCGCACCGCCTGTTCGTGCCGGTAGAAGACGCCCAGCTTGGATTCGTGCCATTCCACGCGGGGCAGGTCGGTCTTGCGCTTGCCCCAGCCAGGTCCGCGGAAGCGCACTTGAAACCCGTCCACCATCACCACGGCCAGCGGCGTCGGGGCGCGCGCGGGAGTTTTCTGCGGCGGCACCTCCTTGAGCCGGGCTTGGGTCTGCGCCTCGGCCTTGGCCCCCAGTCGTTGCCCCAACGCCTGGACCGTCGAGTCCTCCACGGGACAACCCACCTTGGCCGACAGCTTGGCTGCTGCCTCATAGGAGCCGGTGACAGTCGCAAAATAGGCCAGCTGGTCTTCCAGCGCAGGGCTGAGCTGCTGGTGGGGCGTCAGGCCCCAGTGCGCCCGGATGGGAATGCCCCAGCACCCGTCAGCGGGATTTTTTCCGCGCCACACCTTCAGCACCACCACGCCGAAGGCGCTGCGCAGGCGCATCGGCTCCCGTCGCCGATGATGCGCCTTGCGTCCGCTTTGGGGGAAAACCCCCGCCTTGGCGGTCGGCTTGGACTTGCAGCTTTTGCTCAAGCCGCCGCCGCATCCACTCGCGGCCTTCGGCTTGAACTTCCAACTCCATCGCTCGCAGGGACGGCACTGGGTTCGTGGGGGGACTCATGGCGCTCCTTTCGGTTATAGGGTTTGCTGGACTCGACCATACAACGGCTCACGTCCCCATTATGGTGCGTGTGTCAAGTTGCGCCCCGGAGTTCGGAGTTGTTTCTTGGCATGCTTGCAGCGGCGATGGCCGCGCTGTAGGATGCGAACTTCAAAACTCCGCGCGTCGTCATCGCTCCCTTTTCCTCATCCGCTCAATCCCAACCCCAACTCAACCCATGAACATCCAACGCAACAACTGGCTCATCAGCCGCCGCCACGCGCTCCGCGGTTTCGGAGCGATGCTCCCATTGCCTCTGCTCGATTGCATGAGACCGGCCCGGGCCGCCGCCGCCGAGACCAAGGCGCTGTATGCGTGGCCGTTTACGACCGCGAACGGGCTGTTTCATCTTTGGCTGCCGAAAGACGCTCCGGCGATCAAGGGACTGCTGGTGTTCCCTTACCACGGGACGGGGGAGCAATGGTCCGAAAGTCCCGAGGTGCAGGAGCTGGCGAAGGAGCTGGCCTGCGGGATTGTGGCGTTCGACCAGTTGGGCAAACTGCCCGATGGGACGCAGTTGGGGTTTCCCGGCCACGACAAGTCACCCGACACCCGGCTCCTGGACGCATTTGCGGAATTGGCAAAGCAGAGCGGGCACCAGGAGGTCGTGCACGCGCCGCTGTGCCTGTTCGGGCATTCCAACGCAACGGCGTTCGTCAGCGGATTCGGCGGCAAGCATCCAGAACGGGTCTTCGCCTGGATCGCGTTCAAGTCGGCGTTCGGCAAGCAGTTTTCCGAGCCGGCGATCTACCCGATCCCGGGACTCGTTCTCAGCGGTGAGAACGATACATCTTACTTTCAGGACCAGTTAACGACGGTCAAGAAGCTGCGTAAGGAGAACCACGCGCGGATGCACATGATCGTCGAGCCGGGCGGCGGGCATTGGGGAGAGGGACCAGGAGGAACCAAGACGCTGCCGATCGTGCTGGCGTTCATTCGGACGGCGTATCACCTGCGAGTGCCGGCTGATACCGACCCGCGCAAGGGACCGCCCAGGCTGCTCGAAGCCGCGGAAGAAAAGGGCTGGCTGGGGAAAAACCTCGAGGGCGTGCGCGTGCGGAATCAGAAGTTCCAATGGTCCTGGGAGAAGCCGGTGGTGGTTGGACAGTTGCTGGAAATCGCGCCTTATGGGCAGTTTGCCCGGGACAAGAGCGAGGCGTCCTGGTTGCCAGGGGAGGAGTATGCCCGGAAGTGGCGGGAGTTCTGTCATACGGGTGTTTTGAAAAGCCAGTAACCAGCAACCAGCGACAAGGCACCAAGAACGAAAAAGATGAAACCCAAACGCACAGTCAGCACCGGCCTGGGATGCCGATGGCCGTCTCTGCCGCGGGCAACTTGTCGAGATGCCACGGGCGGTGGGTTTACCTGTGCGCAGCTCCTGCCCGTGAAGTTTTTTCGCTGACGCAAGGAAGCTGCTGTTCAGTCGAGAATTGCCCCTCGGATGGCCACGAGCATCCACCGCTGCCAACAGCGACTTTTGTTTTGTGTGGGCGGCTCCGTGCGGTGAGGCGCGCGTGTCGTCAACATCCTTAACCCACTGGCATTGCGGCCACAGCAATTGCAGATAGCGGTCTTCCCGACGTTCGTAGGTGTGCTGAAGCGCCGAGAAAAAATAATCCACCGCCTGCCGCGACTTGCGGTGGGGTGGCGGGATAACCTCAATGGCAGCGCGGTTCAAAATCCCGTGCGCCTCGACAAACCGCTCGCGTGCCGTCGAACTGAAATTTTATTGGGCAGCTTCACCTCACATGTCACCGTTTGTGAGCAGGAGCGGGGTAGGGAGAATAGACAGTGCGACTGATGAAGAGTCAGCGAGGATGAACGACAACGAAGTAATGGCTGATGGCGCTCGTGCGATCGAGGTCATTGCCGCCGATTTGGGTTTGGTTTTCTAGGCAGCGAGCTGCGCGGCCGACGGCGCGAGCAGGCGGGCGTGAGGAATTTGAGGGTGGGTTTCATTTCTGCGCTGGAATCGTTGCCTTCAAATCGTCGAGGAGAATCGAGTCGCCGCCTGCAAGGAACTCGATCTCGGTTTTGTTCACGTTGATGGCGGGATGATGGCCTTTGAGGGTGGCGTGGTCTTGCCAGGTCGCGGTGAAGTCCTGGTTCTGCACGGTGGCGGTGACGGCAGGCCATGCGTTGGGCTGGAGCTTGTCCGGCGCGGTGGGCATAGTGGTGAAAAAGGGGAGGAGTTGTTTCAGGGCTGGCTGAACTTGGAGAGTGTTTGTTGCCAGTTTTTGCGCAGTATCGCGAGGTCGGAGTCGATGGCGATCTGGGTAAAGCCTTGGTCTACGTAATGGGGCACGTCGGCGAGATCGCGAGCGAGAATGCCGGTCTCTTTGCCGGCGTCCTTTGCCGCGGAGACAATGAGGTTCAGGCATGCTGCGAAATCGCCGGGAGCCGCTGCGGCGCGGTGGGTAAGATCGTGCTGTAGGTCCGCAGGGCCGACGAAAAGCACATCAATGCCGGCCACGAGTGCAATCTCAGCGGCGTGGTTTACGCCTTCGATGGATTCAATCTGCGCCATGATGATCGGCGCGGGCGTCTCCTCAGCCGGACGCAGGCCGAATTCGTGCGCCCGCACCGAGCGCGAATAGCCACGCCCGCCACGAGGTGCGTAGTGCGCGGCCTGCACGATGGCTTCAGCGGCTGCGGCGGAGCCAACGTGCGGAATCATGATGCCATGCGCACCCCAGTCGAGGACCCGTGCAATGAGGTCGGCATGAGGTGAGCCGACACGCACAATGCCGCGCGTCTTGCTGCCACGCAGGGCGCGCAGTTGATCCGGCACGGCGGCTTCCGATGCGCTGCCATGCTCAAGATCAATCAGCACCCAATCGAAGCCCGACAAGGCAGCGAGTTCCGCGATAGTGGGCGAGCCGATGGAAAGAAAAGTGCCGATGTGTATTTTCATGTCTCAGAGGATTTCGCTGCCGCTGCCGCTGCGCAGGCCGGTCAAGGCTGTATTCAGTCGTGCGTGCGTGAACTCGCGTAGCGTCCCGCCAGAAGCACCGCGCGGGATGAGGAAGAAGCCGTCGCTGCGAGCAAAGTAGCCCGCGCCGACGCGGATGACGGCTTTCACGATCATGTTGCGCAGCAAATGCAGCCAGAGGCGGCGCAGATGAACCGCAGGCAGCGGGCGAATGCTGGCGTAGCCCGCAAAGGCACGGTCGAGGAAGGCGGCATCGTGAAAACACGCGAGCAGCGAGAGGTCATCCATCGTGTCTCCGCTGATCGCATCGTCGAAGTCGATGAAGGCGGCGACTTGCTCACGGGTGCCGAGAATATTCCAAAGCGCGAGGTCTTTGTGGACAAGACAGCCCAGCGGCAGGTCGAGCAAGGCTTGGTGGTTTGCAATTTCGGCGGCGATTTCTTCGCGCTGCTCACGAGTGAGAAAACCGCTCGAAACGAGGAAGGCGAGGTGCTCGTCGAGTCGAAGATGGAAGTAGTCGGCGTAGGAACTGCGAGAGCCTGAAAGTGGCCCGCACAGATCTCTGTGCGCTTCGAGCGTCGCTTGGCTTTCGTGCAGTGCGGACGACTCCAACGTGCCAAATCCTTCAAGCGTGATCGTCTGCCACTTCGCCACCGCTTGTCCGATGGCGAAGGCAATGCCGGATACATCGAGGCTCCCTTGCTTGAACCAATGGTTCAGATCAGGAGCGGAAATCCGCTGTAAAGCCTGCCAGGCAAAGGGCACTCGGCTCCGCGTGGCATCGTAGCCGAAAACCTTGGGGGTTATGACGCCGATTTCGCGCACACGATCCAGCACGACAGACTCGATGGCGAGATGGTCGTCTTTCTCGGGGCCGTTCTCGACGCGCACAAACATCGGCTGGCCATCCACGTCGGCATTCCAGGTGAAGTGATTGCCCTGACCGGCTCCGGGGCTTAGTTCGACCACTTTAGCATCCAACTCGCGCTGCATGGACTCACGCAGCTGACTTTCGATCTCAGTATTCGGCTCACCACGCGTCTGCGTGCCATGAAACGCCGCCGGGCGATCACATTTCCAATAGTAGATGTTGCGGCGGCTCATGCGTTCTTGTTCTCGCTGGATTCCTCGACGGGGTGCAAGCGCCACCAGGTGGTGATGACGTTGCATTATGAGTTGGTTACTTGGTGTCCATGGTTCCTGAATACTGCGGCCCACCCGCGCCGACGTAGCCATTGCTCGCGCCATTCGGATCGGGCGTGACCCAGAATGCGAAGAGTTGCCCATGGGTGAGATGAAAGCGAAAGCGCACCGGTTTGCTCGAAAGCGCGGACAAGTCGGCGCGGCCGTTCCATTCGATGCGCTGCTTCGTGGTGTCGCCGATCAGCGGCTTGGAAGTGGCGAGCACTTTGTCGTCGGCACCGAGCGCTTCGACACGCAACTCACCTTCCTTCGCAAGGACATTCACGAAGAGATGCCGTCCGCTGAACTTCACTGGGCGCGTGGTGAGGGTGCCGGGCCTTGCGCGCGCGTCCATTGAGGCGAAGCCATCGCGGCGAAGGGTGGCGAGGCCGATGCTGGCCCCGGAATACATCCCGCGGGTGCCGTTCGAGGCGATGCCTGAATAGGCGCAGTAGGGGAAGACGAGTTGGTCGTCGAGCACGACGCACACGCCGGTGGTGGAGTGGACGTAGCCGCGATCCCAGTCGCCTTCCTTGCGGGTCGCGGCGATGAACGCGCGGCGATCCGGCCGATCCCAGTGGAAGCCATCGCGGCTGAAGCCGAGCTTGAGTTCCGTGATCTTCGGGAACTTGCCTTCGTCACAGATCTTATTGTCTGGACCGAGGTGGATCTGAAACATTCCGAGCATCACGCTCTCATACGCGACGGCGCTGAGGCTGTAGAGCTGCGCGGGCACGCCGACTTGCGGATCAGGCTCGTCGAGGCAGTCGGCATTGGCCCAGTAAACCGACTTCGACCAGTCGGCCCCGGCTAGGAATCGCTCGCTTTCGACGTAGTAACGGCATCGTCCGCGCGGGCCGTCCTGCTTGATGCTCTGCACCCACTTGTTCCGGAAGGGATTGTGAAAAATCGAGCCGTAGTCGCTGGCGGGCGCGTTGCAAGGGACGGGCTTCGTCCAGGTCACCCCGTCGGAGACCTGCAGGCTGTGGGTGAGCCCCGGCACGCGCTGCTCTTTCGGCACATGCATCCAGCAGGTCAGATATTTGATACGCTCCCTCGGATCGGTCGCGCTGATGTCATACCACAGCGCGTTGTCGGTGCCGGCCGTCGTTCCCTCGCCCGTGCCCCAGGCCGCGCCGGCGGGCAGGAGGATCTTCCCCCCATGCAGGCCCCGTTCCGGCCGGGTCCAGGTTTTCAAATCCGGACTCGTCGCCATCGCAAGCGGTCCGCGCCAGCCCGCCGTGTAGAACATCTTGAAGAGCTTCTCTGACGGATCATAGAAAACGCCGCCTTGCCCGAGATAAACGACCTCGTTCCGCTGTTTCTCAACTGCGGTTTCCGCCTTGAAAACGGGATTGCCCGCGAATTTTTCGGCCCGGTGAAAGACCCGCTTCAAGTCGGTGGATTCGATCAGGAAATCATCGACGAAGAGCTGACGGCCGATGTCGATGGGAATGACCTTCGGCGGATGGGCGAGGTAGGGCACGGGCATGGGCGCATCCGAGGCCGGATCGAGGAATCGCGGCGGCCAGATATCGGGCAGTTCGATGCCGTTGTAGAGTTTTTCAGGCTTCGGGCCGGTGGCCTTGTTCGCCAGCATGAGCAGCTTCGCGTCCTTCGAGCCGATTTTGCCCGCGAGCACGTCTTCCTCGCGGAACTTGGCCAGCAGGATCTCCGCGTCGGTGTGTCGGTTCCAATCATAGAGAATGTGGATGAGGCCGTCAGGCGACTCGAAGCCATCGGGATACGACACCGCGTTGCGTTCATCGAGCAGCAGGCCACTTTTCCACGTCTGGCCGTCGTCATCGGAAAGATAGGCGGAGAGGTGCGTGCGCTTTTGCAGTCGCTCGGTAGGCGGGCCGTTTTTCACCAGCAGAATGCGCCCTGATTGCAGGCGGCGCAGGAAAAAGCGCGCGTTGATGTTTTGCACCGTTGCAGCAGGTCGCGGCTCGCTCCAGGTCCTGCCTTGGTCGCTGGAGAAGCTCTCGAACGGCTGACCACCGGTGCGGGCCAGCATCCACAAGCGGCCATTGCGCAATTCGACGGTCATGTGCTCGTCAAACTGCCAATCCGGGAACTGCAAGCTGCCACGCTCCTTCCATGATGCGCCTTCGTCGGTGGAGGCAAACACCCGCGCCGTCTTGTTCTGCCAATCGGAGACCGGCAACAGCCAGTCGCCATCCTTCAGCACCGTGGGCTTGTTCAAGGTGCAACCCTCCGCAAACCGCACCGGCTCCGACCACTTGGGCTCTGCGGCATCGGGATCATCGCAGCGGATGAACCAATTCGTGATGCGGCCCTGCGGATCGCCGAGTTGCTGATCGAAAAACAACCACAAGCGTCCTTTCGGATCGCTCCACAGATTTCCCACCAACGCTCCGCTGAGCTTTTGGCCCGGTTTCGTGCGTGCGCCGATGGCCAGACGCGGCTTCGACCACGTCGTGCCATCATCATCGCTCGTCGCCAGCAGGAAATAGCCATCCCTCTTGTCGCCCGTGCCCGTCCAGCACCCCCAGATGCGTCCTTTCGGCGTGCGATCCATGCCGATGATCATCGCGCCGGGCCGCGCTTCGTCCTGAAACTCCGGTCCCGGCGCGCTGATGATCACCGGCAGTGCGGTGCGGGCAGCGATTGGCAACGACTTCTCCGCAGCAACCAGCGGCATAAGTAGGAGAAGATAAGCAATACAGGTGAAGGTGGCTTTCGTCACGGCGGACAGATACTAGCACCATCCACCTCTCCAGTAACGCCATTGTGTCCTTCCCCCCAGTTTTTGCCGACGTCAGCACATCGCGACGCACAGAACAGAACATATTTAGGCTTGGAACCTTCAGGATGTGCGCCCGCGTCGGCAATCGAGAGGCGTGTAAACGCCGGTTAAAAAGTGCGGCGGGGTCACGGATGTGACAGGGCGGTCGAAAAGTGCAGCGCCTTCATCAACGATGAAGCATGTATCGCATTATGGAAGACTGGACCGACATACGGGAACGGGTGGCCTCGGGCAAGGTGAGCA
>CALQJI020000047.1 GCA_943330855.2 Klebsiella pneumoniae
AAACCTCTCCGTTCGAGCCCTTACCGTGCATTTTGAGGCGTTGTGGCGTGCTGTTGGCGGGCTTGAAGACCGCACTTGAAAGACCAGAGCCGCTTCCAGGTGGGTGGGTGGAGTCTCCATGTTAGCCACTAAGATCCCCGAAGGAGCCAACAAAGGGGACATTCTCTCATGAGCTAAACAGGGATATTTCTAAACAGCTTTGACAGGTGGATTGTTTTAGGCCTCGTGCCTCCCACCGGGCGCGGGGCCGCGTTATGCTGTCTCCACCACTTGCCGCGCAATCTCCTCGCCGATGGCCAGCGAGGCGGTGGCGGCGGGGCTGGGCGCGTTCAGGACGTGCAGCGCCTTGGGCCGCGCGACGAGGCAGAAGTCCTGCACGAGCGTGCCGTCGGGGGACATGGCTTGCGCGCGCACGCCAGCGCCGCCGGGGGCGAGGTCGCTCTCGCGGAGTTCGGGGACGAGCCGCTGGAGGGATTCGCAGAAGAGGCGCTTGCTGAAGCTGCGTTTGATTTCGTCCCAGCTCATCTGCTTGTGCTTGCCGAGAAAGTTCCACAGGCCGCTGAACGTCACCGCGTCCCACAGGTCCGCCACGCGGATATCCGTCTTCGTGTAGCCCTCGCGGGAGAAGGCGAGCACGGCGTTCGGCCCAGCCTCGACGCCGCCGTGAATCATCCGCGTGTAATGCACGCCGAGGAACGGGAACTGCGGGTCGGGCACCGGGTAAATCAGATGCCGCACGAGCGACTCGCGTTCCTTCTTGAGCTGATAGTATTCGCCCCGGAAGGGGACGATGCGCACGTCGCGGCGCTCGCCCGCCAACTCGCTCACGCGGTCGCTGTGCAGTCCGGCGCAGTTCACGATGAACGTGCCCTCGAACGCGCCTGCCGTGGTCTCCGCCACCCAGCCCGCCGCGTGGTCGCGCAAGGCGGTGACGCCCGCGGACGTCACGACGTGGTTCCCGGCATTCGTGATTAACTCCATCATCGTCGCGCAGACCTTTGCGTAGTCCACGATGCCTTCCTGCGGCACGTGCAAGGCGGCGACGCCCCCGACGTGCGGCTCGATTTCGCGCATCTGCTCGGGGCCGAGCCAGCGCAGGCCGGCGAGGCCGTTCTTCGTGCCGCGTTCTTGCAAGTCCTTCAGCCGCGCCATCTCGGTGTCATCCACGGCCACGACCAGCTTGCCGCAGACGTCGTGCGGGATGCCGTGCTCGCGGCAGAACTTAGTCATCTCCGCGACCCCGCTGACGGCGAGGCGGGCCTTGAGCGAACCGGGCTTGTAGTAGAGGCCGCAGTGGAGCACCCCGCTGTTGTGCGTGCTCTGGTGGCGGCCCACGCCGGGTTCCTTTTCGAGGACGGTGACACGCGCGCGGGGCAGACGACGCCCGAGCTTGATGGCGGTGGCCAAGCCGACGATGCCGCCGCCGATGATAAGGAAGTGTTGATGAGCCACAACAGCGCGGAGAGTGGGAACGCAGATGGATGCTGGCAAGTCCGCGCCGAGCAGGCATTACCGCACGATGCCAGCCACGCACGCCTCGTTCTTGTTCGCACACAGCCGCGTCAGGAAGAACGTGTCGCACAGCGACGGCAAGGCGTGCTTCAGCGGCTCCAGTTGCGCGTAGTCGGCGTGGCCCTTGAACTTGATGGTCACGATGAACCGCCGACAACGGCGTTGCCGCACCCAGTCCAGCACCAGTTCCACGCTTCGCTCCGGCGCGGCGATGACGTCGCACAGCAACCAGTCCACGGGCTGCTCCGGCGTGAACTGGAACGCGTCGCCTTGGTGAAAGGTCAGGCGCGGGTTCGCCATCAAATCCGCGCGCAGCGGCGAGCGGTCCACGGCGGTGACGCGTGCGCCCCGGTTCAGCGCGACGTAGCTCCAGCTCCCCGGACACGCGCCGAGGTCCACGCACGTCTCGCCCACCGCGATGCGAAGGCCCAGCCGTTGCTCCGCCTCGACGAGTTTCGCGAACGCCCGGCTGGGCGCGGCTTTGTCGCTCGCCACGGGCAGCTCACCCTTCGCGAACGGCCAGACGCAGCGGCGCAATTGCTGCGGCAGCGGAGCGGTTGCCAGGGAAAGGAAGCCCGCTTCCGGGGCCGTCAGCAGCAGTTGCACGAGCGTGGTGCGCTCGGTGAACGGAGTCTCTACGGCCTCCAACGCGCGCAGCAGATGCCGACGCTTCTTGCGCAGCAAGTCTTGGAACGCCTCGCGGATGAACTGCGCGCGGTTCTCCCCTGCCCCGTTCGCTCCGCCGCGCTCTGACTCCCGCTCCTTTCCTCGGCGGAGGGGAGCGGGGCGGGGGGATGGGTTGCGCGAGATAGCGTTGGCGGCCTCGTAGTGCGGCGCGATGTGCAGCCGCCACGGCTGGCCCTCCGGCACGCGCGCGACAACGGCATCGAACAGTCGCTCGCTCCACTCGCGGATGGACACGGCGGTGACGGCCTCGGCATTGGGGAGCAACTGCCGCGCGAAGGCCAGCGTGGGCACCGCGTTCGGTTGAAGCACTGCGTCCGACTGCACCAACCCCGCCGCAAGCGTCCCGTGGCCCGCGTCGGGAAGAGCGCGGCGAAGTTCATCCAAGAGGAAGGGTTCGTCGCCCGGCTCGGTGAGAAAGAGGTTCAAAGTGAGTGCGACAGTTTCGCGGCCAGACGCACGGCGGCAAAGAGGTTCGCAGCGCTGGCCTTGCCCTGCCACGCGATGTCGAACGCGGTCCCGTGGTCCACACTGGTGCGGACGACGGGTAAGCCCAGCGTAGTGTTGACGGCCGTGTCGAAGGCCAGTGCCTTCATCGGGATGAGTGCTTGGTCGTGATACATGCAGATGAAGGCGTCCGTCTCTCGGCGGCGCGCGGGGAGAAACGCGGTGTCGGGCGGGAGCGGGCCGGTGATGATCAAACCGTTGGCGCGCGCGGCGGCAACTGCGGGAGCGATGATGCGCTCCTCCTCACCGCGACCGAACAAGCCGTGCTCCCCGGCATGCGGGTTCAAGCCCAGCACGGCCAAGTGCGGCTCGCGTCCGCGCTGGCGGCGCACGGCGTCGGCGGTGAGTTCAATCACGTCGAGGATGCGCCGAGTGGTGAGCGCGGCGGGAACCTCGTGGTAGCCGATGTGGACAGTGACGAGGCTGCACGTGAGTTCGTCGGAGAAGAACGTCATGCACGAGCGTTCGGCTTTCATCCGCTCGGCGAAAATCTCGGTGTGGCCGGGATACTTGTGGCCGGAGGCGTGGAGCGCCGCTTTGTTCAACGGTGCGGTGGTGATGGCGTCCACCTCGCCCGCCAACCCGGCCGCGATGCTCGCGATGACGTAACGAAACGCCGCGTCACCGCAGCGGGCGTCCACTTGGCCGGGCGTCACGGCGGCGGCGTCCACGCACTGCAAATCCAACACGCTAGGCACGCCGGATTCCATAGCGCGGTGGGGCCACTCTGCTTTCGCGATGATGGGCGCGGTGAATGGCAGTCCGAGCTTCTCCGCCACGCGTCGCAGCACCGCTGCATCGCCGAAGACCACGGGCACGCAATCAAGCGCGAGGTCGGCGTTCGCCAGCAGGCACAGGCAAATCTCCGGGCCGACCCCGGCGGGGTCGCCCATCGTCACCGCGATGCGTGGGAGCGAGTTTGTCATCTGGCCGAGCATGGGTAATTCGCCTGCGACGGGCAATCGTTGGTGCTGGAGTTGGTGCTGGTGTGCGGACGCCCTCGTCCGCAGTTCCATATCCAGCAGTTCCGGCTGCGGACGTGGGCGTCCGCCTTCCTTCGCACTTCACTCACGCACTTCCACGATGCAATCGAACAGTTCGCCCAGTCGCTTGCCGCCACGCGTGATGTCGAAGGCCACGTGGCGGATGCCCGGCGTGGCATCGGGCGCGGCGGCGAGGCGGAGGGTGAACTGTGTCCGGCTTTGCGCGGCAACGGTGCTGGTCCAGCGGCCCGACGTGGCCACCAAGCCCGGCGGCGCATGTGGCAGGATGTCGAACGCCAGCGGTTTCGCCTCGAAGTTGCGCACGTGCACCGTCACTTCAACGGACTCGCCGCGCTTCACCGAGACGCGATGCGGTTCGGCGCGCACCCAGAACGGGTCGAACCACCAGCGGTATTCCGGCTCGGAACTGAGCGACTTGAAGGCGTCGCGCATCTCGTAGGACCACTTGCGGTAGCGCTCGATGAACGCCGCCGGCTTATCCATCACGAAGGAGTGACCGCCCAGCAGGATGTCGGGCTTGAGCTTCGAGAGATACTCGGCGCCGACGATGTAGCCCTCGTCGAGGATGCCGCTCGTGCGCGCACACATCGCCTCGTGGCCGTTTTGCTTCGGGTCGGCGGGGTTGCCAAAAATGTTGTCACCGGTAAAGGCGACCTTGCGCCCGTCAATCATACCCGTCAGGCACAGGCCGAACTCCGTCTGGCCCGGCATCCAATCAATCGTGAACCGGAAGCCCTCCCAGTCGAACGACTCGCCGGACTTGAAGAGCCGGTCGAACTTGATGCGCTCGACGCCGTTGCCGTATGCCTGAATCGGCGCGGCGTAGTCAAAGGCCTCCGGCCGCTCGCACACATCCTTCATCCGGTCCAGCGCCCAAAACTGCGTGCCCCACGTCTTCTTCAAGTGCGGCGCTTGGAGGAAGTGGTCGCCGTGCATGTGCGTCAGCACCAGCGCGTCAATCGCCTTGAGTCCGAGTTTCTGGCGCATCCCGTCGAGCGCGGCTTCGAGGATGTTCGTCTGAATCAACCCGCAGTCCACCACCAGCGCACGACCGCTGTCGGCGAGAATCATGTAGAAGTTCGGCGCGAAGCTCGGGCCGCGGAACTTGAACACGTGCGGCGACACTTGCCACACGTTCGGCACCGCCGTCAGCTTGGAGGTCGTGTCCTGTGCGGCGGGAGCGAAGGACATCACCGGGTAGCCGCGCACGAGCAGTCGTTCGAGGTTGTAGAGCTTTTGCTGAAACCCCTCGATTTGCTTCTTCGCGTTCGCGATGGGCGGACCGTGCGACGGCAGCATCCAGGCGGGGTTGTAGGCGGCGATTTGCCCGCTGCCATTGGCGATGGCCCACACGCCGGCGGCGAACCCGTAGTCCCAATCCGTGTCGAACCACGTGTGCATCTTCGCGCCGTCCATCATCACATCGCCGGTGAACGCGAGCCAGCGCCCGGCCTCGTTCAGGAAGTAGGACATACCGCCCGGGCTGTTGCCGCGCGTGTCCACGCAGCGGAACTCGCGCCCGCGCCACGTGAACGTGTCCATGCGCTGGAAGCCTTGGTCGAGCTTGATGGGTTCGACAGCCGGCCGGACGAAACTAGAGCCGTGCACCGTGAACTGGTCGCCCAGGCGGACGATCATTTTTCGGAAGTTCGCCGGGTTCTCGAAGAGCGCCCGCTCAAACTCAGGCGCGGCGATTTTCGTTCCGGTGCCCTTCAACTTCGGCGCGCCCTGGCATTGCTCGCGGTGATGGTGCGTGAAGAGGACCCACTCGACCTTCTTCACGCCAATCTCCGCGAGGTGATCGAGCACGCTGCCGTCGCCGAGGTCAATCAGCAGCGCCGCGTCGCCATCGCGGATGATGTGGACGTTGCAGGTGTCGGTCCAAGTGAAGAGGTTCGGGTGGCGAGCCGGGTCGGGCTGCTTGAAACCGCTGGGTGCGGCGACGAGGGTTGACGCGAGGGCAAGCAACAGCGTCGCGAGTAAGGCCAGGCCCGGTGGTTTTGGATGCAATGAGATCATTTGGTTCGTCGCTGTTCCGAGTGAGTGAATCATGTTGCACGTCGCCGGGCAACGGTGCGTGACGCCCTTGACTTGATGGCTGGATCGCGCTGCCTACGTCAACAACTTTGGAAGGGCTGAACGACTTAAACCAATGCCCCCTATTTCAGAGATAGCGGGCGAGTTGGTCGCGGCTTCCGGGGGCCATGAGGAAATAGGTCAGAGGGCCACTGCTCCACGCAACGGTGCTCCACTCCTCACCCTCCTCGAAGCGGGGCTGACTACGGGCCGGCGGATCGGGCAGGTCGCCAGTGTTGATGATGACGAGGTGGACTTTGTCGTGCGGCAGGCTGCGCCCAGTTTGGAACGCGATGAGCGTGATGCGCTTGCCGCGCCAATCCATCACGCCGCAGCCGAGGTTCAGCGGTTTGTTGAGACCGCCGGGGGGTGCGAATTCGCCGTGCCCACCATTGTCCGTCAGCCATTGCCGGATATCGTCGAGGCTTGGGCTGCGGTAGTTCATCCGATAACTCATCGCGCCGAAGTAGTTCGCGTCGGTGCTCGCCAGGTGCGCGTGCCGAGGCAGCACGCCGTAGCCTTTGCCGAGGTAGTCGGTGAGGTCGTGCGTGAAGCGCGCCCAGTCTGCCCTCGGCTCCGGGGGTTCGTGCAGGGTGAGGAATCCGATGGTTGCCAGCGTCACGACGAGCGCTGCGGCCGTCGCGGCCGGATGGAGACTCCGCTGCCACCATGTCGGCTTGGGCATGGGGATGACTTTTCGGCCGGCCAGAATGCTGGCCTTCAAATCCGCCGGCACTCGCACGGACTGAAGCTGGGCACCAATGGCGCGGTCGAGAGTCGTCTGCTCCGCGAACCATCGCGCGAGTTCGGGGTCAAGCCGCGCTTGTGCGAGCGCCTCGGCGAACTGCGGATCAGCGGCGTCCTGCCCATCGGGGCGGTAGGCTCGGAGGATGAATTTGGCTTCAGCGTTGTTCATGGGATCAAATAGCTTGGCGGAGGTCGAGCGGAACGATTTTGCGTTCCGCTCCGGTCCCTTGGTCAGCAAGCAGGGCGCGCAACTGTGCCTTGCCGCGAGCTAGTCGCGACATGACGGTGCCGACAGGAACTTCGAGGACGGCGGCGATTTCCAGATACGAGTGGTCTTCGAGATAAAACAGCATCAACGGCGCACGATAAACTTCATCCACTTTCCACAACGCCTGCATGACGACGGCGGCGTCCATCTCGTTGACCGTGGCCGGCGAGACGGAGGGCAGCTCGTGCTCGACGGATTCGATTTCATGGTGAGGGAAGCGCGTGTTCCGGCGGCGCGAACCGAGGAACTCCCGGTGCAGCGTGGTGAAGAGCCACGACTTGACCTTAGAGCGGTCGCGCAACTGCTGGCCCTTCGATGCCCACAGGAAAAACGTCTGCTGCGTCAGGTCGCACGCCTCCGCCTCGCGCTCCGTCAGGCTCAACGCGAAGCGGTAGAGCGGCTGGTAGTAATCGCTGACGAGCTGGTCGAAATCCAGTTCCTGCACAGGTATTAGAGCGCTGGTAGGGGCAGCTTATTCCTACTGGTTTGAGGGAAATTTTGCCTTGGGAATAACCCGAAGGACCGCGCCTCTGACAGTCAGCGCCCTATGCTGACTGCCCTTGAACCTATGTCTGCGCCGGAACTGCTGGCCGACAACATCGCCAGCTTCGAGCGCCGACTCGTGGCCAAACAGCCTATCAGCCTCGACGAGGTTCGCGAACTTGAGCGGAAGACCGAGCCGCTCCGGGAAGGCCCCCATTACCAGCTTGCTCAACGCGTTCGCAAACTTGCGCTGCGACTCGGCCACGTCGCCGTCACCCAATGGGAGGAGCTTAAGCAGACGCCCGTGCCCGTCTTCAACATGGCCGAACGGAGCTACATCGGCCGGCTGACGAGCACGAAGGACGCGCCGGTCGAGGTGAAAGTCGTCTTCGACCACCTGTTCCTCACGACGAACTACCGCGTGTCCATCGGCTCCTACGACCTGGTGAAGATCACTCACCGATTCAACCGCGAGGGCCGACTGGACTTGATTGATGCGCGGCTCAAGCAGACCAAGCGCCTGTATCTGGACGCCGATGCTCCGGCTTCGGCGGAGGACGCCATTTTCCACCTCGTCCAAGTCTTCGCCTTCAAGGACAAGCAGGCCGAACTGGAATGGTCCGAGAGCCGTTGCGAATACTTCATCCGCCTACGGCAGATTGCCGCCATCTTCTACGACCTCGGGTTGGCGGAGGAAGTGCAGCAATTCCGCCACCTCATCCAGAGCGGGCACCGGCTGATGAAGGAACTGCACCGCGCTGTGCAGTCCGGGTCCCTGCTCGACGTGCGCGTGACCCGGCTGCCGTTTTATCCCTTCCACCAGCTTCGGGAGGACGAGGCGGCTGGCTACATTATTGGCCGCGCTGCCAGCGTGGAACCCAAGGTGATTTTCGACACCGAGCGCAAGGGTGGCCATCTCGGTGACCTGCGGATCAAATACGCCTCGGCCTAGGACGGCTAGCCGGGACGACGCCTTTGACCTCCTGGAATATCTCCGCCTCCCCCGCCTCCCCCGTTCACGATCCGGGTGTTGAGTCGCGATCCAACTGTGGTCTAGGCCAGCCGCTTCCGTCCCGTGACAACCGCCTTCACCTGGATCGCACCGCCCGCCGGGACTGCTCAAAGCGATTCCGGCGGGTTTGTCTTTCGCTGGCCTCACTCAGCGAAAGCCAACTGGAGCTAAACCAACTCCTCAATCACATTACCGCGCGATCAATTGCTTTCGGTCTCCTGCCGACTTAGTGCTAGTAAGATTGGAAGAAACGCCAAACGGTAAAGCCAATGCTGAGGGTGCCACCCAAAAAGTAGAGCGCCACTTGATTGACGAACGCATCCGGTTCTTTGCGGGAATTGAGCAAGCCCGGATCGTCACCTGGACCGTAAATTTCCCCCGTTTGTGTTGCGCGATAGGCCGAAACCAGAGCATAGACGCCCAATGCCAATCCCAGTGCGATCTCAAAAAGCGCTTCGCCTGTCATACTTGAAGACTGCCAGACTTTAGATGAGTTCCTCGATCACCCTGCCGCGCGCCAGAATCGGGACGGGCTGGCCGAAGGCGTTGTGGAAGACCTCGTCGGTCGCGACGCCGAGCTGGCGGTAGATGGTCGCAAGCACATCGTTGAAGTGGACGGGCCGCTCGAACGGGAGGTCGCCGGCCTTCGTGCTGGAGCCGACAACGATGCCGCGCTTCAAGCCGCCCCCGGTCAGCATCACGGAGAAAACTTTCTCCCAATGGTCGCGCCCCGCGTTGGCGTTGATCTTCGGCGTGCGGCCGAACTCGCCAAACATCGCCACCAGCGTGGTGTCGAGTAGGCCACGCTCATCGAGGTCATCCAGCAGCGCGCTGACAGCGAGGTCCATCGGCGGCAGCAGGCGGGTCTTCATCAGGTTGAAGTTGTCCTCATGCGTGTCCCAGTCCTGGCCGCGCTCCTGGTTCAGCGTGTAGTTAAGCAGAGTAAACGGCACGCCCGCCTCGGCGAGCCGGCGCGCGAGGATCGTCTGCTGGCCCCAGAGATGGTGGCCATAACGCTCGCGTTGGCGCAGCGGCTCGCGGCTGAGGTCGAAGGCCCCGCCCGCCACGCCACCTGAGAGCATTTCGAGCGCGTGACGGTGATATTTGTCGAGGCTGTCCACACCGGCGGGTGCGGCATGCCCGCCGAGCGCGTTCAAGAGCGTGAGGCGGTCTGCGAGGCGTTTGCCGGAGAGATTTTGGTGGAGCCGCAAGTCCGGAGGCCCCCCGAAAGGCGTGCCTGCGTGTTCGGGCGGCAGGCCCGATTCCAAAGGCTCAAACGCCACGCCCAGCGGGCCAGCCGTCGCGTAGTGAACCCGGTTGCCGAGTTGGCCCGAGTGCGGGATGGCGACGTAGGGCGGCAGCAACGGCGCCCGCACCCCGCACGCGCGAGCGATCACGGATCCGATGCTGGGATGTGCAAGATTACGGTTCTTCGCCTCGACCGAGGCGTCCGGCAAATCGCCGCCGGTCAAGGTCTGGTAAATCGCTACCGGGTGGCTCGGCGAGTCCACGTAGGCGCTGCGAATCAAACTAAACTTGTGTGCGCGTTTCGCTAGCAGCGGGAGGTGTTCCGCGAAGTGAATGCCCGGCAACGTCGTGGGGATGTGGCCGAACGTGCTGCGATACGCGGACGGCGCATCGGGCTTCGGGTCGAAGCTCTCGTAGTGCGAGAGGCCACCCTGAAGGTAAATCACGATGACCGACCGCGCGGGCGAGCTAACAGACTTCTGCGCCTCTTTCGCGCGGAGAAGCTGCGGCCACAACAGCGCGCCAGCCAGCGCGCCCCCGCCCTGTAGCCAGCGACGGCGAGTCATAGCGGCGAGGGTGTTCGGCTGGGGCGTGTGCATCATGGTCTGGCCTGTTGAACGCACACTTCGACGTGCGCCAGCGGGGCGGGCATTCGGAATAGTCGCGTCACTTCACCTGTGGTGCGCCGATGCACCACAGGTGCTGTTGCGTGCGGATGAAGACGTTGCCACCGCTGATCGCGTGCGACGAATTCGCGAGTCCGCCGTCGAGCGAGTTCACGCGCGCGAGTTCAAACTTGGGGCTGGCCTTGAGGACGATGGTTTCGCTGGACTGGTTCAGGCAGAGGATGTGGCCGTCCACCAAAACCATAGAGGACCACGAGTCGCCTTTTTTGCCGGTGCCTTTCACGCGCTCCTGCCAGAGGGACGCGCCGGTCTGGAGGTGCAGGCATTCGGCGATGCCCTCGGTGTTGAGCACGTAGGCGTGGCCGCCGGAGATGACGCCGGTGCCGAGGCGGTTCTTGGTGCGGACGGTTTGCCAGAGCCGGTGCGTGGCGGTCACGTCGCCGCTGCCACCGGTCTTCACGGCGAGGCTGGTGCCGAAGAAGCCGCCCATCGCGAGCAGCACGCCCTCGCCCGCGACGGGGGAGCTGTAAACGAGTTCGTTCAAACCATCGCAGTGCCAGAGCTCGCGGCCGGTGCGCGGGTCGAAGGCACGGGTGAACTGCGGGAAGGTCTGGATGAGTTCATCGCGCTGGCCGGCACGCGCGATGACGGGCGTGGTGAAGGTGCCAACCATACCGGTCTTCTCCTGGCCCTTGAAGCCGTCGGTGCGCGGGCGCGCGGTGGGCGCGGGCTCCTTGAACTCCCACAAGGTCTTGCCGCTGGTCTTGTCGAGGCCCATGAGCCGCGCGTTCAAGCCGGGACCGAAGTAGAGCACGCAGACGTCGCCGTGGAGGAGCGGCGAGGCGGCGTAGGACCACTCGTGCGCGTGGGGGCCTAGGTCGCGCCGCCAGAGTTCCTTGCCGTTCATGTCCCAGCAGAACAACCCCGCCGAGCCGAAGAAGGCGATGACGCGCTCCCCGTCCGTCACGGGCGACGCGGCGCAGTGTGGGTTTTGGCCGTAGCGCCGCTCGGGTTGGGTCCAAGTGGTGCCCGACTTCCAGAGCAGCTTGCCGTCGCGGCGGTCGTAGCACATGACGGTGCGACCACCCTCCTTCTCGAAGGACTGGGTGAGGAAAAGTTTGTCGCCCCACACGGCGGGCGAGGAGTCGCCGGGTTCGGGGAGCGCGATTTTCCAACGCACATTCTCCGTGGCGCTCCAGGTCAAGGGGACGTTCTTCTCGGGCGAAGTGCCATCGCCAGTGGGGCCACGCCACGCGGGCCAGTTCGCGGCGGGGAGGGAGGTAGCGAGTAACAGCCAGAGAGAGGTCGCACGGAGGAGTTGCATGGGCGGACATAGGAAGAAGGCAAAAGGCAAAAGGCAAAAGGAAAAAGTGCGGGCAGCGAATCGCTTCCCTTTCGCCTTTTGCCTTTTGCCTTTCCCTGCCCGTCCCTATCGTCCGCCGCACCGGATGCCCAATCTCGCGGACAAAATTGAAGCCAGCGCCGCCAAGCGCCTCACGTTGCCGCCGGGCCGCTTGCCTGCGCGCGAACTGCCGCGCTTCAAGCAGTTCCTCAAGCTCGAGACCGCGCGGCTCAAGATGCTCCATCGTGCCGGCGGTGGCGGTCGCGAGGTCTGCCACGCGAGGGCGGTCGTGCTGGACGCCTTGCACCGGCACATCCTCACGGCCCTCGTCAACACGCTGCCGGAAGCCACCCGCCGCGACCTCCCGCGTTACGCACTCATCGCCATCGGAGGCTACGGGCGCGGCGAGTTGAACCCACACAGCGACATTGACATCATGCTGCTGCACAACGGCGACACCGCTGCTGCCGCGCGCGGGCGCGTGCATCCCTTCATCAAGCTGCTCACCGAGCCGGACGGCCTCCTCTACACGCTCTTCGACCTCGGGCTGAAGGTTGGTTACTCCGTCCGCACGATGGACGACTGTGTCACGGCGGCGAACGAGAACATCCAGTCCAAGACCTCGCTCATCGAGGCGCGGCTGCTCTGCGGCGACGCTGCGCTCTTCCACGAGATGCAGGCGGTGGTGCTGGCCCGCTGCGTGCGCGGGCACGAGGCGACTTACGTCGGCGCACGTCTCGCGGACCAAGAAACGCGCCGTCAGAAGTTCGGCAACTCCGTGCTGATGCAGGAGCCCAACATCAAGAACGGCTGCGGCGGCCTGCGCGATTACCAGAACCTCCTGTGGATGGCGTTCTTCACCAAGGATCGGCCGCGCACGCTCGCGGACTTGCAGGCGAAGGAGTTCATCAGCGACGCCGAGCGCCGACAGCTCGACGCGGCCTACGATTACCTCCTGCGCACGCGCAACGAGCTGCACTACCACACCAACCGCGCGGGCGACGCGCTGACCAAGAGTGTCCAGCCCTCCGTCGCGCACAACCTCGGCTACACGGACCGCTCGCCGAGCCGGCGGCTCGAGCAGCTCATGCGCGACTACTACCTCCACGCGCGCAACATTGACTTCATCACGCGCGCCGTGGAACGCCGCCTCGCGCTGGTGCCCAAGCCCGAGCGCGTGCCCTTCCTCGCCAAATTCCTCCCCCGCCGCCGCAAGCTCATCGACCCCGAGGTAGACGGCTTCCGCGTCGTCGAGGGCGAGCTGCTGCACCTCTCGCCCCGCGTCTTTCAGGACGTTCCGCTGCGGCTGATGCGCGTGTTCCTTTACGCCCAGCAGCGCGGCTTGAAGCTGCATCCCGACACCGCGCAACTCCTCCGCCAAGAAGTGCGTCTGGTGGACTCCGCCTTCCTCCGCAACACCCACGTCCACGAAACCTTTCGGGAAATCCTCGGCCAGCGCGGCAACGTCGCGCCCACGCTGCGCGCCATGCACGAGGTCAATTTTCTCGGCAAGTATCTGCCCGAGTTCGGCAAACTCACCTGCCTCGTCCAGCACGAGTTCTTCCACCTCTACACCGCCGACGAGCACACGCTCATGTGCATCCAGCGGCTCGACGACATCTGGGGCGGACGCGTCCCCAACGCCGCGCCGTATCAAGCGCTGTTCCAGAAAGTGGAGCGCCCCTTCATCCTCTACCTCGCGCTGTTGCTCCACGACGCCGGCAAAGCGCTGGAGGGCGAGCGGCATGAAGTCGGCAGCACCCGGCTTGCGGCGCGCGTGGCCAAGCGACTCCACCTCGACGGCACCACCACGCACACGCTGCGCATACTCGTGGAGCACCACCTGGCCATCGTCCAAATCTCGCAACGTCGCGACCTCGACGACCCGGCCGTCATCCGTCACTTCGCCGCGTTGGTGCAGACTCCGGAGAACTTAAACAAGCTCACGCTCCACACGCTCGCCGACTCCCTGGGCACCAGTGACAAGCTCTGGAACGGCTTCAAAGACTCGCTCCTCTGGTCGCTCTACAACAAGACGCTGGCCGAGGTCACGGGCACGACCACCTTCCTCCGCGCCGAGGAGATACAGCGCGAACTGCTCTTCGACGAAGTGGTGCGACTGCTCCCGGCCGAGGTGCAACTGGGCGAGGCGCAAGCTCACTTCGGCACGCTGCCACCGCGCTATTTCCTCATCCACACCGCCGCCGACATCATCGCCGACCTCGTGCTGACGAGCCGTTTCATGCGCAACCTCCTCAGCGACGACCCCGACGTGTCCCTCGCGCCGGCCATCGAGTGGGCCGACGAACCGGACCGCGGCTGCTCACGCGTCACCGTCTGCACTTGGGACCGCGCCGGCCTGTTCGGCAAGCTCGCCGGCTCCTTCACCGGCGCGGGTCTGAACATCCTCAGCGCGCAAGTTTTCACCCGCACCGACCGCATCGTCCTCGACACTTTCGACGTGACCAGCGCGCGCACCGGCGTCCTCGCCACCAAGGAAGAGAAGGAGAAGTTCGGCCAACTCCTGGCCAAAGCGCTCGTCGGCCATGTGGACTTCGACCCGCTCATCGCGCGGCAGAAGGTGGCGAACCCGCTCTACCAATCGCTGGAGGGCGAACGTATCGCGACCCAGTTTCACTTCGACAACGACACCTCCGAGGCGCGCACCGTGATAGACGTGGAGACCGAAGACCGTGTGGGCCTGCTCTACACACTGTCCCAAACCTTGAGCGAACTCGGCCTGGACATCTTCGTGGCGAAAATCAGCACCGATAAAGGCGCGGCGATGGACAGCTTTTACGTGAGCGAGTTGAACGGCGAAAAAGTCCGTGCGCCCCACCGTCAAAACGCAATCGAAGCCCGCCTCCGCACCGCCCTGCTGAACTTCGACACGCGCGCGTAGTCGCAGGCTACAGCCTGCGCTCCAATCTGCACTGCCACCCATCCGCAGGCAGAAGCCTGCGACTACGAAACCGCGAGCGCCCCGCCGCAGCCACTCCCCGCGCCCGCCGTGCAGGCGAGGCAGTGGTCGCCGTTCTGGATGCTGCGGTCCGTCAGCGAGTCGGGTGTCACATCCCAGAGGAAGTAGCCGCCGAGGTCAGGCGGCGGAGGGGTTGGTTGAAAGTTGAAAGTTGAGAGTTGCGACTCCGCCTCCTCACCCCGGCGGCTACGCAATTGCATCCCGAGCATTTGGTTAAAGTCGCAGTCGTAGAGTTCGCCGCGCCAGCCGACGCTCAACGTGCTGCGGCACATGAGGCCGGAGACAGTCGCGGGGTTGAAGGCGTTGGCGAGTAGTTCGAGGTAGTGGTCCCACTCGCCGCGCGCGCGCAAGTCCTCGGCGAAGCGCGCGATGGGCTGGTTCGTAATAGTGAAGAGGCCCGTGAACTCAATGCCGAAGCGGGCGCGCAGCTCGGTTTTGTAATCGGCCTCCAACTCGGCTTGCGGCGGCGGGAGCGTCGGGCCGAGCGGGTTGAAGACGAGGTTCAGCGGCAGGCTCGTGCCGTAGCCGAGGGCGTTGAGCTTCCGTAGCGCGCGGAGGCTCTTGGCGAAGACGCCGTCGCCGCGCTGAGCGTCCACGTTCTCGGCGAGGTAGCACGGGAGCGAGGCGATGACTTCCACCGCGTTGGCCGCGAGGAACTCCGGCAGCCAGCCGAACGCTGCGGTCTCGATGATGGTCAGGTTGTTGCGGTCAATGACGTGGCAGCCGCACGCGCGCGCGGTCTCGACGAGGAAACGGAAGTGTTCGCTCAACTCCGGCGCGCCCCCGGTCAGGTCCACGACGGCGGGTCGGTGCGCACGAATCCAGTCGGCGACGCGCTGGGCGGTGGGCGCGTCCATCATCTCCGTGCGCCACGGCGCGGCGTCCACGTGGCAGTGGCGGCAGGCTTGGTTGCACTTGCGCCCGACGTTAATTTGGAGCGTGTGCAGCGGAGCGCGCCGGAGGGTGAGGCCGTGGTGGGAGAGGGCTTGGGCGAAGCGGTTCACGGGCGTGCCAACCGAGCGCCACGTAGCACGCCTTCTCCCCTCCTCGGAGGAGGGGAGAAGGTGGCCGCAGGCCGGATGAGGGGTGGGACCACCAACGCCGACGCACGTAACCCCTCACCCCAGCCCTCTCCCCTCATCCGATGAAGGGAGAGGGAGAAGACGCGCGTCGTGGTCCCGCAGCGATACCGCCGGATTGCATTCCGAAATGGCATCACAGCACCTTCAGCACAATGCACGTCACGTCGTCCGTCTGCTCGGCGCCGTGGCAGAACTCGCGCACGGCGAGGTAGAGCGCGTCCACGATGCGCGCGGCGGGTTGGTCGCGGTTCGCCCGCAGCACGTCCAGCATCCGGTCGGTTCCAAACATTTCCTCGCGGGCGCTGAGGGCCTCCTCGATGCCGTCAGTGAGGAGCAACGCGATTTCGCCCGGCTGCAACTCGATGGGCGGCGCATTGCGATACTCCGTGTTCGGGCGCATCCCGAGCGGGACGCCGGTGCGACGGAGTTCCATCCGCACGTGGCCGTCGGGGGCGAGCAGATAGCCGGGCGGATGGCCGGCGCTGACGTAGGTGAGGCGGCGGTGCGCGGCGTCCAGGCGGCCTAAGAACAACGTGACGAAGCGCTCGTCGCCGATGTCCTCGGCCAGGGCGATGTTCGTGCGCGTAAGCACATCGCCGGGGTCTGCTCGGTTCAGCGCGGCGATGCGCACGTAGGCGCGCGTCTCGGCCATGAGCAACGCGGGGCCGATGCCGTGGCCGGTCACGTCGCCGACGACGAGGCCAAGGCCGTTGTCCGCCATCGGAATGAAGTCGAAGTAGTCGCCGCCCGCCGCCGCCGCCGGGAAGGCCGCGCCCGCGATGTCGAAGCCGGGCAGGTGCGGGGCGGCTTTGGGAAACAGGTGCTGCTGAATCTCGCGCGCGACGCGGAACTGCTCGGCGTGCTCCAACAGCTCGCGGCGGTTGCGTTCGCGCTCGGTGATGTCGCGGATGAAAGCGACGAAGAGCCGCTGGCCGCCGAGTTCCACGTCGTTGAAGGCGAGTTCCAGCAAGACTTCGGAGCCGTCGCGTTTCACGCCAGCGGTTTCGAGCGAGTGGCGTTGGGCGGCGGTCACGATTTGGCCGACCTTCCGATGCAACGTGGTGTCCGAGGACGCGCCGAGCTTCTCCGGCAGGAGCAGTGCGAGATTTTTCCCGACCAGTTCCGCTGAGGTGTAGCCGAAGACGTTTAGCACTGCCGGGTTCGCGAAGAGAATGTCGCTCTTCGCGTCCAGCAGCAGGATGGCGTCGGGGGCGGTCTCCCACAGGAGGCGGTAGCGCTGCTCGCTCTCGCGCAGCTCGCTCTCGGCGCGACGGCGGGCGGCGCGACCGGCGGCGTCGCGCAACTCGCGCTCCACGGCGGGCACAAGGCGCGCGAGGTTGCCTTTCATCAGGTAATCGCTCGCGCCGGACTTCATCGCGGCCACGGCGATGTCTTCGCCGATGCCACCGGAGACGATGATGAAGGGGAGGTCGAGCTTCGTGGCGAGGAGGAGCTGGAGCGCGAGCGTGGCGTTGAAGCCGGGGAGGTTGTAGTCGGAGAGAACGATGTCCCACGGCTTGTCCGTGAGCGCGGCGGCCATGTCGTTGGCGGTCTGGACCCGCTCGTAGGTCGTGGCGTAGCCGCCGCGGTCCAGCAGGCGGATGAGCATCTTGGCGTCGAACTCGGAGTCCTCGACCACGAGGACGCGCAAGGGTGTTTTCATGGCGGTAGCGTAGGGAAAGACTAGCCGCCTAACAACTCCCGCGCTTTCGCCCCGAGGTCGGCTTCGCGCATGAGCGACTCGCCCACGAGTATGGCGTGTGCCCCGCCGCGCTTGAGGCGCAGCACATCAGCGCGGCTGTGAATGCCGCTCTCGGCCACGAGCAAAGCGCCGTGGCGCGTGCCGGGGCCCGAGAAGAGCCGCGTGGCGATGCGCTCGGTGGTGGCCATATCCACGGTGAAGGTTTTCAGGTTGCGGTTGTTCACGCCGATGAGCTGCGCTCCGACGGCGAGGGCGCGCTCCAGCTCGCGCTCGTCATGCACTTCCACCAGCGCGGCCAGGCCGGCCCCGGTGGCGAGTTGGTGGAATTCGTAGAGCTGGCGGTCGTCGAGAATCGCGACGATGAGCAGGACGGCGTCCGCGCCCCACTGGACGGCCTCGCGGATTTGCCGGGCATCAATGATGAAATCCTTGCGCAGCAGCGGCAGCTCCACAGCCGCGCGGATGGCGGCGAGGTAGTCGAGTGAGCCTTGGAAGAACTTCTCGTCGGTGAGCACAGAGAGGCAACTCGCGCCAGCGGCTTGATACTCCAAGGCAATCTTCACCGGGTCGAAGTCCGCGCGGATGACGCCCTTGGACGGCGAGGCTTTCTTCACCTCGGCGATGAGCGCCACATCGCCGTGCCGGGGTTGGCGGAGGGCACCGAAGAAGTCGCGGAGGCCGCGCTGCGTCAGCGCCTCGCGCAACTCGGCGGCGGTCACGGGTTCGTTCGGAAGCTTGGCGATTTCGAGCCGCTTCTGGGCGACGATGGTGGAGAGGATGGACAAGGGGATTTGTAATTAGTGCTTAGTAATTAGTAATTAGTAGCGAGGGGACGTGCCCGGTGCCAAGCGCGGACTAATTATTCAGCACTAATTACTTCCTACTCCTCCTCATCCGGCACGCCCTGCATCCGCTTCGCCGGACACCCGGCGCGGAGCCAGCCGTTCACGTAGTCGTCCAGCGCACCGTCCATCACGCCTTGGACGTTGCTGGTCTGCACGCCGGTGCGGAGGTCCTTCACCATGCGGTAGGGTTGGAAAACGTAGCTGCGAATCTGCTGGCCGAAGCCAATCGCCCCCTTCTCGCCGTAGAAACGTTCCATCTCGGACTTCTGCTGGTCCTCGCGGAGCGCGTAGAGCTTGGCCAGGAGCATCTTCATGCACGTCGCGCGGTTCTGGTGCTGGGAGCGTTGGCCTTGCGACGCGACCACGATGCCGGTGGGCATGTGCGTGATGCGGACGGCGGTCTCGACCTTGTTCACGTTCTGCCCGCCCTTGCCACCTGAGCGGAAGGTGTCGGTCTTTAGGTCAATCGGGTTGATGACGATGTCGCCCGCCTCCTCAATCTCCGCGATGACATCCACGCTGGCGAAGCTGGTGTGCCGGCGCCCGTTCGAGTCGAAGGGCGAGATGCGCACGAGCCGATGGACGCCGCGCTCGGCCTTGGCGAAGCCGTAAACGTTCTCGCCCTCGATGGTCATGGTGGCGCTCTTCACGCCGGCGACTTCGCCTTGGAGAATGTCGGTGACTTCCACCTTCCAGCCGCGCAGCTCGGCCCAGCGCTGATACATCCGCTGGAGCATATACGCCCAGTCTTGGGCCTCGGTGCCGCCCGCACCGGCGTTGATGCTGAGGATGCAGCCGTTCTTATCGTGTGGACCCTTGAGGAGAAAGCTCAATTCCAGTGCGTCGAGGTCCTTGACGAACTTATCGAGGTCGCGCGTGAGGTCGCGGAGGACGGCGGGCTGGGCTTCGACGGGTTCGGCCTCGCCGAGCTCAACCATCATGCGGAAGTCGTCCATCTGCTTCTCGGCGGCGAGGAGTGGGTCGAGCTTCTTGCGGAGGCCATTCGCCTCATCAATTGCCTTTTGCGCCTGCTCGCGGTTGTTCCAGAACGACTCCTGCGCCATCACGGAGTCCAGCTCGGCTAGGCGTTTCTGCGTGCCGGGTAAGTCAAAGAAACCTCCGTAACTGCGCGAGTTTCTCGGCGGTGGCTACTAACTGGACTTTCACTAGGTCAAACATGGGCGGCTAAGGTAGGGTGAAAGTGGGAAAGTGGGAAAGTGGGAAAGTGAGAGGCAGCGGCGCTGTCAGCGCCCCTCACCGCAAGCCACCTCAAAACCACTCGGCAAACCCGTTGCGCCGTGACAGTGTCAGCCCTCAGTCACGCTTGCCCGCGCGCTCATGTCCACAGCCACGACCCAGTTCACCGACACTTCGAAGAAAGCCTCCGTCTGCGCCTGCGCCATCCCGTGGCACTTGGTAATCGCGGTGCTGGGGGCGACGTGCATTCCGCTGGGTGTGCTGTGGGACATCTCGTGGCATGAGAGCATCGGGCGCGACACGTTTTGGACGCCGGCGCACATGGTGATTTACCTCGGCGGCGTCTTGCCGGGGCTGACCTGTGGGTGGCTCGCGCTGCGCACGACGTTCTTCGGCACGGAGGCGGAACGCGCGGCGGCGGTGCGGTTCTGGGGGGCGCGCGCACCGCTGGGCGCGTGGATTTCCATCTGGGGCTGTTTCGCGATGCTCACCTCCGCGCCGTTCGACGACTGGTGGCACAACACCTACGGCCTCGATGTGCAAATTCTCAGCCCGCCGCACACGGTGCTGGCCATCGGGATGTTCTGCGTAGCGCTGGGCACGTTGCTGCTCGTGCTCTCGTGGCAGAACCGCGCCGGGCCAGCGCAACGCACGGGCATCGCGCGGCTCTTCGTCTTCATGGTCGGCATCATGACCACGATGAACTCGGTGTTCGTGATGGAATACAGTTTCCCGAACCAGCAACACACGCTCACTTATTATCTCATCGCCTGCGGGCATTACCCGGCGCTGCTGGTGGTCGCGGCACGCGCGGCCTCCGTGCCGTGGGGCGCGACGGCTGCCGCCGGAGTTTATCTCGGCATCTACGCACTGATGATTTGGATTCTTCCGCGCTTCGCCGCGCAGCCGATGCTCGCTCCCATCTACAACCCGGTCACGCACATGGTCGTGCCGCCGTTCCCGATGCTGCTGGTGGTGCCGGCCTTCGTGATTGATTTGCTGGTGGACTGGGGGAAGCGGCGTGCGGCGAAGAAGCTGCAAGCAATTGTTCCGTGGCACCGCGACTGGCTGCTGGCGCTTGCGCTGGGCGTCGCGTTCTGTGCGCTCATCTTCGCCGTGCAATGGCCATTCTCCGCGTTCCTGCTGACTCCTGAGGCGGACAACTGGTTCTTCGGCGGGCGCCAGCACTGGCCTTACAGCTCCAACCCAGGCCCGTGGATGAACTCCTTCTGGCGACTCGACCGCGACCCGGTGACGTGGCGCGGCGTCGCGGGCGCACTGGCGCTGGCCATCGCGGCGTGTCGCACGGGACTGTGGTTCGGCAACTGGATGCTGAAGGTGCGGCGATGAAGGCAGAGCAGCCATCAGCGGTCAGCGGTCAGCGGTCAGGCGCGATGCGTGCGCCCTGCCGCCGCACTCCATCTTCGCGCCGCTCCTCCTTTGTGCCCTCTGTGCCTCTTTGTGGCTCAATCGGTTTCCTCCTCGTTGCCCTGTGCTTGTCGCTCACCACGCCCGCTGTGGCGCACATCGGCAGCCCGAACGTCATCTTCGAGGGGCTCGCCGGGCCGCATCCGGTGCGCGTCGTGGTGCGACCGCCGGAGGTTGTGCCGGGGCTGGCGGAGATTTCCGTGCGCACGCTGGGGCCGGGCGTGACACGCGTGGCGGTGCTGCCGGTGCATTGGAAAGCCGGCAAGATTGGCGCGCCGCCGCCCGATGTGGCGAAGCTCGTGCGCGGGGAAACGAACCACTTCTCTGCCACGCTCTGGCTGATGACGCCGGGGGCTTACAGCATTCAGGTGCAGGTGGAAGGCAGCGGCAGCAGCGGCGAAGTCAGCGTGCCGGTCAACAACATCGCTACGGAGCGAAAGGCGATGGGCGCGGGCTTCGCAGTGGTGCTGTTGGCGCTCGGCGGGTTCCTCTTCCTCACGGCAGTGAAGCTCGTCGGTGCGGCGTGGGGCGAAGCGGTCTTGGCCCCGGGCGAGGAAATCGCACGGCCTGTCCGGCTCCGCGCCGCCTTCGCGATGTTGGGCGGCACATTGCTCTTCGCCGGCATGGTCGTGGGTGGGAAGGCGTGGTGGGATTCGGTGGACCGCGACTTCCGCACGAACCGTCTCTACCGCCCGCTCCCCGTGCGAACGGAAGTCTTCACCACGAACGGCCAGCCCGTGCTCCGGCTCCACGTGGACACGCGCGACGGCGGGCAGCGCTACTGGACACCGCTCACGCCCGACCACGGCAAGCTGATGCACCTCTTCCTCATCCGCGACGAAGAGCCGGACACCTTCGCGCACCTGCATCCCGTGCAGCGCGACGCGACGACGTTCGAGACGCCCGTGCCGCCGCTCCCGCCGGGGCGTTACTCGGTCATTGCGGAGGTGGCGCATGAAACAGGTTTCACGCAGACGCTCACGGCCAAGGCGGACTTGCCCGAGCCACCGGAGAACCCGGCGAACTTCACGCGTCGCACTGGCACGAGCGACCCGATGTGCGGTGCACCCCTGCGCCGCGCGCCCGGGGACAACTCGGTCACGGCCTTCGACCCCGACGACTCGTGGCACTTCGGCGACCCGCTCCCCGCGAGCACACCAAACACCTGCCGCCTGCCCGGCGGTTACGTGATGCAGTGGGAACGGACGAGCGATTTGCAGACGCAGCGCGAGGCTCCGCTGCGCTTCAAGCTACTCAAGCCCGACGGCTCCCCTGCCCCGCTGGAACCTTACATCGGCATGGCTGGGCACGCGGCGGTGCGACGCGCGGATGGTGGCGTGTTCGCGCACCTGCATCCAGTCGGGACCATCTCGATGGGGGCGCAAGAAACTTTCCTTCGCCGCGAAACGAAGCGGGAGCAGCAGGACAAAAACGCAGCGCGAGTTGGAACCAAGGAGATTCTTTCCACCACCCAAGCAGCACCGCACACCACCAGCCTCACAGACTCAGTTTCGTTTCCCTACGAGTTTCCCAGCGCCGGTCGTTATCGGCTTTGGGTGCAAATGAAGAGCGAAGGCCGCGTGCTCACCGGCGTCTTCGAGGCCGAGGTGCGGCCGTAGTGTCAGGCTCTTCACCCCAGGAATCAGGCCGCATCACCCCATCCGCCCTTGCAAAAGGGGACGGCTATCTTTCCCGCCGCGCTGCTTCGCGATGCTGTTGAGGAAACTGACTTGCACGCGGTCGCCATCGAAGCGGCACGTCACCCCATCGTAGTGCGCGGTTTCGTAGTAGCGCACGATCCACTCCAGCGTGTTGTCGTCCGCCCACGCGGCGCTGACCGCGACCTTGAAAGGCGTGCCGGGTTTGGATGCGCCGCCGGAGATGTAGCGCGGCGGCGTGCCGGGCAACGACGTCTCACCGCGCACCCACTGCCCGAGGCCCGCGTGGAGGTCATGCTCGCCCTGCGCGGTGCGGAGAGTGAGTGAACAGGACTCTTTCTTCCCAAACTGAAACGCGGCGCTCTTCAAGCCCAAGTCATTCGCGTCGAACTGGAAGGTTTTGCCGCTCAGGCGCGCTGTCGTGGGCGACGAAACTTTGCCCTGTGCCAGCGGCAGCGCCAGTGATGCGAGCGTCTTCTGCAACGTCCCCTGCCCCGCCGGGTCCGCCGGCAGCGGCTGCGGTTTGAGCGCTGGCAGCAGGTGCTCCCACACGAGATCGAGGATGCCCTGCATATTGGAAGCCTCGGCGTTCATCGCGATTACAGCGTCTTGCTCCGGCAGCACGATGGTGAACTGCCCAAACGCGCCGTCGCCCCGGAACGCCTTGTTCTGACTGCGCCAGAACTGGTAGCCGTAACCCTGCTGCCAGTCGTTCTTCTCCTGCGGTCGGCTCGGCTTGGCCGGCACGGGCTGTTGAATTTTGAACGACGTTGCCTCTGCCACCCACTTCGCCGGGAGAAGCTGTCGTCCGTTCCACTTGCCTTGCTGCAAGTAAAGCTGGCCGAACTTCGCCAGCGCCTCCGTCGGCACGCTCAAGCCCCAGCCGCCCACGTCCCGCCCCTGCGGGCACTGCTCCCACGTCGCCCCGGTGATGCCCAGCGGCTCGAAAAGCCGCGGCGTGAGGTAGTGCAGGATGCGTTGCCCCGTCACCTGCTGCACAATGGCCGAGCACATATAAGTCGCCCCGCTGTTATACATGAAGACACTGCCCGGCGCGTGCGCCATCGGGGTGGAGAGAAAGGCTTTCACCCAATTCTGCTCCCGCACCATTGGCTGAGTCGGCTCCTTCTCCTGCCCCGTCGCCATCGCGAGCAAGTCCTTCACTCGCATCGCCGCGAGCGACTCGCTCACCTTCTCCGGCAGCTCCTTCGGAAAGAACGACACCACGCGATCGTTCAACGTGAGCTTGCCCTCGGCGACGGCCAAGCCGACGGCCGTGGAGGCAAAACTCTTGCTCATGGAATAGAGCGTGTGGTTGAACGCCGGCGCGTAAGGCGTCCACCAGCCCTCGCTCACCACGCGCCCGTGCCGCGCGAGCATGAAGCTGTGCAGTTCGTGCTTGCCCCGCGCGATACCTTCAAGAAACGCGAGCACCCCGGCGCTGGCCGCGCCCTCCGCCTCCGACGTGCTGCGCGGGAGCGAAGAGCCAACCCCAGCAGGCGCGGCGAAGGAACGGTGGGAAAGCAACCCCACGCCCGCCGCGCCGAGGCTGATTTGTCCAAGAAATGTTCTGCGGTTCGGTGTCATGGCCGCGAGGATTCCGCTGCGGTGCAGGGATGACAATCCGAAACGCGGTTCGAAAGTCGGAAAACCAGATTCCGTGCGGATGCAAAAGGAGCGGTTCCTCGCACCGCCCGTTGCGCGTGGACCGTAGCGCAGCCGAAGTGTCCGAGTTACGCCGCCGGCTTCTGCGCAAGCGCGTGAATCATGCTCTCGAAGATGAGCCTTCCGTCGGCGCTGCCCAGCAGCGGCTCGCAGGCGCGCTCGGGGTGCGGCATGAGGCCGGCCACGTTGCGGCGCTCGTTGCAGATGCCGGCGATGTTCTCCAGCGCGCCGTTCGGGTTGGAATCATCAGTCGCCTCGCCCTGCGCGTTGCAGTAGCGCCAGAGGATTTGGCGGTTCGTCTTCATCTGGGCCAGCGTGTCGGCGTCCGCGAAGTAGCAGCCCTCGCCGTGCGCGATGGGCACCCGAAGCAGCTTGCCCTCGGGTATCTGGGACGTGAACGGGGAGTCGTGCGCGGCGGTCTTCAGAAAGATGTTTTCGCAGCGGAACTGAAGCGACCGGTTGCGGATGAGCGCACCGGGCAGCAGGTGCGCCTCGCAGAGGACTTGGAAGCCGTTGCAGATGCCGATGACCAGGCCGCCGTTGTCCGCGAATTGTTTCACCGCCTGCATCACGGGGCTTAAGCGGGCGATGGCTCCGCAGCGCAGGTAGTCCCCGTAGCTGAAGCCGCCGGGCACGATGACGGCGTCAGCAGCGCCGAGGGAGCTGTCCTTGTGCCAGACGAGGCGCGCGGAGTGGCCGAGCAACTGGATGGCGTGGACGGCGTCCTGGTCACAGTTGGAGGCGGGGAATTGGAGGACGGCGAAGTTCATTTTAGCTTTCAGCATTTAGCTTTCAGCTTTCAGCGCTGGCCAGCTCCGGTGGCTGACTGCTGAGCGCTGAGCGCTGACCGCTTCACTCGATTTCCAGTTTGTAGTCCTCGATCACCGGGTTGCTCAGGAAGCGGTGGCAGGCCTCGTTGAGGGCTTGCTGGGCGGCGGCGCGGTCCGTGCCGGGGGCGAGATCAATCTCGACATACTTGCCGACGTGGACGCCGATGACGCCCTGATAGCCCATGTGCTCGAGTGCGCTTTGCACGGTCTTGCCCTGCGGGTCGAGAACGGCCTTCTTCGGTGTGATGATGATTTTGGCTTTCATTGCAGTGCGCGCGATACCGCGAAAACGAGGCGGATGGTGGGCAACGACTTCGGGCGAGGCGAGTGTTTTCTGTAAGCCCGGCGGTGAGTTTTTTTCACCCGACCCGGAGCACGGACGGAAGGGGGCGAGGAAATGTATAAGGAGAGCAGGAGGGCAGGAAAAAACGGCGGGTCGCGGAACCCTCTGCTCTTGCCTTCCTGCGCTCCTTATCAAGCATCCGCCTCCTGACCTCGGCGGCTACAGCTCAGCCGGCAATCATCCGCTCGCCGGGCTGGAGCTTCATGCGCTCGGGGTCGAGGCCGTTGGCGCGGCACCAGTCGCAGTAGGCGTTGGGGGAAATTTCGCTGGGCTTGATTTCACTGCGCCCGCCCCAGAAGACGTTCGTGTAACTCACGGTGATGCCGAGGCTGGCGAGGTGCGCGTCAATCGACGCCTTGTGCGCGAGCACGAGCGTCTTGTCGGTGCCGTGGGCCACGCCCATGACATTTACGTCGCGGAACTCGGGGCCGCCCTCGCGCCAGTAGGCATGCGTCATGATGTGGTGGCGGCCCACTTCGCGGCCCGCCTCGATCTCGCGGCCGACCGGCACGGCCCAGTGGAAGAGGGCGTTGAACTTGGTGACCTTCTCGCCGGTGGTGAGGGTCTTGACGTGTTCGAGGAAGGTGGAGAAGCGCCCGATGATCTTGCGGCGGTCGAAATCAGCGGCGACTTCAAGGAACGTCGGGAGCGGGACGCCAGCCTCGGCGGCACGAGCGGTCCAGAGGTCGGGGATGATTTCCTCGGGTTTGAACTCGCGCTTCACGGCTTCGAGGATGCGCCACTCCTGTTGGTTGAGAGTGACCATCGCGACATCGGTGACGTCGGCGGGGACTTCGGCCTTGCTGCCTGGCTCCATGCCTTTGCGCCTTGTGTGACCGACGCCGAGGGCGAAGAGTTTCTTTGCCGGCATGAGCCGGAAGTGGCCCGCGCCGATGCGTTGCGCGAGATACTCACAGTGGCGGGGCATGGAGTAGCCAGCGGGAATCTTAAGCGTGGTCCAAAGTTTGTAGGTGGAGCCGGGCGTGGCGGCGTCCGTGGAGCGCGTGACGACGTGGCCGGAGAAGGGGTCGTTCTGGAAGAGGTCGTCGAAGCCCGCGTCGAGCTTCTCCTGCGGGACTTCCCAGGCGACGAGCGCGCCTTGGGCGAGGTTCGTGGCGAGCAAGGTCTGCCGCACCCGGCGGATGACGCCCGCGCGGAGCATGGCTTGGATGCGCTCGATGACGGTGTCCAGCGGCAGTCCGGTCTGCTGTGCGATGGCGCCGAGCGGGTCCGTCTGAAAGCCCTTCAACTGGTCCTCGGAGACGGAGAGGATGCGGTGGTTGATGGGGTCAGCAATTTCAACCGGGATGGTGGCAAGGCTCATGGTTCAGGTATCAGACGTAACTTTCGCGCACATCATCCCCGACGTGACGATTGGCTGCCAGCCGGAATTTGCCTCATACCAGCCGCATTCTGTCGGCGGACAGAGTCAGGAGACGCGGACTGAACTGGAGGCGTTCTTTCGCCACGGATGGAACACAGAAGAAACCCGGAAGGGGACGAGATGAAGGTTCTATCCGTGGCTCAACCACATGCGCTCGGTTGAGTCGAGCATGGGGGCGGAGGAAGTTTGCGACTCCTCGCGGCGTCGCCTACGCGGCGCGAGGTCAGTGCTGCGTCGCGGCCCACTGCTCCGCATAGCGGCGGAGGTCGGCTTGGCTGGAGAGGCCGAGCTTGTGGACGATGTTCTCGCAAACCAGCGGGAGCGCGAGGGGCTGGTGCGCGAGGCGGCGGGTGATTTCCTCCGGCGCACAGCCGGTGCCCAGCAGTTGGAGCACGAGCCGTTCAACGTCGTTGAGCAAATCCTGCCGACTCCAAGGTTGGGCTCGGAAACGATGCTCGATCTCGGCCAAAGCCTGTCCGGAAATCGCCGGGGTGGCGAAGAACCGGCCCGCCAATGCGTCGCGGATAGCGGTGACGAGGAAGGTGGGCGCTGACTGTTTGAGCACGTAGGCGGCGGCCCCGCAGTTGGTGGCTTCCTGCACGTAACGTGGGTCGTCGAAAAGGGAGAGCACGATAACGAGCGGTCGCGGCGTTTGCAGGGCCAGCTCGCGCAACAAGTCGAGACCGCCGACCATCGGCATAATGATGTCGGTGATGACCACGTCCGGGGTGGATTGCTCGACGAGATGCAGCGCTTCGAGGCCATTCGCCGCTTCGCCCACTACACGGAAATCGGGCTGCGCTCGCAGCAGGCCGCCGATGGCCCGGCGCGTGAGGGGATGGTCCTCTACGAGGAGGATGCTGATGATTTTCACGACGGGGGACTCGGCAGGCTAGTGCTCACGCGCCCACTGCGCGGCCAACTGACGCACGTCTGCAAGCTCGCGCATCCCGAGCTTGAGCGCGATGTTGCGGGAGAGGACGGGGATCGCCAGCGGTTGCCGACCGAGCTGGGGGGCGATTTGCTCCTCAGTCGCACCGGCGGCCATCAGTTGTAACAGCAGCCGCTCCTCGGTAGTGAGCAGTTGATTGCGATCCACGGGACGGTGCCCCGGTTCGGGTGCAGGCTGCGCAAGGGGCTTTCCGGACAACGGGCAACTGGAGTAAAACCGCCCGGCCAGAACCTCGCGCACGGCGGGGACGAGGCCGGCGGATGCGGAGTGTTTCAACACATAGCCCGCCGCGCCCAACTGCATGGCCTGCTGCACATAGGCTTCGTCGTCGTGCAGTGACAACACGATGGTCTTGGGAAGATTCGGAGTCGGGTTTTTGCGCAACTCACGGAGCAGCTCCAACCCGCCGAGCATGGGCATGACGACGTCCAGCACCATCACGTCCGGGCGGTGCTGCGCGATAAGATGCAGTGCCGTCATGCCGTCGGCAGACTCGCCCACCACCTGAAAGTCCGGCTGACTCTGCAACAGGCTGCGGATGCCGCGCCGGATCAGGGGATGGTCGTCCACTATCAAAAAGGTGTGGCGGGTCATGCGGGGACGGGCTTTGCAAAATCAGTCGGGCGCAGAAGCTGCGTATCCAACAGGCGGGAATCTTGGGCGAGTGCAGGAATAAGGCAGGCTTCAGCGATGGGGAACTCGGCGATCACCCGGGTGCCCTGCCCGGGACGGGCGGAGACCGACCATGTGCCACCGAGCAGACGCACGCGTTCCTGCATCCCGACGAGTCCGCAACTGCCGTTGCGGCTCAGGCCCGCGCGCGGGTCGAAGCCCTGACCCTGATCGGAGATTTGCACGTGCAACAGACCGGGACCAGACCACAGCAGCAGGCGCACTTCCCGCACTTTGGCGTGACGGGCAACGTTGGTGAGAGATTCCTGAATGGTCCGGTAAACGGCCGTCTCTATCTCGGGATCAAACCGCAGTCCGTCCACCCCTTCGTGCTCGAAATCCACCTCCACCCGCGTGTTCGCCGTGTAGCGTTGGCAATACCAGACCATCGCGGGCACCAGCCCAAAATCATCGAGCATCGCCGGGCGCAGCTCTTGCCAGAGATTGCGGATGAGCTGCGTCAGTCGGGTGAGGGAGGCGCGTCCGTCGGCCAGAGCCTCGGACGCGCCGTCCTTGACTTGGCTATCGAGGCTGTCGAAGGCGAACTTCAAGACCGTGAGCGCCTGCCCTGCCTCATCGTGCAACTCATGCGCCAGCCGACGGCGTTCGCGCTCCTGAGTCTCGAGGAGACGGCGGCTGAACGTGCGCAACTCGGCCGTGGCTTGTTCGAGCGAGCTGTTGGCCAGGCGCAGTTCGTTGGTGCGCACCAGCACGCGTTCCTCCAAAAGCTCGTTGGACCGGCGCAGCGCCTCGCCCGCCTCGCGGATTCGCACAAACGATTGGAGGCGCGCGATCAGCTCTACCGGCTGGATGGGTTTGGTCAGGTATTCGTCCGCGCCCTGATTCAACCCGGAGACGCGGCTCTGCACGCCTACTTCCATGCCGGAGATGAGGATGATGAAGAGCGTCTCGAATTTCGGGTTCGCCTTCAACGCGGCACAGACCTCCCGCCCGTCCGCATCAGGCAGCCGCACATCCAACAGGAGCAGTTCCGGCTGCCGTTGCGCCAGCAGCGCGAGCCCTTCTCCGGCGGAAAAAGCCTGCCAGACCTCGAAGCCCTCCAGTTCCAGCAACTCTGCCATCACGCCCACGGTCGCCCGGTCATCGTCCACGATTAGGACGCTGTGCCGGGGAGCGCCGGGGGCGGGGACCACCGTCGAAAAATGGGTCACCAGCTAATCAAAGCACACTCACAGCTCCGGGCAAAAGCTCAAAAACATCAACTCGGAGTGCTGTGGCGCACCTGCACTCGTCGTCGCGTGTGCTTCCAAAACTGCATTCCCGAGCCTTCAAATTGCGCGCGTTCTGAACCTCGCGGCTTACACGCTGACCAATCGGTTCGGCTTCGCCCACCGGATGCGGGCGAGCAACAGGTCTCCTCGATAGCCGCGCTTGGGGATGATCTCGCCGTCCGTCACCCACGATTCTGCCGGGCTGACGTTCACCGGGTGGAAGTTACCGCTGTAGGCTACCTCGTCCGGGTGGTTCACCCCGTCCCCCACCAGCGGCAGCACGACGCGCTCCGTATCGCGCCGCAGCCGCAAGGTCGCCGGGTCCACCTGCGCCATCCAAACCGGGGCGCGCCAACGGGGGACGTTTACATTGCTCGCGTCCTTGCGGGTGTAGACGAGCCAGAGCGCGTCCGAGTGCGCCAGCCAGTGCTGCTGCGTGGTGGACAGATTAAGCGGCTCGCCGTTCTCCCATGCCCACGGTTGCTTCGGCGTCCACTTCAGCCCGTCGTCCCCGGCGCAGACGTAGCCGCGATTGTCCTCGGCGCGAAGGGTGAGGAAGAAGCGGCCTTGGAACTGGGTGACGGACGGCTCCAGCAGGCCGCGGCCCGTGTCGTGTTTGATTTCCTCGCCGACCTGCTTCACCGCGAGCGTCTCGCCATCGAAGGAACAAATCACGCCGGCAACGGAACGCGGTTTATTCTTCACGCTGCCGAAGGTGAACGCCATCTGGAGGTCGCCGTTCGGCAACAAGACGCGTTGCCCGCAGTTGTTCGAGTAAATCTGTGCGCCGCGCGGGTCGGCCCATTCCAGCTTGCGGCGCGCGCCCCATTGGCCAGCGCGCCAAACGGCGTAGATCGGCCAGCGCGGCGGCTGGTCAGCGGAAAATTTCGGGCCGGAGTAAAAGACGTTGTGCCCGACGGCGAGCACGGACTTCGTTTGCGGATGCCACTCCGGCACCACATCGCAGACGCCTTCTTCGGAGCCGTTGGCTTGCCTCACACGGCCCAGCGGCGGCACGGGCTGCGGTTCGCTCCAAGTCTTACCGAGGTCGCGCGAGGTCATCCACTGCACGGGCCCAAAGTAGTCCGAGCCGGCAATCGTTTGCAGCGTCATGAACACCGCCGCGCCGCTCGCGCCCGGCACCACGCACGCGCGCGGGTGGAACCACGCGGGGCCACTCCCATCCCGGCCCCGCCGCAGCGTGACCTTCTCGATGGACGCGATGAGCCCGGGGGCTTCCGCCGCGCGCACCTCCATCGCCCCGAGCGTGCTGGCCAGTGCGGCCCGGCGGAGGAACTCACGGCGGGAACGGGCGGTTGAAGGCATGGCCGAAGATAGCGTGGCGGAATCCGACGACAAGCCTGACGCCAACCAAGGAAGCCAACTCTCGACTCTCAATTTTTAGCGCTCAACGAGCCCCTCCACCCCTCGGCGACTGCACGATTTTGCTTCGTCTTCGCCCGTGCTTTCCGCTACGAAAGCCGGATTGCAACCCGTTGAAACAAAACTCAACGCCGCCTCGGCCCTCGCCGTCGAGTGCCAGCATCTCACGCGGCGCTTCGGCAAGGTCGAAGCCCTCGCGGGCGTGACCCTCAACGTGCGGCGCGGTGAGTTCTTCTCGCTGCTCGGTCCCTCCGGCTGCGGCAAGACCACGCTGCTGCGCATCATCGCGGGCTTGGATTTGCCCGACAGCGGCGAGCTGCGTATCGGCGGCGCTGCGGCGCTGCGGCTCCCGGCTTGGAAGCGCCCGGTCAACACCGTCTTCCAATCCTACGCGCTGTTCCCGCACCTGAGCGTCTCGGAAAACATCGCCTTTGGCCTGCGCATGAAGCGGATGTCCTCCCACGACATCGTCCGGCTCACGACCGCCGTGATGGAGCTGATGCAAATCATCCCCCTCGCGGGTCGGCGACCCAACGAGCTTTCCGGCGGGCAGAAGCAACGCGTTGCCCTCGCCCGAGCCGCCGTCAACGAGCCACAGGTGCTGCTGCTCGACGAGCCACTCGGCGCGCTCGACCTGAAGTTGCGCAAGGAGCTTCAGCTCGAACTGCATCAACTTCAGCGGCGGCTGGGCATCACCTTCATCCACGTCACGCACGATCAGGAGGAGGCCATGACCATGAGTGATCGCATCGCCGTGATGAACGCGGGCCGCATCGAGCAGCTCGGCACGCCGGAGGAGCTTTACGAGCGGCCCAAGACGCGTTTCGTCGCGCAGAACATCGGCGCGTGCAACCTCTTCGAGGGCAAATTCATCTCCCGCAGCGGCAGCACTGTGGTGGCGGACACGCCGGTGGGCCACCTGCGCGTGGACTTGTCCGCCGCCGGAATCGAGCTGGCCGAGCAGGGCAACCTCTCGCTGGGATTCCGCCCCGAACGCCTCTCCCTCGAAGGCGGAGCGCCCGGTGACAATCGCCTGCTCGGACGCATCGATGAAATCACCTTCAACGGCGCGGCAAGCCACTACCGTGTGGTGGCCGGCCGCGCCGCGCTGCGCGTCACCGAGCTGAATTCCGGACGGCGCGCCGTCGGCCTCTTCGTCGGCGACACAGTCGAAGTCTCCTTGTCTCCGACCAACATTTTCCTACTGGAGGGCTGAATGGCCGACGCGACTTCTCAGACTTCGCTCAAGCGCCGCCGCCGCATCCGGCGCTCGGTCCACTTCGGCGAGCCGTTGCCACCAGGCGCGCACACCTTCCGCGCGGCGTGGCTGTGCGGACCGGCGCTCGGCTGGGTGACGGTTTTCATGCTGGTGCCGCTCTCGTTCGTCATCGCATTGAGCTTCGCGCAACGTGGGGACGCAGGAGAAATCGTGTGGCGTTTCACCTGGGAGAATTACTCGCGGCTCTTCGGCAATGGCGCGCTGGGCTTCGACCCCGTGCAGCCGCTCATCCTCGCGCGCAGCCTCGGCGTGGGCTTCGTCACCGCCCTGCTCTGCCTGCTCGTGGGCCTGCCCGTGGCCTTCTTCATCGCTGGGCTGCCGCGCCGGTGGAAGACCGTGGCACTGACGCTCGTGATCATCCCTTTCTGGACCAACCTCCTCATCCGCACTTACGGCTGGCAAATCCTGCTCGCCCCAGAAGGCTGGCTCGCGCAAAACCTCGCCTCCGTCGGCGTGCCGCTGGCGGACTACGCGCTGTATCCAGGCTGGCCTGCCGTGATGCTGGCGATGGTGTGCGACTACCTGCCCTTCATGGTGCTGCCGCTTTACGCGAGTGTGGAAAAGGTGGACTGGTCGCTGACCGAGGCTGCCGAAGACCTCGGTGCGTCCCCGCTGCGGGCGTTTTGGCACGCGGTGATGCCACAGATTCGGCCCGGCATCCTAGCGGGCAGCGTGCTGGTGTTTCTGCCGGCGACGGGGCAATTCGTGATTCCTGATTTGCTGGGCGGAGCGAAGGTCGCGCTGCTGGGCAACGCGGTGCAGCAACAGTTCGGCGTGAGCCGGGACTGGCCGTTCGGCTCCGCCATCGCGGTGGCGGCGCTGCTCGTAATGCTCGCGGGCCTGTGGCTGCACACGCGTGTGACGCGGTGGCGGCGGGAGGTATCGTTGCCATGACGCGCCGCTCGCCATTGACCGGCCTCGTTGCCCTGTTGGTGTTCGGCTTCCTCTACGCGCCCATCGCGGTGGTCATCGTGTATTCCTTCAACGCCGCACGCTTCGGCACGGAGTGGCACGGCTTCACGGTGGACTGGTATCTGCGGCTGATTGACAACGACGCCGCCATCGCCGCCGCCATCAACACTCTCGAACTGGCCTGCACGAGCACCCTCGTCTCCGTCCTGCTCGGCTCCGTGCTCGGCTACGGCATGAGCCGCTACGAGTTCCCCGGCAAGCGCCTCTTCCACCACGTGCTGCACGTGCCCGTCTTCATTCCCGACATCGTCATGGCGGTGGCGCTGCTGCTCTTTTTCTCCGTCGTGCGCGAGGCGCTCGCGGGCTTCGAGTTGGGCATGACCACGATGACGCTGGCGCACATCACCTTTCAAATTCCCTTCGTCGCCATTGTCGTGCGTGCGCGCATGGCGGACTGCGATCCGCAACTCGAAGAAGCCGCCGCCGACCTCGGCGCGGGACCGTGGATGACGTTCCGCCACATCACGCTGCCGCTGATGCTGCCGGGAGTGGTCGCGGGCGGCTTGCTGGCGTTCACGTTGAGCCTGGATGATTTCGTGGTGAGCTTCTTCACGAGCGGCGCCGGTGCCACCACGCTACCCATCCTGATTTACTCCTCGGTGAAACGCGGCATCACGCCGGACATCAATGCTCTCGCCACCCTCATCGTGCTCGTCTCCGTGCTGACCGTGGTGACCGTGGCCTGGCTGCGCGGACGCACGGAAGTGAAGGCGTGAGCCGCCCGAAGACGGCGAGGCACTCCGGCCACCGGCTTGCTAGTAATTTTCCCAACCAGCTTTCCCTGAACCGCATCTGAGAACCTCACGTCTGCCTCTGTTGCCATGACACTTCGACTCCGCTCTGCGCCGGCATTGCTTGCCGCCTGCTTGCTCACCGCCGCCCTGCCCTCCCTCGCCGCTCACTGGCCTGCTTGGCGCGGCGCGAAGGCGGACGGCATCTCCACCGAGAAAAATCTCCCGGTGAAATGGAGCAAGGACGAGAACGTCCGCTGGCGCGTGCCGCTCCCGGAAGCCGGCAACTCCACGCCCATCGTCTGGGGCGAGCGCATCTTCGTCACACAGCCCGTGGGCGACCGCCGCACGCTCCTGTGCCTCAACCGCGCCGACGGCAAGCAACTCTGGCAGGCGGGCGTCACCACGAAGGAGAAGGAACCGACGCATGGGACGAACCCGTTTTGCTCTGCATCACCGGTCACGGACGGCGAGCGAGTCATCGTGTCCTTCGCGAGCGACGGGCTGTTCTGCTACGACTTCAGCGGCAAGGAACTTTGGAAACGCACGGACCTCGGGCGGCAGATTCACATCTGGGGCGCAGCCACCTCGCCCGTGATTCACGGCAACCTCTGTTTCCTCAACTTCGGCCCCGGCGAAACGACTTACCTCCTCGCCGTGGACAAGACCACGGGCAAAACCGTCTGGCGAAATGACGAAGCCGGCGGCGACGCCGGCGGTCCGCCACCCACGCCCAAAGACGCGCCCAAGGACGCCAAGCAAGCCGCGCCGCGCGGGAAGTGGCTCGGCTCGTGGACGACGCCCGTGATCCTCAGCGAAGGCGGGCGCGACTCGCTCCTCATGTCGTGGCCGGGCCGCCTCTGCGCGCTCGACCCCGCGACGGGCAAGGAACGCTGGACCTCCACGGGCTTGACCCCGCTCCACTACACCTCGCCGATTCATGCCGACGGAATCGTCGTGGCGATGAGCGGCTTCGGCGGCTCGGCGTTAGCGGTCCGCACCGGCGGCAGCGGGGACGTGACCGAGTCGAAGCGCCTCTGGCATCACCCGCGCTCGCCCCAACGCATCGGCTCCGGAGTCATTCACAAGGGGCACATCTACATCCACAACGACCCCGGCACCGCGATGTGCCTGAACCTCGAAACCGGGAAGGAAGTCTGGAACCAGCGGCTCGTCGGCGGGGCTGCCACCGGCGCGAACTGGAGCAGCGTGCTGCTGGCCGATGGCAAGTGCTACACCATCACGCAGGGCGGCGACTGCTTCGTCTTCAAGGCCAGCACGACGTTTGAGTTGCTCGCGACAAACCCGCTGGGCGAGCGCTCGAACAGCTCCCTCGTTCCCGCCGACGGCGCACTGCTCATCCGCACGCACAAGGCGCTCTGGTGCATCGGCGGGAAGTAACGGAGCGTGCAAGGGGCAACTGCAAGCCGCCGATTCAGGACGATTCGCGAGTTGTCTTCCCGGCAGGCCTGCGGTTAATTGACAGCACGCTATGACTCGCCAACAAGTGCTCGACCAATACTTCATGGATGCGCGGCACAAGCTCATCGACCTCGCCGCCTTCCTCGACCGCGTGGACCGCTCCGAGGGCGAAGCCGACTTCCGCCTCGACGCCTTCCGCACCGCGCTTAAGCACTTGGGCGAGAAGAAACCCCACCGCGCGAAGCGTGTCCTCCTCTCTTTCAGCGACCCGACGACTAAGCCCATCATGAAAGCTCCGGGTAAAGGCGCGTGTGGGGCGTGGCCAGGGAAGACTTGAAAGTTGAAGGGTGAAAGTTGAAAAAATTCCGTGAGCGCGCCACTGGTAAAACCGTTTGAGTCCAACTTCGAGCGACTTGAGGCGTGGAAGCAGGCGCTCGCTTTTAGCAAGGTCGTCTATCAAGTGACGAAGTCCTTCCCCGATGACGAACGGTTCGGACTGACTTCCCAGATGCGCCGGGCTGCGGTGTCCGCCGCGTCCAACCTCGCAGAAGGCTCCTCCCGCTCGTCCCGACAGGATTTCGCGCGGTTCGTTGAAATTGCCACTGGCTCACTCTTTGAAGTGGTCGGCCAAATCGAAATTGCCCGCAGCCAACGCTTCGGATCCGAAGCGGTTTGGGGTGACCTGCGCAATCGCGCGGCTGAATTGACGCGAATCCTCAGCGGCCTCCGCCGCTCCCTCCTCACCGCAAAAGCCACGGAGTAACTCTTTCAACTTTCACCCTTCACCTTTCAACTCCCCCCGCATGCGTTATATAGAACCTCACGGCCACATGGTCAGCCGCACGACTGACGACTACCAGGACATGGTCACCGCCGGCTGCGCCGCCGTGTGCGAGCCGGCCTTCTGGGCGGGCTTTGACCGCTCGTCCGTGGACGGCTTCCACGACTACTTCTGCCAACTCACCGACTACGAGCCGAAGCGCGCGGCGAAGTTCGGCCTGCCGCACTTCTCCTGGCTCTGCATCAACCCCAAGGAGTCCGAAGACGTGGCGCTGGCCACGGATGTCATCGGCCTCATTCCCAAGTTCCTCGACCGCCCCAACGTGCTGGGCATCGGCGAAATCGGCTTGAACAAAAATTCGCGCAACGAGATGAAGGTGCTCGAAATGCACGTGGACCTCGCCGCGCGGCACGACCAACTCATCCTCGTCCACACGCCGCACCTCGAAGACAAGCTCAAGGGCACGCGCCTCATCCTCGACGTGCTGCGCAGCGACAGGCGCATTCGCCCCGAGCGCTGCATCATTGACCACGTCGAGGAACACACCATCCAACTCGTGCTGGACGCGGGCTTTTGGGCGGGCATGACGCTGTATCCCGAGAGCAAGTGCTCGCCCGCGCGCGCGGTGGACATGCTGGACCTCTATTCGCACGAGCGCATTTGGATGAACTCGGCGTGCGATTGGGGCGTGAGCATCCCTCTGGCCGTGCCGCGCACCGCGCTGGAGATGAAGCGTCGCGGCTGGCCCGCCGACCTGATTGACAAGGTGATTTACAGCAACCCCATCCAGTTCCTCAGCCAGTGTCCCAAGTTCAAACTCCCATGAAAAAAACGCTCGCCACCGCCCTCATTCTCGCCGCTGTCACCGCCAGCCTCATCGCTGCGCCGCCCACTCCCCTGCCCCTCTGGCCCAAGGGAGCGCCCGGCGAGAAAGGCGGCCTCCCCGAGGAGAAGGACACCTCCACCGAGAAGAGCGGCAAGGTCGCCGACAAATCCGTCATCCGCCTCGGCAACGTCTCGCAGCCAACGCTCACCATCTATCGCCCAACGAAGGCCAAGGACACTGGCGCGGCAGTCATCATCTGCCCCGGCGGCGGCTACAACATCCTCGCCTACGACCTCGAAGGCTCCGAAATCTGCGAGTGGCTCAACTCCATCGGCGTCACTGGCGTGCTCCTCAAGTATCGCGTGCCGAAGCGGACTGGCTTGGAGAAACACACCGCTGCATTGCAGGACGCGCAGCGTGCCGTCGGGCTGGTGCGTTCGCGCGCGACCGAGTTCGGCCTCGACCCGAAGCGCGTTGGCATCCTCGGCTTCTCAGCGGGCGGGCACCTCGCCGCAGCGGCTTGCAACAACTTCGACAAGCGCACTTACGAGCCGGTGGACGACGCGGACAAGACCAGTTGCCGGCCCGACTTCGCGTTCCTGATTTACCCCGCCTACCTGACCGTGAAGGAGCAAGGCGACAAGGTTTCCCCCGAGCTGCCCATCACCGCAAACACGCCACAGACCTTCCTCGCGATGACGCAAGACGACGGCGTCCGTGTGGAAAGCGCGCTCTTCTACTACCTCGCGCTGAAACAGGCCAAGGTGACCGCCGAGCTCCACCTCTACCCGACCGGTGGCCACGGCTACGGCCTGCGGCCCAGCGCGCACGGCGTCACCACTTGGCCCAAGCGCGCGGAGGAGTGGATGGCAGCACGCGGGCTGTTGACTGCGGGGAAGTAATCAACTTTCAAGGCAAGCCAGTGGAGTTGCCAACTGGACCCCACGGCGCACGCCTTCTCCCTTCCTCGGAGGAGGGGAGAAGGTGGCCGTAGGCCGGATGAGGGGTGGGGCCGCCGACGCCGACGCACGTAACCCCTCACCCCGGCCCTCTCCCCTTCTCCGAGAAAGGGAGAGGGATGCGACGCGCGCTGGCTTAAAGTCACTGTCTGCTCAGTGCGACGACTCCAGACAGCACTGCAAGTCCTCGCCCTTCTCACCGCAACGTCCCCGCGTAGTTCACCCAACTGCGCTGCACCGGTCGCGTGGCGGTGCGCATCGCGCGCATGAACTCCAACGACCGCAGATCCTTCCCCGCCGCGTGGCACAAGCTCGCGGCCTGCGCGACCACCGCCTCGTCGTAGTCGGCCAGCGCGGGAAACAACTTCACCGCGCCCGTGCCGTGCCGTTTCACGAGTTGCTCCGCGTAGGCGCGGGCGTGGGTGAACTTTCCGTCGCCGTCCGAATCCAGCCAGACGGGATTCGTCGCGCCCAGCACGCGCGGAACGAAGCTCGTTGAACTCGGCTGATACGGACGCGGCGTCTCCCAAAACGGCGCGGTCACGCCCGGCCCGCTCGCAATGGCCACAAGGTGAACATCGTGCTTCAGGCGCGGCAGCTTGAAGGTCACCCGCGCCTTCGTGGTGCCGCCGCGCACCGGCGCGAGTTTCTGGCTCGCGACCCGCACGCCGTTGGCGAACAGCTCCACGCGGTCCGCCTGCACCCACGCGGGACCGAGCACCGTCACCACCGCCGTGGCACCGAGGTGCCCGCGCGTCGCGAGGTCGCCGACCCCGGAGCGGCCGTTCACCGCGAGATTCGCCAGCAGGCCAAAGCTCACGAGCGCCCGGCCCTCGCGCAGGCTCCGACACGCCTCGTCCACGTTGATGTCGCCAACATTCGTGTCCGCGCACTGCACATATGTCCGCGCTTGCCCGAGGATGAAACGGCTCACGTCGTGCGTGTCGCTGGAGCCGAGCGCGGTGACGCGATGCCCGTGGTTCAGCAGGGCGAACCAATCTTGGAAGAGCAACAGGATGTCTGACTGCATCGCGGCGGAGGTGACGACTTCCAGCCCATCGAAGGAGAACTCTTGTCCTCGGAGCGACGCGCCGGAGACGGGATTGAAATTCGCCGAACCAAGCGGGACGAAGCCGCTGTGCAGGTCGCGCGGGTGGTTCAACGTGATGACGCGGACGCCGGGCGTGGCACGGATGCCCGCGAGCAGCGGGCCCCAATTCGTCGCGCTGAAGTCCGGGACCGCGCTGCCGGGCTGGATGGGGAACGCGTTGAAATGCCCAGCCTTCGTCGTGACTTCGTTGCCGCTGACAGGCGTGAAGTGAGGGCTCGTGCGCGTGCGGGCGATCGCTTCGCGATAATCCGCATGGACGTTGTGGTCGGTGGCGACGGCCAGCTCGATGCCTTCGCCGGCGATGGTGAGCATGCGCTCGTCCTCGGTCGCATCCCCGTGCCGGCTCTTCGTGAGCGTGTGGATGTGCGTGTCCGCCGCGACCCAGCCGTATGTCGGCACCTCGCGACGAATGGTGAGCGCGAGGGCCTGTGTCTGTCCCGAGACCAACGTGACGGCTTGCGTGGCGACGCTGAACTCAAAGCCGCGCGAGGCGAACACGGTGTAACTGCCCGGCAACAAGCCAACGCTCGCCGAGCCATCGCGCGGGTAGAGCACGCCGGGGCGGGCGGCGAGTTCAGTCTGATTCGTCGTGCCAGGGAGCAGTGCTGCGAGCGCACCCTCGGCATCCACGATGGTCAAACGGCAGGGCAGGCCCGCCTGTGTATCCGAGTCGGTGACGCGGACGGAGAGCGTGGCTTGTGCGAGCGCTTCTTTCAGCGGAGCGGACACGAGGCGGAAGTCGCCGACGACGATGTCATCCACCGCCGTTGGCGGGACGATAGCGAGGCTGTTGCTTCCGTCACGCAACACGCCAGCTGGCACGGCAAGCGTATGGACGAGCGCTGTTTCCTGGGGGACGAGCGAGCCGAGGCGGCGGCCGTTGAGCTGCACCTGCCAGCCTTGTTTCACATCGCGCTGGTGCAGCAGGAGAGTTTGCTCGGCGTCGTTGCGTTGCGCGGTGAAGGAGATTTCGAGCCGGCGGCCATGCGGCTTTTTACCGGCGAATTCCTGCCACTCGGGGAAGCCTTCCGTGCCGAGATGGTAGCGTGTGGCATCGAGCACGCGCTGCTGGGCGGAGAGCTGCGCCGCGGTTCCCAACAACAAGAGGAGCGCGGACGCCCACGTCCGCAGCCGGTTGCGTCGGGCTTGTGTGC
>CALQJI020000048.1 GCA_943330855.2 Klebsiella pneumoniae
CGCCCGGCGGGCCAGCCAGCGCTCGGTAAAGTTCATCCGGTGGTTGCGCCATGCGCTGCAAGAAAACCTCACGGAAGCCGCCGCCGTGCCCCGCCTGACCACTCTCTATGCCTCACTTTGACACACCTTCACTGGACACCGTTGGTAATGTCTTTTGATTTATCAACCAACGCGGTTCCACCCGGAACGCTTTACAACCGTGGGCTTCTCAGAAAACCCGCGTGCTCTCTTCTTCAATCACCGGCGATCCGAGCGTGTCCTCTGTGAAGCTGAATTTCACCCGCCCGTCACCCTCCACTGCGCCGCGACCGGTGACGGTGAAGGTGACCGACTGCCCGGCGGCAATGCGCGGGATGGTTTGGAAGCGCACGGTCGAGCCGGTGATGGTGCCGTTCTGCGCGGCGCTCGGCGTGATCTCGCGCGGGAAGCTGCCGACGGTGTTGACGTTCACGAGGTCGGCGGAGCCTTGGTTCGTGATGCGGATCGTGTAAGTCGTGGTGCCGCCGATCAAGATCGGGTCAGGCGAATCCACCACCTCCACGAGCATCGCACCGATGCCGCGCCAAAGCGTGGCCGCTTGCGCCTGCGCAGTGAGACCGCCAGCAGCGGCGACGACGCCGTTGGCGTGCGTGCCAGAGGTGGCGGTGGTGAGCGTCAGGGTGAAGGACTTCCGCTCGCCGGGCCGCAGCTCCGGGATGCGCCAACCCGCCTGCGTGCCCGCCACGGCGGCACCCGACGCGGTGATGATGCGCGCGACTTGGGGCGCGGTGTCCGTGACGGTGACGTTGCTCAAGAGCGTGTCGCCACTGTTGATCACGGTGATTGTATAGTCCGCGTTCTTGCCGATGAATTGCTCGGGCGGACCGGTCTTGGTGACTTGCAAGCCAGGTTGAACAATGGCGGTGCAGGCCTCCGCGCTGACCCTCGCGGCGTTCGAGCTAGTGGCCGTGGCGGTGTTGCAGTAACGGCCGCGACCCATTCCCCGGAGCACCACCGGGATGCTGCGCGACTGGTTCGGGCCGAGGTCGCCGACGTTGAAAGTCAGCGTGCCCTGTCCACTCGCGTGTGCGAGGCCGTTGGGCACGGTGTCGGTCACGACGACGCCCTTGGCAACGCTGTTGCCGGAGTTGGAGACGGTAATGTTGTAGGGGATGTCTTCGCCAACGGAGGCCGTGGCGGGGCCGGTCTTGGTGATGGCCAGCGTGGCGCGGCCCACCACGGTGAAGGCGCACGCGCGGGACACCGCATGAATCGTGGCACAAGAGCCGAGCCGACCTTCGCGCTCGGGGCGCAGCCACACGCGGATTTCGCGGGTCTGCCCAGCGTCCATCTCACTCCAGTTCCATTCCAGCACATCACCGGTCACGCGGGCGGGCGGCTCGCTGCGGGCATACACCGCGCCCTCTGGCACGCGGTCGCGCACGACGATGTCAGCAACATTCTCCGTGGCGACGGCCTGGAGCTGATACATAAACTCCTGCCCGTAAGACACCTCGGCGGGCATTTGTTTGAGCAGACGCATATTGCAGCAACTGCGGGCCTCGACCGACGTAGGCAAGCCCAGTGCAGCCGGTGCGGGCGCTGCGCCCCCCACCTGCAAGCGCGGCTCTGGCAACGATTGCGTGCGCGTCGGTGGAAGCTGCGTCAACGGCAACGTTTCTGGCCGGGCCTTACCATCCATGGAGATGGCGCGGCCTAGGAAACGACCGTCGGTGTCCGCGTGCAGGGGGGCGAGTGCGGTGAGTGCCACAAGACCGAGGGAGAGCAATGTGATATGTTTCACGAGGTGCCTTTCGTTAAGTAAGCTTGTGGAATTAGTTCCCAGACGACAACCGCGAAATTGTGAAACCGCGCTCGGAAGGCGGGCCTGCGCCTCCCGCCATCAACGTGAGAGGCGTGGCTGACTCGAGTGCTCCTGCCCCCGATTCGCCGCTTGTTTGCCGATGGTCAGGCCGCTACGTTCCGGGCGAACAAAAACTCATTACTGACCAACTCGTTTCCTCCATGAACAAACCGCTCTCCCTCGCCACCGGCGTCCTCGCCGCAGCTTACGCTGTCTTCACCTCCGGCTGCGCCTCCACCGGCGGGGATGACCACTCGAAGCATAACCACAACCACGGCTACGACGGCATCAAGCAACTCATCGCGGTGGTCCAACCCACCGGCACGAACAAGTGCACGGGCGTCGTGCGCTTCACCGAGGTGGACGGAGTCGTATATGTCTATGCGGAAGTCTCCGGCCTGACGCCCAATCAGCAGCACGCGATGCACGTCCACGAGTTCGGTGACGGCACCTCGGCCGATGGCACGAAGGCAGGTGGCCATTACAACCCTGGCGAGAAGCCCCACGGCCTACCCGGCACGGACGAGCGCCATGCGGGCGACCTCGGCAACCTTCAGGCCGACGCCACGGGCAAAGCGGTCTATCGCGCTGAGTTCAAGAACATCTCCATGACCGGCGTGAAGAGCCCCATCGTCGGACGCGGCGTCATCATCCACGCCAAGCCGGACGACGGCGGTCAGCCGGTTGGCAACGCAGGCGCACGCATCGGCTTCGGCACGATTGGCGTGGCGAATCCTAAACAGTAAGCACTTTCCTTCCCGCGAACGAAACGCGGCAGTGCCTTGGCGCTGCCGCTTTTTGTTGTTCTGAATTCAACGGCCTGTCCTCGCATCGAAAATCCCACGCATGAACTCCTCCCCTGTTTCCCGTCGTCGTTTCGTTCAGTCCGGCAGCGCGCTCGGCGCGATGCTCGCGCTTGGCCGGCCGCCGGCCGTCTTGCCCGCTGAAAGCCCCGGTAACCGCGTCGTCGTTGGCGTCATGGGCCTCTCGCGCGGAATGGCGCATGTGGCCGGGCATCTGGGTGTCAACAACGTCGAGGTCGCCTACGTGTGTGACGTGGACTCCGCGCGCCTGGCCAGCGGCTTGAAAACCGCCGTGGACAAGCAACCCAACGCCGTCCGCAAGCCCCAGGGCGTCGGCGATTTCCGCCGGATGCTCGATGACAAAAACGTGGACGCGATCTCCATCGCCGCGCCGAACTTCTGGCACACGCCCGCAGCCATCATGGCGATGCAGGCCGGCAAGCACGTGTATGTGGAAAAGCCCGGCAGCCACAACCCGTGGGAAGCCGAGGCTATCGTCGCCGCAGCGGCGAAATACAACCGCAAGTGTCAGATGGGCAACCAGCGCCGCAGCTACTCGAACGTGATGGAAGGCATCCAGAAACTGCGCGAGGGCGTGATTGGCAAAGTTCTTTTCTCCCGCTGCTATTACAACGGCGCCCGCCCCTCCATCAACAAAGGCACACCCGGCGCCCCGCCCGCGACGCTAGACTGGACCCTCTGGCAAGGCCCGACACCCGAACGGCCTTACAAGAGCAACATCCATCCCTACAACTGGCACTGGCACTGGCATTACGGCGGCGGCGAGATGGCGAACAACGGCATTCACGCACTCGACGTGTCGCGCTGGGGCCTCGGTGTGGATTACCCGAAGAAGGTCACCTTCCTCGGCGGGCGCTATCACTGGGACGACGATCAGGAAACGCCCGACACCGGCTCGGCGGTCTTTGACTTCGGCCACTGCGGCGCCTCGTGGGACGACAGTTCCTGCAACCCGCGCGGCGGCGAGAAACTACCCTTCGTTTCGTTCTACGGCACGAAAGGCTCGATGACCATGAGCGGCGGCAACGACTACACGGTCTTCGACCCCAAGGGCGTGGAACTGGACAAAAAGTCTGGCGGCCCCGGCGGCGGTGACATCCCGCACTTCACGAATTTCTCAGCCGCCATCCGCGAGAATAAACCGCTCAACTCGCCCATCAGCGAGGGCCAGAAAGGCTCCCTCATGTGCCACCTCGCCAACATCGCCTACCGCACCAACTCGGTGCTGAACCTTGACCCAAAAAACGGCCATATCATCGGCAACCCCGATGCTCAAAAGCTCTGGAAGCGCGATTATCGCCCCGGTTGGGAACCAAAGGTCTGAGCCCCGGGGCGGCGGCTGCAAGTCGCCGGCACGGAAAAAAGGAAACCCGGCCGCGGGGGACAGAGAACGCGACCGGGTGCCGGGCTAGCCGCTCGGCTAGGCTCGCTCACTTCTTGTGAGCGACAATTCCTTCCTCCAGCCAGCCGAGCCGACCGGAGAGAACGCCTTGCGCCAGCTTGTAGCCGGCGCGGTCGGCGTTGTGCTGCAAGCCGTCGAAGTGCCGCGCGATGCGCAGGCGGGCTTGCTGGCAAAAACATTCCGCGAGCTGGAGCAGCGCCTCGCGCTCTTCGAGACTCTTCGCCTCCCTCAACTTCGCCTCGGCTCGCGCGCACGTCGCGGTGAGCGCGAAGATTTCCGTGCCGATGTCCACGAAGCGACCGAGCAAGACTTGTTGCTTCTCGAGCTTCGGACCATTCAAGGCCATCGCGTGGAAGAGCGAACGCGCGAGCTTCCGCGCAGTGCGGCGGGCGAACTTGAGGTGCTTCGCGAGTGCGGACTCGGCGTTCACCGGCGCGAGCGACGGCAGCCATTGCTGGGGATACCAGCTTGCGTAGAAGAGGCCGGCACCGACGGCAGCTTTGGCGCGGACGCCGAGCGGCAACTGCGAGTTCAGCACGGCCCCGGCCACTTTCAAATGCGGGTCCAACGCCTCGCGCGCGATGAAGAGTCGCATGATTTCGCTGCTGCCCTCGAAGATGGTGTTGATGCGGCAGTCGCGCAGGAAGCGCTCGACGGCGATGGGTTCCTCGCCGCGTTCCTTCAGTGACTGCGCGGTCTCGTAGCCGCGTCCGCCGCGGATTTGCATCGTGTCGTCCACGATTTCCCACGCGCGCTCGCTGCCCCAGAGTTTGCACATCGCGGCTTCGAGGCGGATGTCGGCCTTCTTGTCACGGTCCACGAGGCTCGCGGTGTAGAGCGTCATCGCCTCCATCGCGAAGATGTTCGCGGCCATGCGCCCGAGCTTGTCGGCGATGGCGGCGTGCTTGCCGATGGGCGCGCCCCACTGCACGCGCTCGGCGGACCACTTGCGGCTGACGGCGAGGCAACGCTTCGCCAGTCCCGTGCAGGCAGCGGGCAACGTCAGCCGACCCGTGTTCAACGTGGAGAGCGCGACCTTCAAGCCCTTGCCCTCGCCGAGAATAATGTTCGAGCGCGGCACCTTCACGTCGGTGAAGCGCACGACGCCGTTGTAGAGCGCGCGCAAGCCCATGAAGCGGCAGCGGTGCGCGATTTCGATGCCCGGCGTGTCCATGTCCACAATGAAGGCCGTGACCTGCTTGCGTTCCTTGCCGTTCACGAGCTTCGGCGGCGTCTGCGCCATCACGACGAGCATGCCGGCCTTGAGAAGGTTGGTGCACCAGAGCTTCTCGCCGTTGATTACAAAGTGCTGGCCATCGGGCGTGGGCTCGGCGCGCGTCTGGAGCGTCGCGGGGTCAGAGCCAACGCCCGGCTCGGTGAGGGCGAAGGCGGAAATCTCGCCCTTCGCACAACGCGGCAACCACTTCGCCTTTTGCTCGTCGGTGCCAAAGAGAATGAGTGGCTGTGGCACGCCGATGCTTTGATGTGCGGAGACAAGCGCGGCGAGGTTGCCGCAATAACTGCCCAGCAACACGGCGGCGCGGCAGTAGTTCGTCTGCGACAGCCCCAGCCCGCCGAGCTGCGGCGAAATCTTGATGCCAAACGCGCCCATCTTCGCGAGGCCCTTGATGACCTCGTCGGGAATCTCGCCGGTGCGGTCAATCTCGTCCGGGTCCACGTTCGCGCGGAGAAAGGCGTCGAGCCGCGCGAGGAAGGCGTCGCCCTGGTCGCGGTCCTCGTGCGATTGCGCGGGGAACGGCAGCAGGCGGTCCAGCTCGTAGCGGCCCATGAAAACGTTCGCGGCGAAGCTGCCCTTCTCGGACGCGGCATCGCGCGCGGATTCGGTCATCTCCAGCGCGGCACGCTGGCCGGCGTTCATCTTCGAGGTGTCGATGACTTGCGCGGCGTCGTCAGTCAGCGGCGTGGGGCGCGGTTCCGTAGGTGGTGTGGCGAGTGCATTCATGGTGTCCTCCGGTGCGTTGCGGGTTGATGTGTGTGGAACGAAAGAGAAGGCAGGAGCGTGCCAGTCGCGCGGGTGCGAAGGGAGTTACGCCCAAGCGATTGGAGCCCGGACGCCCACATCTGGGTCAACCGGCTGCGGACGTGGGGGGCCGCGCTCCTGCCCCCGTGGGGGCGGTTGCAAATCGCCGGCACGATTTCACAGCATGACAGTCGCGTCCGCATAAAATCCCTTTTCCTTCGCCGCCAACTCTTTCAGCAGCCCGCACGGGTCGAAGCGCGTCTCGCCTTCATCCACCAACTCGTTCATGGCGCGCACGACGTTCGTCAGGCCCAGCGTGTCCGCGTGACGCAGCGGGCCGCCGCGGAACGGCGCGAAGCCCGCGCCCATAATCATCGCGAAGTCCACATCCTCCGGCTCGCTCACGATGCCTTCCTCCACGCAGCGCGCGGCCTCGTTGACCATGAGCAACACCATGCGCAGCGTGAGGTCCGTGCGGTCGAGGTTCGCGGCGGAGTCGTCTTTCAGGTAGCGCTCGGCGGCTTCGCCCACGACGGATTCCTTGCCTTGGTGGCGATAGAATCCTTCACCGGATTTGCGACCGAGCTGACCGCCCTTCACGAGCTTGCCGAGAACTTCCGGCACGATCATGCGCCGGTGGTAATGGCTCGCGAGCGTCTCGGCCACGTGCAGAGAAACGTCGGTGCCGACCTCGTCCACGAGGCGCAGCGGGCCCATCGGCATCCCGAACTCCAGCATCGCCTCATCCAACTCCCCGACCTCCGCGCCGGCCTCGAAGAGCCGCGCCGCCTCGACGAGATACGGCATCAGCACGCGGTTCACCACGAAACCGGGGCTGTCCTTCACGAGCACGGGGAGCTTGCCCATTGCTTGCACGAACCGCAGCGCGCGACGCGTTACCTCGGGGTCGGTGCGCGGCGTGTAGATGACCTCGGCGAGTTGCATCCGATGCACCGGGTTGAAGAAGTGGATGCCCACGACGCGCTCGCTGGCGCAGAGACTCTTGGCCAACTCGGTGACGGAGAGTGCGGAGGTGTTCGTGGCGAGAATCGTGTCCGGCCCGGCGAGCTGCTCCAGCTTGCGGAAGATGTCTTTCTTCAAGTCCATCTTTTCCACGGCGGCCTCGATGATGACATCCGCGCGGCGCAGCGAAGGCAGGTCAACGACCGGCGCGATGCGGTCCATCGCCGCGCGTGCCTCGACCGGGGTGAACGTGCGACGCTTGGTGCCGTCGGCGAACAGCTTGGCGACCGTCGCCATGCCGCGCCCGACGGCGTCGGTGTTGATGTCGCGCAGCAGGACTGAGACGCCCCGCGCCGCGAGCCACTGCGCGATGCCCGCGCCCATGACGCCCGCGCCGACGACCACCGCGCGCTCGACGCGTAGTGGGGCAGTCGGGACGACTGCTGCACTACCGGCAGCCGGGACGGCTACCCCACTAGCGCTGCGGCTGGCGTCCGCGAACGTCAGCTTCTTCGCGCGCTCCTGGAGGAAGAAGATGCGAATCAAATTCTTCGCCGCCTCGGTCTGGGCGAGCAGGCAGATGGCGTCGGCTTCCAGCTTCAACGCGCGTTCCTCGGAGCGGCCCACCCCGAGCGTCACGACTTCGAGCGCCTTCAGCACGGCGGGGTAATGGCCGCGCGTCTTCTTGAAGAGCTTCGGCTGGGTCCACATGGAGATGAGGTTCGCGGCGAGGGCGTTGATCGTGACCTTCATCGCCAGCGGCGTCGGGCGATGCGGCTTGCGGCCGACCTTCGCGACCTTCGCCAGCGCGAACGCGAGCAAGCTCTCGTGCGGCACGAGGTCATCCACCATGCCGAGCTTGAGTGCTTGTTTGGCGACGACTGTTTTGCCTGCGAGAATGATGTCGAGCGCCTTGGGCAAGCCGATGAGGCGCGGGAGCCGCGTGCTGCCGCCCCACGCGGGGAGGATGCCGAGTTGAACTTCAGGCAATCCGAGCTTCGTGGCCTTGTCGGGTGTGGCGAAGCGGAAGTCGCACGCGAGGCAGACCTCGAAGCCGCCGCCCAAGGCCGCGCCGTGAATCGCGGCGGCAGTCGGCAGCGGGAGCGCGGCGAGCCGGCTGAAGACGCGTTGGCCAAACTCGACGATGTCGCGCAGCGCGTTCATCGGCGCGGTGGAGAGCGAGTGCAGGTCTGCGCCAGCGATGAAGATGCCGGGCTTGGCGCTGGTGAGCACGACGCCGCGAAGAGTGGGGTCGCGTTCGATGGCGTCGAGGTGGGCGTTCAACTCCTCCAACGTGGCGCGGTCGAAGATGTTCGCGGCGGAGTCAGGCCGGTCGAAAGTAAGGACGGCGATGGCGTCGGCGGTGACTTCGCGGCGGAGGTTTTTGAACTCGCGCGCGGCGGGAGCGGGTTGGGGTGCGTTCATCGCGTAAAGGTTAAGTTGCTCGGGTGCGGGTAGGATTGCAGTGCTCATAACGCCTCCAGCCAGAGGGCTGCGCCTTGGCCGCCGCCAACGCAGACGGTCACGAGCGCGCGTTTCAGGTTTTGCCGCTTCAATTCCTTCAGGCTCGTCAGCACCAGGCGCGCGCCGCTCGCGCCGACGGGGTGGCCGAGCGCGATGGCCCCACCGTTCACGTTGAGCCGGTCGCGGCGGATTTCGCCGACGGGATACGCGCGGCCCAGCATCTTCTTCGCGAACTTTTCGGACTCGCAGCACTTGAGCACCGCGAGCGTCTGCGCGGCGAAGGCCTCGTTGATTTCGATGAGATCGGCGGCGTTCACGGGGAGGCCGGTCCTCTCCTCCGCCTTCGCGATGGCATACACGGGACCGAGGCCCATGCGCGACGGATCGCAGCCGGCGTAGGCGTAGCCGAGCAACGCGCCCAGCGGCGTGAAGCCCAGCGCGGCGGCGCGCTCCTCGGTCATCACGAGCAAGGCAACCGCGCCGTCGGTGATTTGCGAGGCGTTGCCGGCGGTGACGGTCCCGTGGTGGCGGTCGAAGACGGGCTTCAACTTCGCGAGGGCTTCCATCGTTTGCGATTCGCGCACGCCGTTGTCGGCGACGATGGGCTTGGTGCTTTTGCCCGCGGCCAGCGTGGGGAAGACGGGGCAAATTTCCTCGGCCAGCTTGGTCTTCGCGGCGGCGGCGCGTTTATGGGATTCGAGGGCGAAGGCGTCTTGCTCCTCGCGGCTCAGGCCGGACTCCCGAGCGAGGAGTTCGGCGGTGTCGCCCATGTTCATGGCGCAGACGGGGTCGGTGAGGCCGAGCTGGAGAGTGATGCGCGGCTTGAAGTCGGCAGGGCGGAAGGCGGTGAGGGCGGAGACTTTTTCGACGAAGGATTTGGCACGGCCCAGCTTGGCGAGCTTCTCGGCGGCGGCCTTCGTGTAGAGAAAAGGGTAATTGCTCATGCTCTCCGCGCCGCCAACAAGGAAGATGGAGCCGCGCCCGGCGGTCATCTTCTCGTAAGCCTGCGTGAGCGACTCGAGGCCGGAGGCGCAGTTGCGATGCACGGTGATCGCTGGGACGCGCTCGGGGATGCCGGCGCGCAGGGCGATGACGCGCGCGACGTTCGCGGCGTCGGCGGGCTGGCCGACACAGCCGAAGATGACTTCGTCGATGAGCGCTGGGTCGAGACCGGTGCGGGTGAGGAGCGCTTGCGTGGCGATGCGGCCCAGCTCGTCCGCGCCGAGCGCGGCGAGGTCAGTGCCCATTTTGCAGAACGGCGTGCGAATGCCGTCCACGATGACGAGGCGAGGAGTGCTCATGCGGCCTCCTTTCTAAGCGGACTGGCCGCGACAGGCACGCTGTTCTTCGGGCGATGGTCCACGAGCTTCTGCTCCTTGAGCTGAACGCCGACGCCTTGCAGGTCGCGCATTTTCTCGGCGTTGTGGAACTCAATGCGGTTCGGGGAAATCTCGCAGCGCGCAGCGAGGCGGGCGCGCAGGTCGTGGATGAGATGGTCGTCGTCCGCGCCGTTGATTTTCTGGACGTGCAGGACCAACTCGTCCACTTCGAGCGGGTCGTCGTGGAGTTTGCGGAGTTCAATCTGCCACGCGCCGACGTTCGGGGCGTCGTCGAGGACGTGTTCCAGCTCGTTGAAGTCCACGAGTGTGCCCTTGATTTTGTCGAGCTGCACTTCCTTAAACGCCGAGCTGCGCGAGACTTTGCCGACGAGTCGCGGGAGCTGGCGACCGCAGTGCGGGCAAGGTCCGTAAGTCAGGCCGCCGTCAATGTAGTCGCCAGTGCGGTAGCGCAGAACGACCGTGCCGCGCGAGTCGAGCGGGGTGAACACAATCTCGCCGGGTTGGCCGTTCGCGACGGTTTCGCCGGTCTTTGGGTCCACGACTTCAACGACGCCGAGGTCGGGGTAGAGATGGTAGCCGGAGGTGGGTTTATCCACCGGCACGGGGCATTCAGCGAAGGCCATCTTCGCCTCGGTGAAGCCGTAGGTGGTCACCACGTCGAGTTCGCGCGCGCCGAGTTCGACGGCGAGGTTCCGGAGTTTCAGCCTCATGCCGTCGGGCACTTTCTCGCCGCCGAGCACGATGCGCCGGAGGTTTTCGCAGCGGACGCCTTCCTCCGCCGCTTGATGCAGAACGTGATAAACGAAAGTCGGCATCCCGATGAGCACGTCGGGGCGAATCTTGCGGAGGAAACGGATCTGCCCCTCGGTGCCCATGACCTTGCCGCCGCCGGTGCTAGCGGTGAACACGCCGAACGCCGTGCTGCCGTAGTGCGCGAGCCAGAACGCCAGGTGCGGCGCGTAGGGGAACATGTTCAAGAGCTTGTCCTCGCGCCGCGCGCCGCACACGCCGAATACGCGCTCGCCGGCGAGTTGGAGATTTGCGAGGTCGTGGTTCGTGTAGAGGAACGGCACGGGGTCAGCGCTGCGGCCCGTGGTGCTGGTGAGGAAGATGGGGCGGAACTCGTTTTCAAAACCATCCGCCACCGCTTTGCGCCCTTGCAGCAGCGCCCGGAGAATCGTGGAGGGCCGCCGCGAAAGGAGGTTACGGTCGGGGATGAGGAGGAAGTCGCGGGCCTTCTGCGGATTGTCCGGTGTGTTGAGCAGGTCGGCCTTGCTGGTGAAGGGCAGGCGACGCAGGTCGTCGAGCGAATGGAAGTCGGCGGCAGTGAGCTTGAGCTGGCGGAACAGCTCGCGGTAGTGCGCGGAGAAGGGCAGCACGGTGTCGCGCAGCCAGTGGTGCAGGCGCTCGGCTTGCAGCACGCGGACGGTGGCTTCAGGCAGCCGCTGCCAGTTCGTGGTGAGGAGTTTGGTGCTCATGGGTGGGCTCCTTGCGGTTCACTAGTTTTTTGATGTCGGCGAGGTTCTCCTCGGCCACGCGGCGGCCGAGGGAAATGTATTTCATGGGATTGGAGAAGTCGTGCCAGCGCGAGTCGCACGCGAGCGGACGGAGGACAACGTCTGCCTGACGGCAGGCATCCTCGGCGGCCCGAATCTGCCCGCCAATGACGGCGCGCTGGGTGACGTCGAGGATGTTGCCGTAGGCGAAATAGTTGATTTGGCGATTGAGCACGCGGAGGAAATTGAAGCGGCTGCGCTTCACATCGACTTGCTCGCGCTCGTATTCGCGAGTGCAGCGGAGGAAGGCGGAAGTGGGAATGATGTTAACCGCGATGACGTGCTCGATGCCCGCCTCGCGCAGCACGTCCACGGGCAGCGGGTCGGAGATGCCACCGTCAATGTAGGTCTCGCCATTCAGTTTCACCGGGACGAAGACGCTGGGAATCGCGCAGCTCGCGTGGACGGAATGGGACACTTGGCCGGTGCTGAAGACGATGCGTTCAAGCGTGTCGAACTGCGTCGCGACCACACGAAGCGGACGCGCGAGCTGCTCGAAGCGCACGTCGCCGATGCTGCGCTCCAGCCGTTCGCGAATCGCACGACCATGAATGAACCCCCGGCGCGGCGGGAACGCGGGGTCGATCAACTTGAACAAGCCCCACTTGCCCTCCAGCTCGCGGGCCTTGCGCTCGAGGAACTGGCCGTCGTGCCCGAAGGCCCACAACGCGCCGATGTAAGCGCCCATGCTCGTGCCAGCGATGACGTCCACCTCGATGCCGTTCTCCTCGAGAACTTGCAGCACACCGACGTGCGCGAGGCCTTTCGCACCGCCGCTGGACAGCGCGAGGCCTACGCGGCAGCGGCCAATTTCCCGCGCGAGCCGGCGCAGGTCGAACTTGAACGCCACCGGCCACACGCCGCCGCAGTGCGAGTGCAGCGCGTCCATCGTGGCGGGCGACTCGTGGAGGTTCAGGTGCGCAGGCTGGCCGATTTGCTTGATAAAATCCTCTGCCGGCTGCGGCACCTCGTCGTGCTCCAAGCAGAGCACGAGTTTCAAATCCGTCTTCACGCCGGTGCGCGCGGCGCGCAACTCGCGGTCGAGCTGATTGAACTCGAAGAGGCTGTCCACCGTTTGCTGCGCGAGGATGTAGGTGGCGGAGGACCGAGTCGCGGCCTCGGCGAGCGCCTGGCGCGGGGCGTCCGCATCCACGTGGACGAGGACGTGACCGAAGTGCCGGGCGCAGTGACCGAGGAAGGCGGAGAGGAACTGTGACTCGGCAGAATGATTCGTCACCCGCAACGCGAGGCGGTCAAAATTGCCGAGGTGCTGGAGTTGGTCCGCGAAGGCGAAACCGTTATTCGGCAGCGAGTGGAGCGGGCTCCAGACCTTCGCCGTCGCATCAGCTTCCGAGGGGACCAACTGGAGGAGGAGCACCCGCTCGCCGGTGACGGACTCCAGCATCTCCGCGAGGGACTCAGCGATAAGGCGGTCAGGCACGCGGCGGGATGCGGAGGCGAGCGTGGTGAGGTGGCCGGAGCGTTGAAAGGCGACTTGGGGCGGACGGGCGAGCGAGGAAAGGAGTTCGGACCTTCGCTGGTCCCAGACTGACTTTTCGTTTGGATGCGACGCAGGCATTGCCGGCTTTCTGAGCGACGGCCACCGCGGAACCATCCACGTCTTAACCTAGGCGGCCCCTTGGCCGGTCGTCGCTGCCACTGGAGGCTGAGTTGTTAGTGTTGCCCATTCTGTATCTCTGTCTGGTGACAACGTAGCGCACAAGTCGTGCCGGTCAAATTTGAGAAGGTCAGGGAAATGCCGGAGGATCAACTGGAGCGCGGACGCCCACGTCCGCAGGCTGTGCTTGGGCAATGGCGAGGACACGGATGTGGGCGTCCGTGCTCCATCAATCCACAAACGCCGCCTCGTTTGAGACGAGGAGGAGGTGGGTGAGTTTTTCCCAGGCGGTCAGGGACTGCGCCGGCTCGGGGCGCGGCTTGGTGAAGTCAGCCTTTGCGTCCCACTCGGTTTCGTTGCCGGGCGGGGATTGTCTGGAGCGCTTCATGGGGTCGGTGAACTTGAGCTTCGGTGCCCAGTTGAAGCTGTCGCTGTTCGCGCCGGTGCGGCAGTCGGCGAGGAAGTCGAGCGTGTCGCCGGCTTTCACTTCGAGGGCGGTGGTTGTCAGTTCGGCGGAACCGTTTTGCGCAGTCGCTTCGCCGAGGACGCCAGCGCGGCTGCTGACGATGCGGGCGCGGACGCCGTCGCCGTTCGTGCTGCTGTGCGTGAGCGTGCTGGTGATGGCGAGGGTGCCGTCGCGCGGGGCGACCCAGCGGCGGATGACAGCGTGCGCGGCGTCATTGCCGGGGTGGCCGCCCTCGGCGCGGAGGAGGAGATGGCCGAGTTGTTTGTCCGGGAAGTCGCGGCCCACCTGCCACTGGCCACCGGTAAAGTTGGCGAACGGGGTGAAGCGCTTCACCCGCTTCGTCGCCTCGTCGAACTCGCCGTAGCCGTAGTGCCAGCCGGCGTTCGGCGCGGACTCGGCGGTGCCGGCGTCGGGCGCGGCGAGGAAGGCTCTGGCCATCGTCACTTCGTCGGCGGCGGGGCGGCGCTGGTAAATCGTCTCGTAGAGGAAGCGGAGGCGGGCGCCGTCGGTGGTGAACTTCTTGAAGTCGTCGCGGGCGGCAAGGGCTTGGGCTTGTTGCAGGACGAACGGCGCGTTCATCAAGAAGAGCGCTTGCTGCGGGACCGTCGTCTGGAAGCGTTGCGCGGCGCTCGCGTCGGGGCTGGCGAAGTCGAAGGTGCGGAACATCGGCGGCAGGTTCTGGCGGTCAATGAAGCCGTAGGCGGTGCGACGCGCGCTGAAGGGCTGCGCGGTCAGGTCCACGGGCAGGCCGCCGGGCGTGAGGTCGAGCTTGCCGGACGCGAGGAGAAGCGAGTCGCGGAGCTGCTCGAAGTCGAGGCGCTGGCGGTTGAATTTCCAAAGCAAGGTGTTCGCGGGGTCGGCCTTCACGCACTCGGCGCGGTCGTCGCTGGTTTGCTGGTAGGTCGCGGAGAGCATGACGACCTTGTGCAACTTCTTGAGGCTCCAGCCGTCGGCGACGAAGCGCGTCGCCAGCCAGTCGAGCAACTCCGGGTGCGTCGGGGCGTCAGCGCGCACGCCGAAATCGCTGGGCGTGCGGACGAGGCCCGCGCCGAAGTGCCAGGTCCAGACGCGGTTCACGAGGACGCGCGCGGTGAGTGGGTTGTCGCGGCTCGTGATGGCGCGGGCGAGTTCGAGGCGACCGCTGCTCCTCGCGGGGAACGGCTCGGACTTGCCGAGGGCCGCGACTTGCGGGAAGCCGCGTTCGACATCGGGGCCGCGATTGCCGGGATTGCCGCGAACGAAGACGTAGGGGCGCGTGGGCGCATCGCGGTCCACGAGAGCCATCGCGCGGGGCGGGGCACCGGCGTGCGTGGCGTCCACTTCATCTACTTTGGCTTTGAGCTGGCGCAGGCGTGGACGGGCGTCTTCGAGGAGCGTGTCGTTCTCCGGCGCAGGCAGGTTCGGCGGGGCATCGGCGGAACGAAGCGCGAGGCGGAGGACTTCCTTGTCCTTGTCCGAGTGCGGCGTGCCCGCGTCGGCGTCGGTGAGCAGCTTGCCGTAACGCTCGGCGGCTTCTTTGATGGTCTTGGGCGGCGTCTTGAACGCGGCGACCACGGCAGGATGCGAGTCGGGCGACACGACGACCTTGGCTGCGGCTTCGGCGAAGGTGGCATCCGGCAGCTTCGCGTAGGCGTGCCAGGTGGACCACAGCGGGTCGGGCGTTTTCGCGCTCACGGACTTGGCGAAGAAGTCCTGCCAGCGGTGCACGACGGCGGGGATGAGTTTGCGCTCTTGGAAATACTTGTCGCGGTTCTGGCGCGTCGCACTGGCGGAGGCGCGGGCAACTTTCGGGTCCACCTCGTCGGCGGCGAGGAGGTAATCGGCGGCGCGTTTACGGAGGATTCCGAGTTGCTTGTCGAGTTGCTCGACGCGGTATTTCTCCAACTCGTCCTCGCGCTTCTGTCGCTCGGCGAGATAGGCAGCGTGCTGCGTGGCGTCGGGCTTCGTGCCGAGCAAAGGCTTCTCCGTCGGCTCCTGGCTGGAGGCAAAGACGCCGTAGAGGCTGTAATACTCGCGGGTCGAGACGGGGTCGTATTTGTGGTCGTGGCAGCGGGCGCACTGGACGGTCAGGCCCATCGTGCCGCGCGTCACCACGTCAATGCGGTCGTCGATGATGTCGGCCGCGTTATTCAAGAAGCGGCGGCCGAGCGTGAGGAAGCCCATCGCGGCCAAGTCGCTGCGCGACGGTTGAGAGTTGAGAGTTGAGAGTTGAGAGACGGGCGTCTTCTCCACTGCGGCGTCGGAGGCTTTGAACTTTGGGCTTTGGACTTTGGACTCGGCTTCCTCGACCAGCCGGTCGGCAGCGATTTGGGCAGTGAGGAATTGGTCGTAGGGGCGGTCCTCGTTGAAGGCGCGGATGACCCAGTCACGATAGGTGTAACTGAAGGCGAAGCGCCGCTGCTCGTCGCCGGCGAGATAGCCCTTCGTGTCCGCGTAGCGCGCGACGTCGAGCCAGTGGCGGCCCCAGCGTTCGCCGTAACGCGGGGAGGCGAGGAGGCGGTCGATGAGATTGGCGGTTGCCGATTGCCGATTACCGATTGAGCACGCGCGCTCGAACGCTTCCACTTCGGCTATGGTCGGCGGGAGGCCGTGGAGGTCGAAAGTCATGCGGCGAATGAGCGTGCGCGGGTCGGCGGGCGGGGAGAGCGTCCAGCCTTTCGCGGAGAGGTTCGCGAGGACGAAGGCGTCGATGGGGGAAGAGTAATTAGTAATTAGTGGGGGCTTGGCCTTCGCCGACTGATTACTAATTACTTTCTTACTAATTACTTCCTTCGGCCACGCCGGCACCTTCGGCTCCCTCACCGGCTGAAACGCCCAGTGGTTCTTCACCACGTTCGGGTCGGAGAGCGGCGGGCCGGAGGGCTTACCGGTGCGCGGGTCGAGTGCGCCGAGACGGACCCATTCCTCGAAGAGCGCAACTTGCGACGCGGACAGTTGCTTCCCCTTCGGCGGCATTTGCAGGTCCTTGTCCGTGTAGCGGAGGGCGCGGATGAGGAGGGATTTGTCCGGCTGGCCGGGGACGATGGCGGGGCCGTGCTCGCCGCCCTTTTCCCAACCGGCGCGGGTGTCGAGGGCGAGGCCGCCCTTGGGTTTGTCAGCCGCGCCGCCGTCGTGGCACTTGAGGCAGTGCTCGATGAGCAGCGGTCGGATTTTGTTCTCGAAGAAGTCGTGGCCGGCGGCGCTGTCGGCAGCGGATACGCGGTGGACGAACACGCTGGCGAGCAGCGCGAGTCGAAGGATGGAAAGCATTGGGGTCATGCGTCTGGGCCAGCTTATCGGACGGCGGGGAAAAGCCAATCGCGGCGCGGGCCAATGGGCGACGCGGCGAAGTATTGAGCTATTCGGAGGAAGACGGGCTGCCCGCAGATAACGCGGATGACGCGGATGAAGGCAACGCGCAGGCGTCAGCGGGTTCCATCCGCGTCATCCGCGTTATCCGCGGGCAACTCCTCCTCGCCGCTCACCAGCACGACGAACTCGCCCTTCAGCGACCGCTTCGCCACGACCGCGAGCAGCTCGGCGGGTTTGCCGCGCAGGAACTCCTCAAACTTCTTCGTCAGCTCGCGGGCGAGGACGACAGTGCGGTCGGGGAAAACTTCGTTCAACTCGCCCAGCAGCTTCTCGATGCGATAGGGCGACTCGTAGAGCGCGAGGGTGCCGGCGAATTCTTTCAAGGCCACGAGCTGATTGCGCCGTTGTCCGGACTTATGCGGCAGGAAACCGATGAAGTGAAACTCGTCCGTCGGTAAGCCGCTCGCCGTCAGCGCCGCGACGAGCGCGCACGGACCGGGGACCGACTCGACGCGCAACCCCGCTGCAACCGCAGCGCGCACGACGCGTTCGCCGGGGTCACTGATGCCGGGCGTGCCGGCATCCGTGACGAGCGCGACCTTCTCGCCGCCCTTGAGCCGTTCCAGAATTTGCTCAGAGCGCTTCGCCTCGTTGAACTGGAAGTAGCTCAACATCGGCTTGGAGATTTCAAAGTGCTTGAGCAACTGCCCCGTGCGGCGCGTGTCCTCGGCGGCCACCACGTCGCACTCGCGCAGCACGCGGAGGGCGCGGAGGGTGATGTCCTCGAGGTTGCCGATGGGCGTGGCGACGAGGTAGAGCGTGCCGGGAGCCAGCGGTGGCAGCGTTTTTTCCATGCCAACAGCGTGCCAGCGGAGGGGCCGGAGAGGAATGAATTTTCGGCCAAACGCCGCCCCTCACAGCGCACCGGTCCACTTGAGCATCCCGTAAATCACTGCCGCTTCCACGAGCACATATGCGAGAAACGCCAGCGCAGGCAGGATTTCATCCGCGATTTGATTGAGCAGTTGCACGGTTGGGATTGAGCACTGCCAGTGCCCTTCGCGCTGAGTTCTTCCTGCGGAAAACACCCGAGATCAGCCGCCCGCGAACGGAGCGTGGACGCCCACGTCAGTAACCGCTGTGCAGTGCGGCGGCAGAACGAGTTGATCGTTCCCGACTGCGGACGTGGGCACCCACGCTCCTGTCACCACTCACTCCGCCACTTCGTAGAGCGTGCCGCTCAGGACGAACTGCACGTTGCGGCCCAGCGCGAGCCACTGCGCGGCACGCGGCTCCTTGCCGAGCAGGGCAAAGTAGTCCGCCGAGCCGAACTGCAGCTTCACCGCTTTCGCGTCCTTGAGTTGTTGAGCCTCAGCGTCCACCCACTGCGCGCCGTTTTGGTAGAAACTCTTGCCGCCCACGAAGCGGTTTTGTTGCGCGTATTGCGCGACGCGCGACGCGGCGTTCGCCTCAGCCCGCAGCTCGCTCGCCATGCCCGACTTGCGCGCCAAACTCATCGTGGCAGAAGCACGTCCCGCTGCCGGGGTCGGCGAGCTTACCACCGGCGAAGCCGGAGCCACGCCGCTGTAACTACGCGCGACGGACTGATTCGCCGCCGCTTGCGAAGCGCCGGACTGGTTCGCCGACTTCAGCTCGTAAGCCAACTGCGCACCGCCCACGGCCACGTCACCCGCCTTGAGTTTCTTGAAGCTGTCGTAGGACGCAGCCGCCTGCTCATTGGCCTCGCGGTCGGCCCGCAACTGCGGCAGGAGACGGCGCTCCATCGCCACGCCGCGCTTCGCCTCGTCCTCGGTGATGAGCCACGCGGTGTAGGGCGTGACGATGCTGTATTTGCGCGCCAATTCGGTGACCTCTTCCTTCAGTTCCGCGTTCTCGCCGCGCAGCCGAATTTCATCCAGCAAGTAGCCGACGCGCCGCGTGGCCCAGAGACGCGGAATGAAGTCGTGCTCGCGCGACGCGCTGCGGAAGTCCGCGTCGTAGCTGAACTTCTGCGCCTCGCCCGCGACGCTGCCTTCGATGGTCAACTTGCCTTTCGCCTCGCCAGAGAAGCGGCCCGCGAGCACGAGCTGCTCGCCCTTGAACAAGTCCGGCAGCGGCGACGGGTAGAGCTTCGTCACGCGCACGCCCTCGGGGAAAGTGAGTTTCAGATTCGCCAGCGCCGGGTCTTTGATTTTCGAGAAGAAGGCCGAGAGCTTCACCTCGAGGTCCTCCTCCGGCAGCACGTAGGTGCTGAACGCCTTCGTCTCCTCGGTGATTTTGTCGAGCAAGTGCGTGTTCACGTCCGTGCCGATGCCGAAGCAGAAGATGCGCGTCTGCCCGGCGTTCTGCTCCTTCACGTTCTTGAAAATGCTGTTCTCATCCGTGACGCCGATGGTGGGCCGTCCGTCCGTGAGGAAGATGATGGTCGGAGTGCGGGCCGCGCCGGCGACACGCGCGGGGAAGAGCGCGAGCGCCTTGCGGAGCGCGTCGTCAATCGCCGTGCTGCCCAGCGGTTTCAACCCTTTCAGGAAGTCCATCGCGCGCTTGCGGTTCTCCGGGCTGGCTGTCAGCACTTCGCCGAAAAGCGGCTCCACCTCGGTTGAGAAGCGCAGCACCTCGAAGCGGTCATTGTCGTTGAGATTCTCCACGCAGAAGGCCAGCGCCTTCTTCGCCTGCTCCAGCTTGCCGCCGGCCATCGAGCCGGACGTGTCTATCACGAAGCACACATCCTTGGGCACGGACTTGCCCTTCGCCACCGCCGCGTCGGGCGAGGCGAGCAGGAGGAAGTAACCGTCTTCGCCGGGGACTTTGTGCGTGAGCAGGTTCGCGCCCAATTCGCCGGCCTCGAAGGAAAAGAATAACTGAAAATCCGTGTCGGGCCGCACGTCGCGAGCCTCGAAGCCGACCGTGGCCTTGCCGCCGTCGCGCTTCAACTCGACCGCGTGGCTCGGCGACCAGACGGCCTTGAGCGGACGCGACCCGGCCAGCTCGACCTTGAGACTGACGTTTTGGAGCGGCTTGGCGGAGAACTTCGCCGTGTTGAGCGGCGCGACGTAGTTGAGCAAGCCGCCGTCAGCCTTGAGCACCTGCGTGTAGCTGAGGGTGACGCGCTTCCGCTCGTTGGGTGCGAAGGGGAAGATGCGCACGCGGAAGACATCCTGGCCGATGTATTCGAGCAGCGCCGGGTCGCGCATCGAGCGCACGATGTCCTCGTAGATGCGCCGCGCCTTGTCGGCCGGGAGCAGCTCGGCGTCCACCTTCTTGCCATCAATCTCCATTGTGAAGCGGTTGAGCTGCGCGCCGCGCGGCACGGGCAGGAGGAAGGTGCCTTCGAGCCGCGCGCCATTCGGGTTGTAAAACTCCTGCTCGATGGTCGTGGTCGCGACCTGGTCGGCGATGCGCGCTGTGACCTTGTGGTAGCTGATTTCAATCGGCGCGACCGCGCGGATGGGCGGCATGGGGCGCGGTGGCGTGATGACCGGCGGATACGGCGGCAAGCGCCGTGGCGGTTCACCGGGCAAAATATGGTCGGCGGAATTCGTGAGGACGATGAACCCGGCGGCGAAGACCGGAGCTTGTGCGAAGAGCCAGCCGAGCAAGACCAAGAAAGAGAGCGAGCGTTTCATGGCCGATTAGACGGTGAGGGAGCAAGGATGCTCCCGCGCACTCCATAGAAGTCCGGCGATTCGTCAGTCCAGCGGATACACCGGGCGGCGGATGCGGCGGTAGGGCAGTGAGCGGATGTTGCTCGTGCAGGGGCCGGGCGTATCCACCCACAACATCCGCGCGGCGATTGGATCGTAAACTCGGCGGTGCGCGACGGCGGCCTTCACTCCGATGAAGGAGAAACTTGTTGGCTCCAAGCCCTGACTCCGCCACTGGCCGAGGTCGAAGGGCGGCGTCTTGCGGCTGGTGAGGAGAATCGTCACTTCGCCGTGGCGCACGACGGCGCACGACCCCATGTCGAACGCGTCGCCGCACATCGAGGCGAGGTGGCTTTGCTTGTCCTCCAGCTTGAAGTGCCCGGCGCGGCGGGAGAGCAACTCGACTTCGAGCGTGAGCGGGCCAGCGTCGAGCCGACTGCCTTTGCCGCCGATGGGCAAAGTGACGCGCGCGCCGATGGCGAGCGTCGCGAGTTGCGCGACGGCTGCGGGGTCATTGATGGCGATGGCGCAGTTGGGCAGGCGGTGAGAGAGCATCGCGCGCAACAGGCCGGTGCCATCGCCGGGCGCGCCGCCGCCGATGTTGTCCGAGGGTTCAACGATCACGGTGAGGCCCGGCGGGACGGGGAGCAGTTTCGCGAGCACTTCGTCCACGGGCGACTCGGTGACGTTGCCGAGTGCCTTGGTGCGGAGTGCGAGTGATGAAAGTTCTGCCAGCGCGGCGCGAGCGTCCGCGTCGCTACCAGTGGTGGAGACAATGAAGCTCACGCCCGTATCCGGCGTGTCGGCGAAAGAGAAGCCAGCCACGACGCTGGCCGACCAAATCCCTGAGCCGCCGGACTCGATGCGCCGGGCCACTGCCTCCAAGCCGCGCATCGGTTCGCTCGCCGTGCCGGTGCCGGTGGGCGGCCAAACTACGGGCACGGACGCGAAGGCCATGCGCGGGACTTGGCCGGTCTCGAAGCAGTGTTGCAGCAAGGTGGCAGCGCGCACGGCGGACTCACGCCCGTCGGTGTGCGGGTTCTCGCGGTAGGCGACGAGGCAGTTGGTGTGCTGCGCCATTGCCGGGGAGAAGTTCGCGTGCAGGTCGAAGACGCCGAAGACAGGGACGCGCTCGGCTCCCGGCAACGCCCGCAGCCGCGCGAGCAACTCTCCCTCCACGTCCGGCAACGACTCCGAAACCATCGCACCGTGCAGCACGAGAAAGATCCCGTCCACGCCGCGCGCCAGCTCTGGCTCGGCGCGCTGGCGGAACTCGCGCCAGAAACTTTCCACGACTTCATCCGTCACCGTGGCGCTGGGCGAGGCGCGGAAGTCGGCGGTCGGGAGGACGGTCCAGCCGAACTCCTTCGCCGCTGCGAGCGCACCGCCGAGTGGGGAGGCATCGCCGGCACACTCCAGCATCTGCGCGCCTACCCTGACCTCGAAGTCCGCAAGCCCGGTGGAGCCGGCGAGGAACGTGTGGGTCTCGTGGAAGAGGCCGGCGACAAGAACACGCATAGGAATGGCGAATTACGAATTGCGAATGTCGAATCTTAGGCAGGGGTGCGCCTGGCTTAAGGGGTGACGAACGGCGGATTCACCATTCGGCATTCCCCCTTCGCCATTTCACAAGATTCCATACTTGCGGAACACTTCGCCCACGGGGACGCCACGGGCCAACTCCTCGCGGACAACGTTCTCGCCGGAGACTTTTTCCTGCGCGAGGCGGATGGCTTCTGCGGCGACTTCCTGCGGGATGATGACCACGCCATCTTCGTCGCCGAGCAGCCAGTCGCCGCGCCGGGCGCGCACGCCGCCGATGCTGATGGGTTCGCCGACGGTGATGACATCGAGCCGGCCCTTGCTGTCGCCCGGATGCCAGCCGATGCCATAGACGGGGAAGTTCAGGTCGCGAATCTTCCACATGTCGCGCGTGCAGGCGGTCATCACCACGCCGCGCGCGCCCTTGGCGAGGCACGCGGTGGTGAGCAGTTCGCCCCACAACGCGCATGATTGGTCCTCACCCGCGTCCACCACGAGCACGTCGCCGCGCACGAGCGCGTCCACGGCGGCGATTTCCAGCTCGTAAGGCTTCGCGGGAAGCTTGTAGGTCGCGCGCGCCATCGCCGGGAAGACGCGGCCGCAAATCTTCTTCGCGGGCGTGAGCGGGCGGATGTGCGCGGGCAACGCCTGGTAACGGTAGCCCAGCGAATCCAACACGTCGGCGAGGACGGCGGAGTAAAGCGATTCGAGGGCGGCGGTGAAGTCGGTGGAGACCACGGGGGATTTTTTCATGAGAGGATTGAACCACTAACCGGCACTGACTGGCACTAATCCGAACTGCCCGAACTGGCCGGGGACTGCCGACCTGATTGGAAAATCTGCTGCTGTCACATTCCCCGTTTTCATTAGTGCAGGTCAGTGGTTGAACTCAGCTTTAGGGTTTGGCGTCCGGCTTCGCACGCTTGGCGCTCCACTCGTAGGTGCGCTCCACCGGCGCGGCGCCGGAGACGATTTTGCCGGTGAGCTTGTCGCCGACGAGCTTGCCGGTGTAGCGCGAGGTGAACTTCACGCCGCCATACTCGCGGGGGATTTCAAAGGTGAGCTGGCCGTCCTTGAACTTGCCCTTCTCAATCGCGGTCTTCATTTCCTGCACCGTGACGGAGCCGGTGACGTGCTCGCCGTCCTGCTTGAACTCGGCGGTGAGATCAACCGAGGTGTCGAGCGAGACTTCGAGCGTGTAGGTCCACTTGCCGGTGACGCTGAGGGTCGCGGCGGTAGCAGGCTTCTCTGGTTTGTCCGCGGCAAACACCGGGCTGACGACCACGAGGCTGAACGCGCCGCACGCGAGCCAGACCGCGAAGAGACAGGCGAGGGATATTGGGGCGTGCTTCACGCCTGTGACTCAATCGGCGCGACAATGGCTTGTCAAGCGAGGCATCTGCGTGCGCTGCGTCTTGGGGGGCATTCGGAGGCACTGCCCACCGGAGCGCGCACTCCGGGCCGCAGCGGGTGATTCGCGCAAGGGCATGAAAGTTCACAGCCCCCTGCCTTCGCGCGGCTGCTGCGGGCGGGACGCCTGCGCTACGGGTCACAGGTGTTCAAGGGCAGTGTCAAGATGCGCCCGTGGGGCGCGAAGCGCGGAACTGAGAATTGACATTACCCACCGTTGCGCGCCTCGTATCACAATACAAAGAAGAACTCTGCCGTGAGGTTGCCATCCCTGATATTTGGCTTTGCGCTGTTGAGTCTCGCCTGCGGTCAGGCGGCTCCCGTTGGCGCTGTTCTGCCGCCGACGGATGCTCGGCGCTTTGTGATGCCCCTTTATGCCGATGGCCAGGGTGCGCCCGTCGCCGTCCTGCGGATTGAGCAACTCGCCACGGAATACGAGAAGCGCGGGCTGTTCCGGGTCGGGTTGCTGCCCAAGGCGATCCTCACCGGCGTGAGCGTGGAACTCGATTCCGTGGAGCGCCTCCCGGCCGCCCTAGCCCATCTGCAACGCATCATCGAGCACAGCCGGCGCGAGCACGCGTGGGAGTTACGTCTGGTGCGAGTCACGGTCCGCCGTCAGCCAGTTACCGTTTTAGCCGTGGGACAGGTGACGCCCGATGGAATGAAGGCATGGCGGCTTGAAAACCTCTCCCAGCAGCCCGCAGATGGCCCGGCCAGAACGCTGGCCACCGGACGCTTGCGTGCCGACGGGCAGCTCGAACTGGAGGCGCAAGCCGGCCCCGTCCCGCTCCGCGTCTGGCTGGCTGGCGAACCCTCAACTCGCGGAACCCCGAACCCCTAAACCATCGCTTTATGAAAAACACAATTACCGCCCGCCGACTGGTGCTGTTGCTCTCGCTGCTGGCTGTGGCTGCGAATGCCGCGACGACGCCCTCCAGCTTGCTCGTCTCGCGCCAGAGCGGCTTCTCCTTCGGGCAGGGGCCGCTCACGATTCTTGAGCGGGAGTCGGTCCTGTTCACGGTGAGTGCCAGCGGCGATTTCCCGCGCACGCACCAGTGGCGCAAAAACGGTCTGGCCATCACCGGGGCCACCAACAGTTCTTTCTTCGTCGGGGCCACCAAGGCGACCGATGCCGGGGCCTACAGCGTGCTGGTCGCGAACGCCACCGGCTCCGCCACCAGCACCGACACGGTGCTTTCGGTGACTGCCTTGCCGGTCATTCGCCAAAGCCCGGCGGCCGTCTTGGTGGGGGGCACCGTCACCTTGACCGCCGCTGTCCCGGCCGGCGTTGGCCCGACGGGCATCCAATGGTCGTTTAAGGGGCAGGCCATCCCCGGAGCAACCAGCCTCACCTACACTCGCCCCAACCTCCGACTGGCCGACGACGGCAGCTACAACTTCCGATGCACCTACACCAATCTGAACCGCACGGTGTCCGCCCCACGCTTTCACGCGAAGGTCTATCCCGCCTTCACCCCGCCACTGGTGGTCACGCAGCCCAAGAACCTAACCGGTCGCGCGGGCGGTTCCGCCGTCTTCACCGTGGGGGCCAGCGGCACGCCGCCGTTCAGTTACCAATGGCTCAGGAACGCCTCCCCCATCTCCGGCGCGACCAACTTCTTTCTGGCGCTGACCAACCTCCACCACGACCTACTCCGTGACCGTGACCGGCTTCGTGGGTGCGACCAACAGCGCCACAGCCGCCCTCACGCTGGGCAGCGCCCCGGCTCCCAACTCCACCGCCGACGCCCTCGTCGGCAGCGGTCGTGCCGCCCTGACCTTGCGCACCAATCCAAACCTCATCTCCGCAGCGGCCACGTTCGGGGCCGCTGTCGGGCTGGCCCCGGCGCACGAGACGGCGAACTTCTTCCAAGCAGTCACCCGCTTGGCGAACTTGGCCAACCAACCGGCCACGACGAACTTCCTGAACCGGCTGCTCGTCTCCCCGACCGGACGCGACCCGTATAACTGGCAGGCCACCGCCACCCGCGACGTAAAGGGCCTCGTGGCTCCCGCTGGCGTGAACACCGATGAGTTGCCGGCGAACCTGCGCACCAACGCCCTGCCCGAAATCCTCGGCGCGCTCACGAACCTCGCCCGGATTTCCCAGCCTGACTTCATGGTGAGCGTCACCAAGGCCGAGGCGGGCTTGGGACCAGTTGGCAGCGGAACCCCCGTGGACGTGGACCAAGGCGACCTCTGGATGGGCCGCGCGCTGCTCCACCTCGGCCAATACACCGTCCATCACAGCAGCAGTTGGAACCTCTCCACGCTGCTCACCACCTTCAAATCGCTCTCCACGAACGACGCCCTCAGCCTCCAGCGGATTTTGCAGGACCATCCCCAACTGCTCACCTTCAGCGACCTCGCGCAGCTCGCCCCCGCGCGCGCGGCCATCGAGGCGGGCATTGACGCCTATGTGCAAGGCTCCGGCTCCCTCCGCAGCCGTCCGCCGGGGACGCGCCGCCTGCTGAACCTCAACGCGGACGACTACGACGGCGAGGAGCAGTTCCGCCAAACCCTGCTCGACTTGAAGGGCTCGCTCAACGCGGTGCTCACCGCCAATGAACAGCCGCAAATCAGCGTGAACTTCGCGCGGATGTTCGATGGTAGCCGTTCTATCCGGTCGCTGTTGCCCACTTTTTCCGGCAATGACCCGGAGGCCGAGACGCTGCCGGACGTGACGCTGGGCGGATTGGTCAGCGTCGTCGGCCAGCCCTACATCGTCGTGCCACCGCACCCGACGCGGGTGGCGCAGGGAGCGACCGCGCGGTTGAGCGTGGCGGCGGTGGGCAGCGGGCCGCTGAACTACGTGTGGGAGAAGAACAGCGTGACGATTCCCGGCGCGACCAGCGCCACGCTGGCCATCCCGAATGTTCGCACCACCGACATCGGCAGCTATCGCGTGCGGGTGAGCAATGCGGAAGGCAATGCGACCAGCGTGGCGAAACTGAGCATGGGCGGCGGCGTGGTGCTGGCGTGGGGAAGCAACGACCAGGGTCAGACGAATGTGCCGGTAGGCTTGTCCGATGTGGTTGCAATCGCTGTAGGCGAGAGCCACAACTTGGCGCTCAAGAGCGATGGCACGGTGGTGGGCTGGGGTGCCAACTCTTCAGGCCAGATTAACTTTCCCTTCGGACTTTCCGGCGTCGTGGCCATTGCCGCCGGTCAATACCACAGCTTGGCGCTCAAGAGCGACGGGACTGTCGTTGGCTGGGGAGCAAATTCTTCAGGCCAGATTAGCATTCCCTTTGGACTTTCTGGGGTCGTGGCCATTGCCGCCGGTCCGAACGACAGCTTGGCGCTCAAGAACGATGGGACAGTCGTTGGCTGGGGAAACAATGGCAGTGGCCAGATTAGCATTCCCTTCGGACTTTCCGGCGTCGTTGCTGTTGCCGCTGGCGAGAACAACAGCTTGGCACTCAAGAACGATGGCACGGTGGTGGCGTGGGGAAACAACTCCTTCGGCCAGACGAGCCTTCCTAGCGGCTTGAGCGGGGTGTCGGCAATCGCGGCTGGCTACTCCCACACCGTGGCCTTGAAGAGCGATGGCACGGTGTTGGCATGGGGATACAATGGCAATGGCCAGACGACTATTCCCGTCGGCTTGAGCGGCGTGGTAGCCATCGCGGCCAATGCCGGAGCGGGCCCGTTCCCCGCCCATACCGTGGCCTTGAGGAATAATGGCACGGTGGTGGCGTGGGGAGCCAACTTCTCTGGCCAGACGAGCGTTCCCGCAGGCTTGAGTGGAGTCACGGCCATCGCGGCTGGCGGCTCCCACACCGTGGTGATGGGACCTATCCTTCTCACCGGTCTCAATGATGCCGTAGCCAACACCGGCGGCTCCGTTACCTTCGCCGTTACCCCACGCGGCTCCGGCCCCTTCACCTACCAGTGGCGCTTCGACGGCTTCCCAATCCCCGGAGCCACCAGCGCGACGCTCACCCTCGCCAATCTCCAGCCCAGCGCCGCCGGCAGCTACTCCGTCGTCGTCAGCGACGGCACGGCCACCGTGGTCAGCGCCTCTGCCAAGCTGGTCGTCAACTCAGTCCAAGACGCCTTCGCCCAGCCGCGCGTCATCCCCGGCGGCGGTGGCCGCCTGCTCGGCTCCACCTTGGGCGCGACCCGCGAGCCGGGCGAACCGTTCCACGCGGGCAACGTCGGCGGCCACTCGCTTTGGTTTGCCTGGACTGCCCCCGCCTCGGCCACAGTGACCGTGGACACCATCGGCAGCAATTTCGACACCCTCCTCGCCGTCTATACCGGCACCGTGCTGACCAACCTGACTCTCCTCGCCGCCAACGACGACGGCGCGGGCATCAACTTCAACAGCCGCCTCACCTTCGCCGCGACCGCCGGCGTGACCTACCTCATCGCCGTGGACGGCTACAACGGAGCCAGCGGCGGCGTGGTCCTGAACATAACGCCCGGCCTGAGCATCGCCGGCCTGACCCGCACGTCCTTCGGCGAACTCCGCTTCCTCACCTCCGGCCCCGGCACCAGCAACGTGGTCATTCAAGGCTCAATGGACCTACGCGTCTGGACCCCCCTCGCCACGAATCCCGTGCCCGAAGGTGGCTTCTTCCCCTTCGCCGACCCGACCGCCACGAATGCCTTGCGCCGCTTCTACCGCGCCGTGGTGGAGTAGCCGCATTGGTTTTCAGCCGCTTCGTAGCGGTCACGGTTTGACGCAGAATTCGGTGGTTGTCTGTATCTCGTGGAAGGTCACTGGGGGCTGCCCCAGTTGCGCCCGCTTGCCTCCGCCATCGCGCTCCGCAATACTTGCGCTCGTTCCTATGACACACTACCTCCTGCCTTCGTTCCGCAGCCTTTGCACCGCGAGCTGCTGGCTCGCCGTCGCCACTCTCGCCGCCGCCCAAACCCCCGACCCCGAGCTTATGCAAACGCGCCAGAAGTTCCAGACGCAGTCCACCAAGAAAACGGAACTCGGCTACCTGCTCTACCTGCCGCCGGGCTACGACGCGAAGGCCACGAAACAGTGGCCGGTCATCCTCTTCCTCCACGGCGCGGGCGAGCGTGGGACGAACCTCGCGCAGGTCGCCGTTCACGGCCCGCCGAAGCTGGTGAAGAAAGTTCCGCCGGTGCCGAAGACCGAGACCGACGAGGCCCGGAAGAGCCGCGAGGCCGCCACGAAGCTGGCAGCCGAGAACTTCATCGTCGTCTCGCCGCAGTGTGCTGTCGGCGAGCGCTGGAACGCGGAGGATTTGCTCGCTCTGTTGGACAGCGTCATCGCCAGCCACAAGGCGGACACGCGCCGCGTGTATCTCACCGGCCTGAGCATGGGCGGTTATGGCTCATGGGCGTTGCTCGCGAAGGCCCCGGAGCGGTTCGCGGCGGTCGCGCCCATCTGCGGCGGCGGCAACACGATTGACATCTTGCTGGCGTCGCGCACGAAGTCAGACGCGCTGAAGTCGCTGCCGGTCTGGGCGTTTCATGGTGCGAAAGACGGAGTGGTGGTGCTCGCGGAGTCGGAGCGCATGATCGCGGCTCTCAAGAAAGCCGGCGTGAAGGAACTGGAACTCACGGTTTATCCCGAGGCGGGCCACGATTCGTGGACGGCGACCTACAACAACCCGAAGCTCTACGAGTGGTTCCTCGCGCACGAGCGGAAGTAGAGGCGGTGTTTCTCCTTCCACTCCCCGCGTCCGAGGAAGGGGGCGTTCACCCAACGCCCCCTCTCCCATTCTACCGAACTTCACCCGCGCTCGGCATCAGGTGGCGGCGGGCGGCGGGAGCGGTGGTGTCTCCGGGTCTTCCGTGCGGCCTAGGCCGCTGGCCCGTTCCAGCTCGGTGACATAGCCCACCGCGCGCAACACCGAGGAGTTGTTCCCGTGCCCCGGGTGGCAGCGGATGCCCAAGACCACCTGCTGGTATCTCTCACTGGACACCACATCGGCCAGCTCCCGCTGCAGGAGCCACTGGTGGAAATCCAGCCGCAGCTCCTGCAGGCGCGTGCGGGCACTGAAGGACGCTTGCACCGCGGCCTTGAACTCGGCGTGCGTGAGGCCGGCGAAGCTATCGGCCGGGGCCAGCCGCTCCCACGCGGCGAGGAGGTCCTTCAGGGATTGCTCCAGCTCGTTTGGACTACGCACGGGGCACCTCCAGACGGTTTAGGTTTCGGCTGACCCACTGCCCTGAAAGGGGCATACCCATGGGACAACCACTGGTTGTATCTTTATTTTTATCCATATTTTGGTTTCTAACCTTCAAGCAATCAGAACGGCTGATGCTATTAGATCATGTTACATAGTATATCACTTGTTTTAACAATGTCAAGCCCCGTTCCTGTCCCCGGGCGCGCCGGGGCGGTGGATAAATAAGGATAAACCTAAATCCGGCAGTTGAATTTTAACGCCAAGACGCAAAGACGCGGGGCCGCAAAGAAAACCGACTGGGCTAGCTTCGCTCCCGACCTCACCGCGCAGGTGAAAGCGTTTCAGCTTGGTAACTCAATCCAATTCCTTCCTCTCTGCGCCTTTGCGCCTTTGCGCCTTTGCGTTAACTGCTGTTTCTAGGATAAATAAGGATAAATAAGCTTACCTCGTCGGCGGGAAGGGGACTTCTCTCCGGGAGATGCGGCGCCCCGCCTCTCCCCCAGCCCGGCCGCCCTCACCCGGGCCTCTCCGGACCCCAAAGCCGGCTTCCCCCGCCTTGGGACCGCGATCCCAGACCGTGGGACCGCGATCCCACGCCGTGGGACCGCGATCCCAAGGCGCGGGAGGACCATCCCAAGGCGAAGGATCGTGGTCCCACGGCAGAGGAGGACGATCCCACGGCGTGGGAGGAGGCTCCCAGACCGTGGGACCTCGATCCCAAGGCGCGGGAGGACGATCCCATGGCCGTTTTTGGGCTCGAGACAGGGAAATGGACCAAAACGGGGACACGGCCGTTGAATGGGCCCGGGGGTGATGCCTCACCCCCGCATCCCCGGAAACGCGGAGAACCGGTGGCCTAAAACTGAAAAACCTCTTGCACAGGACTCGGGAATGCTGCCTAGATCCTATTTAGTGCGGGAATCCCACTATAATTCCCGGGCTTTTTTTCGCACTCCGAACCTTAACTTATCTGACCTATGAACGTTTTCCCTGTTGCCATGCGGTCGTCTTTTTTTGCCACCGCCGCCCTCCTGTTTGTCGGCCTCGTGTCCTCCGCCCGCGCTCAGACGCAGGCCATTCCCTATCAGGGCAAGCTCTTTCAGGACGGCCGACCCGCCAACGGCAGTTACGACCTGCGTTACTCGCTCTTCAACAGCGCGACCCTCCCCACACCAGTCGCCACCCTAGACCAGGCCGCGCAGGGCGTGACCAACGGCTTTTTCTCCACCGCGCTGGACTTTGGGCCGTTGGGCGTGGTTTGGGACGGACGGGACTACTGGCTGGAGGTGTTGGTGCGCACCAACACCAGCACCGCCGGTTTCGAATCCCTTGGCGGTCGGCGCGCGCTGCTGCCGGTGCCTTACGCGCTTTTCGCGGGCAAGGCCGGCGAACTCGTCGGCATGGTGGGAAACGCCAAACTCGCCAGCGGCATTGATGCCGGCAAAATCACGACCGGAGATCTGGCGGCCGCCCGGCTCAGCGTGGGCACCGGCCACACCCTCACGGGAGTGGGCGCCTCGATTGCAGGCGGCCAACAGAACACCGCCAGCGGCCAAGGTTCCTTCCTCGGCGGCGGCAATAGGAACACCGCCAGCGGCCAAGGTTCCTTCCTCGGCGGCGGCAATAGGAACACGAACAGCGGCGAGCTTTCCTTCCTCGGCGGCGGCATCAGGAACACTGCCAGCGGCATCGAATCCTTCCTCGGCGGCGGCAACAGGAACACTGCCAGCGGCATCGAATCCTTCCTCGGTGGCGGCATCGAGAACACCGCCAGCGGCAAAGGTTCCTTCCTCGGCGCCGGGTATGGGAACACGAACGGCGGTGACTATTCCTTCCTCGGCGGCGGCTCTGGGAACACCAACAGCGGTAACTATTCCTTCCTCGGCGGCGGCTCTGGGAACACCGCCAGCGGCCCAGGTTCCTTCCTCGGCGGCGGCAATATGAACACGAACAGCGGCGAGCTTTCCTTCCTCGGTGGCGGGTATGGGAACACGAACAGCGGCGACTATTCATTTCTCGGAGGCGGCTCTGTGAACACCGCCACCGGCAACAGTTCCTTCCTCGGCGGCGGCGACGTGAACACCGTCACTGGTATCCTTTCCTTCCTCGGTGGTGGCCAAAGGAACACCGCCAGCGGTAACTATTCCTTCCTCGGCGGCGGCATCAGGAACACCAACAGCGGCAACAGTTCCTTCCTCGGTGGCGGCTCCGGGAACACTAACAGCGGCCACAGTTCCTTCCTCGGCGGCGGCCAAGTGAACACCGCCAGAGGTAACCTTTCCTTCCTCGGCGGCGGGTATGGGAACACGAACAGCGGCGAGCTTTCCTTCCTCGGCGGCGGCGATGGGAACACCGTCAGCGGCCAGAGTTCCTTCCTCGGCGGCGGCGAAAGGAACACCAACAGCGGCTACAGCTCCTTCCTCGGCGGCGGCTCCGGGAACACCAACAGCGGTGACTATTCCTTCCTCGGCGGCGGCGTCCAGAACACCGCCAGCGGCTTGAGATCAATGGTGCTGGGCGGCTTCCAGAACAAGGCTCAAGGCGTCGCTAGCTTCGCCGCTGGCACGCGGGCTGAGGCATTGGCATTGCATGACGGTGCGTTCGTCTGGGCCGACTCCACGGACGCCGTCTTCCCCTCCACGGTCGCGAACGAGTTCGCCGTGCGGGCCACGGGCGGCTTCCGGCTGGTCGCGGCGGTGGATGGCGCTGGGGTGCCCACGCAGGTGCTCACCTACGATGCTTCCGGCCTGCGTATCAACGGCGACATCACGACCAGAGATCTGGCGGCCACCCGGCTCAGCGTGGGCACCGGCCACACCCTCACGGGAGTGGGCGCCTCGATTGCAGGCGGCCAACAGAACACCGCCATCGGTATCCTTTCCTTCCTCGGCGGCGGGTATGGGAACACCAACAGCGGTGACTATTCATTTCTCGGCGGCGGGTATGGGAACACCCTCACGGGAGTGGGCGCCTCGATTGCAGGCGGCCAACAGAACACCGCCAGCGGTCTCCTTTCCTTCCTCGGCGGCGGCTCTGGGAACACCGCCATCGGCAACAGTTCCTTCCTCGGTGGTGGCGAAAGGAACACCAACAGCGGTGACCATTCCTTCCTCGGCGCCGGGTATGGGAACACCAACGGCGGCGACTATTCATTTCTCGGAGGCGGCTACCTGAACACTGCCAGCGGTGAGCATTCCTTCCTCGGTGGCGGGTATGGGAACACCAACAGCGGTGACTATTCATTTCTCGGCGGCGGCCACCAGAACACCAACCGCGGTGACTATTCATTTCTCGGTGGCGGCTACCTGAACACTGCCAGCGGCGAAAGTTCCTTCCTCGGCGGCGGCGACGTGAACACCGTCAGTGGTGACTATTCCTTCCTCGGCGGCGGCTCTGGGAACACCAACGGCGGTGACTATTCCTTCCTCGGCGGCGGCTCTGGGAACACCAACAGCGGTGGCTATTCCTTCCTCGGCGCCGGGTATGGGAACACCAACGGCGGTGACTATTCCTTCCTCGGCGGCGGCTCTGGGAACACCAACAGCGGTCGCTATTCCTTCCTCGGCGGCGGCGTCCAGAACACCGCCAGCGGCTTGAGATCAATGGTGCTGGGCGGAGGCCAGAACAAGGCTCAAGGCATCGCTAGCTTCGCCGCTGGCACGCGGGCTGAGGCATTGGCATTGCATGACGGTGCGTTCGTCTGGGCCGACTCCACGGACGCCGTCTTCCCCTCCACGGTCGCGAACGAATTCGCCGTGCGGGCCACGGGCGGCTTCCGGCTGGTCGCGGCGGTGGATGGCGATGGGGTGCCCACGCAGGTGCTCACCTACGATGCTTCCGGCCTGCGTATCAACGGCGACCCGGTGGCCATGCAGGGCTTGATACCAACCAGCACCGGGATCCCTCGCGCGCACGTGACCAGCCCCAAGCTGCTGGCCAGTGGGGGGGCCTCCGGGACGATTGCCGACGGCAGCGTGACGGCCGAAGCCCGGATTCAGACGTTGGAGAAACAGAACGCGAGTCTGGAAGCGCGCGTGGCCGCGCTGGAGGCTCTCGTGAAGTCGGCGGCGCAGAAGTAACCGGCGGCTGGAACCTGTCGCACCCTGAGCCATGAACACCTTCCTCCCTCTCCACCGGGTTGGGCCGATCTGGGGTCGGTCGCGGTCTGCCATTCCGTCCGCCTCGGCCGCGCACCGCGCGGCCGGTAGGGCCGACCTGCGGTCGGCCTCGTGCCTCCATTTGGTTTGCGGGGAACAAGGCCGCGCACCGCGCGGCCCTTGCGCCGCATGGGTTCTCTGCCTCGGGCTGCTGGCCACGGCGCTGCCGGGCTGGGCCGCGACCTTGACTGGAGCAGGCGGCGTCGCCAACGGCACCACCGGGGGCGGGGACCGCTTCGTGGTGATGGACGTGGTCGGCTCAGTCAACGTCGCCAACCTGGCCCCGACCGTGGTCGCCGCCGTCGCATCCCGCCCGTTGAGCGCCCTCACCCTGGTGGGCGCGCTGCCCACGGAGACGCCCCCGCCCCCGGGCGTGGAGGCGGTCGAGGTGGAGGTCACCGTGACCCACGCGGCGGTGTTCAACCCGCAGACCAGCGCCTTTGAGGTGAAGGTGAGCCTCCGCAACACCTGGCCCGGGAGAATCGGCGGGCTGATGATCTTCCCGGAGGGCCTGCCGAGTGGCGTGCGGCTGACCCAGAACATGGCCGGGACCAGCGAGCCGCCCTATGTGCGCTTCAGCCACACGGTGGCGCGCGGGGAGACGATGTCCGCCGTGCTGGAGTTCTTCGTGCCCTCACGCAATCCCGCCGCACTGGCCAACCTGACCTTCTACGCCGTGGCCAGTGAGCGGCTGAAACCGGAGGCCCCGCAGCCCGCGCAGACCGCCGGCACGCCGGCGACTCGCTACCTGCAGCTGGCCAACGGCAGTTTCCTCGTCGAGTTCCCCTCCACCGCCGGCCGGCGCTACGTAGTGCAATACGCCGATGCCGTGGCCACGCCGATGCAATGGGAAACGGCCGAGGGCCTGCTGACCGCATCAGGGGCGACGACCGTGTGGCTGGACAACGGGGCCCCCAAGACGCGCCGGCACCCGATCACCGGCGGGAGCCGCTACTACCGCATCCTGGGGCTTTCAAACTGAGTTTTTCCCATGCTGAAACGTTTCCTCGCGCCCGGCTTGGGCGTCCTGCTCGCCTCGTCCGGCCAGGCCGCCGACGCCCCTGCTCCCAACCGCTTCACCCTCGGGCCCGCGTGGCTGTGGGGCGTGCAGGCGGACTTCACCCGCCTCGGCGGTCTGGCCCGGCAGACGGACCCCGGCCCAGCCACGGCGGGCGCGGAGCATTTCTACGACGACGGCTTCAACCGGGTGGACAGCACCGGCAACGGGCTGGGGCTGACGACCTTCTTCGGCTACACGGACCGCACCGCCCAAGTGGTGAGCGGCGGGACACAGCTCGAACTGCACAGCGCCAGCGTGCTCGCGACCGGGCAGGCGCTGGGGGCCAAGGCGGGAAGTTCCGCCGGCTACGAGTTCGGCTACCGGCGCGAGTTGGGCACGGCGGCGGGTTGCCGCTGGGGGTTGGATTTCCACTTCACGCACGTGCCCTTCGGCATCCGGGACCAGCGCACGCTGGCGACGGACGCCACCGTCATCGCCGACCGCTACACCATTCCGGGTGCGCCGCCCATCATTCTGCCGGCCACGCCCCCAGCCTACGTCGGTCCGTTCACCGGCACCGGGGCGGAGCCGTCCATCGGCGATGCGCCCACGCGCCTCGCTCCCACTACGCTGGCCAGCGGAGCGGTGACGACGGGCACGCGGGAGTTGCGCGGGGATTTGTTCGGCTTCCGGCTGGGGCCGAGCTTCGAGGCGGATCTGGGGCAGTGGACGGTTCACGGGGGCGGTGGGCTGGCAATGTCACTGGTCCGCAGTGAGTTCTCGGTCAACGACACCACGAGCATCGCAGGCGTGGTTACGGCCACGCAGCTCAACCAAGGGCGCAGCGAGGTGCTGGGCGGCCGTTGGGGCAGCTACGTGGAGAGCGGGTTGACCTACCGGCTCTCGCCGGCCTGGAGCGTGAGCGCGGCGGGCACTTACCACTGGATGCAGGCTTTGGAACAGGACGCCGGCACCGCCCGCGCGCGGCTCAAGCTGTCTGGGACAATCCTGCTCCGCGCCGGACTGAACTGGAGCTTTTGAGACTCGTTCCCGTAAGGGTCCGGGGCAACAGGGGGCTTCCATTCACGTCGGCAGCGGCGCACCGACGTTGAGGCCGTGCTTGAGGCAGAAGGCACCGTTGCCGACGTATTTCTCCGCCCAGTATTTCAAACCGGCCCGTTCCTCCGGAGTGAGCGCGCGGACCACCTTCGCGGGCGAGCCGAGCACGAGCGAGCCGGGCGGCACCTTCGTCCCGCCGGTCACGAGCGCGTTCGCGCCCACGATGCTTTGCGCGCCGATCTCCGCGCCGTCGAGAATCGTCGCGCCCATGCCGATGAGGCATTCGTCGCCGACGGTGCAGGCGTGGATAATGGCGGAGTGGCCCACGGTGACCCACTCGCCGATGAGGCAGGGGAAGTCGTCGGCGAGATGCACGACGGCGTTGTCCTGAATGTTCGAGTTCGCGCCGACGACGATGCGGTTGATGTCCCCGCGCAGCACCGCGCCGAACCACACGCTGGCGTAGTCGCCGAGCGGATTGACATCTTGCTGGCGTCGCGCACGAAGTCAGACACGCTGAAGTCGCTGCCGGTCTGGGCGTTTCATGGTGCGAAAGACGGAGTGGTGGTGCTCGCGGAGTCGGAGCGCATGATCGCGGCTCTCAAGAAAGCCGGCGTGAAGGAACTGGAACTCACGGTTTATCCCGAGGCGGGCCACGACTCGTGGACGGCGACCTACAACAACCCGAAGCTCTACGAGTGGTTCCTCGCGCACGAACGCAAGTGAGCTGATGAACAACTCTCCGACCAAACCCGTTGCTCTCCCCTTGCTGTCGTTCGGGCTGGCACTCGGTCTCGGAGCCTGCGCCCCGTCGAGACGCTCCATTCTCACCGCCGTGCCGACGGGCAAGAAGCCCGGTGGTGTCGCATCAGCTCTAGCTCCGGCTCCGAAGCAAAACACCGAACCGAGCAAAGGCCCGCCTCCGGGCGGACTCGGTGGCAAGGGCGGCAAAGGTGGTGAAAAAGGCGGCGGTGGTTTCGGCATCGAGACCCCCACGGACCGGAGCGCGGGCGTCCCTCCCGCAGCCGTCGCACGTAGCCTCCGGGCTGTGCCCCCAAAGCCTCATGCGAATCACCCGCTGCGTTCTGGAATGCCGCGCTCCGGGGCACTCCTCGAATGCGCCCCCGACGGCCTCTGCCGCATGACATGCCTTGTGTTACGCCAAAGCAGTGGGGAGAGTTTCGGGAGTTATGAGTTCCGTGCCGGACCTTGCTGAACCTTCGTGGTGTCACGGCTTGTTTGCTGCCCGGTGGCGGCTATTGCCAGCCAGCGCGTTTGCCTGCGTCAGCGCTTTGCTGTTTGCGTTGTTCATGGTGCTGGGGGCGCACCCATTCACGGAGACAATCGACTGGGTCTTGCACGGCGAGCCCAATCTGCACTTTTTGAAGGCGGGTCTTATGGCGGGCGAACTTCCGTGGTGGAACCCGCACGTGGGACTGGGTCGTCCGTATGTCTCCGATTTGCAGAGCGCTGTGTGCTATCCGCCGACCTATCTGCTGCTCGTGGGTAAAGTTGTCGGCCCGGGAATGTTCATTGGTCTGCACTCGTTTCTGTTGATTTTGGGGATGCACCTACTTTGCCGGCAACTTGGCGGGCGTGGCGTTTTTGGTTTGCTGGCGGGGTGTGCGCTCCTGGCCTCGATGGGATTTGGCGGGCGGTTGCTGGTTGGACACACGTTCTATTTCGCCGGGCTGTGCTATCTCCCGATGCTGTTGGGCGCGCTGGTTAAACTCCGGCTGCGCCCCACGACTCGGCGGATCGGCACGCTTGGAGTGTTGCTGGCGCTCCAGTTTCTAACCGGACACCCGCAGGTATTCTGGAACACCGTTTTTGGCCTTGGATTGTTGCTCACCGGACTGCTGTTTCGACGCGCACCCGCGATTGCTTGGAAACGACTCCCGCGAATCATCACGGGGCTTGGCGCAGCGTTGCTGCTCGCGGCGGGCGTTTCCGCGATTGCGTGGCTGCCCTTTCTGGACCTGATTGCCGAGGGGAACCGGCAGGCTGCCACGCTGAAGTCCGCTTCCTTTGGGCAATTTGGGTCCGACTCAGCTTTTGGAATCGTAACGAACCCACCGATGCGCCAGATCAATTGGGAGCATAATTATCAACTGGGCTTCGCGTGGACCGTGCCGGGACTGATCGGCTTGGCCATGCTGCGAAGCATCGCCATGCGAGGGCTGCTGTTCATGGGCGCGCTCGCGTTTTGGTTTTCGTTTGGGCAGGAGAGTTGGCTCTTCCGATTCTGCTTCGACTTCCTTCCCGGAGCCAGTTCCTTCCGGCTGCCGGCACGCACCAACGTCCTGCCCATGCTGGCACTGACAACTGCCGCCGCCCTATTTCTGAGCCGTTCGAGACCGTCGCCCGCGCTGCCTTGGGCTGGGCTGGCGACCGTCGGCATATTGATGGCTGGATTGATGGGAAGGTATCCATACGAGGGTCCACCAGCGCAGATCGGAAGGGCAGCACCCATGACGGCGCTACTTGTGGCAGCGGGGGCGATTTATGTTTGGAAGCGCCGCAGCGGCCGGGTTTCCGTGGTGTCACTCGCGGCGCTGCTCCTCTGGGTGGGGCTGCAGATCACGGAACTGTCCGGGGCCTATGCCCGGTATGCCCTCCTCTATTCATACAAGGTGGTCTTCGCCGCCACCTACGAATTTTCCGTGGCGAAACAGTTGCGGGACCTGCAGTCCGCCTCGCAGTCAGGTTTTCCGCTCCGGGTGATGGGGCCAAGCGATCTGGTGCCGCCGAATTTGGGAATGCGCGACGGTTGGACCCATGTGGATTCCTACACCGCGCTGTTCCTGAGGCGGCCGTGGAATTACCTACACCGTGCGGCTGGCGCCGAGGCTTCCCCGTTCCTCAACGCTTCACTGGCCCCGGGGTTCTATGCCCAGCCATATTTCTCCACTCCTAATCTGAGTTTGAACCTGGCGTTGGACCTTCGCACCGGGGCCGTCCTAGTGAACACCAACCCGGTGCCGCGACTTTGGATTACGTTTCAACCGCGCTTGGTTGGCCGGCCTGAAGAAGCCTTGGCCGCCGTCACCAACCGGCTCGATCTCCCACGCGAGGGCGTCATCGAGTCCGCCTTGCCGTCGCCTGCGCTGACAACGGGCGAGGCAACGGGCAGCGCTTCCACCCTTCGCTTCCGGCACAGCGAAATCGAAGTCAAATGCCAGCTCTCCCATCCGGGCCTGCTCGTGTTGAACGAGGCGTGGTTTCCGGGCTGGCACACCGTGGTCGCGGGTCAGCGAATCGAAAGCCAGCCGGTGAATTACTGGATGCGCGGCTTTGCGCTCCCGGCTGGCGAGCACACGCTCAAGTTGCAGTTCCGC
>CALQJI020000049.1 GCA_943330855.2 Klebsiella pneumoniae
GCACGCCGGGATGGATCCCTACGAGTTGAAGAAAAGGATTGAGGCCAAGCTGAAGAAATTCTTCACTGCCTTGGGTAAACTAGATCGTGAGTCAACGAAGACCTGACGGTCCCCTGCCCCCGGTAACATTTAGCCGTGAGTCAATACGTTGTCTACTGGAGCGGCGGTTTTCGGCGGGGCGTTTGTGACGGAGGAGGGGGAGGATGAAAGCTTCTGCTTGGCCTTGGCCGGCGGGGCGTTCGTAGAGCCGGGCTTTTTCTCCTTGCGGTCGGGGTCCAGCTTCTTGGGGGAGCGGGTGGCCTTTAGCTCGACATCGAATTTGGCGCTCTGCTCCGGGGTCAACTCGGCGCGGATACTCTCTGTCACGGTGCGGACCTCTTCCTTCATCTTCGCGGCGACGGGATCCCAGTAGGGCTTCGTGCGCTGATTGCTGTCGCGGAGGAGGTGGGCGATTCGATCGTGCTGCTCGGGTGTTAGGTCGAGCTGTTTCTGGAGACGCCCAAGGAACTCGGCGCGTTGAAACTGGTTGTAGTTGAGCTGCTGGGCGGAGCGCGCAGCCCGGTGCGGGCGCTCAACGAGGGTGGTGAGGAGTGCTCCAGTCACGACGCCCGTGCCGTAAATCAACACCGTGGCCAGAATGAACTTCCACGGATTCACTAGCTATTCGCCGGCGACGTCGTCGCTGGACAGGAGGGTGTTTTCAATGGCCTGCTCGAGATTCTGGCTCTCGGACTCGGGTTGCATCGTGGCGAGCACCCAAACACCGAGAGCGGCCATGACGGACATACAGGGCGTGACCGCGCGCCAGAGCCAGCGGCCGCAGAGTGCCCACTCGTCCACTTTCAACGGCGCGGTGAGCCGCGCCATGATGCGCTTCTCGAAGGCATACGGCACCTGATCGCTCGGCGGGGATGCCTTTGCGACGGCCATTAATTTCTGTTGGAGTTTTTCCAAATCCATAACTGGTGGGGGAGACGAGGTCATCTTTCGCGCGGTTACAAATACTTCTCCTGGGTGAGTGTCTCCAAAATCTTTTTCATCTGCGCGCGTGCGCGGAACGCGCGGACTTTCACCAGCGGGACTGACCAGCCGGTGAGTTGGGCGATCTCCTTCACGGAACGGTCCTCGATTTCCAGCAGCGTGATGACCAACCGGGCTTCGGGCGAGAGTTGCTCCATGACGCGCCCGACCAACGCACGGACGGCGTCCGTGTTCTTGCTGTTATCCACCGGGCTGGCTGCAAAACGCTCCAGCCAGTCCACCTCGGGGTCGGACAGGTCGGTGAGCGTCGTCTCACGGTTGCGCTGGTGGACGCGGAGGAAATCATAGCAAGTCCGCACGGCTAGGCGCATGAGCCAGTGCTCGAAGGGTGCCTCGGCCCGGAAGCTGTCGAGCTTTTGAAACGCCTTGATGAAGACCTCCTGCACGATGTCCTGAATCTCGTCCTCGCGCCGGGCATAGCGCCGTGCGGTGGCGAAGACGCGCGGCTGGTAGCGAGCGATGAGTGGCTCGAACTGCGACACATCGCCCTTGCGGACAGCCGCGATTAGCTCGTTATCGCTAGGTTCCATCAGGTCGGACTATGTAAAAGCAGGCGGCCAAAAGCAAAATTGCGAAGCCACCGCCGACAGGCGGTGGCTTTGGCAAGAGACGAGGAACTACCCTTTTGGTTACTGGTCCGCTGGCGGGCGACGCGGGGGCTCAGGACGGCGGTCGCCACCTTCCGGGTTGCGACCCCGGTCGCCATCGGGTCGGGGGCCACGATCGCCGTCCACGCGCGGACCCCGGTCGCCATCGGGACGAGGGCCACGATCGCCGCCGGCAGCGGGCTTGCGGTCAGTGGCCTCTGGGCGGCGGTCGCCTTCACCGGCGGGCTTGCGGATTTGATCGCCCTCGCGGCCTTCAGGGCGGCGCTCGCCCCCAACCACCGGCTTCCGATCGGTGGTTTCGGGGCGGCGATCCCCTTCGCGCTGAACATCGGGGCGGCGGGGCTGGCCCTCCGGCACGCCGCGACCGGGCTGATTGAAGTTCTCACCCGAAGGGCGGCGAACATCCTGCCCACCTTGCATCGGTCCCTGCTGGCCGGGGCGCGGTCCCATGTTGGCGATCATGCCTCGCAGTTGCTCGACGGTTTGCTTGGGCAACTTCTCGCGCACCTGCGCAAAGGCGCGAGCGCGGGCGATGGTGGAGTCGGCTTCAAGTTTGGCGGCCTCCATAATCTTGTCGCGGATGAGGCCCTCGTTGGGCTTGTCAGCCATCGCAGACTCGCCGATCTCACGGCGGAGACGCATGGACTTCTCAGCGTTTTCGCGCATGGCCCCTTGGTTGGCCTCGAAGAAACTCCGCAGCGTGGCACGTTGGTCGTCGTTCAGATCGCGGAAGAGTTCCTGCGGGTTGAACTGAGCTTGGGGCTGGCCGCGCTGGCCTTCGGCGGGGCGGACCTCGGCGCGCTCGCGGTCTGCCGGGCGGGGTTCACCACGTTCGCCACGCGGGGCGTCGTCGCGGCGGGTCTCGGTGGGGCGAACTTCGCCACGCGGGTTTTCACCGGGGCGGAACTCACCGCGCGGCGGGCGCTGGCCTTCGATGGGGCGTTCTTCACGGGGACGGTCTTGGGCGGTGCCAGCAGATGGCAGTGCCACGAGGGATATTCCACAGAGCGCCGCGAGCAGCGGGTGGGAGACGGTGGGCAGTTTCATATTTTCTTTCGGTGAGCCCGGCGCTGGTTTGCTCGCCTGGCAATTTGTGTTGAACGCGCCCCCGGCGAACTGTTCCCGGCGGCAGTGTTAGGAAAGACGCCGCGCCGAGTGAGGCGTTACAAGGAAGTTTGGGCTCTTTGCGGTTGCGAGGGCGTGAAGCCCGCGAGGGCGGGCGGCAGGCGGCTCCCATGAAGCTAGGGTTATAGAGCCCAGACGGCTGCGGACGTGGGCGTCCGCGCTCCTTCCGGGGGCAGCTTCTGGGGCCGAAATCGCGACGGTTACGGTTTGAGGAGCTTCTGCTTCAGCTCGGCGGGGAGCGGAGCCTTGGCTATCCAGTCGCGCGCGGCGGCGGGATCGAGTTGCAGCCACTGGTTGGCGATGCGTTCCCCGACAGCCGCGCGAATCTCCGGGGTGGTGTTTTCCAGTAGTGCCGCAGCTCCTGCTGGATTCTCATCCACCATCGTCTGGACGAGGCCGTTGAAGGCGAGGCTTTGCTCGGCGGCCGGGAGTTGCCTCGCCCATTTCAAGGTGGCTTCCGGATCGGTCTCACCCCACCTGGAGGCGAGGGTTTGAATCAAATCCCGCTTGCTGTCGCTGTTGGGAAATTTGGCCACGAAGGCGGCGGCTTGATCCGGTTCGTCGTTGGCCCAGACGGTGAGGGAGGCGTCGAGGGCGATCTGCCGGGCCTCCTCGGTGGGGAGGGATTGCGCCCACTTCATCGCAGCGGCGGGGTCGGCGGTGGCCCACTGGTTGGCAACGGCGGCGAAGAGCGAGTTCTGCGTGTCGCCGGGAGGGAGGGTGGTGGCGAAGTCGGCCGCGGCGCGTGGGCTGGCTTGCGCCCATTCGTGGCTGAGATTAACGAGCGCGTTTTCTTTGGCGCGCCCGGCGGGCAGCTGTTTCACCCAAGCGAGCGCGGCGTCGAGGTCGGCGGAAGCCCAGCGCGAGGCGATGTTGGCGAGCGCTTGGTTCTGCGCATTGCCGGGCGGGAGGGTGAGGGCGAGGGCGAGGGCGGCCTTCGGATCGGTGGCAGCCAGCTCACCGGCGACGTTCTGCACCATCTCGCGTTTACCCTTGCTGTCGGGCTGTTGCGCGAGCCACGCGGCGGCGGCGGGCGCGTCGTGGTTGGCCCACGTGCTGGCGATGACTTGGAGGACACTGTCGCGCTGGCGTCCGGGTGGAAGGGCGAGGGCTTGCGCGGCGGCGGTGACGGGGTCGCTTACGGCCCACGCGCTGAAAATGGCTTCGGGCAGCCCGGAGTTAGGCGTGGTGAGGCCAGATATTTTGAGCGCGGCGAGCGCGGCGGCGGGGTCTTTGTCCGCGAGCATACCGAGGACGGTTTGCAAGGCATCGTTGCGCGTGGAGCCGGGGGGCAGTGATTGCGCCCATGCGAGGGCGGCCGGGTTGTCGGTGGCGGACCAAACCGCGAGGACGGAGTTCAGCGCGGTCTTGCGCTCGGCGGGGCGGGTGAGCTGTTGGGCGAAACGGAGCGCGGCGGCGGCGTCCACGCCCGCCCAGCGGGTGAGGAGTGCATCGAGGAGGGCTTCACGCTCGTCGCGACGACTGACTTGGGCGTAGAGGTGGATGACTTGCGAGACATCGGCGGGGGCGAGACGTTCGGCGAGTTCGAGAAGTTTGGTTAGGCGTTCGTTCGCATCCGGTTCGCGCAGAGCGGCGGCCAAGGCGGCGGCGAAATCAGTCGCCGTCAGCGCGGGCGCGGGCGGCTGGGCTTCCTGGGAGGCAGCGGGGCGGCGGCTGGCGGGTGGGCGGGCAATGGCCGGCAGGGGCTTGGCGGGAGTGTGGTGGTCAGGTGTGGCGCCCGTCTCCGTGCGTGGACGCGGTGCCAGCGCGCGATCGGCCAGCACGCCCAGTCCGGCACCGGACAAGACCAGCAGGGCGGCGAGGGCGAGATCCTTGGGTTTCATGGGTGGCATTTTCCGTGAGCGGCGCTGGAGAGAACGTCAGACGGATCAGGCCAAACTGGCGGACGCGAGTGGGCGCGGACGGTAGTAGGCGGTGCGGTCGAGGTGGACGACTTCGTAGGACGCCTCGATGTGCAAAGTTGATTCCGCCGCGCCAAGGAGTAGGCAGCCGTCGGGCCGCAGGTGGCGGTGGATTTTTTGGAGGATGGTGCGCTTGGTCTCGACGTTGAAGTAGATGAGCACGTTGCGCAGCAGCACGAGGTCCAGCTCCGGCAACTGCCACGGACCGAGCAGGTTCATCGCGCGGAAGGTCACCAGGCGGCGGATGTCGTCACGCACGCGCAGGTCGCCGCCGTCCGGGGTGAAGTAGCGCTGGCGGTATTCCGGCGGCAGCCCGCGCCCGAGCTCCGCTGCGTTGAAGCGGCCTTCCCGGGCCCGGGCCAGCACCGTTTCGGAGAGGTCGGTGGCAAGAAAGGAAATGTTCCAGTTGAGCAGTTGCGGGAAGCGGTCACGCAGCAACATCGCGAGACTGTAAGGCTCCTGTCCCGTCGAGGCCGCACCGCACCAGATGTTGAGCGAACGGGAGGCCGCACGCCGGGTGATCAGGTCGGGCAGAATCGCCTCGCGCAAGGCGGTGAAGGGATGCTCGTCGCGGAAGAAGGAAGTCTCGTTCGTAGCCAGTGCTTCGATGGCCTGCCAATGCGCACGACCCAGCGGCGTTTCGCGCAAGTGCTGGAGCAGCGCGCCCACCGAGGCGAAGCCACTGCCCCGCGCTACCTCCGTCAGCCGCGCCTCGACGAGGTATTCCTTGCCCGCCTCCAACACGATGCCGGCGTGCTTCTCCAGCAGGGTGGCGAAGGAATGGAATTGTTCCGCAGTCACGGCGCTAGAAGGTGAGCTTGGCCCGCGTCACGCGCGCAATCTCAGCGGGCAAATCCGTCAGCGGCAGCACGGCGTCCGCGAGGTCAGCCTTGACCACCGCGCCGGGCATACCCCAGACCACGCTGCTCGCCTCGTCCTGCGCGAGGATCTTGCCGCCGCGCTCGCGGATGGCTTGGCAGCCCTTCATGCCGTCGCAGCCCATGCCGGTGAGCACCACGCCGAGCAGGCCACCGCCATAGACCTTCGCCACGCTGCGGAAGAGCACATCGGCAGCGGGTCGGCAGGAATTCTCCGGTGGGTCATCCGTGATGCGCAACCGCGTGCCAGTCTCCGTGCGCACGACTTCCATGTGCCGGCCGCCCGGCGCGAGGTAGGCCCGGCCGGGCTCGACCACGTCGCCGTCCTGCGCCTCCACCACATTCATCACCCCTGCGCTGGTGAGACGTTGCGCGAGCAGCGCGGTGAAAGTGGGCGGCATGTGCTGCACGATGAACAGCGGCACCGCCAACGGCTCCGTCCACGCGGTAAAGAGTTGCACCAGCGCCATCGGGCCACCAGTGGAAACGCCGATGCACACCGCCTCCATCATCCCGCGCCGGATACGGCCCGAAGAAGCAAACTCGGGGGCTCCCACAGTGGGCGGGAGCAATGCCGCTGCCCGTTGCGCGAGCACCTGCAAGCCGAAGACTTTCACCTTGGGAATCAACTCAGCTTCCAAACAACGGAACGCATCGGTGAGATTCGCTAGGTCCGCTGGCTTGCCCACGTAATCACTCGCCCCGGCGGTCAACGCGAGGATGGTGGCCTGCGCGCCACGCTGCGTGACCGAGCTGAACATGATGACGGGCAGGCGCGGGTGCGTTTTGCGCAGCTCGCGCAACGCCGTCAGGCCATCCATCTCGGGCATCTCGATGTCCAGCGTCACCACATCGGGATGCAACCGCTCCACCGCCTCCAGCCCGGCGCGACCGTGGTTGGCGGTGCCGACGATCTCGATCTGGGGGTCCTTCGCCAGCGTGGTGGTGATGGCGCGGCGCATCACCGCCGAGTCGTCCACGACGAGCACGCGGATTTTGGGCTCAGGAGCGGCGCGTTCGTTCATGGGGGAAAACATTTATGAGGAGGGCAGGCATGCAGGAGGCACAGCGGCTCACTGACCGTGACAATTCTCCTGCGGTCCTGCTCGCCTGATAAATTCCTTGCTTCACGTTCATCCGGGTTCATCCGTGGTTAAACTTCGGACTGCGGGTCAACTGCGGCCACTGCCGGGCCGGCTCGCGCCTTCCTTGGCCGCTCGCTCGCCGACGTCCGCCAGCTTGAACTGGTCCACCACGCGGCGCAGGTCGCTGGCTAGGCGGGCGAGCTGGCCGGCGGCGGCCGCTGTCTGCGTCGCGCCCGCCGTAGTGCCCTTCGCGGCGTCGGCCACGCTGGTGATGTTGCGGGCGATCTCCGTGCTGGCGCGCGCGGCTTGCTGGGTGTTGTTGGAAATCTCGTTCGTGGTCGCGGCCTGCTCCTCCACCGCGCCGGCGATGACGGTCTGGATGTCGCTAATCTCTTTGATGATAGCCGAAATCTCGCGGATGGCCTGCATCGCTCCTTGAGCATCGGTCTGGATGTTACCGATCTTGAAGGTGATTTCGTCGGTGGCCTTCGCGGTCTGGCGGGCGAGTTCCTTCACCTCGTTGGCGACGACGGCGAAGCCTTTGCCGGCCTCGCCCGCGCGGGCGGCCTCGATGGTGGCGTTGAGCGCGAGGAGGTTGGTCTGGTCGGCGATGTTCGAGATGACCTTGAGCACGTTGCCGATCTCGGCGCTGCTCACGCCCAGCTTGGTCATCGTGGCGTTCGTGCGGTCGGCCACGCCGACGGCCTGCGTGGCGACGCGGGAGGCTTGGCTGGCGTTGCGGGCAATCTCGCTGATGCTCGCGTTCATCTCCTCGGAGGCGATGGCGACCGTCTGGATGTTGCGGCTGACCTGCGTGGCGGCTTCGGCCACCATACGGCCTTGCGCGGCGGTTGCCTCGGCGTTCGCGCTCACCTCGCCGCTGACGGCGCTCAACTCTTGCGAAGCGCTGGCGACAGACTGGGCGTTGTCGCCGATGGATTTGATGCTGCCACTGAACTGGGCGGTCATGCCGTTGAGGGCGCGGCAGATGATGCCGACTTCGTCACTCGCGGTGGTTTCGAGGCGGACGGTGAAATCGCGGGCGGCGACGGCCTCGACGAACTGGACGGCGCTTCGCAGAGGATGGGTGATGTTGATGGCGATGGCACGGGCCAGGGCCAGGGCGATGAGGAGGGCGGTGAGCGAGAGGATGATTTCGGAGGTGCGTTCTTGCTCGAAGCCGGTGATCCGAAGGTGGAGTAGTTTGGCCAGTTCCGTGAGGCCAAGGCGGTTGAGGTGGAGGGTGGCGTCCTTGGCTTTGAGGCCGGCTTCGAGGTAGGCGGCGCGGGTGATCGGTTCGCCAGCCGCCCCTTTCTCCGTAAGACTGATGAAGTGCTGGAGGGCGTTCTGCCAGGTGGCAATGGCTGGTTTGACCATGCTCTCGTAGGTGAGGCTCTTGGAGGAAAGTTTGGCGTTGTGGTTAAGAGATTTTTCCAGATTTTCCAAACTTTCGGAAAAGTCTTCCTCGTGGATGAAGGCGGCTTGGGCGGCGAGACTGACTTGGTCTTCGCGTTTCAACGGGAGGGTGCGGAGGGCTACTTCCGCGAAGTTCAGCGCTTTAGCTAAGTGCTGTTGGCTGTGGGGCAGTTTCAAGACGCTCACGTCCATGAGGTAGTAGCTGTCGAGGTCGGGGTCCAGGATGAGGCCAGAGGTATCCCCCGCGTAGCGGATTATGGTGCTGACGTCCCCGGCAAGTTCCTCATGGCGCCGGGCGGACTCCTCATCGGAAAGCGTGGTGGCGCGGGTGCGGATATCCAGCCATTTGGGCTTCAGGGAGCGGACGGTGGCCTGAGTAAGTTTCTGGGCCGCGAGGGCCTCGGGGCTGAAGCCGAGGCCAGGCCCGAGCCGCACTTCCAGCACTTCCAGCGCCGTCAACGCAGCATCCACCTGCGCGGCAAGCGGACTTAAGCTGCTGGCTTGAGCGGTCTCCCCGCCGCGCACGCGCTGCAAAGCCAGCGCGTGCCGGGGCACGAGGTCGGCTAGCTCCACGAGTGGCCCGACGAACTCGACGCCACGGACTTCACGGCGCGTGACCTCCAACTGGCGGTTGGTGCTGTGAACCAGCAGCCAAGTGAGCACCCCCACGGGCAAGGCGAAGGCGACACTGATGAGCAACAACTTCGTGGGGATGGACAGGCGAGAGAGGAAATTCTTCATGCGGTTTGAGGTAAAATGGGGGACCGGCGGGACTCGGCGAGCACGGCCGGCCCAGCGATGACTTTGTCCACGTCCAAGAGCAACAACAAGCGGCCCGGCAGCTTATGGACGCCGCGCACCAACTCGCGTGCGAGGCCGCGCAGCGTGTCCGGCGGCGGCTCGAAAGTCGCGTCGGCCAGTTCGATGACTTCGCCGACCTGGTCCACGAGCAGGCTCACCAGCACATCCACGCGACGGAGCACGACGCTCATGGGCGGCTGCCCGGCGGGACGCGGGCGGAGGCCGAGCCGGGTGCGCAAATCCACCGCCGTCACGACCTGCCCGCGCAAGTTCAGCAAGCCCGCCACCGCCGCCGGCGCAAGCGGCACGCGCGTCAACCGGGGCGCGCGCGCCAACTCCATGACCTCCGTCGCCGGCACGCCAAAGAGCTGGCCGTCCACGAGGAAGGTGATGCAGTTAATCGGAGCGGGCACGCGAAGGGAAAGTGATTAGTAATTCGTGAAGCGTGAAGGGTGAAGAATGCGGGGCGCCCGTCCGCTGACCACTGACCGCTGACCGCTGATAGCTGTCCTCTCCTTCATGCTTCAGTTCTTAATGGGCGTGATGGGCATCAGCTTCGGGCCGAGGTCCTCGGGGCGCGCGGCCTTGAGGAGCGCGGACACGTCCAGCACCCCGGTGACGCGCTGGTTCACCACGACGGAGCCCAGCAAGCCGCGCTGGCGCGTCGCCTCCGTCACCCGGAACGGGACGGTGACGATGTCCCGGATTTTCCCCACCACGAGGCCGACCGGCTGCTGCTTCGCATAATGCACCACCACGTCGAGCGGCTCGGCGGAATCCCCGGTCGCGGGGCAACCCTCGATGAACTCCGCCACGCGCACCAGCGGCATGATGCCGCCGTCGTATTGCACCACCTCGCGCCCACCGCTGCGCTCGATGCGGGAGGGCGAGACTTTCTCCAGCCGCATGACGAGCTCCAGCGGGATGGCCATGTGCTCCGCGCCGCCCATGTGGCAGAGCAGCAACGAACGCTCGTCTGGGTTGGCCGTGGGCAGCACGGGCACTTCCTCCGTCAGCGCGCGCTCGCGGAGCTTCGCCACCACGCCGGACATCACGGCCAGCCCAGCGACATCGAGAATCAAGGCCACGCTGCCATCGCCTAGAATGGTCGCGCCGGCGAAAGCGGGGATGCCCTTGAGCAGTGCGCCCACGGGCTTCACGACGATTTCCTCCGTGTCGTGAAACTCATCCACCACGAGGCCGAAACGGTGGCCCTCTGACTGCAAGACGACGATGGTCACGCGTTGGGCCACGGTCGTCCCGCCCGCAGCATGGGCGCGAAGACCGCTGCTGCCGGACTCCACGCACCCGCGCAAATCATCCGCTGCGGCCTGGAAGGCCGCACTCCGGGCGCTGTGGGCATCGGCGTCGAGCTGCAATTCGCGACGCAAAAATACCAGTGGCAGCAGCTTCCCGCGCAACCGGCAAACCGGCGCGCCATACACTTCCTCCAGCCCCGTCTCCGCCTTCGGGTCCAGCCGCACGAGTTCCAGCAAGCTGGTCTGCGGGATGGCGAAGCGCTCGCCCGCGCAGCCGATGAAGAGCGCCGGCACGATGGCCAGCGTGAGCGGAATCTTCAGCCGCAACGTAGTGCCCTGCCCGGCCACACTGCTCAACTCCACCGAGCCGCCGATGTTCTCGATGTTCGTCTTCACCACGTCCATCCCCACCCCGCGCCCGGAGACGCTCGTGGTCGCGTCCGCCGTGCTGAAGCCGGGGCAAAAAATCAGGTCAGTGGCTTGGCGGTCGTTGAGCCGAGCGGCTTCCTCGACCTTGAGAAAACCTTTTTCAACGGCTTTCTGCCGCACCCGCGCGAGGTTGATGCCGCCGCCGTCGTCCGCGATTTCAATCACCACCAACCCACTCTCGTGATACGCGCGGAGCAGGAGCCGGCCCACCGCCGGTTTGCCCGCCGCCAAGCGCGCCTCGGGCCCCTCGATGCCGTGGTCCACGCAGTTGCGCACCATGTGGGTGAGCGGGTCCTTGATGGCGTCGAGCAGCGTGCGGTCCAGCTCCGTGTCCGTGCCCTCCATGACGAGGTTAACCTGCTTGCCACACTGCGCCGCGACATCACGCACGAGCCGGGGGAACTTGCTCCAGACGTGGTTGATGGGCTGCATCCGCGTCTTCATCACGCGCTCCTGAAGCTCCTTGGTGATGCCGTTGAGCTGCTGCGTCACCGTCGTGAAGGCCGCGTTCTCGTGATTCACCGCGAAGGGCAGCAAACGGTTGCGCGCCAGCACCAGCTCGCCGACGAGGTTCATCAACTGGTCGAGCAAGCCCACGTCCACGCGCACCGTGGAGTCCGCGGCGGAAGCAGCCGCAGCAGACTGCGTGGCCGGAGCACCCACGACTTCTTCTCCCTCGCCCCCACTGGGGGTGAGGGCTGGGGTGAGGGGTTTCGGCGTGGGCGCAACCGGCGCGGAGTTTGTCACCGCAGTTGCAGCAGCAACGGCTTGCCCCTCCGTCAGTTGCCGCAGGGTCTCCATGTGCGCCGAGAAATCCCGCGGGCTCTCCTGCCCGGTCTGCTCAATGTGCTTCAGCGTCGCTCGGATGCTGTCCACCGTGTCTAGCAACGCCGAGGTCATGGCGCCGTTGAGGAGCACCTCGCCCGTGCGCAACTTGCCCAGCAGCGACTCCGCCGCGTGCGCCAGTTTCTCCAACCTTTTGAAGCCGAAGAAGCCGCTGCTGCCCTTGAGCGTGTGCAACGTGCGGAAGACATTGGAGAGCAGCGGGCGGTCCGCAGGCGTTTTCTCCAGCGTCACGAACGCGCGGTCCAGCGCGTCGAGGTTCTCGTGGGACTCGGCAAGGAAGTCGCGCAGAAAACTGTCAATGCTAGCGCTGGCCGGAGCTGGAGTCGTCGAGCGAGCGAGCGAAGCAGGCGGAGCTGGAGCCACGGCGCGCGGCGGTTCGGGCGCGGGCGCGGGCAACGGCGGGGCCACCGGAGCGGCTGGCCCAGGCTTGCCATCAGCCAGCGCGTGCAACGTCCCGATGAGTTGCGAGTCGTCCCCGGCGGGTTCCTTCCCGCTGCTCTCGACCGACCGGACGATTTCGCGGATACAGTCGAGCGTCGTGAGCAGCGCCGTGACCATGTCGGCGTTGAGGGTGACCTTGGCGTCGCGGATTTTGCCGAGGAGAGATTCACCCGCGTGCGCGACCACCGCGAGCCGCTTGAAGGCGAAGAAGCCGCTGCTGCCCTTGATGGTGTGGAGCGCGCGGAAGACGTTGCCGATGATTTTCTTGTCCGTGGGGGCCTGCTCCAGCCGCACGAGGTTCTGGTCCAGCCGGTCCAAGTTCTCCCCCGCTTCCAAGAGGAAGTCCTTCAGGATTTCTTCCATTTGTTGCATGGCTAAAAAGGGGTGCGGCGATGCCTACCCGATGCAACCACCCGGCCCCGCTTGCGGCCAGAACAAACTGGGGAAGAGAGCGGTCAGCGGTCAGAGAGCTGAGAGCTGATTCGGTCGCAGCGCTGATGCCCACCGCTTGCTTGCTTGCTGACCGCTGACCGCTGACCGCTCCCCCTCGGCACAGGACTTGCGGCCGAGAGTTCCGATGCAAGCGCACGCTCTGGAAATCTGGCTGCGCCACCGGGCACGACGCGAGCAACGGCGGGAGCTTACTCTGGCACTGGTCAGCCTGGGGCCAGGCGGCCTGCTGGTGCTGCTGACCGGCACCGCGTTGGCGTCGGTGTTGATTGGAGCGGCGATCCAACTCGATGCGATTGCGAACGCGATGCTGGGCCATGGCCTGGGATTTGAGTCCAGCGTGTGGCACTTCGCAGCGCTGGTGGCAGGAGTGATTTTGCTGCTCTTTGCGGGAAATTCGCGCGGCGACACCGAGGCCCCCCTCTCGACCGGCGCACTGGATTGGCGGGACAGCCTCAACGTGGTGCCAGTGCTCCGCGCGGTGGCAGGTGTGTGCGCGCAGTTGCACTACGCTGGACCACGGCTGTTGCTCGTCGGCGTGGCAGCGGGCCAACGCGCGCGCGGCTGGCGGCGCATGAACTTCGAGCGCAGTGCGCAGGTGCTGTTTGAACTCCATTGCCACGCGAATCGTGCGCCACTGGCCCAACTGGCGCAGGCGTTGCCAGATGTGGATTTGGCCGAGGCGTTGGCGGAATTGCGGTTGCTTCGCGGCGTGATAGTGCTGGAATCACCGCCGCCTGGCGTGAGTTTGAGCAGCGAGTTGCGTCGCCAATTCGGCCTGCCACCACGCTGGGCGGACACTTCCGCAATGCCTGACCAAGCCCAGACCGCCGCCGAACTGCCGCCTGCTCCAAGCGGCCCGAAGTCCGCCAAGCCGCCGTCCTTCCGCTGCGTCGAGTGCCTGCGGAAATTCCGCATCCGCAACCTGCGCGGCGGCGTGCTCTTCAGCTGCCCGCTCTGCGGCGCGCCTTATCGCACCCGCGCGGATGCACGGGGCCGCGTGCAGGTGGAGCACCGCGCGGAGGGCTCGCCGGGCGTCCCGCTGGCGGAAACGGTCCGGCCCGCTGGCAGCCACGAGGTGCTCGGCGTCGCGGCCACCGCGTCGCACGACGAAATCAAGCAGGCGTATCGGCGGCTGATGAAGGAACACCATCCCGACCGCGTGGCGAGCTTGAGCCAAGCGGAGCGGTCGCAAGCCGAAGAGCGCAGCAAGGAAATCAATCTCGCCTACGCACAGATGGTGGGGAAGGGGTGAGCGGCCGCCTGGGCTACGCCTTCGGCACGCCCCAGTGGCCTTCCTTCCGATACGTGCGGCTGACCAGCGCGCTCGCCTCGGCGTCGCCGATGAACTGCTCCTTCGCCGAGTCGAAGTTGAGCGTGCGCCCCAGTCGCGTGGCGATGTTTCCGAGATGGCAGAGGCACGCGGAGTAGTGGTGGATTTCCACGTCCGCGTTCGGCCGCGCGCCGGTCTTGATGCAGTTGAGGAAGTTGGCGTGATGCGCGGGGAGGTCGGGTGAGCCTTTGCCGGACTCGACTGGTTTGTTCTTCGCTTCGAACATCTGCCAGCCTGATTCCTTGCCGCCGATGATGTAGCCCTTGGTGCCATACCACGCGTCGCCGTTCTCGTAGGTCTCCTGCTTGTAGGGCGCCCAGATGCGCTGCTCGTAGATGAGCTGCTTCTTTTTTCCACCGGCGAAATCCCACTCGAAGATGCACGTCTGCGTGTCGGGGAACTGCTGGTCGTCATCGAAGAAATACTTCCCACCCAGCGCGGCGATGCGGCTCGGGTGCTGGAAGCCAACGTTCAAGCCCCACAGGCCCACGTCGAGGTCATGGACGCCGTCGTTGCCCATGTCGCCGCTGCCGAACGCGAAATGCCAACGCCAGATGCCGTGGAGCAGCGTGGACTTGTAAGGAACCATCGGCGCGGGTCCGATCCAGTTCTCGAAGTCTAGCGTTGCGGGCGGCGCGGACGGCTGGGCTTTGCCGATGTTGCGGCGGAGTTGGCTGTTCCAGACGCGGCAGGCCAGCACGTCGCCGATGGCCCCGCTGCGGACCTTCGCCGTCGCTTCCGCCATGTGCGCGGAGCTGCGGGTTTGGGTGCCGACTTGCACGACGCGTTTGGTGCGGCGCGCGGCTTCGATCATCAGTCGGCCTTCGCGGATATTGTGGGAACCGGGCTTCTCGACATACACGTGCTTGCCGGCGTCGCAGGCGAGGAGGGTGGCCGGCGCGTGCCAGTGGTCCGGCATAGCGATGAAGACGGCGTCCACGGATTTGTCCTCAAGGATGCGGCGCAGGTCGCCGACGGCCTTGGGCGCTTTTCGCCCGGCGTCGGTGACGTTTTTAACAGCGGCGGCCAAGCGGTTCTGGTCCACATCGCACACGTAGGCGAGGTCCACGGCGGCGTTCTTGACGAGAGTCTTGAGATGGCCGGTGCCCATGCCACCGGGGCCGATGAGGCCGATGGTGAACTTGCTGTTCGGACTTTGCGCTCGCACGCCGCTGGTGAGGTGCAGCGAGGCGGCGGTCGCCGCGGAGAGCGAGGTGTGACGCAGGAAGGTGCGGCGGGTGATTGTGGGCATGAGGTGAACGAGTTAAGTGGCGGTGACGACTGACGCTAACAACCTGCTGTCGGCGGGAAAGGGGAATTTTCGGGACGGTGTTGCTGCGACTGCTTGTCGTGTTCGCGCTTCCTGAACCCACGGTCCCCTCTGTATGTTCGCCACCAAGTTTTCGTTGAGCACTTCAACTGACAAGACCTCCTTCGTCCAACGCCTCCTCACACGGCTGGCGGACGCGGTGTATTTGCACCCGCGCGCGTTCTTCTATCCGCAAGTGCTGCTGTTCGTGGTCTGCCTGTTCTACACGTTCCACGGGCTGAAGTTCAGCACCAGCCGCAACGACCTCGTCGGCTCGGACAAGAAGTATCACCAGAACTTCCTCGAGTTTAAGCAGGAGTTCCCCGGCCAAGACGACCTCGTGGTCATCGTCGAGAGCGACCGGCAGGACAAGAACCGGCAGTTCGTCGAGCGGCTCGGCGCGAAGCTGGAGGCGGAGACGAACCTGTTCACGGATGTTTTCTACAAGGGCGACCTCAAGCTGATGGGCACCAAGGCGCTGCTCTTCGTGCCACAGGCCGACCTCGTGGAATTGTCGAAGAAGGTGAAGGACTACCAGCCGTTCATCCAAAACTTCTCGCAGGCGACCAACCTCGTCTCGCTGTTCAGCATCTTGAACAAGCAGTTCCTCACGGCGAAGCAGGAGACGAACGCGGAGAACGAATCCATGCTCGGCGCGCTGCCGGCGCTGGAGCGCATCGTGGGCGAGGCTCGGGAGAGCTTGCACCGGCCGGGAAAGGCGCCGTCGCCCGGCGTGAGCGCGCTCTTCGGCGGCGGGCCGGAGGCGGAGCGCGAGATGTATATCACCTTCGGCGGCGGACAGATGTATCTCGTCACCGCGCACGCGAAGCACGAGGACTTGAACGGCGCTGCGGTGGAACGGCTGCGCGTGCTAGTGGAGGCGACGAAGCGCGAGGTGCCCGGCGTGAGCGTGGGCGTCACGGGCGAGCCGGTGCTGGAGTTCGACGAGATGGCGCAATCGCAATACGACTCGACGCTCGCGACCCTCGTGTCACTGGTGCTGGTGTTGTTCATCTTCATCTACGGCTACGCGGAGTCGGGCCGACCGCTCAAGGCGAACATCGTGCTGGTGGTCGGGCTGGTTTACACGATGGGCTACACCACGCTGACGGTCGGGCACTTGAACATTCTGACCATCACCTTCGCGCCCATGCTGGTGGGGCTGGCGATTGATTTCGGCGCGCATCTGGTCGCGCGGTTCGAGGAGGAATTGCGGCTGGGCAAGACCGAGCGCGAGGCTATCACGCTGGCGATGGTCAACACGGGGCAAGGCATCTTCACCGGTGCGGCCACGACGTCGGCGGCGTTCTTCGCGATGGGCATCACGAACTTCAAGGGCATCCAAGAGATGGGCATCATCGCGGGCGGCGGCCTGCTCGTCTGCCTCGCGCCGATGATGACGCTGCTGCCGGTGCTGCTGCTGCGCGGGAAGCAGAACGTCATCGACCACATCGCGCCGCCGGTGGACCGCCGCGCGCAGTTCGAGCGCATCTGGCTGAACCGCCCCATCACCGTGCTGGTGGTGACGGCGGCGCTCTGCGCGTTGAGCGTGGCGCGGTTCGACCGGGTTCACTTCGACTACAACCTGCTGAACATGCAGTCGGCGGGCCTGCCGGCGGTGGTGTTCGAGAAGAAGCTCATCAACACGGCCTCGAACTCCGTGCTGTTTGGCGCGGTGGTGGCGACGAACTTGCAGCAGGCGGCGCAACTGGAGCACCAGCTCACGAACCTCACGACGGTCGCGAACGTGCGGTCCATGAGCCAGTTCCTCGCCGAGGACGCGACGCCCAAGCTCGCACTCATCCGGCAGGTAAAGGCGGACGCCAGCACGGTGAAATTCGCGCCGCAGGACATGCAGCCGGCGAACGTGCCGGAGCTGCTGCAAGTGCTCTACTCCTTCCAAGGCTTCGTCGGTCTCGCGGAGGACATGGTGCGGAAGGAAGGCGACGCGAAGCTGGCGCTCCAGTTCAAGTCACTGAAGGACGCCGTGCAGGTATGGCGCAACGCGCTCGTGGCTGCGGCCCCGGCGCACGCGGCGCAGCAGACGGCGTTTTACCAGCAAGCGTTGCTGGATGATTTGCAGGACACGTTCACCGCGCTAGCGAGCCAGCAGGCCAGCGCATTGCGGGCGGAGGACTTGCCCACGCCGCTGCGCAACCGCTTCATCGGCGCGACCGGGAAGTATTTGCTCCAAGTTTTTCCCAAGGGCGACGTGTGGCAGCGCGAGCCGCAAGAGGCGTTCGTGCAAGACCTCCGCACCGTGGACCCGGACGTGACCGGCACGCCCGTGCAGCTCCTCGAATACACCACGTTGCTCAAGGACAGCTACATCGAGGCTGCGTGGTATGCGACCGCCGCCATCGCAGTGATGGTGTTCCTGCATTTCCGGTCGCTCGTGTGCGTGGTGTTGGCGCTCTTGCCGGTGGCCATCGGGGCGGTGTGGATGGTGGGCTTCATGGGCTGGATGGGCATCCCCTTCAACCCGGCGAACATCATGACGCTGCCGCTGGTCGTGGGCATCGGCGTGACGAACGGGATTCACATCCTCAACCGCTTCGCCGAGGAGAAGAACCCGTCCATCCTCGCTCGCAGCACCGGGCTGGCAGTGCTCGTGTCCGGCCTGACGACCATCGCGGGGTTCGGCAGCCTCATCCTCGCGAAGCATCAGGGCATCGAGAGCCTCGGCTACGTGATGGCGGTCGGCACGGCGACCTGCATGATTGCGGCGCTGACATTCCTCCCGGCGGTGTTGCAACTGCTACTGAAACTCGGCTGGAGAAAAGAAAAAGCCCAGTGACGGGAATGCACGCCCGCCACTGGGCTTGAGGACCCGGGAACAATTGGAACCTCAACTAACTAACACGAGCTTAGTGGCCAGTGCATGAATGTCAATTAAGCAGAATCCCTATGCCCCCACCCGCCGCGCGAAGGTCTGCGGCGGCGAAACTTGACCCAAAACCCTGCTCTTCTACCATCCTGCTCGCGTGATTCATCGCACCGCCAATTTCTTGGAACGCATCCGTCTGGCTTTCCTCCTGTGTTTGATGCCTGTGGGTGGCGGCTGGCTTGTCGGGGCCGAGTGGGCCGCTGGCCCGTTCGCGCATGAGTTCTCCCTGACGCTGTCCCCCGGCACGCGCGAGGAATGGCTCGGGCCGCTTTACTACAAGGAGGTTTCCGACGGCCAGACCACCTGGGCCGTGCCGCCGTTCTGGTCGCGCACGGTGAAACCCGACGTCGAGATGGAGGAATACGACATCCTTTACCCTTTTCTCTCCTACGACCGCTTCGGCGCGGAGTATCGCTGGCACCTCTTCCAAGTCCTCAACTTCTCCGGCGGCCAGACGCAGGATGAAAAACGCTCCGACAAGTTCACCGTCTTCCCGTTCTACTTCCAGCGCCGCGCCGCTGACCCTTCTCAAAACTACACCGCGCTCCTGCCCTTCTGGGGCACGCTCAAGGATCGTCTCCTCCGCGATGAAATCACGTTCCGCCTCTTCCCGCTCTACTCACGGACGGTGAAGAAGGACGTGGTCACGGAAAACTTCGCCTTCCCCTTCCTCCACCTCCGCCACGGCACGCAGCTCGACGGTTGGCAGTTCTGGCCGCTCATGGGCCACGAGCACCGCGACCCCTTCACCAGCACGAACTACCTCGGCTTCGAACAGCTCACGCCCGGCCACGACCGGCTCTTCATCGGCTGGCCGTTCTTCCTCAACAGCCACAGCGGCGTCGGCACCACCAACCCCGTCCATCAGCACGCCTTGCTCCCGCTCTACAGCCACTACCGCTCCCCGCAACGCGACTCCTCCACCTACCTCTGGCCGTTCTTCACGTTCACTGACGACCGCGAGAAGAAGTATCAGGAGTGGGGTGCGCCCTGGCCGCTCGTCGCCTTCGCACGCGGCGAGGGCAAGCACATGAACCGCGTCTGGCCCTTCTACAGCCACGCCACCAACGCCATTCTCACCAGCGACTTCCTCCTCTGGCCGCTCTACAAATACAACCGCGCCCAAGCCGAACCGCTCGACCGCGAGCGCACCCGCTTCCTGATCTTCCTCTACAGCGACCTCTCCGAGAAAAACACCGTGACCGGCGAAGCCAAGACCCGCACCGACCTGTGGCCCATCTTCACCGCGCGGAAGGAACTCGACGGGCGCGAGCGCTTTCAGTTGTTCGCCCCGCTCGAGCCGCTCATCCCAAACAACAAGTCCATCGAACGCAACTGGTCGCCCGTGTGGTCCGTCTTCCGCTACGAGAAGAACCCGGCAACTGGCGCTGAAAGCCACTCGCTGCTCTGGAACCTCCTGCGTTTCGACACGTCACCAACAAACTCCCACGCCGCCTTCCTCTTCGGCATCGCCAAGTGCGACAGCGACGCGGCCGGCGCGAAGTGGCGGTGGTTTGATTGGAGAACCAGTTCCCCCGCCCCCGCCAAGTAGGCCGGCGTGTCCGGCCCGACCCTCCGACTATCCGCCCCAGCCTGAGCGGCTCCCAAAGATTGAGGCCGGACCACGCCCCTTCCACTGCCATCTTTGTTCTTCCCAAAACATTGGGGAAGACGCCCACTCTGCGTCGCGCCAATGAAACTCCTCTTCGTGTCGAATCTCTTCCCCGACTCGACCGCCCCCGGTCACGGACAAGTCAACGCCACGGTCCTCCACCAACTCGCGCGCCACTGCGAAATCCGCGTCATCGCCCCGCGCCCGTTGCTGCCCTTCAAGAGCTGGCGCGGCCGCTCACCGCGTGACGAGGACAGTGTTTTCAAACCGCTCTACATCCGCACGTTTTACATCCCAAAGTTCGGTGGCCCGTGGAACCACCGGCTCATGGCCCGCGCCCTCCGCGAACCGGTGCGCCATCTGCGCGCGGAGTTCCCCTATGATGTCGTCCTCGGCGCGTGGGTTTATCCCGATGTCTGCGCGCTCGACCTGCTGGCCGACGAGCTGCAAGCCCCGCTGGTCGGCATCGCGCAAGGCACCGATGTCCACAGCTACCTGCAAATGCCCTTGCGCCGCCACGCGATCGTGCAAGCACTCAGTCGCACCGCCGCCACCATCACGCGCAGCCGGGACCTCTCGACGCGGCTCCACGACGCCGGCGTTCCCTTCATGAAGCTGCGGCCCATTTATAACGGCGTGGACACCGCCACCTTCCGCCCCGGCGACGCCCTCGCCGCGCGCAAGGAACTGGGCCTGCCACCTGACTCGCAGATGATTCTCTACGTCGGCAATTTTCTGCCCGTGAAGAACCCGCTCCTGCTCGTCGGCGCGCACGCGCGTCTGTGCCGCGCACGATCGAAGCCCTGCGAACTCGTGATGATCGGCACCGGCCCGCTCGAAGGTAAATCCCGGCAGCTCGCACAAGCCGGCGGCTTCGGCGCGCACGTCCGCCTCGTGGGCCGCAAATCCCCGGCGGAAGTCGCGCGCTTCATGCAAGCCGCCGACGTGCTCTGCGTGCCCAGCAAACAGGAAGGCGTGCCCAACGTCCTCCTCGAAGCCTTCGCCTGCGGCCTGCGCGCCGTCGCCACGCGCGTCGGTGGCATCCCCGAAGTGCTCGACAAAGATTTCCTCGGCCGCCTCGTCCCCAGCGCCGACGTGGACGCCCTTGAGAAAGCCCTCGGCCAGAACCTGAAGGAAGCCCCCGACCACGCTGCCCTCCTGCGCCACGCCGCGCAGTTCTCATGGGAGCGCACCACCGAGCGTTACCTCTCCGTGTTGGAAGAAGCACGCCGCTGAACGCCCTCGTTCCGGCCCAGCCTTCGTTTCACGCTCGCTGTAGGTGATACCAATTCCAAAAACGAATTGGTGCCTTCCCGTTCATTGGGACTTGGTATGAGACCCGCGCAGCCCGCGTCGCGACCCCGCCGCCGTGGCGATTGCCAAGCGCACATACCGCGCGCTAGCCTGCGCCTCATGATTACCAAGCGCACCTTCCTGCAACGCCTCTCCCTCGCCGCGCCGGCCGCTATTTCCGGCTGCGCGTCCCCCGGCTCCGCCGAGCCCCTCTGGACGCCGCGCGCGTTGACCAAGCCCGGCGAATTCACCCCGGGCATCGAAGGCCCCTGCTGCGACCGGGACGGAAACATCTACGCGGTCAACTTCGCGCGCCAACAGACCATCGGCAAAACTTCACCCGACGGACGCTCGGAAATTTTCCTCACCCTCCCCGGAAAAAGCACCGGCAACGGCATCGTCTTCGACCGCGCCGGCACCATGTTCATCGCGGACTACGTGGAGCACAACGTCCTGCGCGTGGACATGAAGACGAAACAGATTTCCGTCTTTGCGCACAACCCGCAGATGAACCAGCCCAACGACCTCGCCATCGCAGCGGACGGCACGCTCTTCGCCAGCGACCCGAACTGGAAGGAGGGCACCGGCCAGCTCTGGCGCATTGACCGCGACGGGAAGACGACTCGCCTCGCGCAGGGCATGGGCACGACCAACGGCGTCGAGGTAAGCCCGGACGGCAGGCAGCTCTACGTCAACGAAAGCGTGCAGCGGAACCTGTGGGTCTTCGACATCGCGCCAGACAAATCGCTGACGAACAAGCGGCTGCTACGCAAATTTGACGACCACGGCTTCGACGGCCACCGCTGCGACGTGGACGGGAACCTCTACATCGCCCGCTACGGCGAAGGCACCGTTGCCGTTGTGTCCCCGAAAGGTGAAATCCTCCGCAAGGTGCCCGTGCTCGGCGCTAGGCCCAGCAACATCTGTTTCGGCGGCCCCGACGGGCGCACGGCCTACGTGACGGAAGTCGAGCACACGCGGCTCGTGGCCTTCCGCACCGAGCGCCCCGGTCTCGCGTGGTCGCGGTGGCAGGGGCTGAAGTAGCCGCCGAGGTCAGGCGGCGGATTTGCTGTTGGAGAGTTGAAAGTTGAAAGCGGGCGCAAGCCGGGTTTTGAACCGTCGCGTGGTGACAGCCCACGGCCCTCGGGTTCAACTTTCATCTTTCACCCTTCAACTCGCAGTCCGCCCTACTTCGCGTCCGCCTTCTTCTTCTTCGCGCCCGGTTCGCCCTTCGGCGCGTTCGGACGGATGAGCGATTCCGGCGCGTCTTGGTCGGGCACCTTCAGTTCCTTCCGCAGGCGGGTCAGCTCGGTGTGCAGCTCGGCGCGGGTCTTCGCGTAGGCGGGGTCTTCGTAAAAACTCTTCAGCTCCAGCGGGTCCTTCTCGCGGTCGAACAGTTCCCAGTAGTTCACGTCCGGCTCGTAGAAGTGGACCAGCTTGTAGCGGTCGGTGATGACGGCGTAGTGCTTCCGCACGTCGTGGGGGCCGGGATACTCGTAGTAGTGATAGTAGAAACTCTTGCGCCAGTCGGCGGGGGTCTGGCCCTTGAGGATGGGCACCAAACTGCGGCCCTGAATGTCGGCGGGAATCGGCTGGCCAGCGGCTTCGAGGAACGTGCTGGCGAAGTCGAGGTTGCTCACCAAATCGCGGTTCACGCTGCCGGGCTTGGTCACGCCGGGCCAACGCGCGAGCAGTGGCGTGCGCACGGACTCTTCGTAGAACCACCGCTTGTCGAACCACCCGTGCTCGCCGAGGTAAAAGCCCTGGTCGCTGGTGTAAACGACGATGGTGTCCTTCGCCAGCCCCTCGTCATCGAGGAATTTCAGCAGCCGCCCGACGCTCTCATCCACGCTCAGGATGCAGCCGAGGTAGTCGTGTAGGTAGCGCTGATAGCGCCAGCGGACGAGGTCCTTGCCCGTGAGCTTGGCCGCCTCGAACTCGGCGTTGCGCGGCTCGTAGTAGGCACTCCAAATCTTGCGCTGCTCTTCGTTGAGGCTGCCGGGCACGGTGAGCTTCGCGTCGAGCTTGGTGAAGGTCTTCTCCAACGTCATGTCCTGCTCGTATTCGGCGCGACCGCGACCGGTGTAAGTGTCGAAGAGGGTCGGCGGCTCCGCGAACTTCACGTCCTTGTTCCAGCCAAGGTGCTTCAAGTTCGGCGACCACTCGCGATGCGGGGCCTTGTGCTGGGCCATCATCAGGAAGGGCTTGGACTTGTCGCGCTTCTTGAGCCAGTCCAGCGAGAGGTCGGTGATGATGTCCGTGGTGTAGCCGATGTGCTTCACCTGCTGGCCCATGCGGTTCATGGGCGGGTTGTAGTAAACGCCCTGGCCGGGGAGAATTTCCCAGTAGTCGAAGCCCAAGCTCGACGGCTCCGCGCCCACCAAGTGCCACTTGCCCACGACTGCGGTCTGGTAGCCGGCGGCCTTGAGGAGCCGGGGGAAAGTCTGCTGGTTGCCGTCGAACTTGCTGTTGGAGTTGTTGTAAAAGCCGTTCAGATGACTGTATTTCCCCGTCATCACCGTGGCGCGGCTGGGGCCGCAAATGGAGTTCGGCACCAGCGCGCGGTGGAAGAGCATCCCCTCCTTCGCGAGCCGGTCGATGTTCGGCGTGGGCACCAGCTTGATGGAATGCTGGTAGGCGCTGATGGCCTGATACGCGTGGTCGTCCGTGAAGATGAAGAGGATGTTCGGCTGCTTCGGGGCAGCGAAAGCGCTCGTCAGCGTGATACAGCTCAAGGCGAGCACCAGTTGCGCAAATCGGATGTGCATGACCGACTTTTACCAGCGCACTATCCTGCCGCGAACAAAATTATGCTCACCCTCCGCCCCGCCGCCGCGCGCGGTCACGCCGACCACGGCTGGCTTCAGTCCGCGCACACCTTCTCCTTCGCTGATTACCACGACCCGAAGTGGATGCACTTCCGCCACCTGCGCGTCCTCAACGACGATGTCATCGCGGGCGGCGGCGGCTTCGGCATGCACCCGCACCGCGACATGGAAATCCTCACCTACGTCTTGCGCGGCGCGCTCCGCCACCGCGACAGCCTGGGCAACACCGCCGTCATGCGCGCCGGCGACGCCCAGCAGATGAGTGCCGGCACCGGCGTGACGCACAGCGAGTTCAACGACTCGCCCACCGAGCCGTTGCGCCTGTTGCAAACCTGGATTCTCCCCGCGCGCAAAGGCGTTACTCCCAGTTACGCCGAGAAATCCCTCGTCACCGCCATCCCCGGCCGGCTCCATCTCCTCGCCAGCGGCGACGCGCGCGATAGCAGCCTGCCGCTCCATCAAGACTGTGACGTGTGGCTCGCGAAGTTCGCCGGTGGCGAAACCCTCACCCTCCCGCTCCGCCCTGGCCGCCACGCGTGGGTGCAAGTGGCCGAGGGCGAAGTGACTTTGAACAACACTCCCCTCCGCGAAGGCGACGGCGCGGGCCTTTCCCAGGAAACCGCCCTGAGCCTCACCACGCGCCAACCCGCGCAAGTCCTCGTCTTCGACCTGACTTGATCACTGAGTCCTACTGATTGGAGCGCGGACGCCCACGCTCCAAGCCCGCGGGGTTCAAGGAACGCGATGCGAGACGTCACTTCGCATCCCGCACATGCTTGTCCATCCAGCCGACCATCTTGTCCCACATCTCCGGCAGATACACGTGGCCGAGGCCGGGATAGACGATGTTCTCAAAGTTCGCCTCGGCGCGATACAGCCCGTAGGCGGGCCGCAGCTTCGCCTCCAGGTGGCGAATGCCTCTGATGGGCGAGCCAAGGTCCTTATCGCCGGTCATGAAGAGCATCGGCCGCGGCGCGGCGAGGGCCATGATGGCCTCGCTGTCAAAGTGGTTCAGCATCCCCGGCACGAAGTAGTAGATGCCGTGGTATTTCAAACCCTCGATGCGGATGAGGTCCGTGTAACGCGTCATGCACGCGACCGCCACGCCCGCGCGCAGTCGCTCGTCGAGTGCCGCCAGCCACCACGCGCGTGTCGCGCCCATGCTGATGCCCGTGACGCCGATGCGCGACGCGTCCACTTCCTTGCGCGACGCGAGGTAATCCAGCGCCATCAAGTCATCGCGCAAAATCATCCCCCACAGCGAGCGCCCGACCCAGAGGTTGAACTTCGACGCCGTCATCTCGCCCGCGCCGCCTTTCTCCGCGAGTCCGCCCGGCCCCTGACCGTTGCGCTCGCCGAAGCAGTAAGCGTCCACGCCCAGCACGACGTAGCCGCGCTTCGCGAGCTCCGGTCCTGGCATCACGGGTGTCGCGTTGGTGCGCATCAACTCGTCCTTGCCGATGTCGTATTGGCCACCGTGCCAGTGGCAATAGAGAATGGCGGGGGCTTTCCCGGAAACATTCTTGGGCAGGAACACGTAGCCCGGCACCGTCGCGCCTGCGCCGTTGTCGAAGGTGAACTTCTCGAAGATGTAATCGCCGCGGTCCTCGCGCACGAGCGTCGTGACCTTGGGCACCTTGGGGCGGGGCGGCAACTTGCCGAGCAACTCCCACAACGTCGCGCGGACCTCGGGGCGGCGCTTCTCCCACGTCGCCTTCGTCTTCGGCACGGAGAACTCCGGAGCGACAGGCGCGGCGGCGAGCCACGCCTCGGCGTTGGACACGTTGGTCTGGGCCATGAGCGAACCGGCGGCGAGGAACAGCACGAACCCGGCAGCCTGTGAGTAGGAGAGTGATGGAATGGTTTTCATTGCGACAGGATTTCTGCGCCGATGAAAGCAGGTCGCGGCGCGTGGGCGAAGCGATTTTCTATGGCGTGCGGCGGCAGCGGCCGTTGGAGACTTGCAGCCCACCGCCGCGGCAGCGAGCATCACCGTCAACAACACGCACCTCATGAATCGCTCCGCCGCCAACCGCCGCAGTTTCCTCCGCACCTCCGGCCTCGCCACGCTGGCCGCCGCGCTGGGCGGGCCGATTCCCTTCGCCCGCAACCTCGCCCCCGGCCTCTTCCCCGACGCCCTCGCCCAGACCGTCGCCGACCTTCTCCCGGACAAACGCGGACTGCGTATCCTCAGCGACCGCCCCATCGTCGCCGAGACGCCCGTCACGCTCCTCGACGACGAGCTCACGCCGACCGCGCGCCACTTCGTCCGCAACAACGGCCACGTCCCCGAGCGCGCGGAGAAGCGTGACCTCGCCGGCTGGACACTGACCCTTGATGGCGAAGTGGAAAAGCCACTGAAGCTCACGCTGGCCGAGCTGCAAAGCGAGTTTCCGAAAGTCACCCGTGCGCTTGTCATCGAGTGCGCTGGCAATGGTCGCGCCGCGTTCAGCCCACCCGCCTCCGGCAACCAGTGGACCCTCGGCGGCGTCGGCTGCGCGCTCTACACCGGTGTGCGACTCAGCGACGTATTGCGCCGCGCAGGTGTGAAGGCGACGGCCGTTTACCTAGCTTACCAAAGCGAGGACGCGCACCTGAGCCGCGCGCCCGGCAAGCACGCCATCTCGCGCGGCGTGCCCATCGCCAAGGCGCTCGACGAGCACACGCTGCTCGCGTGGGAGATGAACGGTCAGCCCCTGCCCGCGCTGCACGGCTGGCCGCTGCGCCTCGTCTGCCCCGGCTGGCCCGCCTCGACCTCCGGCAAGTGGCTCACGCGCCTCTGGGTCCGCGACCGCGAGCACGACGGCGAAAAGATGACCGGTCATTCGTATCGGATGCCGAAGTTCCCCGTCGCGCCCGGCACGAAAGTCGAAGCGGCGGACATGGCCATCCTTGAGGAACTGCCCGTGAAGTCCTGTATCACCTTCCCGGCCAGCGGCACGGAGTTGCCAGCCAGCCAGCCCGTGCAGTTGCGCGGCCAAGCGTGGAGCGGCTGGGGCGACGTGAAAGCCATGCACGTCAGCTACGACTTCGGCGCGACCTGGCTGCCCGCCAAGCTCGCCGCCCCGCGCAATCGCTACGCCTGGCAGCGGTGGTCGGTGGAATTGAAACTCCCGGTGAAGGGCTATTACGAACTCTGGGCGCGCGCCACGGACGAGAAAGGATTTCAGCAGCCCATGCTCGTTCCCGGCTGGAACCCCGAAGGCTACTGCAACAACGCCATGCACCGCATCGCGCTCAAGGCGGTATGAAACTGCCCTTTCAAACCGGCGGCTGGGTGGTCGCGCCAGCGTCTTGGACTGCGGCGGCTCCCCGCCGCTTTCAGACGCGGCAGTCGCACGAAAAGCGCCAGCGGACTGGCGCACTCCAAAACCTGGCGACCCTCGCAAGCGGCCCGGTGAGGACATCTCGCCCTACCCGCCAACGACCTCTGCGTCCGTCCCGCCTCTGTGGTGCTCAATCTTTGTCTTCCCTGATTCTTTGGTTTCTCCTCCTGAGCCTTTTGCTCTTCCCGCTCCCTGCCGCCGAGCCGCAGAACACCAGCGCCATCCAAGCCCTAAAACCCGGCCCGGGCCGCGAGCAGATCCAAATCAACTGCATCCCCTGCCACTCCACCGCCATCATCGCCGCCACGCACGCCACTCGCGCGAGGTGGGACGAACTCATCACCACCATGCAGCAGAAGCACGGGCTGTGGCCACTCGTTCCCACCATCCGCACGCAGCTCCTCGACTACCTCGCCGCCACCCAGCCCCCCACCGACCCCGCCCTCGACGCCGGCAAGCAAACGCTCTGGGCGCAGCCGCTCTACCGACCGAATCCGCTGTGGTGACCGCCATGAAAACCGCTCCGCTCTACCTCAATGGCGAGTTCGTCACGACGAACAACGTCCTCCCTGTCCGCAACCCCGCCACCGACGAAACCCTCGCGCAGATGTCCACCTGCGGACGGGCGGGCGTGGCGCAGGCATTGGCCGACGCACACACCGCCTTCCAGTCGTGGCGCATGGTCGTGGGCCGGACGCGCGGGGATTTCCTGCTGAAAGTTGCCGACGAGGTCGAGCGGCGGAAGGACGAGTTCGCCCGCACCATCACGCTCGAAAACGGCAAGCCGCTCGCGCAGAGCGCGGGCGAGGTGGCGATGACGATTGACCATCTCCGCTGGTTCGCCGAGGAGGCGCGGCGCGGTTACGGGCGCGTCATCCCGCCGCAGGCCGAGGGCAAGCGACACCTCGTCATCAAGTCACCGATTGGCGTGGTCGCCGCCATCAGCCCGTGGAACTTCCCGCTCGTGCTCGCGGTGCGGAAAGTCGCCGCCGCACTCGCCGCCGGCTGCACCGTGGTGCTCAAGCCCGCCAGCGCCACGCCGCTTTGCGCTGTGATGTTTGCCGAGTGCGTCCACGCGGCGGGCTTGCCGAAGGGTGTCTTTCACCTTGTGGCCGGTCCTGCGGCGGAGATTGCGGCAGAGTTTTTGGAGAACCCGCTCTGCCGCAAAATCACCTTCACCGGCTCGACCGAAGTCGGGAAGAAACTCATCGCCGGAGCCGCCGCGCAGGTGAAGCCGCTCTCGCTCGAACTCGGTGGCCATTCGCCCGTGCTCGTGTTCGACGACGCGGACCTCGACCGCGCAGTCGAGCAGACGATGGTCGCCAAGTTCCGCAACACCGGCCAGTCGTGCATCGCGGCGAATCGCATCTACGTCCAGCGCGGCATCGCGGAGCAGTTCATCCCGGCGTTCGTCGCGCGCGTGCAGGCGCTCAAGGTCGGCAACGGCCTCGAACCCGGCGTGGACATCGGCCCGCTCATCAACCCCGCCGCCGTGGACCTCGCGCTGAAGCACATCGCCGACGCGCAGGCCAAGGGCGCGCAACTGCTCTGCGGCGGGAAACGTCACGCCAGTGCGGGCAGCGCCTTCCTCGAACCAACTGTGCTCACCGGCGTGCCCGGCGCATCACTTGGCATGTGCGATGAGACCTTCGCCCCTGTCGCCTACGTGAACGTCTTCGACACCGAGGCGGAGGCCATCACGCGCGCGAACGACACGACCTACGGCCTCGCCGCCTACGTTTTCACGCGCGACCTGAGCCGCGCCTTCCGCCTGATGGAGTCGCTGGAGGCCGGGATGATTGGCATCAACGACGGCGTGCCCACCACGAGCAACGCGCCCTTCGGCGGCGTGAAGCAGAGCGGCTGGGGCCGCGAGTTGGGCACGGAGGGGATGGAGGCGTTTCTGGACACGAAGCACGTGAGCCTCGTGGTGTAGGGATGGAAAGTGTTCAGCCCTCTTTCCGCTGCGCAAGGTTCGCCAGCAGCTTCTCCGCGCAGGCTCGGGCGAACTCCGGCGCGTTGATGTCGCAGTCCAGTTCCACCACCTCAATGTCATTTCGTAGGAAAGCCTTCAGCGCGGTGAAAAGGATGCGGTCGGCGATGGGGTCGTGAAACTTCTGGCCGGGCGCGCTGATGACGCTGATGGCTTTGAGCGGGAGCAGCACAGTCACGGGCGCGGTGGAGAGGTTGATTTTCTCGGCCAGGATGCGGCCTAGCTCGGCGCATTCCTCGGGCGAAGTGCGCATGAGCGTCACCTGCGGGTTGTGCGCGTAGAAGGTGCGGTCGGCGAACTTCGACGGCACCGTTTCGGGTGCGCCGAAGTTAACCATGTCGAGGCAGCCAGGCGTGACGATGGCGGGCACCCCGTGGCGGGCAGCGGCTTCGCAACGCGTCGGGCCAGCGCCGAGAATGCCGCCGACCAGTTCGTCCGCCCATTCGGTGGTCGTGATGTCGAGCACGCCGGCGACCATGCCGGATTCGATGAGCGACTCCATCGCGCGGCCGCCCGTGCCGGTGGCGTGGAAGACCAGGACTTCGTAGCCAGCGGCTTCGATAATTTTCTTCGCGGCCTGCACGCAGTCGGTGGTGTTGCCGAACATGGAGGCGACGATAATGGGCTTATCGTCGCTAGGCGTCGGGACGCTCTCGACCATGCCGCAGATGGCTCCGGCGGCGCGGGTGAGGATTTGGCGAGAGATGCGGTTAATGCCCGCGACATCCACGACGGCAGGGAACATGACGATGTCCTTCACGCCGACGTAGGGCGCAGTGTTGCCGCTGGCGAGCGTGGAGACCATGACCTTGGGAAAGCCAATCGGCAGCGCGCGCATCGCCGCCGTGCTGATGGCCGTGCCGCCCCCGCCGCCGAGCGAGATGACGCCGTCAATACGCTGCTCCGCCACGAGCTTCGCGAGCACGCTAGGCGCGCCCCGTGACATCGCGGCGACGGCTTCGCCCCGGTCCTTCTTGGCCACGAGCGCGTTCAAGTCCGCACCGGCGGCGGCGGCAACCTCTTGCCGGGTGATGTCCGGCGAGAGTTTCGGCGCGCCGAGCGTGCCGGTGTCGATGACCAGCACTTGATGCCCGCGTTGCTTGATGAGGTTCGCGACGAAGGCGTGCTCCTCGCCCTTCGTGTCCATTGTGCCCAGCACTGCGATGGTTGCCATAGGTGTGGGCGGAGCGTAGCGGTTCGCATCCCGAACGGCAGAAAAAACTCCGGCCTTCCAGCTTGCTTGGGGGTGTTTGGCTTGTTACCCAATTGATAGCCCTGCAACCCATGATGACTGCTCTGAACGACCAGAAGCTCCGGCTCACGCGCTCCTTGGAACGGAAGGAGTTGCCCGACGGGACGCGGCTCTTGAAGCAGACCTGTCGCGGCGAGTATCTCGCTCTGAACGCCAAGCAGGAATCCATCCTCGCCGAGTTTGACGGCAAGCACACGGTGCAGGAAGTGTTGCAAAGTCTGCTCCACGCCGAGGGGCATCCGAAGATTCGCGCCTACTACGACCTCGTGCTGGCGGCTCAGGCGAAGGGTTTCCTGCATGAAGGCGACACGGAGCCGGCTAGCTCGCAGGCCAAGGGCCACCGTTGGAACGTCCGTTGCACGCCGACGGGCGCGCTCGCGCTGGCCTTGTGCCTGATCTTGGGCGGGGCTTCCGCCGTGGCGGTGTCCGATGTCTCGTTGATTCCCAGTGCGCCGGGGTGGTTCTTGACGCTGCTGTCGGTGTCGGTGGGCCTGAGCCTGGCGAATCTGCTGGCGGGGGCGGTCTTGAGCGGCTTGGGCCGGGAAGTGTATCGGCCCGAGGTGCGGCTGGATTTGGTGCTGCCGTTCTTTTCCGTGGACACGCGTGACGCGCTGATGGGCGGGCGACGGGTGGAGGCGTTGACGGCGTTGCAGATGCTGGCCGCGCCGTTTGGCGTCGCGCTCCTGGGCTGGGTGATAGACTCGACCCCGGTGTTCCTCGCGGGCTGGGTGATGGCGCTGTTACTGGCCTCGCCCTTCGGCGGCTCCCCGGCGCACGCGTTGCTGCACGCGCTCTTCCGCAAGCAGCACGAGCTGCCGCGTTGCGCGGACACGTTTCTGAACCAGAAGTTCCTCGCGCAACTGTTCAACTGGAAGGAGTCCCTCACCGAGGAGCGCTACTTCATCATGCACTCGACGTGGGCGGTGCTCTGGCTGGGCGCGGTGTTTCGCTTCGCGTCCGAGCTGATGGCGCGGCAGGCCAGCGTCAACCCCAACATCCTCTTCGACCCCGGCGCGCAGACGGTCATTCTTCTCCTCGCGCTCGTCGTGGCCGCGCCTATGGCCTATGGCCTATGGCTCGTGCTAAAGGCCGGGCACCGGCTGCTCGCGCCGAGGCTCTTTTCTGCTGAGGGGGAGTTGAACTTCGATGGCGGGCAACGGCCCAGCCCGGACGAAACGGTGAAGTTCCTCTCCAGCACGCTGCTCTTCTCGCAATTATCCGAGGCCGAGCTCCGCCCCGTCGCCGAGGCGATGGAGTTCCTCACCGTGAAGCCGGGCACGCACATCATCCGCGAGCGCGACCGGGGCGACCTCATGTTTGTCCTCCACCACGGGCGCGTGGAGGTGCAGAAGGAAGATGAGGCTGGCTCCCGCCGACCCGTGGCGCAGCTCGGGCGCGGGGAGGTCTTTGGGGAGATTGCGCTGTTGCAACAGATCCCCCGCACCAGCTCCGTCGTCACCATTGAGGCCACGGAACTTTTCGCGCTCAAGAAGGCGGACTTCGACCGGCTGCTGCTCTCCACGCTTGGCGCGACTAAAATCCAGGAAGCGGTGCAGGTCTGTGCCTTCCTGCGGCGCAACACCATCTTCGCCGACTGGCCGCCGCACGCGCTGATGAAGGTCGCCGGCCAGTTCGCCTTTCAAGATTGTGCCGCCGGCGTCGAAGTCCTCAGTGAGGGTCGGCACAACGAGTCCTTCTACATCGTGTATGAAGGTGAATTCGGCGTGAGCAAAGGCGGCGCACAAATTGCCACGCTCGGCCCCGGTGACTTCTGCGGGGAGATCAGCCTGCTGCAAGGCACTGCGGCTTCCGCCAACGTCGCCGCGTCGCGCCACAGCCGCTGTCTCCGGCTCGGGAAGGAAAATTTCCTCCAACTCGTCAGCCGTGACTTCCTCACCGGCATGACCATCGAGCGCACGTCGGACGAGCGCGTCGTCGCCCTCAAGAAGCAAGGCGGCGCGAAATGAGCGCCATCTTCAAACTCCTCCCGATCGTAGCTGTCGGCACCGTCATCATGATGAACATCGGCACGGTGAAAAGGAGCCTCGGCGTCGTGGGCAAGGTGCAAGGCGCCGCCACCTCCGGCGTCGAGATGCAAGGCATCGCCGAGGGGTTGGCACAAGATTTTGTGGAGTCCAAGGACCTGCCCATTGAGAACTTCGGCGGCTGGCTCAAAGAGAATTTAAGCAAGAAAGGCGGCAAGGAAACGACGCGCGACAAGTCCAAAGACCCGTGGGGTAACGACTACCGCCTCACAGTGGACGCTCCGAAGAACGGCTTTAGCGTCCTCTCCGCTGGGCCAGACAGAGCGTGGAAGACCGAGGACGACCTCACTTACTTCTATTCGCTGACGAGTGTGGACGGGAAGAACGCCATCAGCCCCGAACTCGTCCGGCGTTCCCAAGCCCAAGCCACGAAACAGGGCGCTCCCACCGCCGCCAGCACCAGCGACAGCGCGGCCACCCGACCCACGGGAGCCGCGCCCAAGAAATCCGTGGCCATGCCTCCCGCCAAGCCGTCGCTGACCGCCGAGGACAAGCTCCGCAACGTCATTGATTTTAGGATCAAGCGCGCCGCCACCGGAGACGCGCAGGCGTCGTTCGACCTCGCCATTAATTACATCACCGCAGACGGCGTCGGGAAGGACTACGTGGAGGCGAAACGTCTCCTCGAACAAGCCGTGAAGAACGCCGACACCCAGACCCTGCGAGAGAGGGCACAGACCCAACTCGACAACTTGAACAAGGTCCTGAACAAGTAGGCAACGCAAGCAACGGGGACGGGCGGGCCTGCCCCATGGTGCGCAGCGCGCGGGCGTCCCGCCCGCAGCAGCCGTGCGAATCCTGCGGGCTCTGACCGACCACGCCCGCGCGCGAATCACCCACTGCGGCCAGGCAGGCCGCGCTCCGGGGCAGTGCGCGAATGCGCCCAAGAGCGCTCGTTTCTTAAAACCACACTTGACTCGTGTTAGCACCAGCCGAAAATCCTCCCACCATGAGAGCGATGTAAAAGCGATTCTGCGTGAACAGTCCGGCGGCCTAGCGAATTCCAATCAGTTCAGCACCCGACATTATGATGAAGTTCCTTAAATCCAAGCCGTGGCTGTTTGATTTCCTAAAGCGCTGCTCGCGCGCCGTAGGCAAGGTCAATCCCTTCTACCTTCGGCTTGCCGGAGACCCCCGCCTAGGCCGGCCCCTGCGCTTCGTTCAGATCGGGGCGAACGATGGAATCGTGGATGACCCGATCCGTGAGTTCATCGTCCGGTATCAGTGGCGGGGCATTGCCATCGAACCCATTCCGGAAATCTTTGCCGCTTTGAAGCCAGCCTACGCGGGATACCCGCAGGTCATCCCAGTCAACTGCGCCGTTTCCTACGGTGGCGATCCGGCTCTGAAATTGTTCTTCGTCAAAGAGACCGCGCTGCAACGTTTCCCCGGTTTTGCCGCCATGATCTCCTCATCGGACCGTGAGCATCTCATCCGCCACCTCCCCTCCATCACGGCGGACGACATCGGTGAGATTGCCGTGCCGTGCCGGACCGTGGAGGCACTCGTGGAGGACCACAAACTGGGCGGGGTGGACTTCCTGCATCTGGATGTCGAAGGACACGAAGCCAATATCCTAAACAACATCGATTTGGAGCGCCTCAAACCCGAGTTCATTTTTTTCGAACACCGGCATCTCTCCGAGGAACATGCCGCCCAGATCGAGGACAAGCTCCGGCGACATGGGTATGTGCTCGAAAGGTTTCCAGCCGACACCCTGGCAGTGCGCAGCCCCTCAAAAGCTCCATCAGCCTGACCCTCGGCCAGGACCTGCACCCGGCGCAGTTCCGCCACTCACTGACCGCCCAAGGCAGGATCAGTCCACGGCGTGTTCGAGTAATACCAGCCAGCGGACGGGATGGTCTCCATATGGCCTTCTACGAAAGTCACGTATGTAAGTCCGTCAGGCTGCAGTGACCTGCTTGAGCCCCTTCGCCGCGATGTCCCGCCGGTAATGCGCGCCGTCGAATTGGATTTTCTCAACTGCGGCGTAGGCGGCGTTGCGAGCGGCGGCGAGGTCTTTGGCCCACGCGGTCACCCCGAGGACGCGGCCGCCGTTGGTGACGACTTGACCGTCTTTCTGCGCCGTGCCGGCGTAGAAAACTTTGGTGTTCGGCAGCGCGTTCGCGGCAGCGAGGCCAGTGATGACTTTGCCTTTCGGATAGCTGCCGGGGTAGCCACCGCTGGCCATGACGACGCAGACGCTGGCATTGGCGCTCCACCGAAGTTCGTGATCCGCTAGGCGGCCTTCGCAGCTCGCGAGGAGCAGTTCGACCAAATCATTTTCCAAACGCGGGAGATAGATTTGCGTCTCGGGATCGCCGAAGCGGGCGTTGAACTCCAGCACCTTCGGGCCGCTCTTGGTAAGCATCACACCGGGGTAAAGCAGTCCTCGGAAATCAATGCCATCCGCCACGCAGCCGCGCAGCCACGGCTGGAGAATGGCATCGCCGACGGTGCGCAACTCGGCGTCGGTGAGGAACGGCGCGGGCGAGTAAGTGCCCATGCCGCCGGTGTTCAGGCCGAGGTCGCCGTCGAGGGCGCGCTTGTGGTCCTGCGACGTCGGGAAGAGCTTCGCGACCTTCCCATCGCAGAGTGCGTGCAGGGAAATCTCCATGCCTTCGAGCAATTCCTGAATTACTATGCGCTGGCCAGCCGCCCCGAAGGATTTGCTCACCATGATTTCGTCCACGGCCTGCTCCGCCTCGCGGACGCTCGTCGTGAGGAGGACGCCTTTGCCGAGCGCAAGACCGTCGGCCTTCACAGCGCAACGGCCATCGAGGCTGGCCGCGAACTGCTTCGCGGCAACCGGGTCGATGAAGGTGCCGGACTGGGCGGTCGGGATGCCGTGGCGTTCCATGAAGTCCTGCGAAAAGGCTTTGCTGCTCTCGAATTGCGCGGCCTGTTTGTTGGGCCCCCAAATCTTAAAGCCGTTCGCCTCAAACATATCCACGACGCCCGCCGCGAGCGGGTTGTCTGGGCCGACGACGGTGAAATCCGGCAGCTCCCGCTGCGCGAAGGCGAGCAGCTTGGGCAAATCCTCCGCGGGCACCGGGCCGCACTCGATGAGGGCAGCGTTCTGCGCGAGCCGTTCCTCGGCGATGCCCGCGTTACCCGGCGCGCACCACATCCGCGTGACGAGCGGGGATTGGGCGAGCTTCCAGGCCAGCGCGTGTTCGCGTCCACCGGAGCCGATGAGCAGGAGTTTCATGCGCGGGGATTGAATCAGGAAGGCACGAAGGCAGGAAAGGTTTTACGCCGCTCTCGGTGGTTCGCTCGGTGAACGGGTCAAGCCAAGCGAAGCCGCCTTTTCCCTTCACGCGCTTTGGGGGGCGTGCTTACGCTGCGCCCCAGTTTCGCCAATATGAACACCCTTCTCCTCGGCAAAAGTTCCTTCCGCGTCAGCCGCCTCGCCTACGGCTGCTGGCGCATCGCGGACACGGATGAACTCGGGCGCACCATCGGGCGCGCGGCCATCCTCGCAGCGCTGGAGGCGGGCTATACGCTCTTCGACCACGCGGACATCTACTGCGGCGGACGCGCGGAGAAGGCCTTCGGCGACGTGCTCCGGGAAGTCAGCGGGATGCGCGAGCGTGTGTGCATCGCGACCAAGTGCGGCATCCGCCTCGCGGGCGAACCGCTGCCGGAAGCGCCGGTGCGCTACGACTTCTCCGCCGCGCACATCGTGTGGAGCTGCGAGCAATCCCTGCGGCGGCTGGGCATCGAGACGATTGACCTCTATCAACTTCACCGGCCCGACTGGTTGATGAACCCGGACGAAGTCGGCGTTGCCTTCAACCAGCTCCGCCAGCAGGGCAAGGTGCGCGAGTTCGGCGTGAGCAACTTCCGCCCGTCGCAAGTCACCGCACTCCAGCGGGCGCTGGCCTTCCCGCTCCTCGTGAACCAGGTGGAAATCAGCCTCGCGTATCTCAGCCCCTTCACCGACGGCACGCTCGACCAGTGCCTCGCCGAGCGCCTCACGCCGATGGCGTGGAGTCCGCTCGCGGGCGGTTTGCTGGCGGACGGCGCGCGGCGCTTGCTGCCATCGCAGGAGAACTATCGCGTCGAGCGCGTCGTGCTGGAGCTAGACGCGCTGGCCCGCGTGCGCGGCAACACCCGCAGCACGGTGGCGCTGGCGTGGCTGCTGAAACACCCGGCGGGCATCGTGCCCATCGTCGGCTCGACGAAGCCGGAGCGCATTCGAGAGGGGGCGAACGCAGCGCGCGTCGAGCTGTCGCGCGAGGAGTGGTATCGGCTGCTGGAAGCGGCGCGCGGAGAGCGGCTGCCGTAATTTCTACTGAGTTTTCCCCACCGCGTGGCGCAGTTTCCCCCACGCCAACAACCCCGCCAGCAGCGACACGCCGGCGCAAATCAGATACGGCAGGGCGGGTTCCACATCGAAGAGGGTCGCCGCGAAGATGGGTCCGAGGATGCGCGCCAAACTCGCCGCACTGTGCGCAATGCCAAGGGTCGCGCCTTGCTCATCCGCCCGCGCAAATTGGGATAGCAAGCCGAATACCGGGGGCCGCGTAAGACTCGATCCGATGGATAGCATCCCCAGCGCGCCGAGCAACAGCGGCCATGTTTTCACGAACGGCAACGCCGCGAGGCTCACTGCCACGAGCAGCAGGCTCACCGCGATCAGCGCCGGCTCTCCCAGTCGCTTCACCGCGCGCGCGAGCGGGCCGCCTTGCACGAACGCGCCCACCACGCCGCAGAAGGTGTAGAGATAGACAACCTTCTCATCGAAGACGTGGATCGCGCCTTGGACCGACTCGAACTTCAGCCCAAAGTTCACGCTCACCAGCAGGCCCAGCGTCGTCTCGAAGCACGCGAAGCTGAACGTAGCCAGGAAGAACACCAGCACGAGCAGCCCAACTTCAGGCCGGCTCAACGTGTCGCGCAGCTGCTCCCACCGCGGCCGTTGCGCCGCCGCCATCGCCCCGGGCTGCCAACTCTCCGGCAGGCGCGCGTAGGCGAAGATGAAATTCAGCCCGCATAACGCGGCGGCGATCCAACCCGGGGCCGTGATCCCGCCGAACTTCAGCCCAAGCCCGCCCAGCGCGGGACCAAAGATGAAGCCGAGGCCGAACGCCATGCCGACCAAGCCCATTTTCTTCGAGCGCTCCTCCGGCGGCGTGATGTCCGCGATGTAGGCCTGAGCCACGGTGATATTCGCCCCACAGACGCCGGCGAAGAGGCGCGACGCGAAAAGCAACACGAGCGCGGTTTTGCCTTCCTGGCCCGAGCCCATAGCGAAGATGACATACGAAATCGCCGCGCCCGCCGTGCTGAAGAGCAATACGGGCCGACGCCCGATGCGGTCCGAAAGCCGGCCCCACACCGGCGCGAAGATAAATTGCATCGCCGAGTAAGCGGCCATGAGCAGCCCGATGACGAAGCCGCTCGCATCAAGGGTCTTCGCGAAAATTGGCAGCAGCGGCAGCACAATGCCGAACCCGACGAGGTCGAGGAACACTGTCAAAAAAATCACCATCAGCGAGGGCTTCTTCATTTCAATAGAACGCAGAGGCTAACGGGTCGTGAAGGGCGCTACAACCTTGTAGGCGCGGAAGTGGGAAGGCGCGAACGGTTGAAGGCAACGGTGTCCAGTGAAGGTGTGTCAAAGTGAGGCATAGAGAGTGGTCAGGCGGGGCACGGCGGCGGCTTCCGTGAGGTTTTCTTGCAGCGCATGGCGCAACCACCGGATGAACTTTACCGAGCGCTGGCTGGCCCGCCGGGCGC
>CALQJI020000050.1 GCA_943330855.2 Klebsiella pneumoniae
CATCAAAGCCGCCGTGCCTTCGTGCGGCGGGTCGGGCGACCTTTTGGAGAACGAGACTGTGGTGCCCGGCGGGAGCCGAACCAAGCGCACGGCCCTGGAGCTGGCCTGCATTTCCGACAACGCTTACCTCCCGCTCATCACCTGCCCGAGTCTCTGGCTCTCGCCCACCAATGACTTCCACGGGCACCTCGACAACATGGCTTGGAACTGGCGCAACCTGCCCGATGCCCGCACGCGCTTCAGCATCGCCCCGCACCTGAACCACCGTCACACGGGCGAGCACACCATCACCGAGTATCTGTGGTTTGAAGAACACCTGAAGGGCGCAGCCTTCAGGATGCCGCGAACGCCAGCGGCGGTGCTGGAGCTGAAGACCGGCGACGGCGTGCCGCAGTTCACCGTCACGCCGGACGATTCCCAGCCGGTGCTGCGCGTGGACATTTACTACTCACTCGACCCGCACGCATTGACCCGCTTCTGGCGCGATGCCAAGGCCGTGAAGGCCGGCCAGCAATGGAAGGCGCAGTGCCCGGTGATGAACCTTGAGCAACCCCTTTTCGTTTACGCCAATGTCGTCTATGAAACTCCGGCACCCTATCGCACCGGACCGCAGCAGGCGGGGCAGGAAAACAGCGACACATTTGCCATCAGCTCACGGGTGCTCTCGGTCGGGCCAGCGCAGTTGCAGGCCTCCAAGGTGAAGGCCACGGACAAACCCGACCGGCAAATCGACGACGGCACGCGCGGCTGGCACGACTGGTATCGGCTGAACTGGGGGCATCCGCCCTTGTGGACGGCCACGACTCGGAAGTTGAAAGACCCCAAATGGCGCGGCCCGGACGGGGCGACACTGCACTTTGAAATCAAGTGCCAGACCGACAACCAACTCGTCCTCACCTTCAACTGCAATGCTTGGGGTGCCATGATTCCCGGCAAGCCCGCCGTGGACTACACGGCGGTCAAAGCGCTGAAAGGCTCCCCCGACTGGCAGACCGTTTCCGTCAGCCTGAACGAACTCATCGCCACCGACCCAAAGGTGACCGCCCCACTCGCCAACTGGCAGTCCGTCACCGAGTTCAGCCTCAGCCCCAGCGGCACAACCGTCCGAGCCGGCCAAAAGGTGAAAGCCGACGGCCAGCCGTGGCGAGGCCCCAGGGAAATCCGCAACCTGCGCTGGGAAAGCGGGGCATACTCCCGCGAGCAGACCGCCGATTCCGCGTTGAGTCCGGCGGAGTTCCAAAAGAACTTCAACGACGCGATTCGCAAATCGTTGGAGCAGGAGAAACTCAACCCCAAAGCCAAGTAGTTGAGCCGACGCCTCTACTCCGTAGATACTCCCGCCAAGCAATCCGGTGACCATGAAACTGCTCATCCTCTCACTCGCTCTCCACTCCGGCGCATTCAGCCTCATGGCCGCCGACAAAGACAAAGAGATGAGTGACAGCAAAATGCAGAACCGAGTCCAGTCTTTCTGTCTTCAATCTTCGTGTCATTACCTCCTCACCGCCCTGCACGCACCGTTCGGGAGCCGAAAGTTAGCGATGGAGTGAAAAAGTTTTCCGAAAATGCGGTTCTCACGCGGAGATAGATTGAGGCCGTATTGCGCGGCTAAACTTTCACCATGGATTCGACTGCGAGTTTTGTCCGGCTTTGGACCCGCCATCAGGCGGAGGTGGAGCGCTATGTCTTGACGATGCTGCCCTACGCCACTGCGGCGGCGGAGGTCTTGCAGGAGGTGTCGGTGCGGCTGTGGGAGAAGTGGGCGGAGTATGATGAGGAGCGCCCGTTCGTGCCGTGGGCCATCCGGTTTGCCTATCTGGAGGTGCTGAAGTGGCGACAGCGGCAGGGGCGTGAACGGTTGGTGTTTTCCGCTGAGTTGCTAGAACAAATTCACGGGGCCTACGAGGACGAGGCGCCAATGATGGAGGCCCGGCGTGGCGCGCTCGACGGTTGCCTGGAGAAGCTCAGCACGCAGGAGCGGCGCTGGGTGATGCGCCGTTACGAGCGCCACGGTGCCCTGCTTGACGAGGCCCGCAGCGAGGGCATGAGCTTGAACCAAATCTACTACGCGCTGGAGCAGATCCGCGCCCGGCTGCTCGACTGCATCGGGCGAACAATGAAACAGGAGGGCTGGGGCGATGCCTGAACCAACGATGAATCCGAGACTCGATGTGCTGCTATCCCGCGTGGCTGATGAGGCAGCCAACGAGCAGGAATGGAGAGAACTGGAGGCGCTGCTCGCCGCTGATCCCGACGCACGCCGCCGCTATGTGCAGATGGTGGACCTACATGCCGAACTGCGTGCGCGGCACGCGAAAGCGAGTTCGCCAGAGGCAGCGCAGGGCCTTCCTAAATCGCGTGGCAGCTTTGCTTGGCTCTCCTGGCGTCCACTCACCGCGGCTGCGGCGGGGCTGCTGCTCGGGCTGTTCTGCGCGTCGATGGCGTGGGCTTATGTCGCACCGTTGTTGGGAAAAGTGATCACGCTCTTGCAGGAGAGCTTCGAGTCCGGGCCTGCGCCGTTGTTGGTTGGCGTGCCGATCGAGCCGGGGCGCTGGAGTGGCGACTATTCGGAGGTCGTGGGCGAGCTGAGCGGGGTGAAGCCGGAAAGTGGGAAGAAGATGCTGCGGTTTCTGCGGGGGGACTATGAGGGGCGGAGCATTCCTTCGAGCCACAGCAGTGATGTGTTTCGATTGGTCGATGTCCGGCCTTATCGGCGGGAGTTTGCGGATGGCGGGACGGTGGTGCAGTTGTCGGCGGTTTTTAATGCGGTGGCGTTTCCGGAGGATGAGAACTTTAGCGCGACGCTGACGCTGTTTGCGCTCGATGCGAGCCTGGTGGGCAATGAGGTCGTGAAAGGGGAGAATGTGCTCTCGACGGAATCGCTCGCCTTTTCGCGCAGCAGCAAGGTGGTGATGGATCGGGATCCGGCCACCTGGCAGAAGGTGAGCAATGAACTGCGGCTGCCTCCGGGCACGGAGTTCCTGATGCTTCGGATCGGCATGTCGAATGACACGAAGTCGAAGGACAAGGGCCGGGATAGTTTCGCCGGACACTTTGCGGACAAGGTGCAGCTCGTGGTCGCGCGGCGGGCGGAGATTTCTGTGCCGTGAACAGAGGAACCTTGGGAAACTTATTTAATCACTGACTCGCGCATGATCTTGAAGCATCCATTCCGAGCACTCCTCGCCATCGGCGTCGCGATGGTGTCCTGCGTCGGACAACTCATCGCGGCGGATTCACCGCGTTTCGAGAAGGACATCCTGCCGGTGTTTTATCACCACTGTTTCGCCTGCCACAGCGAGAAGCAGGCGAAGCCGAAGGGCAAGCTGCGTCTCGATACGGCGGAGGGGATTCGCGGCAGCGATGTGATTGTCGCGGGCAAGCCGGAGGAGAGCGAACTGCTGAAGCGCGTGTCGCTGCCGCATACGCACGAGGACGTAATGCCGCCGCTGAAGGGTGGCGCGCAGCCTTTGAGCGATGCGGAGCGCGCGATGCTGCGGCAATGGATCGCGGATGGAGCGAAGCTGGATTCGTGGGTGAAGTTCGATCATCGCGGTGCTGCTCTGCCGGCGGGCGATGCTTCGCTTGCTCGCGCGGATGTGCGGCAACTGAGCGCGGAAGTCCAGAAGCGGGTGGAGCAATCTCACGCGGCGAAGGGCACGAAGCTGAATGCTCCATCGAGCGATGAGACATTTCTCCGCCGCGTGTATCTCGATGCGGTGGGCCGCATCCCGAGCCTAGAGGAGAGCACGCGTTTCCTCGGCAGCAAGGATGCGGACAAGCGCGGGAAGTTGATCAATGAACTGCTCGGCAGAGAGGGCTTTGTGAGCCACATGTTTAACTGGAAGGCGGACCTTCTGCGCGCCAACACGCGCATCGCCGCTGGTCAGCCGGGCAAGCTTTACGACGACTGGGTGAAGGACGCCATCCGCTCGCGCATGCCGTATGATGAGTTTGTGCGGCGACTGGTCACCGCGAGCGGTTACCTGTGGGAAAATGGCGCGGTCGGTTTCTACGTGCGCGATCTCGGGATGCCGCTCGATCACATGTCGAACATGACGCGCATTTTCCTCGGCACGCGCATCGAATGCGCGCAGTGCCACGATCATCCGCTGGAACCGATCACGCAGAAGGATTTCTACCAGATGGTGGCGTTCACTTTTGGCGTGAGCAATCTGGGCGGCAACGGCGGGTATTCGCCCGACAACGTAAAGCAGTATCCCGAGATCAAGGCGAAGCTGGCCGCGATGCCACATGATAAGGCGCTGGGGGATAGCGTGAGTGGGACGATCGCGCCCCTGAAACGGCTGACCGTGGATACGGACAAGCAACTGAAGTTTCCCGAGACCTACGCCTACGACACAGCGCTCCGCGGCAAATCGGTGGAGCCACGCACGCTCTTTGGCGATGAGGCCAACCTGGGCGATGGCAATCGCCGCAAGGCATTCGCGGAATGGATGACCGCGCCGCGCAATCCGCGCTTCGCGAAAAATATCGCGAACCGTCTGTGGAAGCGCGTCATGGGCGCGGGGCTGATCGAGCCGGTGGACAGCCTCTCGGCGCTGCCGCATCCGGAGCACGCGGAGCTGATGGACTTCCTCACGCAGACGATGATCCGCCTCCGCTTCGATGAGCGGGCCTTCCTCGCGGTGCTGCTGAACACGCGGCTGTATCAAAGCGAGTCCGTGCGCGAGACGCCGGAGCCCGCGACTGCTTTTGCGATGCGCGGGCCGCAACTGCGTCGGCTGTCGGCGGAGCAGATTTGGGATTCGCATCTCGTCCTGCTGGTGAAGGACATTGATGAACGCAAAACGACGTTTCGCCTTGAGGGTGTGTTTGACCCGCAGCGCCTGAAAAAGCTGACCGCGATGACTGCGGACGAAATTATCGCGCAAGCCCGCATCAACCTCGCCGAGCGCACCCGAGGGCGGGAACTCAGTCTGCGCCGGATAGAGCAGGCGAAGGCGGTAGCCGCAGCCAAGGCTCGCGGCGATGAAAACGAGGTTAAGCGGCTGACGGCAGTGCATGCGAAGCAGAACAAGGAGTTCCTCGGCTCCGACATGAAGGCGATGGGCTCGGAAGCCGATGGGGAATCGGCGACGAAAGAAACCGACGCGCGGTGGAAATCGCTGCCGCCCACTTTCATTCGCGCTTCGGAGACGCCGCTGCCGTTGCCGCTGGGACATTTCCTGCGTCAGTTCGGTCAGTCGGACCGCCGCGAGATTGATGCCTTCAATCGCGACCCGAACACTACGCATTCGCTCGCGCTGATGAACGGCGACCTGACAATCCGTGCGCTCGCGGAGGATTCGTTTCTGCGTGGTCAGCTCGCTGCGAGCAAAGCGGTGGGCGGACAGCGCACGCAACTCATCTACCGCGCAGTCCTCGTCCGCTCGGCGACGGCGGAGGAACTCGCGGAGATGGGCACGCTGACAAAGAACAGCGCGACTCCCGAGCAAGACATCATCTGGGCGCTGCTGAACTCGCCGGAGTTTCTTTTCAACCAGTGACACAACTTTCCATAAACCCATGAATTCGATCCTCACAGACATCGGCCGACGCGCCTTCGTGGAGCGTTTTGCCAAGGCCGTTTTCGGCGTCAGTTTGCTGCCTACGTTCAGCGGACTTAATGCAGCGCAGAACAAAATCGGCGGCAAGGCGAAGAGCGTGATCTTCCTCTACATGCGCGGCGGCATCTCGCACATCGACACCTTTGACCCGAAACCCGGAAAGCCCGAGATGGGCGGCGTGCAGCCCATCGCGACCAGCGCGGATGGCGTGCAGATTTCGGAGTGGTTTCCGCGCATGGCGAAACAGATGCATCACGTCTCGCTCGTGCGCTCGATGACTTCCACGCAGGGCATCCACGATCGCGGCACCTACCTCGCGCACACGAGTTACTTCATGACCCCGACGATCACGCATCCGGCACTCGGGGCATGGGCGGTGAAGCTGCTCGGCTCTGCGAACGCCGTGCTGCCGGGCAACATCCTCATCAACGGCAGTCCGCAGCATCCGCGCAGCGGCTACATGCCCACGCACCTCGCGCCGCTGCCCATCATGGATCCCGGCGCGGGCCTGCAAAACTCCGTGCTGCCAGCAAAGATCTCGGAGTCAGATTTCGCGCGACGAACTGCGCTCGCGCAGGCGATGGGTAAGCGATTTGTGCAACAGACGCCGCATCGCGATGCCGCCGCGTATTTGAAAGTGCAGCAGGACGCCGCTTCGCTGATGAAGAGCGAGGACCTGAAGATGTTCGACATTTCGCGGGAGGACAAAAAGACGCAGGCCGCCTACGGCACGCACACGTTTGGCAAAGGCTGCCTACTCGCCAGACGGCTCGTGGAAAGCGGCGTGCGCTTCATCGAGGTGGAGGATGCGCACAATTGGGACACGCACAACGACCAGATCAAACAGATGGAGCTGATGACACCGACCACGGACCAGACGATGGCCGCGCTGCTCGAAGACCTGCATCAGCGCGGCCTGCTCGCGAGCACGCTCGTCGTGATGGCCACTGAGTTTGGGCGCACGCCACAAATCGGATACACTGCCGGGCGCGGCCATCACCCCGGCGTCTTCACCTGGTGGCTCGCCGGCGCTGGCATGAAAGGCGGCTACGTCCACGGCAAGTCCGACGAGATCGGCGAACACGTCGCAGAGAAACCCGTCACCATGCAGGACTGCAATGCGACCATCGCACAGGCCATGGGCATCGATCTGCAACACATCGAGCACTCACCCTCCGGCCGGCCCTTTACGGTCGCGGACAAAGGCAAGCCGGTGGTGGAGTTGTTTGCGTGAGCTTTTGCCCGATTATGAAACACACCATGAAATGCATCCTCACACTCTTCTCCGCGCTCCTGCTCGCTTCGCTGCCAGTCACTGCGGCCGGAGCCAAGCAACCCAACATTCTCCTCATTGTCGCAGACGACCTCGGCTGGAGTGATGTGAGCTGGCACGGCGGGTTTGGGAAGACCCCGGTCATGGACCGACTCGTCAAGACGGGCGTCGAGCTGGACCAGCATTACGTGCAGCCGGTCTGCACGCCCACGCGCACCGCGTTGATGAGCGGGCGGTATCCGGGCCGCTTCGGGCCCCACGCGCTCGCGCCGAGCAATCTGCGCGCGCTGCCTCTGGGCACGGTGACGCTCGCCTCCGCCCTGAAATCACTGGGCTACCACACGCATCAATCCGGGAAGTGGCATCTCGGCGCGCGTCCCGCGTGGATTCCGAATGCGTATGGCTTCGACACCAGTTACGGCACGCTCACGGGCGCGGCGGACCCGTGGACGCACAAGTATCGCAAGGGCAATCCCTACGAGGACACCTGGCATCGCGACGGGAAACTTTTCCACGAGGAGGGCAACGCCACCGAACTCGTCGCCGCCGAGGCCGTGCGGCGCATTGAGGCCAAGCAGGGACCTTGGTTTGTCTATGTGCCCTTTCACGCCGTCCACACGCCCGTGGATGCTCCGGAGGAGTTCAAGCGGCTCTATGACGGAGTGAAATTCCACGCGGACCCGGCCAAGCACGACTCGCGGCTGCGCCTGGCGGCGATGGTTTCCCAGCTCGACGCGAAGGTCGGCCAGCTCGTCGCCGCGCTGGAACGAACGGGCCAACGGGAGAACACGCTCGTCATCTTCACTAGCGACAACGGCGGCATCGAGTCACTGAAAAACGCCTACGTCGGCAAGGTGCCGGACTCTCCGCTCAACAGCGAAAACGACCCGCTCCGGGGCCAGAAAGCCACGCTCTACGAAGGCGGCACCCGCGTCTGCGCCTGGGCGAACTGGCCCGGCACACTCCAGCCGCAGAAGTTCACCACGCCCATGCACTGCGTGGATTGGCTGCCGACCATCGCCACGCTGGTCGGCTACCAGCCCGCACCCCATCTGAAATGGGACGGCATCAGCCAGTGGGCCGCGCTCGCGGGGGCCACGACCAATTCCACGCCCCGCACCATCTACATCGCGAAGCCCGGCCAGCGCAGTCTGCGTTACAACGGCTGGAAGCTCATCGTGGGCAACAAAGGCAACCCCGAGCTTTACCACCTCGCTGCGGACCCGTTCGAGCAGATCGACCTCGCCAAGACCGAGTCGGGGAAGCTCGCCGAACTCCAGAAGTTGCTGGAAGCCGAACACGCCAAGGATGAACCGAACCTACCGAAAGACCTGGAGGGCTTGCCGCATTGAGCGGCGGGGACGCGGGTTTCAAGCTCACGCGTGACGGCGAACTCTACGACCTGCGCGACGCGCCCTTCGTCGAGCAGGCCACCACCAATGACGCCTGAAAAGCCCGCTTGCAGGCCATCCTCGCCGCGCTTAACCCCGCCGGCAAAGCCCCCGCCACGGGTTCTGAAAGGCCTGCTGAAAACGGTGGGAATAGGAAGCAGCGGCAGTAGCATGGTCCCGCAACCGCATGGATAAAATAGTCGTGAGAAAATCGCTCGCCACATCATTCGTGAAATCGCTGTTCACGATGTTACTCGCCGGGATTCTCCCGGCCGCATTTGCAGCCACGGCCCCGCTGGCGACGCCGTTGCCACGGGAGAAAATGCAGCCCTTTCTCCAAGAGTATTGCATTCGCTGCCACGGGCCGGAGAAACAGAAGGGGCAGGTCCGCTTCGACACGGCGACTTGGGAAATCACGGGCAACGACGCGGCGCAGCGCTGGCAGGATGTGCTCGATATGCTCAACGGCGGTAACATGCCGCCCAAAGAGGAACCCCGCCCCGACTCGGCCAAACTCGCCGCGATGCTCGGCACGCTCACGGATTCCCTCCTGCTCGCACGCAAACGCCTCACCGATCACGGCGGCGAGATCGCGATGCGGCGGCTGAACCGCCGGGAGTATGTGAGCACGATTCGCGAGTTGTTCGGTTTCGACGTGCCGCTGGCGATGCTCCCCGAGGATGGCGACGGGCAGCCGTTTGACACGGTGGGCAAGGCGCAGTTCTTCGCCTCGTCGCATTTCGACAAGTATCTGGAGCTGGGCCGCGAAATCCTGGCGCACGGGTTTGAGTGGGCGGGCAAGCCGCGCGCGGAGCCCACGATTTCCCCGGTGGAACCGGAGGAGCGGGTGACGAAACCCGTGCGCGCCGCGCTGGCCGAACTGGACCGCAAGATGGGGCTGAAAAACGAAGGCAAAACGTGGAAGGAGATCGGCTTCGAGGACGAGGGCGAGATGAAGATATTCCTCGACCAGTTCGGCACGCGCGCCGGGAAGCCCCGGCAATACCTGGCGCTCCCGTTTGTCGAGCGCGGCATCTACCTCACGGACGTCAACAATGAGACCCGCCGCTACGGGACCAATCGCGAGAGCGATCCGCGCGGCACCTACCGTTTCCGAATCCGCGCCGGGTTGCACGGAACACCGCCGGAGATTCGGCAGTTTGTCTGTGTCACCGACCGGGAAGGCATCGTCGGCGTGGTGAAAATCAAGGGCACTCCGGCGCAGCCAGAGACTGTGGAGCTGACCTATCGTCCGAAGGTGCAGCACAAAAGTGTCAGCCTCTTTGTCGAAGAGAACCGCGCCGACATTCGGGTGCTGGACAGCTACATCAAGAAGCTGGGCGAAGGCGGTGAGTGGGCCTCGATCTGGATCGACCAGCTTGAAATTGAAGGCCCCTTCTATGACCGGGAGCGGGCGTTTTTTGAGACGTTGATCCATCCCGAGGCCCCGGTGCGAGGGAAGACCCAGAGTGCGTGGACCGATGCCACGGCCCGCCAACTGATCGAGCAGTTTGCGTTCACGGCCTTTCGCCGCCGGGCACCGGCCCCGGCGTTTGTGGACCAGTTGGTCGGGCTGTTTGAGAAGAATCGCGCCGCCGGAGATAAGTTCGCGAAGGCCATGGGCGAAGTGCTGGCCGTGGTGCTGGCGTCGCCGGGCTTCCTTTTCATTCAGGAGGCCGGCGAGCCGCAGGGAAGGAAGCGGACGCTCGACGCGCGCGAGTTCGCCATCCGGCTGGCCTATTTTCTTTGGAGCAGCCCGCCCGACGCAGCGCTGTATCAGTGCGCCGATGATGGCTCGCTCATCCGGCCCGAAGTGCTGAAGGCGCAGGTGGACCGACTGCTCGACGATCCGAAAGCCGCGCGATTTTTCACGGGGTTCACCAGCCAGTGGGCCGCGCTGCCGCGCTTCGATGCCATCACGGTCAATGAGGTGGAGCATGTGCGCTTCAACCGGGGTCTGCGCCATTCCGCCTCCCGCGAGGTGCTGGAGTTTTACCAGATGCTGGTGAAGGAGAACCTGCCGGCGGCGCGTTTAATCAGCTCCGACTTTGTCGTGATCAACGCGCAGCTCGCCGAGCACTACGGCCTTCCGGGTGTCACGTCGGATGCGTTTCAAAAGGCCAGCCTGCCCGCCGGTTCCCCCCGCGGTGGCTTGCTCGGGCAGACCGCGTTTCTCACGCTGGGCTCCAATGGCGAACGCTCCTCGCCCGTCATTCGCGGCGCGTTGGTCATGGAGAAGCTGCTGCATGACAAGCCCGCGCCGCCGCCGCCCAATGTCCCTGAACTCGGCGCTGCCTCCAAAACTCCGGCGACCAATCGCGACATGGTCCGGCTCCATCAATCGCGGCCGCAATGCGCTTCCTGCCACCAGAAAATGGATGTCATCGGCTTCGGGCTGGAAAATTTCGATGTCATCGGCAAATGGCGTGACACCGAACAAGTGGGCCGGAAACAAGTGCCCATCGAGCCGGGCGGAACCCTGCCCAACGGGGCCGCGTTCCAGGACGTCGCGGGCCTGAAGGCGGTCCTCCTAGCCCACGACCACCGCCTCGCCGAGGAGCTGGTCGAGGCGATGCTCGCCTATGGGCTTGGTCGGACGATTGAGTTTTCTGACAAAGATGCCGTCGCCGCCATGCTCGCGAAGCTCAAGCCCGACGGCTATCGCGTTCGCTCGATGCTTCACGAAATCACCACCAGCCCGTTGTTCCGCACCAAGTAATCCTCCCGCCCTGTGAACTCATTTATCACCGACTCCACGACCCGCCGCTCGTTTCTGCGTTACGGCCGCTACCTGCTCGCGGTGCCGTTTCTCGAAACGTTCGCGACCGCCAAAGCCGCCGCCGCCCGGCCGCCGAAGCGCATGATTTTTCTCGGCGGCGGATTCGGCTTCACCAAGGAGACGTTCTACCCGGAGCAGGCCGGGCGTTTCGCCGAGATTGGCCTCACCGAGGGACTCGAACCGCTGAAACGTCATCTCCACGACCTCACGATGGTGACCCGCCTCACCAATCTGGGCGCGTCCGACCCGCACGGCGGCAGCGTCTCCTATCTCACCGGGGCAAATGTCGAAGGCACGGCCGGGAAACGCTTTTTCAACTCCATCTCGTGCGACCAAGTCGCGGCCAAACACCTCGGCAAGGAGACGCGCTTCCCGTCGCTCGTCCTCTCGGCGTCAGAATCCGACGGCAGCCAAAACTCCGGTCACGGCGCGGGCCTCTCGCTCTCGTGGGACGACAGCGGCAATCCGATTCCAGGAGTCACCACCCCGCTGGAACTCTATCGCACGCTCTTCGCGCAAAAGACTGATTCCCGCGCCGAGCTCGACGCGCGCCTGCGGAAAAAGCAGAGCATCCTCGACATCGTCCGGCTCGACGGCGGATCAATGAAACGCACCCTCAGCCAAAACGACCAGGAGAAGCTGGACGAATATTTCCAAGGTGTCCGGCAGGTCGAACTAGGCCTCGAACGGCAGGCGAAGTGGGCGGGAATCCCCAAGCCCAACGCACCGTTTTCCCTGCCTACCAACACCCTGCCGGGCGAAGCGGAAATTAAGCTGATGTATGACATGGTCATCGCCGCGCTCCAGACCGACACGACCCGCGTCGTAACCTATCGGCAGCCGGTCTGCTCCATGCTGGCCGGCATGGGAAGCTCTCTGAAGGCGCACTCCCTCAGCCACTATGGATTCTCCGAGCCGCGCAAGGACGCCTCGCGCCAGCGCGACCGCAAGTGCTCTGAGTTGTTCAGCCATTTCCTGGACCGGCTCAAAGCTGCCAAAGACATGGATGGCAGCCGCCTCTACGACCAGTGCATCGTCAGCTACGGGACCAACCTGCGGTCCGGCCACGAGCTGAAAAACCTGCCCGCCATTCTATCCGGCGGGGGCGCACCGCACATCAAACACGGCAGTCACATCGTGCTACGAAAAGAAGAAACCCCGCTCGCGAATTTGTGGCTTACCTTGCTCCAACAGGCGGACATTCCCCTCGATAAGTTCAGTCACAGCACCGGAACTCTGCCGGAACTGCTCGGCTAACGGTTCACATTTCACCCCTGCATGAAGCTAATCCTCCCTGTGCTCACCGCCCTGCTGCTGTCTCAGTTGGCCCTGCTCTGCGCCGCCGAGGCGCTGCGAACAGTGCCCCCGTCCGTCACGCAGGTGTGGGCTGGCTACGACCCCAACCAAGGCGATTTCAAAGAGGCGATCATCAAGCAGGAAACCCGCGATGGAATCACGAGCCGCGATTCCTACATCAGCGCGTATGTGCTGGGTGAGGAGATCCGCGTTTACTGTCGCTACAGCGTCAAGGCCGGCGCGACGAAAGCCCCCGGCTTGCTGGTCGTGCATGGCTGGATGGGCGCGGCGAACGCCGACCCCAAGTTCGTCAAAGACGGCTGGGCGGTCATGGCTCACGACTACTGCGGCCAGACACGCGACCGCCCGCACTTCACGAAGTATCCCGAGCGCCTGAAGCACGGGAACATGGACGCCAAGGTCGCCGGCCCGGTGCGCTCCACGATGCTGAATGGCAAGGACATCACTGACCCCAAGCAAACCTCCGACTACCTCTGGTATGCGATCCAGCGCCGCGTGTTGAGCTATCTCGAGCAGCAGCAGGAAGTGGATCGCACGCGTCTCGGAGCCACGGGCTACTCGTATGGCGGCACGCTCATGTGGCACCTCGGCACCGATCCGCGCGTGAAGGCGGTCGTGGCGCACTTCGGCATCGGCTACAACGAGTATTACCGGAACAAGCAGGTGTGGCTGTATAACGTCCCCTACGTCGAGCCGCCGAAATCTTCTGGAGAGGAAATCTACCTCGCCGCCATCGCCTCCGAGGCCTACGTGCCCTACATGACAGCGGCCACGCTGTTCTTGAACGGATCCAACGACCATCACGGCGGCCACGAACGTGGGCTGGAGAGTTTTAAGAAGTTTCGCCCCGGCGTGCCGTGGGCCTTTGCCATCCAGGCGCGCGGCCATCACGACACCGACAAGATCGAGCACAACACCAAGTTCTGGCTCGAGAAGCATGTGCTCGGCAAGGCCGTGACCTGGCCCGAGCATCCGAAGTCCGAAATCAAACTCGATGCCGCCGGCGTCCCCGAACTCATCATCACTCCGGCCTCGCCGGACAAAGTGCGGAAGGTCGAGGTGTTTTACGCGCTCAAGAACCCGTGCAGCTTCCAACGCGCTTGGCGCGACACCGCCAGCGTGCGCCAGGGCGACCGCTGGCTCGCCAAAATGCCCGTGCTCAACGTGGACGACTACGTCTTCGGCTACGCCAACCTCACCTACGACACCACCATCGTCCGCTCCACCGACTTCAACGCCGCCATCCCCGCCAAGCTCGGCAACGCCAAAGCCACCGACCACCCCTCGGACAACCTTTCCAGCAGCGGCTACGGCGCCTGGACGAACATCGCCGAGGTCGAAGGGCCGAAGGGCATCAAAGGCTTCCGCTCCACCAGCAACAGCCAGCGCGGCAGCGGCACCGAGCAACTGCACGACCCGAAATGGAAAGCCCCCGCCAACGCGCGACTGGCCTTCAAGTTCTACTGCACCGAGCCGCAAACCGTCATCCTCACCGGCGGTGACCACCACACCGTAGAGCTTGAAATCACCGCCTCCGACGCATGGCAGGAAATGGTCATCCCGGCGGCGCGACTCACCCACCGAGTCACCCAAAAGCCGATGCAGGACTGGTCCGCAGTGGGCAAGCTCCACTTTCAGCCCAAGCCGGGCTCCGACCTCACCAAAATTCTCTTCGCCGAGTTCAAGTGGGTGCTGGGCGACCAACAATAAAGCCCCAAAACGCATTCCCTACCTCTCGATGAAACCCACCCTTGCCCTCCTCGCCACCCTGCTGCTCGCGCCGCTGGCTGCCTTCCCCGCCGCCGCCCCAACGTCCGCCCGGCCCAACATCCTCTTCATCTTCGCCGACGACCAGCGCGCGGACACCATCGCCGCGCTCGGCAACCCCGTCATCAAGACGCCGCACCTCGACCGCCTCGTGCGCAGCGGCGTGGCGTTCAACCGCGCCTACATGCAAGGCGGCCTCAACGGCGCGACCTGCGTGCCCTCCCGCGCCATGCTCCTCTCCGGGCGGAACCTCTTCCACATTGACGAGAAGCTGATGCGCGACTCGACCTGGCCGGAAGCCTTCGGTCAGGCTGGCTACACCACCTTCGTCAGCGGCAAGTGGCACAACGGCGATGCCTCCCTCGCACGCAGCTTCAAGCACGCCCGCTCCATGTTCACCGGCGGCATGACGAACCCCATGCAGGCCAAGCTCCGCACCGTGGTGGACGGCAAAGTCGGGGAAGCCAAGCCCACGCCCCACCACGCCTGCCAGGTCTTCGCGGACGAAACCATTCGCTTCCTCCAGGAACACAAAGACGGTCCGTTCTTCGCCTACCTGCCCTTCGATGGCCCCCACGACCCGCACATCGTCCCGGACGAATTTCCGATTCATTACCCCGCCGACCAGATTCCGCTCCCGCCCAACTTCCTGCCCCAGCACCCGTGGGACAACGGCGAGATGACCATCCGCGACGAGCAACTCCTGCGCTGGCCCCGCCCGCCCGAGCAAGTCCGCGCGATGCTCGCCGAATACTACCGCTACGTCTCCTACCTCGACGCGCAGATTGGCCGCGTGCTCGCGGCGCTGGACGCCTCGCCCTTTGCGAAGAACACCCTCGTCGTCTTCGCCGCCGACAGCGGCGTCGCGCGCGGCAGCCACGGCCTCATCGGCAAGCAGAACGTCTATGAACACTCCATGCGCGTGCCCCTCCTCATCAGCGGCCCCGGCATCGCGGTAGGCCGCCGCACCGACGCGCTCTGTTACCTCTTCGATGTGCTGCCCACGCTCGGCCAACTCTGCGGCGTCAGCGGCCCGAAGAGCAGCCAAGGCATCCCCTTCACCGCCACCCTCATGAACCCCGCGACCCCCGCGCGCAGCCAGTTGATGTTGGCCTACAAGAACGTCCAGCGCGCTTACACGAATGGCCGGTGGAAGCTCATCCGCTACCCGCAAGTGGACCGCACGCAGCTCTTCGACTTGCAGACCGACCCCCACGAGCTGACCAACCTCGCCGACCAGCCCAGACACGCCGCGAAGGTCTCGGAACTCACCGCCTTGCTCGAACAGGAAATGCAACGCAGCGGCGACCCTGCCACCCTGAAAGTCGCCAACCCTAAGCCCGCCGAGTGGACCCCGCCCAAGCCCGGCGCTGGGGAGCGGAAAGAGCGGAAGCTGAAATAGCGCAGCCATGCGATGCTTGTCATGAAACACAGTCTCCCGGTTACTGGATGGTGATGCGCGGCGTGCTCATCGTCACGGACAACCTCAAGGAGTTCCTCGCCCAGAATCCCGAGCCAATCGCCAAGGGCACGGAATGGAAACTCAGCGACTTGGCCGACGACCTGAAGCGCGGCGGCCAGCACCGCAACTCCCTGGACAAGGAACCAGTCCTCGACCTACTCGCGTTCCTGCTCGCCGAAGGAAACGCCAAGCACGCCCCCTTCAAGCACACACATTGAGGCTGAGAATCGGCGCAGACTTTCAGGAGTGGCATCCGGCTCCAGTGCCAAGCCCAGCATCCGCTAGAATGCTCGGCTCGCGGTGCTTGGCGTTTGTCCTCGGCTGCGACCTGCGACCCGAAGGTCATGCCGGCTGCGCGTTGCGGCTTGCGACCCGGTGAAACGCATGCCAAACCCTGCCACACAATGAAGCGCCTGTTGCCGTCCGTCGCCCTGTTGATGCTGCTCGTAAAGCACGCCCTCGCCGCCAATTCCCCTGTTGGCCCCGCCATCCCGCTGGCAAAGAACGACACAATCCTCTTCTACGGCAACTCAATGATCGAGCGGTTGTGCGAGCAGGGTGAACTGGAGGCGCTGGCCCAGCTCGCGGCTCCGGACAAAAAGCTTCGCTTCCGCAGCTTTGCTTGGACCGGTGACGAAGTCGGCTACCGCCTGCGGCCCGAGGGTTATGAGGCTCACATGAAGGCGCTGCTCGCCCAGTGGCCGGCAAAAGTCGTGATCGCAGGCTTCGGGATGAACGAGGCGTTTGGCGGCGCGGCGGGGCTCACGGACTTCCGCAAACAGCTGGATGGATACCTTGACCAGATAATCCGGCTTCATCCCGGCGCGAAGCTGGTCCTGCTTTCCCCGACGGCATTGGAAAAAGGCGGCCAAGTGCTGGATGTCGAGAAGCGCAACAGCGGCGTGGCGGCCTACGCCAAGGTCATCGCCGACACGGCGAAGGTGCGCGGGGCGCTGTTGGTGGACTTGTTTGCCGCAAGCCAGGCAGCCTACTCGAGGAGCAAAGTCCGCCTGACTTCTAATGGCCTCCATCTCAACGAAGCGGGGAATCACGAGATGACCAAGACCATTGCGCGAGCCCTGCTCGGCGACGCGGCAGTGGCCAAAGCGGACCCGGCCCGCGTGGCTGAAGTGGTGAAGGCCGTCGCGCGAAAGAACTACTATGTCGCCGAGGTTGTTCGCCCGAAAAATGCCGACCTCTATTACGGCATCCGCAAGCGCCAGGCCGAGAACAACGCCGAGATTCCGCGCTACCACGAGATGATCGCCGCGACCGAAGCCGTGGTGCATGAACTGGCCGCGACTCCCGCCAGGAAATTCGCCGACATCCCGCTGCCGTGGCTGCCGCCACTGCCGCCGATCAAAGGCCATGACGACGGCAAGAACACTGGGATCATCAAGCCGCCCGCCGAGGCACAGGCGGAATTCAAGGTGGCCAACGGCTACACCGTGAACCTGTTCGCATCCGAGGTGGAGTTTCCTGACCTGAGAAATCCCGTGCAGATCGCCTTCGACGCACGCGGACGGCTCTGGGTCGTGACGATGCCGTCCTTTCCTCACACCGTGCCGGGGCTGCCGCCGCAGGACAAAATCATTGTCCTCGAAGACACCGATCACGATGGCAAGGCGGACAAATGCACCACCTTCGCCGAGGGCCTCGACGCGCTCGATGGCGTCGCCTTCACCGAGTGGGGCGTGATCATTTCCGAACAACCGAGGCTCTGGTTGATGACCGACACCAACGGCGACGGCAAGGCCGACACGAAGCGCGAGCTGTTCCGCGGCATCGACGTGACCGATTCGCACCACGGCGGAATGATCGCGACCGATCCCATCGGACACGTGCTGTTCTGCGACGGCGTGTTTCACCGCTCCACGCTGGAGACGCCGTTTGGCGTGGTGCGCGGTATTGATGCAACGACCTACCGGTTGAACCCGCGCACCGGGCGGGTCGAGACCGAGTGGCAAAGCAACACCCCCAATCCATGGAAGATCACCTACGACCGCACCGGAAATATTTTCCAAATGTATGGTGACGGCCTGCCGCTTGACACGCTGGCGCTCACCTGGACGCCGCTCGGCGTTTATCACCCCTTCGGCTACGGCAACGCCGGCAGCAACGGCAAAGGCTCCGGCATCGCGAGCATCTCCAGCCCGAATTTCCCCGACGACTACCAGCAAGGCATGGCCAGCGCGTCGCTGCTCGGCAACTACACCGTGTCCTTGTGGAAATACGATTACACTCGCGGCAACGTGCGCGGCTCACAGCGGCTCGACGTGATGTCCTCGCCCAACGCCGCGTTTCGGCCCGCGGATCTCGAGTTTGGCTTCGACGGCGCGCTCTACGTCTCCGACTTCTGCAGCCCGATCATCGGTCACGCCCAGCACCCCATGCGCGACCCGCATTGGGATCACGACCACGGCCGCATCTGGCGCGTCGTTCACAATGCGAAGCCCGTGGTGAAAAACTTCCCGCGCATCGAGGGAGCGAGCGTGCCCGAACTGCTCACCCTCCTCGGAAGTAACACGCAGGACATTGTTCGCCATCACGCGCGAATCGAGCTGCGAAAGCAGGGCGCCGCCATGCTGCCGGCTTTGGACAGGTGGGTCGCCGCGCTTGATCGCACGAGACCGGACTTCAGCCAGTCCGCACTGGAGGCTCTCTTCGTTGCTGAGGGGCTCGAACAGCCCCGGCCCTTGCTGCTGGCCGAGCTCCTTAAGTCTGAATCCTTCCACTATCGCGCCGCTGCCGTTCGCATGATCCGTTTTCAAGCCGACCGCTTGCCGAACACCGCCGGCCTCCTTCACCAGATGGCCGCCGATCCACACCCGCGCGTGCAGATGGAAGTCGTGGATGCCATCGCGCATCTCCGTCCCGCCATGCCCGCCGTCGAGCACGCCTTGCACGGACTCGCCACCACCAACGCCGACGTGCAGCACATGCTCGCCGACCTCAAGCACGGCACCAAACCCGCCAAAGGCCGCAGCGTCCCAGTGCTCGAAATTGCGCCCGAGACCCGCCTTGCCCAGTGGCAGGATCTCGGCAATGGCGCGCGCCGCACCTTCGTCCAGGCCGACGCCGCGCAGCCCGCCGTTCTGTCCGTCCGTCACGGCTACCTCGATATCCTCGTCAACGGCGTCCAACTGCTCTCCTCCGATTCCATGTGGATCAACGACCAGCAGGTGCAGCTCGATCTCCGCGCCGGCCTCAATGTCATCGACCTCAACTTCCGCAAAGTCAAAAACCCGCCGCCGGTGTTTCTCTACGACCCGCTCGGTCAACGCCTCACCACCGCACGCCCCGCGGCTGACATCAATCAACTCAACACACTCGCCGCCGAGTTCGAGAAGGCGAACGCCAACCTCGGCGACGCCCTCATTGTTCAGGCTGTGCCGAACAAGATGCAGTTCGCGCCGCAGGAACTCCGCGTCAAAACCGGGGCCAAGGTTCGCCTCATTTTCGAGAACCCGGACCTCATGCTGCACAACCTCCTCATCCTCGCGCCCGGTTCCGCCGAGGAAGTCGGCGCACTCGCGGATCAACTTGCGGCCCAACCCGACGGATTGCTCCGTGCATACGTTCCAGCCTCGACAAAAGTCCTTCACGCCACCCCGCTCGTGCAACCGCGCCAGAAGGCCGAGCTGATTTTCACTGCCCCCACTGCGCCGGGCAGCTATCCGTTCATCTGCACTTTCCCCGGCCATTGGCGCGTGATGCGCGGCGCCCTCATTGTGGCGAACAATCCCGCCGAGTTCCTCGCGAAGAATCCCGGGGTTGCTCCCAAAATCACCGAGTGGAAGCTGAGCGACTTCGCCGACGACCTGAAGCGCGTGGGCCAGCACCGGAGCTTCGCGCGCGGCCAGCAGCAGTTCACCGCGCTGGCCTGCGCGCAGTGTCATCAGCTCGGCAAGGAAGGCGTCGCCTTCGGCCCGGCCCTCGCCGATGTCGTGAAGAAGTATAAGGGCGACGCCAAGGCCGTGTTGCAGGAAATCCTCGAACCCTCGAAGACCATCGAGGATAAGTATCGCAACGTGACCTTGGAGCTGGGCGACGAAAACTCCCTCTCCGGCCTCATCCTCGCCGAGGACAAAGACAGCGTGACGATTCAAACCGGCCCGACCGCCGCCCAAGTGCAGAAGGTGGCGAAGAGCGCCATCAAGTCCCGCAAGCCCTCCGCGCTTTCCCTCATGCCCGCCGGCCTGCTCAACGCCTTGGACAAAGAACAAGTCCTCGACCTGCTTGCCTACCTCCTCGCCGAGGGCAACGCCAAGCACGCCGCTTTTCAGCACGTCCACTGATGTAAACGCCGGTTGAAAAGTGAGACGGGGTCACGGATGTGGGCCGGGCAAGTTCGTATCTGTAAATGCGCGTATAGCGACAATCAGAAATTGCCGTTGGTCTGGGATAAATTCGGGTCTCACCTGGCCGCTGGCCAGGGAATGATTTGCCCCGGTGGTGGAACGGAGTCCTTGGCGCGCAGCGCCAAGGACGCAGTGGAACCACCGGGGCAAAGGGCGCGCTCATTTCTGTTCGCGCACCTGGGCTTTTTGGGCGCGCACGCTCTCCCCCGTGAACTCCAGGATCAGCGAGTGATGCACGAGCCGGTCGATCGCGGCCATGGTGGTCATCGGGTCCTTGAAGATCTGGTCCCACTTCGAGCACACCAGGTTGCTGCTCATCATCACGCTGCGCCGCTCGTAGCGCTCCGCTAGGAACGTGAAGAGCACCTCCTGGTAATCCGCGGCGCATTTCTAAAACGGATCAGCCTGCGCGATCCGCGACGGAAACCATTTGGGCCGCCGAACCGACGAAATTACTATTCAGCCTCGCGACCTCACGGCTGCTTGCCGATCGCGAAGAGATGCTTCACCCCGCGCACATACAGGCGCCCGTCGGCAAAGGCCGGAGAGGCATCCGCGGGCTCCCCCAGGGGAGACGCGGCGAGCTCCTTGAATTCCTTGCCTGCGGCCAGGACGTGCATGATGCCTTGCTTGTCCAAGGCGTATACGCGGCCATCGGCAAAGGCCGGAGAGGCGTGGAATCCTGTTTTAAAGTCATGTGCCCAGCTCCTCGTTCCATCCTGCACATCATGGCAGGCGATCAGCCCGTCGCCAGTGGCGAAGAAGACGCGGGAGGCGGCGACAAGCGGGCTGGCCATGGCGGGAAGGTCTTGGGAGGCGGTCCAGAGCACACTGGTCGCCGTTACATCTCCCTCACCGCCCGGCAGGATCGCCGCGCCCTTGGCATTCTCCATCGCCGCCACCACCATGCCGTCCCCGAATGCCGGCGACGGCGTCACATCCCCCCCGAGACATTTGACCCGCCAAAACTCTTTCCCCTTTTCCGGATCGTAGGCGATTACCCATGGGTTGCCGGTGGTGATCAGCTCTTCGCGTTTGCCAGCCTTGATTACGATCGGCGTGGACCAACTGTTGGGCACCGGGCGCGGCGTGGTCCGCCAGATCTCTTTGCCAGTCGCGCCATCCAGGGCGATGAGTGCCGAGAGCTTTTCATCCGCCATGCCCCCCTGGTCGAGCTGCACGATCAGGAGCGGCCCGTGCGTGAGCAGGGAGGCCGCATGGCCATAGGCGTTGGCCGGGGCGCCCAAGTTTCTGGCCCAGGCCAGGTTCCCCTCGAAAGAGAACGCCGCGACGGCTCCCGTGGCGAACATGGCATAGACGAGTCGGCCATCCGTAGCCATCGTCGAGGCGGCATAGCCGCCGCGGGAATTGTCGTCCGAGAAGACCGTTGGCACCGCGGCAGGGCTGTCGCCAACCTTGGAGATCGGCTTTCGCCAGAGGATGGTCCCGGTTAGGACATCGAGGCAGTAGACCTCACAGCGATCTTTGTCGGCGCCGCTCAGAAAGATACGGTCCTTCCAGACGATCGGCGAGCTGTAGCCGGGCAGCGGGATCTCTGTCTTCCAGAGGATGCCTTTGCCGCTCGCTCCGTCCCACTCGACGGGCACATCCTTGTGGGAGGAAACACCCAGACCGCCCGGCCCGCGGAAACGTGGCCATTGGGAGCGCATCTCATCGGTGGAGGCCAAGGGGGGCAACGGCGGCTTGGCGGCTTCAGCCGCTTGCGCCGGGAGAACCAGCAGCATCCCGTAGAGCAACGTCATGAGCGGCAAGACCGTCGCAACGCGCAACACGCTCGCTGCTCGTGCCGGGTAGCCGCAAACCGAAGAAGAGTGTGCAACCATGGTGACTCCTTATTCGGTGCCCTTGGTCAGGTCAAAGCAAGCCACGCAGTTGGTCATGCGCAGGTAGATCTTCCCCTCCGCGATGGCAGGGGTTGTGTTTTCGGCTGCGCCCGAGTTCTCCACCTTGCCGAGCAACTCGAACTTCTCGGGCGACGCTTTGATCATGGTCAAGAGGCCGCGCTCGCCGATCGTGAACAGCTTGCCGTCGGCGAAGACAGGCGAACCGTTCTCCACGTAATCGCCGCCGCTGAAGGTCCCCATCTGGTCCCACAGGGGCTTGCCGTCTCCTTCCAGCTTGGTGCAGGTGAAGTGCCTGCCCGTGCAGGCGTAGACGTGTCCGGCGAAGATCACGGCTGTCGTGGCGCTCATGCCGCCGCGATCCCAGACCTTTTCCGCCTTTTCAGGCGTCATCTTGTAGGCATAGCGCGCTCCCGCCGCGACCAGGTAGTCGCCGCTGACGACGGGGGAGCCGGCCCATCCGCCCGGGACGGACCACAGGACCTTCCCGGTCTTCGCTTCTAGGCAGAAGATCTGCTTGTCGTCGTTGCAGAGGACATGGGACTTTCCGTCTTTGACCCATGCGGTTGCCGAGGAGGAGCATCCCCGGCCGGCCGCGATCGCCTTTTGGTTCCAGACGAGCTTTCCGTCCTTGGGGTCATACGCTGCCAGCCCCAGCTTGGTGCCGCTCCGGACCACGACAAGGCCGTCGACCAACAGCGGCGAGGAGCAGTTCGGGCCATAGTCCGGCGGCGCGCTCTTCCAGATCTCAGCGCCCGTCTCGGCGTTCAGGCAATACAAGGCGAGACAGCCGCTGACATAGCAGCGGCCGTCGGCTACGGTCGGGGTGCTGGATCCAGAGGTTTCGATATCCGGCATCGGCGCATTGGGATACTCCTTCTTCCACAGGGTCTTTCCGGTCGCTGCGTCCAGGCAGAAGATGGCGTCTTTGGTCTCGCTGTTCGTCGTCGGCACCAGGCGCCACACGGCTTCCGCCGCTCCAGGTCCTTGGAGCCCGTTGTCCTTAAACCACGTTTCGAGCTCAGCATGGTTGGCAAATTCCTTCTTCCTCGCTGCTTCGAGCTTGGGGAGGAGCGCCAGCGGGACAGCGCGGTTCCCGGCCATCAAGCGTTTCTTCACAAAGGGACCGAACTTCTTCTGCTCATCATCCTTCAGATTCTTGGCGATCCAGTCGTCCGCCCACCCCAGGATCTCCTGGTTCTTCAGTTTTCCCCGGTCTGGCGACAGACGAGCCTCTTCCGACGTCTTGGCCAGGGCCTCGGGCAGCTTGTCCGGACCTTCCGGCGCCAGTCCGAGGTCAATGGCCCATCGACTTCCGCCGTCGATGCGGCGCGTGATCAGCGGATTTTTCAGCCCGACAAAAAGGTAGGCCTTGCCGCCGACGACCACGACGCTGCCAAAGCCGCCTTCCTTTTGGGTCGGGATCGGCTCGCTCTGCCAGAGTTTCTTCGGCCCCTTGGCCGGCCATGGAGCCAGCAGCGCCGGCCCCTTAGCCGCCACGCCGTCCCGGGTCGGGCCGCGCCACTGGGGCCAGTCCTCCACCGCCTGCGCCGTGTTCCAGACGATCAGGAGACATCCGACCACGATCATCGTCCCTGCCAGGAATTTGCTTTCGCGCCCGCCGCACCGGAAACGGTCAGAACCGGGACGAGCGTCGGGGAGTGAGGGGGGCTGGGGGGAGCGAGGGGCGGAAGAAGGAAGAAGTGCGGTGGTGACGCTGCTTCGCACGGGAGATTTCGTGCGGCAGGATGTGGTCGCGGCGGAATTCATGCGTTCAGGCGTTGTTCGCGAGCATGGTGATCCGCTCCGCTGTGCGCTGAAAGTTCTAATTGTCGCTAGCCAGGCGCTGCACTTTTCGACCGCCCTGTCACAACCGCTGGCCCTCCTCGGCGATCTAAGCACCATTCGAGTGTGACCCTGCTTGTCCCCCTATCGCTTGGCTTTCACTGTCACAGGGATATCTACATAGTAAAGATTGGCGGGGGGCTCTCCTTGGCCGCCTTGCGACAGCACGCCGATGTTGCCGGACTGGGTGACGACGCGAAGAGTTGCCTGATAATCTCCCGCTTTCTCCGCCCCTAGAAAGCGCACAGAGAATGTCTCCGTCTCCGGTGCCGGGCCACCCAGGAGCCCGCCCCGGCCGTCGGCGCCGACCAGTTTCAACTGCCGCTTTGTGGGGCCACAGTGGTCGCTGACGAATTCGAACTGCTCCGCATCCTTGCCGATTAGAATGGCGCCCACATGGTCGGTCGCTTTGGTGAGGACCTGCAGGTGATTCCATCCGTTGGGCGCGAACGACGCTACGCCGTAGAGCACGGTTGCGGTCTCAGCACCAGGGTCATTGTCACTGAGCACCTGGCGGAACACGCCGCGCTGGCCGTTGCGGATCGTGATGGATTCTGTCGTTTTCGCCGAACCGAGAGGAGCCTGTCCAAGGTCAAGGGGCTTCGTCACACTGAGTTCCAGTGTCGGGCGCAGGATTTTGACGGTTGAAAGCTTGTCGAACATCAAGCCGCCCGGCTTTGCGCCACCCTGATAGATGAACCGGGCACAGGGGCTAAGGGGATAGATGAACAGGTATTCCGGGATCTGGTCGGTCAGACGCTGCGCGATGGAGCGGGTAACGAAAGTCTCGCTCGCGGTCGAGATGTCACGCGAGCCGCCCCAGGTCTCGGTGGCCGAACCGCCCACTCCCTGGGTGAGGTTCATGTAGCATTTCTGCTCCCCGCTTCCCGGTAGCGCCGCGATCTCGACACTATATCCCACCAGGCATCCCGGGCGCACGGCGGGACGTTCCGGCAGGCAGTTCCAGTAGGAGCCTGACCCGTCGATCAGCTTGATGACGGACACCCCGCTCTTTTTGGCCTCTGTCATCTCGATGCAGTGTTTTTCCTCTGGTGCCTGCCGCGCGGCAAGTTGGGTGTTCGGGCCGAGTTTCCAGCCGAGCGGCTTCCCGTCTTTGTCCAACTCCTCGAAGCTGGGGTTGGGGAAGGCGAACTCCGCATGGTCAGACATCGGTGACCGGGTCCAATCCGTCCAGCGGAACGGCGTGGCAGGCAGGCCCTCCCGGTTGAACAGCGTGCATTGCGGAAAACCGGCCCAAGCGTAGTGCAGCATGGACGGAACCGGAACGTCGGGACAGGATACAATCACGCGATCGCCGTCGATGCGGGCCTGCGCCGGGTGGAAACGGCGGTCGGCCCCGGCAAGGTCGAAGCCCTGCACGGCGCCGTCGGGCCCACGCCCGACCAGCCCGGTTCCGGCGTAGTCAAAACGCACGACAACATCATTCTTGCCGAACTGCACATCTCGCGGCACGGGCCCGCTTGCAAGGAGCTTTTCGCCGTAGGCGACTTCACGCGCCTGCAGCAGCAGGCGGTCGGCGACGGGCTCCTTGTTGGCCGGATGGATGTCCCACGCGTCCCCCACGTCGATGGTGATCGCCATGCCGGTGCGCGGCACGGAACGCCAGGTCAGCAATTGCGCCTCACGCACCTCTACGAAGCCGTGCCGTTCGCCATCCTTGTGGAGGCCGGTCAGCGTTTTATTGTCCATGTCCATCCGTGCGTCCTTCCCGGCCCGGTGTTCCTGGAAGCCTGGCAGCTGGACGAAGAGGAACGGCAGGTCGGTCTGCGCAAATGATTTGCGCCAGCTGCGGATCAGTGCCGGCAGAAGCGATCGGTATTCGGCGCCGCGGCCGCCGTTGTATTCGCCCTGGTAGTAGAGCACGCCGCGGAGAGCAAACGGTCCGAGGGGCGCGATCATGCCGTTGAAGCATTTCGACGGCCCCAGCGGGCTCTTCAGCAGGTGCTGGAGTTCCGGGGCGGCGGAAAGAGTGGCGGAGTCCACCCATGACTCGGCCGGCACGATCTCCACCGCTGTGATTATGCCGACGGGCACCTTGCCGCCCAGGTGGCGGTAGAGTTTCTCCGCGAACATGCCGCTGACAGCAGAATAGCCGCTTACCGGTTTGCGCCACGCCACAGGCTTGGACAGATCGGTCAAGGGTTCCGTGGGCGGCGAGGTCTGGGCGAGAACGCCGGCCACCCGCAGATACGGGCAGGCCTCAAGCCGCTTCAGCGCTTCGGCGCCGCCGGTCGCGCTCCCAAGCCCCATCATCATGTTCGACTGACCGGCCGTGAACCATACGTCCCCCACCAGCACATCACGGATCGCCAGTTTCTGTGGATTAGCCCCCTCCGTTGAAACGAGCAGTTCCCGGCCTGCGGTATTCGCCGTCAACGGATCGAGCAATATCTTCCATTTCCCCGAGGAGTCCGCCATGGCGCTTTTCGTCTGCCCTGCAAAGCTCACCGACACTTTCGAGCCGACGTCAGCCCAGCCCCAAACGGGAACCGGCATCTCGCGCTGCAAGACCATGCCGTCGGAAAATATCTGAGGCATGCGGACATCGGCAAACGCGGCTTGACTGAACGCCAGAAGCGCCGCCAGAACCGCAAGTTGTGCTATTCGAGTTCTCATCTTCTTAACAAGCTGAAAGTTTCTCATGACTGCAAGCATTTGCTTTCGCCCCCGCCGCACCGGAAACGGTCAGAACCGGGACGGGCGTCGGGGAGTGAGGGGGACTGGGGGGAGCGAGGGGCGGAAGAAGGAAGAAGTGCGGTGGTGACGCTGCTCCGCACGGGAGATTTCGTGGGGCAGGATGTGGTCGCGGCGGAAATCATGCGTTCAGGCGTTGTTCGCGAGCATGTTGATCCGCTCCGCTGTGCTCAACGACAATTAGAAATTGCCGTTGGTCTGGGATAAATTCGGGTCTCCCCTGGCCACTGGCCAGGGAATGATTTGCCCCGGTGGTGGAACGGAGTCCTTGGCGCGCAGCGCCAAGGACGCAGTGGAACCACCGGGGCAAAGGGCGCGATCATTTCGCTTCGCGCACCTGGGCTTTTTGGGCGCGCACGCTCTCGCCCGTGAACTCCAGGATCAGCGAGTGATGCACGAGCCGGTCGATCGCGGCCATCGTGGTCATCGGGTCCTTGAAGATCTGGTCCCACTTCGAGAACACCAGGTTGCTGGTGATCATCACGCTGCGCCGCTCGTAGCGCTCCGCTAGGAACGTGAAGAGTGTAAACGCCGATGATCGCTCGCCCGGCACCGTTCCGGCGATCCCCGGACTGTTCCACGGCCCGCTCACCGGGAAGGCGGATGCCGGGCGGGGTCCCGGCTCTGGGTTTTAGCTTAAAACCTATCGGAACGTCGGCGCGGATTACCGGCGCATGCAACAGCCTGCGGCGAATTGAAGCGCGGACGCTGAATTCTTGCCGAGTGCGGGAAAGCGTCGCAAAACCTTGTCAGTGCTGAAATGAAGTGAACGCCGAGGCCCGGAGCGCCGGGGCCGAGCTGGTGCAACAAGTGAACCGGAAGCGCAAACCGACGTTTCACCCCGACTGGCTCGGTTTGACTGACCGCTGACACGAAGTAAACGCGTCCGTCCGGAGTCTGTCCGGCACTGGCTACCCATGGCTTCCAGCACGCGCCTTAGCCGGACGCGGCCGATCGATTGATTATCTAAAGTCGGACGACCGCATGGATGAGATTCTTGCGGTGAAATGGGATTTGGTGATTCTCGACTACTTCCTGCAAAGAGCCTCCCCCTCAGCGGTTGCGAGGCTAATGGGCACCCCCCTCTTTTTGCCCCTTTTCCGCCCCACCGATTTGCAGTCATCTCCCAAAAAGCAAAAGACCCGGAGGATTTTCCCCGAGTCTATTGCTTGCTTGGTTAAACCGGGAAGCCTTACGACTTCTTCTGTTCGGTAACCGATTCGCCCTTCTTGTTGTGCTTGTCGGTGGAAACCGTGACCTTTTTGCCGACGAGGTCTGCGATCTTCACTTCTTTGCCTTCGGCGTTGATGATCTTCACCGTCGCTGCGAGCGTGATCGTCTCAGTTCCGACAGTCAGGGTCTTCTTCTCGGCGTTGTAGGCTTTGGCTTCGCCAGAGACAGGAACCTTAAGGCCGCATCCGGCATACGCGGCACCAGCGATCATCAACGTGACTGCAAGGGTCAGGAGTGTTTTCATGGATTTCGATTGAGTTTTAGTTGGTGTTTGGAAAAGGGTTTTCCTGTTCCGATGACAGACACTCCCAAAACTCCGCCGACACTAGCAACTAAAATTTCGAGCCGAATTTCAAAGGCGATCGGGTATCGACACGCAAGACGGGGCTCGCTTTGGGATCGCGTCCCCGTTACGAATCAGCGGGGTAAACGGGCGATCTCCCCAGGCTCCCCGCTCTGCCACGCATGAAACACCTTTCTAGTCCGATCCGGTCCCGGCTCTCTGCGGTCATCCTCGCTCTCTCGTTCACCCCCGCCGCCTGGTCGCATCCGGTGCCGGATCTCCCCGTCCGTTCCCACTTCGCAACGGACGGGAGCGCTGAGATTCGCATCGAGGTGGACCCCCGCGGCTTCTCCGCCGACCCGGAATCCATCAACTACTTTCAAAAGGGGGCCATCGAGAATCTTCCCGCAGAGAAGGTGCAGCAAATGAAGGCCACCGCCGAGGTCTTTGTTGGACAGCGGCTCCGTTTCTTCTTCAACCCGATCGGCGAGGTGAAGCCGAAACTTGTGTGGGAATTCAGAAAACTCGGCGACGGCGGCATCCCTTTTGAGACGGACGACGCATCACTTCTCAAAGGCGACGAAACCGTCCTCGTCGGCTCTTGGAAAACAAAGGTGGTCGCTGGCATGAGCAGCTATCGGATCGAGGCCCTCCCCCTGACCCCCGAAAAAATGGGGGTTCCGCTCAACGTGATGTTCATCAACTTTATCGGGGGCAGACAGGTCGAGCGCTATGGGGTGCTCTACCCGGGCGAGACGAGTTTCACGCTCGATCTCACGGAACAGGGGATTTCCCCAAACCCTGCCGTGCGCACCGAAGGCTCCGTCGGCGTCACAGCGACTTCGGGCGATTGGCTCTCACTTTTCTGGTCGGAGATCAAACGCGGGTTCAGGCATGTCATACCCGAGGGGCTGGACCACATCCTCTTCGTCCTCGGTGTTTTTCTCATGACGCGGAATTGGAAGCCGCTCTTGCTGCAAGTCTCGACCTTCACCGCAGCCCACACGCTCACCCTCTGGCTCGCCTCCGCAGGCTACATGAAGCTCCCGCTGAGTATCGTCGAGCCGGTCATCGCCGCCAGCATCGTGGTCATCGCCTTGGAGAACATCTTTCAGAAAGACTACAGCAACTGGCGGCTGCTCATCGTCTTCGTATTCGGTCTCATCCACGGGCTGGGATTCGCCGGGGCCATGGCGACGCGGCTCGATTCCAACTCCTCGCTGGTCGTCGGCTTGCTCGGGATCAATCTCGGGGTCGAACTCGGCCAACTGGCCGTGATTTCGCTCGCGCTAATCGCCACTTTTTGGATTAGCGATTCAAAAAAATACCGGCAGTTCGTCGTCATCCCCTGTTCGCTCGTGATCGCCGCGATGGGGGTCTGGTGGATGATCGAGCGCATCCGCTCCAGCTAGCCCGCATAAAGGGGGCAGTCCTTGATAAGGGCTAATTGCGACGGACAGCAGTTCAAGTCGCCCGATCGTAAATCATCTGAAACACCTTGTCCGCGCTTTCGCCCGCGCGGTTCGGGTCGCAGAGGGTGATGCCGTCCGGGCCGAAGCGGGCGGTGACGGTCGCGCCTTTGCCCTCGGCCAGGTATTTGAAGTTCAGGTCGCGCACCTTCGCGGCGGCGTCCACGATGGCGCAGGTGATGCGGGCTTCCTCGGCGGTCGGAAATCCCATCGTAAGAAATGGCGAAATGCAGTTTTGCTCAATAAACACAGGCCGACGGCACAATTCTATATCCAAGCCAGCCTGTATCGGACACAGAAGCTCACGAAATTCCCATAAATTGGGGTCACGATTGCGTCTGCGGCTCCTTACGCGGGGATTTGGGTGGTGAGCGCTTCCCCGGCGGTCGGATACATTCAGAACTGAACCATTTCCGAGTTGACTCTCAACGGACCTCTGGCTACTGTACTATGGCACCGATTTCCTTATTATGCACCCGCAGTTCGATTTCCAGCATGAGCATCGCAGCGCCACCTTGTTGCCCAGAGAAAGTTTTCTTCCGAAGCAGTATCCGCGACGCTTGGCGGGCTTGTGCGCTCCGTGATTTCCCCGGCACCTCCGAGCGGCCCGCCGCCGATTTCGCGGGCTCCCATTCCCGGTGCAGCGGGCGAAAGCGGGCGCTGCTGGCCGGTATGGCGCTGTTACTCCTGGTCGGGCGGCTCGGGGCGGCTTCCGACGAACAGTTCGTGCGGGAGGTCCTGAAGGCGAATTGCGTGCGTTGCCACGGTGAGAAGAAAGCCAAGGCGGATGTGACTTTGCACGCGCTCTCGATCGGGCGGATGCAGGCCAACGAGGTGCTGACCTGGAAGAAGGTTTACGAAGAGCTCGAGAACGGCACCATGCCGCCCGAGGACGAAGAACAACCCACTGCCGCCGATCGCCAGCGCTTGCTGACGTGGATCCGCACGTCGCTCCATGCGGCGGGCGAGTATGTCGATCCGTTCAAGCGGCTCCGGCCTTCCCGCGGGAACTGGGTGGATCATGACGCGCTCTTTCAGAGCAAGCCTGGCTCCGAAGCCAGTTCCGCGGATCGCGTCTGGCGGGTGACCGATGCCGCGTATTTGCAGTTCATGCACCGCGTCATCCGGGACTTCCGCATTGATCTGAATCCGCGAATGATCATCCCGCCGTGGAGACTGGAAGCCTCGCGGGAGTTTTCCGATTACTCGATCTCCCATCGGATTGGCGAAGCCGAGATCACGATTCATCAGCGGAATTGCGAACGCATCGCGAGCAAGGTGGTGACCATTTCCAAGCGGAGCCCCCGGGTGCCGATCAACCCTGTCCTGCTCGCGGGCAAGTCCGCCACCCGGGCGCAGGTGGAAGCCATCGTAAAGCCGCTGGGCGAGAAGCTGCTCGACCGGAAACTCGAAGCCGCGGAACTCGCCCGCTACTCCGAGTTCCTGCTCGACGCGTTGCAATCCCACGAACCGGAGCAAGCCGTCGGGCAATTCATCATCGCCGCGCTCAGCCATCCGCAGGTGTTGTATCGGGTCGAACCCGCGGCCGGCGAATCGCGCCGGATGCTGCCGCCGGAACATCTCGCGCGGGCGCTCGCCCTGACGTTGACCGATCGCGAGCCCGACTCCGTGCTGCGCAAAGCCGCCGCGGGAGGTGCACTCCAGACGCGCGAGGATGTGCGGCGCGAAGTCAGCCGGATCTTGAACGATCCGCAGATTGAGAAGCCCAGGATCATCGGTTTCTTCCGCGAATACTTTGGCTACACCTCCGCGGATGAGGTCTTCAAATGCCAGTCCACTTTGCGCCTCATGGGAGTGCCCAACAAACAGGACTACCAGCCACAAAACTATGTTGCCGACACCGACCGGCTTGTGATGTCCGTGCTCGCCGCCGATCGCCAGGTGCTGCGCGAACTGCTGACGACCAGGCGGACACACGTGCTCTCGAACCGGCTGCCGGCGTCTTCCTATCTCCCGGAGCGCACCGCCGCCCTGCGCAAGGAGGCGGCCGGGAAATTCGGAACCGAACCGGGGCATCAGCTCGCGTTCACCACCTACGGAGCGACCATCAGCGCCGAGGATTGGCTGGCCCACCGCACCGTGGACATGCCCCCCGACCAGCGCATGGGAATCCTGACCCACCCGAGCTGGCTCATCGCCTTCTCGACCAATTTCGAGAACCACGCAATCCGGCGCGGCCGCTGGATCTTCGAAAAGCTGCTCGGGGGAAGAATCTCCGAGGCTCCGGTGACCGTGAATGCCGCGCTGCCCGACGAGCCCCACAATACGCTGCGGGAGCGCATGCGCGTCGTGCGGGAGTCCCATTGCTGGAAGTGCCATCAGCGCATGGATCCGCTGGGTTTGCCGTTTGAGCAGTTCGATCACATCGGCCGCTTTCGCACCGCCGAACAGGTCGTCGATCGCGACGCCACCGAGCGGTTGGAGAAGGATCCCCGGTCGCGCGGCAAAGGACCCGTGATGACCACGGTGCCGGCCAACATTTCCGGCGGCATCGAAAACAGCGGCGATCCCGCGGTCAATGGCCCGGTGAACGGCGCGCTGGAATTGATTCGCAAACTCGCGCACTCCGAGCGCGTCGAGCAGGTCTTCGTGCGGCACGTCTTCCGCTACTTCATGGGCCGCAACGAAACTCTGGCCGACGGCCCGACCCTAGTGGCGGCGCATCGCGCCTACCAGGCCAACGACGGCAGCATGAAAGCGCTGCTCCTTTCGCTGCAGACATCGGATACCTTCCTGTATCGGGCCAAGTCCCCCGGCGGAGAGGCGGCGGCAAAACCCTAGCCACGGTCGATGCTCCACTCATCCTCCAGCAACCAAGCCGATTCATGATACCTCGTCGAAAATTCCTCAAAGGCGTCTCCGCCAGCGCCAGCGGTCTGGTGCTCGCGCCCCTCCTGCAGCGCATCGCCGCCGCTGCCGACGGCACCCTGACTCCGCCCAAGCGCGTCATCTTCTGCCTGTTCGACAATGGATTTCACGAGGAAGGCGTCCAGCCGGAGGGCATGGGTGTCGGCACCGGCGCGGTCAGACAGATTCCCCTCGCGGGCCTCAAGCTGCCCTCGGACCTCGAGCCCTTCGCGCCCTTTCGCGACCGCATGACAATCGTGCAGGGCCTGCGGGGCGAGCACCTCTCGCCCGCGCACGGCGCCGGTTTTGGGGCCTTGTCCGGACTGGCCCTCAGCAAGGAGCAGGCAAAGGGCATATCGATCGACGCAGCCATCGCCCGCGCAATTCCCGGCGTGGTCCCGTTGTTGGTGCTGGGCGTCGCGGCCGGACAAAGCAACCCGACGGCCTTCGTGTCGTCCGCCTGGGCCGGCGGCCGGCCAATCGCCGCCCAGTGCCGTCCGGAACTCGCCTACGAGTCGCTTTTCGGCAGCGTCGGTGCGAAGAAAAACACGTTCGCGAGCCGCCAGAAGCTGATCGACTTCATGCACGAAGACGTGAAGCGGCTTCGCTCCCAGATCGCCGGTCCCGAGCGTGAACTGGTGGACTCGCACGTCGAGGCGCTGGAGACGCTCACCCGGCGCGAAGGCGAACTGGGAAAGCGTTTCGCGTCCGGGGAACTGGCCCGGTTCGCTCCCCAACTCCCGCGCAACCCCGCTGAGAAAATGACGGAAATCATGGCCGCCCAATGCGACGTCGCCGCCGCCGCGCTGATCTCTGGCCTGACGAATGTCGTCACGATCACCTCGGGGCTTTGCGGTTTGAAGACGACTTACACCGGCCTCACCAACACGGGCGTCCACTTGATCGGCCACGGCACGCCCGACCCGGAGTTGAAGCTCACGGGCTATCAGGTCCTGTCAAAATACCGGCGTTACCTAGCAGGACAGCTCGCGCGCGTGCTCCACAAATTGCAAGCCACCCCCGAAGGCACCGGCACGATGCTCGACAACACAGTGCTGGTCTTCACGAGCGACAGCGCGAACTGGCAGCACTCACGAGGCGACAACTGGCCCTTTGTGCTCGTGGGAAATCTCGGGGGCCGTTTGAAGTCCGGCCAGTTTTTATCGTATCCGCTGGCCTCGAAGGACCTTCAATTCGGAGCACCCGGAAAGCGCGAAGTGGGCGTGGCGCCGAAATCGAATCCCACGATCAATGCCTTGTATTGCACGCTGTTGAATGCCATCGGGCAGCCGCACGACACCTTCAACCTCGGCGGCATGCGCGAGGCTTCCGCGCTCTACGGCCCGCTGCGTGAATTGCTGGCGTAGCCGGAAAGCTGCAATCGGCCACAGAGGGGGCAGTGCGGCTGCCAGCAGTTCAAATCGCCCGATCGTAAATCATCTGAAACACCTTGTCCGCGCTTTCGCCCGCACGATTAGAATGGCTGAGGGTAATGCCGTCGGGGCCAACGCGCCGGACGGTTGGAAACCGCCGGTGAATTTAGTCCCGAAGAATAATCAGAAATCATCTGCGTGACCGGGGGAAGAGCAGCCCGCGAAAACCTAATCTGGGAAAGCCAGTCCCAAGAAAGCGCCATGAAAAGCATCTTCAATACCATCTTCTCCACCCTGCTCCTCGCGCCGCTGGTCGCCGGTTTCGCGCAGAACTCGGCTGATGTCGTCGTCTATGGCTCCACGCCCAGCGGTTTTTGCGCGGCCATAGCGGCGGCGCGGGAGGGTGCTTCGGTCATCTTGCTGGAGCCGACGCAGCATGTCGGCGGACTGAGCACGGGCGGGCTGAGTCACTGCGACTCGAACCAGATGAGGCGCGAGACGCTGATGGGACTCTTCGACGAGTGGCACCAGCGCGTGGTCAAAGACTACACCGATCGCGGACTGCCTGCGCCTTACGACGCGGCACGCAAAGACACGGTGAAATGGACCTTCGAGCCGCATGTGGCGATGCGCGTGACCTTGGCGATGCTCAAAGAGAGCGGCGTCACCGTGAAGACTGGGCGCTATTTGAAATCCGTCACGAAGGACGGCCCACGCATCACCTCGCTCGTCACGAAGGAGGGCACTTTCAGCGCGAAGGTGTTCGTCGATGGCACCTACGAAGGCGACCTCATGGCGGCGGCGGGCGTGGAGTGGACGATTGGCCGTGAAGGACGTGCGGAGTTCGGTGAATCGCTCGCAGGAAAACAATACCCGAAGGCGAAGCTGAAAATCAGCGGCTTCGATGACGCGGGCAATCTTCTGCCGTTAGTAACGACGAGCGATGCCGGCCCCACTGAAGCGGGCGACCAGAACATCTTCGGACGGGTCCGCCTCCTCACCTCGGCGGCTACGGAACGTGGCAAGATTGCCAGTGGAAATTGTGTGGATAGTTTGTAGATTTCCGCCATGCCAACGACACTTGAGCGTCCGAAGCGAGCAGCGCGGAAAGCCACATTCACCGCCGGCCTAAAACCGCAGGGGTCGCAAGCCGGTGTGATCAAAGTGCTGGCCGGTCAACCGACCAGCGGCATGACCATTCCGCAAATCGCGGCGGCGCACACAGCGGCAGAAACCGCTCGCCTGCGCGCCGAGGTCGCCGCGTTGCAGGAACAGCTTCAGGCGAAGCTCCAGGCGTTGAACGCCGCCGAGGTGCCCAAGGTGGTTCTGCCCGAACTTCACGATGGGAAGACCGGCCGCATTGATGCGCAGGCGGTAGCGGAGTTCATGGGGGTGCCGCTGAAGCGGCTCGCGGAAGGGTTGGGACTGGATTACAAGGCCGTGCATCGGAATCCGTCCGCCGCCGGGTTTCAAACTGCGCTCCAGCCGGTGAAGCGTTCACTCGAGCTGTTGGAATTCTTCTTCAAAGAGAAGGCAACCATCCGGGTCTGGCTGAACACGCCGCATCCGCTGTTTGAGAACCAGACTTCGATGGCCATCATCATGGAGGGCAAGGCGTTTGCCGTGGCCCGCATCCTTGGATGCGCATGGAGTGGCGGGGGACTTTGATGCTTGCCCCCGAAACAACTCCGCGCGGCGCTCTCCAAGGCGAAGCTGATGGCCGTCCACGGCCCTTGGATGCGGGCCATCGCCTTGCACCATCTCTCCGGCCCACCGCCGGGAATGAGTGGACGCCCACAGGCACTGTGGAGCGGTGCCTCAGCGAAGGACGGCGGGCGGTTCACGCCGCGAGGAGGTTTCGATTCCATTTAGCTAGCGTGGGACATGCTGACGGCGCTGGCAGAAGTGCAAGGCATCGTTTTCCTGCCGCAAGGCCCGGTAACCGTGCCTTCCTTTCCGTGGGCGCTCGTGCCGGTCCGCGGGATCGTCAGCCGGGGGCTGGATTTCACGGACCCAGCGACCTTGGCGCTCCTCGGGACGAATGAGCAGGAAATCACCGGCGCATGGCAAACGATGGACCATCCGCCGACGCAAGTTGATTGACGCTTTTATGTGCGACATACAGGACACAAATTGACTTAAAGCCTCTTATAGAAGACATTAAGTGCCATGTCGGAAGCCAACTCCACTCCCCTGCCCGCCGCCCACGCGCTCCGCAAACTGGGCCGCGACCTCGCGCTCGCGCGGCGCAAACGCGGCATCTCCACGGAGGACATGGCCGCCCGGATTTTCATCAGCCGCAACACGCTCTGGCGGTTGGAGCGCGGCGACCCGACCATCGCCGTGGGCACCCTCGCCACCGCCGCGTTCATCCTCCAGTTGCACGACCGCCTCGCCAATCTCGCCGCTCCGGCGACCGATGCGCTCGCGCTCAGCCTCGACGAGCAACGCCTGCCCAAGCGCATCCGCCGCGCCAAGCCATGAGTGTCGAGGTTCACATCGAATGGGCGGGCGACTCTCATCTCGTCGGACGCCTCCACACTGCGGAGCGCAACCCGGCGGTCTCGTTCGAATACGCGCCCGAGTGGCTCCGCCGTGCCGACGCGTTCGCCATTGATCCGACGGCGCTCCCGCTGCGCGCCGGGCCGCATCCCAGCGCGATGCTTTTTGGCGCGCTGCAGGACTGTGGTCCCGATCGCTGGGGGCGGATGCTCATCGAACGCGCGGTGCGCAAACACGTTCTCGACCGCAAGCCGTATCAGGATCTCGACTACGTGCTCGCGCTCGACGATGCCTCGCGCATCGGCGCGCTCCGCTTTCGTGCGGATGCCGACAGTCCCTTTCTCGGCGCTGGCGAAGGAATCCCACCAGTCGTGCAACTTGCCGCGCTCCTCAACGCCGCCGATGCCGTGCATGGCGAAACCGAGACCGCCAAAGACCTCCGCTTCCTCCTCGGCGCAGGCTCACCGCTCGGTGGCGCGCGGCCCAAGTCTGCCATCGTCCTCGCGGACGGCCAGCTCGCCATCGCGAAGTTCCCCAAGCCCGACGACACCCGCGACATCGCCGCCGGAGAAATCCTCGCCCTCACCCTCGCGCAGCAGGCTGGCATTACCGTCGCCGGGCACCGGCTCGTGGACGTGAAAGGCGCAGCCGTCTCCGTCATCACCCGCTTCGACCGCGACGGCACGCGCCGCATCCCATTCCTTTCCGCCAACAGCCTGCTCGGCCTCTCCCAAGGCGAGCCCGGCGCCTACACCATGCTCGCCGACGGCATCCGCCAATTCGGCCACCACGCCACCGCCGACCTCCGCGAACTCTGGCGTCGCCTCGTCTTCTCGCTCCTCGCCAGCAACTACGACGACCACCTGCGCAACCACGGCTTCCTCCTGCGAGCGCCGGGCCGCTGGGCGCTCTCGCCGGCTTACGACGTAAATCCCGTGCCGGAGATCGACCGCACGCAAATGCCCAAGACGCCCATCAGCGAAGCGCACGAAGATGTAAACGCCGGTTGAAAAGTGCGGCGGGTGGCGCTCGAAAAGTGAGACACCTTCCGGCGCGAAGGGAACGGTTTCTGGCCTTCGAGGTCAAGTCCGAGAAGTTCGCCGCGAGGTAGAACGAGCAGGAGGGCGAGCTGCGAGCCCCCA
>CALQJI020000051.1 GCA_943330855.2 Klebsiella pneumoniae
CACGTAAAGAAAACCAACAAAATGAAAACACAACAGTCCCGCAAAAGCGGTTTCACGCTCGTAGAAATCATGATCGTGGTCGCCATCATCGGCCTCCTCGCAGCCATCGCCATCCCGAACTTCGTGAAGGCGCGCGCCACGGCCCAGAAAAACGCGTGCATCGCCAACATGAAGCAAATTGACGGCGCGGTGCAGCAGTGGGCCCTCGAAGAAAAGAAGGTAGCCACAGATGCAGTCCTCGTCACCACAGCTACCCTTCTTCCTTACATGAAGGGTTCCGTCATGCCGACGTGCCCGGCCACCGGCTCAGCCTACACGCTCGTCAACGTCTCCACCTCTCCGACCTGCTCGCAGTCGGCTTCTGGTCACACGCTCTAAGCTTAGGGTTCCGCTTCAGAAAGGGCTTGGAGCACATTGCTCCAAGCCCTTTTTCTTAGCTAACAACTCAAACTACCGACTCCCATGCGATGCTCAAAATCGCGCGGAGCGTTTACTTTGGTGGAAATCATGATCGTGATTGCCATCATCAGCCTGCTTGCCACCGTGGCGATCCCGAACTTTCTCAAGGCCAGGACCACCGCGCAGAAAAATTCCTGTGTTGCCAATCTGCGGTTGGTGGACAGCACCGTTCAGCAGTGGGCGTTGGAGACAAAGCTTTCATCCACGGACACTTACGTGCTGACTGATGCCGCCCTGCTCGGTTACTTCAAAGGCTCTACCTTGCCCTTTTGTCCGGGCGGCGGTAGCTACGCTAACGGTGGTTCGGTCGCCCTCCCGCCGAACTGCACCTTGTCGGCCCTCGGACATACACTCTGACCCCTCCCAAGAAGACTTTTGACTCGGTTGAGGCACTGCCTTTGCTGCGACAGGACTGGAGCCCATTGATTCAAGCTCACCACTCGGCTATTAGTCCCCGCCGAATCCAACGATGGAAGCGACACTCTCAATTGAAAGCCTCCGTGTCGAATACCCCAGCCACAATCTCGGCGAGGGCACCAAAGTCGCTGTCAACGGCCTGACTTTGCGCGTCGGCCAAGGCGAGGTCTTCGGCTTCCTCGGTCCCAACGGAGCCGGCAAGACCTCCACCATGAACGTCCTGCTTGGCTTCGTGCCGCCCACCAGCGGCACCGCCCACATTTTCGGTGTGGATGTGCGCGAACCCATCGCCCGCCAGCGCATCGGCTACCTGCCCGAGCTGACTTATTACTACAAGTTCCTCACCGCCGAGGAGTTGCTCCGCTTCTACGCTGGCATCTTCGGGATACCAACGGCGGAGACGGAGCGGCGCATTGACGCGGTGCTAAAGCTCGTCGAGCTGGATCATGCACGGCAACGCCAGATCAAAACCTACTCCAAAGGGATGCAGCAGCGCGTCGGCCTGGCTCAGGCGCTCATCAACAATCCCGACCTCCTCATCCTCGACGAGCCGACCAGCGGCCTGGACCCTATTGGCCGCATGAAAGTCCGCGAGATCATCCAACGCCTGAAGGACGAGGGCAAAACCGTCTTCTTCTCCTCCCACGAGCTGGGCGAAGTCGAGACCAGCTGCGACCGCGTCGCCATTTTGCATCAAGGCGAGCTCAAAACCGAGGGCCGCGTCAGCGACCTCCTCCGGGAGCACGGAACGAACTTGGAGCAAATCTTCCTGAAACTCATCGGCTACTCCCCACAGCCATGAACACCGTCTGGTCACTCGCCAAAGTCGTCGTGGTGGAAATGGTCCGGCGGAAGGACTTTTACGTCCTCTTCATCCTCACCGTGCTGCTCACCGTCACCGCCGGCAGCGTCAACCTCTTCAACGACCGCAGCATCGTCCGCTACCTGAAGGAAATCTGCCTGCTACTCATCTGGGTATCCGGCCTCATCATCGCCATCACCTGCACCGCGCGGCAAATCCCCGCCGAGCGCGAGAGCCGCACCATCTTCCCGCTACTCGCCAAACCCGTCACGCGCGGGCAGTTCCTGTTGGGCAAATTCCTCGGCTGCTGGCTGGCCACGGGACTGGCGCTGCTCCTCTTCTACACTTTCTTCGGCCTGATGAGCGCCGCGCGCGAGCATCACTGGCCCGTGCTGAACTACCTGCAAGCCGCGTGGCTCCACTGGCTCATGCTCGGCATCGTCATCTCGTTCACTCTGTTGGGCTCCATCGTCTTCGCCACGCCCTCGTCGAACGGCACCATCTGTCTCGTTTGCTCGGCCAGCATTCTCCTGCTGGGGCGGCACCTGAACAAAGTCGCGCTAGGGCTCGCCGAGCCACTCCAAAGCATTCTCTACGGCGTGTATTTCATCCTCCCGCACATAGAGTGGTTCGACGTGCGCGAACTCATCATTCACGACGCAAGCCTGATTCCGTGGGACAAGGTCGCGCTCGCCACGCTTTACGCGGCCGCTTACGCGGGATTCTTCCTCTGGGCCGCGTGGCTCGCCTTCCGCCGCCGCCCGCTCAACTGACATGCACCCCGTCCTGCCCCTCGCCCTGGCCCTCGCCGCCGCCTTGGCCACCGGCGGACAACTGCTCCTCTGGCAGCAATCCCGCGCGCAGGCCAGCGGCTCCATCTTCACCCTGCTGCTGGGGGAAAGCCGGCGCGCATTCGCAGACCAGATGTTCCTCAAGGCCGACGGTTATTATCATCTGGGCAACTACCCTTCCGTCTTCGACCTCGCCCTGTCCGATGGCAAAACTCACATGGCCAAGGAAGCCGAGAGCCACGCCCACCGCCATGATGACTCCCAGCCGCCGCCCGCGCACCGGGACTGGATCGAAGCCTTTGGCAGCCATTTCCACCCGACCGGACACCGCCACATAGGAGGCCTCCGCGATGCCCGCGAGATTCTCCCCTGGCTCCGGCTCGCAGCCGAGCTGGACCCCCACCGGGTGGACAGCTACACCGTCGCCGCCTACTGGCTCCGCGAACACCTGAACCGCGTCCCCGCCGCCGAGGCATTTCTCCGCGACGGCCTGCGTGCCAACCCCGACAGCTACGAAATCCTCTTCGAGCTGGGTCGCCTTTACGCCGAGAACAACCGCGATGTCCCCCGTGCCCGCGCTGTGCTCGAACTCGCCATCAACAAGTGGATTCAACAGGAAGCCGGCAAGCCAGCCCCCGACACCCCCAGCTACCGGCTCATCCTCGGCCAACTCGCCGCACTTGAGGAGCAAACCGGAAATCTGGACCGCGCCCTCTCCCACTACACCCGCCTCAAAAATCTCTCCCCCCATCCCGACGCCATCCAACGCCGCATGGACGACGTGCAGAAAAAAATCAGCGCCCCGAAGTAGGCGAACCACCCAGTGCCGGGCAAGCGCGCGCAGAATAAACCCTTCCGCCCCCCGCCACCCACTGCTACAAAACCCGCCACATGGCCTCTGAACTCACCATCGGCTTCCTCGGCGCCGGCAAGATGGCGACCGCCCTCGCCCGCGGCTTCATCACCGCCAAACTCACCAGCGCACGGAGCCTCATCGCCAGCGACGTCATGGAGGCCGCGCGACAAGCCTTCGTCACCGAGACCGGCATCAAGCCCATGCCCAGCAGCCTCGCCGTCTGCAAGGCCGCGCACATCCTCATCCTCGCCGTGAAGCCCGACCAAGTGGCCGGCGTGCTCGCCGAAATCCGCGACCACATCACACCCAAGCACATCCTCATCTCCATCGCCGCCGGCGTGCCGCTGGCGAAACTCGAGGCCGGCCTCGCCCCCGGCTCACGCGTCATCCGCGTGATGCCGAACACCCCCGCCCTCGTCGGCGCATCCGCCAGCGCCTTCGCCACCGGCACCCACGCCACCCCAGCGGACGCGGCCCTGGCGCAGAAACTCTTCGCCTCCGTCGGCGTCGCGCTGCAAGTGAAGGAATCCCTCCTCGACGCCGTAACCGGCCTCAGCGGCAGCGGCCCGGCCTACGCCTATCAAATCATCGAAGCCCTCAGCGACGGCGGCGTGGCCGCAGGCCTCCCGCGCGACGTGGCCACCAAGCTCGCCGCACAAACCCTTCTGGGCGCAGCGAAGATGGTCCTCGAAACTGGCCTGCACCCCGGCGCCCTCAAAGACATGGTCACCAGCCCCGGTGGCACCACCATCGAGGGCCTGCACGAAATGGAAAAAGCCGGCGTGCGCGGCGCGCTAATGAACGCCGTCCGCGCAGCCGCGGCGAAGTCCAAGCAATTGGGCCAAGGCTGAAAACTTTCTCCCACAACCCACTTCCGCCCACCGCCAAACTCCCTTCCGAATGAACTTCCCGCCGCCCTCCGAGAAACAGGCGCAGGTCATCTGGTTCTCCGCCACCATCCTCGCTGCGGCCGTCGTGCTCGGCGCGCTGAGCGCGTCCTTCTGGGCGGTGGGCTTGCTCCTCAACAAGCTCGCCTCCGTGGTCCTCCCGCTGGCCATCACCGGCATCATCGCCTGCCTGCTTGATCCCGTGGTGGACTTCTTCGAGCAACGCCTGAACATCCCGCGCATCCGCGCCATCCTGATGGTCTTCTTCATCGGCCTAGCCATCGTCGTCCTGATGCTCGGCACCGTCGTGCCGCAACTCGTCGTGCAAGCGGACGAACTCGTGCGCAACGCTCCGAACTACGCTGAGAAGTTCAAAAACCAGTTCAGCGACTGGCTCGCCACCTCGGCGTTCGGCCAGAAGGCGAAGGAAGCTTGGGACCAGGAGATTGGCGAGAACGTGCAACAAGCTCTGAAGGACATTGTCCCGCTCATTTCGACTTGGCTGATCGACCACCTCGGCAGCGTGACCTCGTGGCTGGGCTACGCCGTCGGCCTCGCCCTCGTCCCGGTCTATCTCTTCTACTTCCTGCTCGAAAAATCCGGTATCCAAACCAGTTGGACAGACTTCCTTCCAGTCCGTGAATCCAAGGCCAAGGAAGAACTCGTCTTCGTGCTCTCCTCCATCAACGACTGCATCATCGTCTTCTTCCGCGGGCAAATCCTCGTCTCCATCTGTTCCGGCACACTGCTGGGCATCGGCCTCTCCATCGCCGGGCTCAACTACGCCGTCCTGCTAGGCGCGCTCGCGGCGGTGGTCTGCATCCTTCCCTACGTGGGTGCCATCATCATCTTCGCCCTCGCCTCGATTCTGGCAGGCGTCCACTACTCGGCGGACCCGAACGTGTTCTGGAAAGTGTTGGGCATCTTCGTCTTCGTGCAAACGGCGGAAGGGCTGGTCTACTCCCCGCGCATCCTGGGCAACCGCGTGGGCCTGCACCCGCTCACCATCATCATCTGCGTGATGGTCGGAGCCAAGCTCCTCAGCGGAATCCTCGGCGGCCTGCTCGCCATCCCGCTCACCGCCGCCGGGCGCACCCTCATGTTCCGCTACGTCTGGAAACGGCCAGCCAGCGGGGCGACGACGGAGTAAGCCCAGATCCCGAAGGTCAGCCGCCAAAGTGCGCAAAGAGCACAACGCAACGCTTCTTGCGGAAGAAATCTCCGGGGGGAAACAGCTCCCGTTCAAGTCCGTTCTAGCTCGGCACCTTTGTGTTCGTTGCGCCCTTTCGCGGCTGACCTTCGAGGTTCAGTTCAACGCCCCGCCACTGGGCTTCAGCAGCAACCCCATCGGCACCTCTGGTTCACCCACGGACATCAGCCGGTCCGCCATGTCATTGAGCGCAAGGCGCGTTTCATGGAACCGCTCGGACAACGTCGAAAACACGTCCTTCAGCTCATACTTGCGCGCCAGCCGATGGTCGCTGGCCGCGCGGAAGTTCGCCTGGCCAAGCGATTCGTAATAGCCGAGGTCCGGGAAACCCTTCCGCTCCGCGCGGGCACGAATGCGCGCCGGAATAATCCCCGCGAGGAAGAGGGCTTGGTTCCCGATGTGCGCGCGGATGAGGAAGCTCGTCTGGTCATCCGCCGTCTGAAGCGCCGCCAGCATCTCGAAGAAATAATCGAGCGACTCCGGTTTGCCCGGCACATGCGATCGGGTGCGCTCGGCCTCGGAAAACTCCGCCAGCATCTCGGCCACATAATCCGTGACGTGCCGTTCCGCCAGCCCCGCCCGACGCAGGACATGACGGACCAGCACGTAAAAATAGAACCGCGCCGACACCGACAGACAGCCGCAATACTCCAGCAGCGCGCGGAAGAGGCGTTCGTCATCGAGGATCAGATCGCGCGTGTCTTCGTCCGCCAGCAGGCGCGTGAGGCAATCGGCGTCGCCCACGCCGCGACCGACAGTGGCGATGATGAAGTCTACGTCCTCGGCGGTGAACTGGACCCGGCAGTTGGCTTGCATGACGAGCATAACAGGCAGTGGTTATATCGGCAAAATTGACCGACGCTTCAATACCGACTTCCACTGAGCAGCTTCGGTTCCAGCACGGACGGCCGGGAGGATTTAAGCCCTCCACCGCGCACGGAAACTGGCGACGCACGCACGCTGCGGGCACAAGTCGCATCCCCTTTCGCCGTGCCGCCGCCACGCAAAACCAGTTGCCTTCTCCTTCGGTCCACCGTAAGCCCAAGCCCGCATGGATGAATTCGCTCCGCGCCCCGGTGAGTTTCAATCGCTCCCCCGCCGCGCTCCCCGCAATGACCGCCCCGAGTTTCGGGAGCGTAGAAATTTTCGTGACCAGCCCGAGGGTGGTGACTTCTCGCGGTCCGGCCCCGCCCCCGCTCGCTCCGGCCCGCCCGAATTTAGCAGGCCACCGGAGCCGCAGAGCCCGCGCCGCCACGTCGGCCCGCCCCCGGGCGGTGAGCCTTGGCCCACGCCTTGGGTGCAGCTCAAATACTTCGCCAGCCAACCCATGTTCTATCCGGCGATGATTGCCGGGTCCTCGCCTGACGCGAAGCCCGGCGACCTCGTGACGGTCTTCGACAAGGAAGGCCGCCGCTTCGGCAGCGGGCTATGGAATCCGCGCGCGCGCGTGCCCTTGCGCGTGCTGTATCACGGCGAGGAAGCGGTGGGCGAAGAACTCTTCGACCGTCTGCTGGAGCGGGCGCTGGACCTGCGCCTGCGGCTGCTCGCGCTGACTGAGAACACCGATGCTTACCGCGTGATTTCCTCTGACGGCGATGGCTTGAGCGGCCTGGTGGTGGACCGCTTCGGCGACACGTTGAGCGTCGAGGTTCACAGCCTCGGGATGTTTCAACGGCTGGGCCGGCTGCTCCCGGTGATTCACGCGCGGCTCGGCACGAAACGTCAGGTTATCTCCGTGGACGACTTCATCTCGCGCGTCGAAGGCATCCGTTTCGCTGCGGCCAACGACGTGCGCTCGGTCAAAATTCGCGAGCACGGCGTGCGCTACGAAGTGGACTTCGAGTCTGGACACAAGACGGGGTTCTTCTGCGACCAGCGGGAGAACCGCCGCAAACTCGCGGCACTCGTGAAGGACCAGCGTGTGCTGGACTGCTGCTGTTACACCGGCGGCTTCGCGCTCGCGGCGAAGCTGCTCGGCGGCGCGGCGGACGTGACGGGCGTGGACCTCGACGAGAAAGCCATCGAGCAGGCCAAGCGCAACGCGAACTTGAACCAGACGCGGATCGACTGGGTGCATTGTGACGCCTTCTCCTTCGCCCGGCAGATGCAGCGCAACAACACCCGCTGGCCAGTGGTCATCCTCGACCCGCCGAAATTTCTCATGAGCCGCGAGGAGGAAATCGAAGGTCGCCGCAAATACGAGGACTTGAACGGCATGGGGATGAACGTGCTGGAGCCAGGGGGCCTGCTGGTCACGTGCTCCTGCTCGGGGCTCATTGATCTGGAGGGCTTCGAGGAGATCGTCACACGTGCCGCGTATCGCCTCGGCAAGCGCCTGCAATTCCTCGACCGCACCGGCGCGGGCGCGGACCACCCCGTGATGGCGAACTGCATGGAGAGCCGTTACCTCAAAGTGATTTGGGCGCGCGTTTGGTGATCCTAGAAACCGTAGTTAGCGGAAAGACGCAAAGGTGCAGTGAGCAACGAATTGGATTAGGTCAACACGCTGAAGCGCGTTCTTCAGCGCGGTGAGGTCAGGCTCGGAGCCAGCCAAATCCGTTTTCTTTGCGGCCCTGCGCCTTTGCGTGAATCACCCGCTGCGGCCTGGAATGCCGCGCTCCGAGGGCCGTGCGCGGATGCGCCCCAACCGTGCGGAGTCCCGCTGTGAGGTTGCGCGGCGGGGCGGCAAGTTGTTAGATCTTAGGCCGTCGTCCAAGCATCACTCTCATGCGTTCCGTCCTCGTATTGGGTTTGTCGCTCGCCCTCACCGGGGCGCTGCTGGTGATGAACTTCGTGCTGTTCCGGGCGCACGTCGGCGAGGCGCCTGCCGCGCTGGACCGCAGCGCCATCGTTACGACCCAGCGCGTCCTCCGAGTCCCCGCTCCTGCCCCACCAGTAGTGCCGACCGCCAGCGTGCCCACCTTCCACTGGAGCGCGTTGGAATCGCCGGACTACGTGGTGTATACGGCGAAACTTCGCACCATCGGCTGCCCGGAACGCACGTTGCGCGACATCCTGTTGCCGGACATCGAGAAGCTCTACGACGCACGCGAGGCGGGGCTGGCGGCGGACCCCGAGGACACGTTCTGGGAGACGGCGGACGCGAGCGAGGCCCGGCAGCGGCAGCGCACCGCGAAGCTGCGTGCACTCGAACTCGAGAAGCGCGCGCTCATCCAACAGTTGCTGGGCGCGGAGCTGAGTTTTAAGGCGTTGAAGGAATTGCGCTGGGATGGCGACGCCTCGGACTCCTATGAACTTATCTTGGGCTTTACCGACACCGCGAAGACCGACCAGCTCCTCATGGTCTTCCAGCTCCGCAACGCGGACGCAGAGGCGCACCTCGCCGTCACCGAAGGCATCTTGCTCGACGAGGACATCACGCAGCTCCACGCCTTGCGCGACCGCCTCGAGAACGACTTAGCGCGTTTGCTGGCACCGCACGAGATGGAGGAACTCCGCCTGCGCGTCGTGGTGCTGGAGGGGCAGAATCATCTCAGCCGCCGCAGTGGCGTGAACGTCTCGGGTGCCGAGCTGCGTGAAATCGCCCGGCTCCGCGCCGACACGCGCGATGTGTTTGCCAAGATGATGAACATCGACGATGAGCTTTACTCCGAGGAACTGCGCGCGAAGGGCGACGCGGCGTTCCAGGAATTGCTCCGTCGCTACGTTGGCCCAGAGCGGTTCGCCGACGTCGAGCGGGGGAAGGACGGTTTGTTCCGCGAACTGTTCCGGAGCACGGAGGAGCTCGGCGTCGCCAAGGCCGCGCTGGTGCAAGCCTACGAAGCACGCCGCGCCGCCGAATCGCAGTCGCAGCAAATCCGCGCGGACCAGAAGCTCTCCGCTGAGGAGCGACTGCTGCTGCTCGCGGCGCTCCGTGCGCAGACGACGCAGGCGCTTGCTCGCAGCCTCGGGCCGGTGGGGTTCGGCGCTTACTTGAAGGTGCATGGACAGCAGCTCACCAACTCGCTCTCGATGCCGCCGGGCAGGGCCGCAGCCGGAACCACCATCGTCCGATGAACCTGCGCCGCTACATCCTCGGCACCATGACCGCGAACCTCGCGCTGGTCGGCGCGTTGCTGTGGCAGGCGGCCCGCCCTGCCGCGCCCGCGCCCGCGTCACGCAGCCAGCCGACCGTGATGGCGCACGTCAGCACCGAGGTTGTGAGCGAGCCAGCCGCGAGACCAGCAGAGGTGAAGCTTCCCAGCAGCCCACCGTTCCACTGGAGCCAGATCGAATCCACGAACTACTTCGTTTGCCTGACCAACCTGCTCGCCATCGGTTGTCCGAAGGAGACCGTGCGCGACATTCTGCAGGCGCGCGTCGCCGACGAGTTCCGCGCGCGGCTGCGCGAGCTGACGCGCCCGGCGCAAGTGCGCTTCTGGGACAGGATCGCGGAAGGCGAGAAGCTCACGGATCTGTTTGATGACCCGCCGCTGAAGAAGGCGATGGACGAGCTGAATAAGGAAGGAGAACGCATCCAAGCCGAGCTGCAAGCGGTGCTGGGCAAGGAAACCAAGACGGACAAGCCGGGCCGCAACCCGCAAGTCGGCCATCTGCCGGAAGAGAAGCAGGCAGCCCTCACTGAGTTGGACAGCCGACACACGAAGGAGCGCGAGGCTTTGAAACAACCGGAGAACAACGCTCTGCCCGCTGACCGTGCGGCGCGGGAAAAGGAAGTGCGTGCGCGCCACGCGGCCGAGCGCCGAGCGCTCTTCACGGACGCCGAGTGGGCCGAGGCCGAGCTGCGCGGAAGCCCGCAGGCACAGCGCGTGCGCGCGTTGCAAGGCTTCACTGGCACGGCGGAGGAACTGCGCTCGTTCACCCAGGCAGTGCGCGAGTTCGAGACGACTCACCCAGTCCCCAATCCGCGCGATCCGAAGTTGATCGACCTCGATGCTGAGTATCAGGCGAAGCAGCTTGCGCACGAAACACAGCGCAAGGCGTTCCTCACATCGCGGCTGGGCGCTGCGGGCTTCGCCGCGTTCGAGCGCGGCAGCGACCCGCGTTTCCACACGCTGCTGAAACTCGCACGCCGGCTCGATCTCCCTCCGGCCACCGCCGTGCAATGGCTTGAAATCCAAAACGCCGCACAAGCGCAAGTCCGCCAGACTCGCCAGCTCGCGTCCCTGTCCGAGGACGCTCGCGCGCTCGCGCGGCTCGCGCTGCGGGCCGAGACCGAGCGCACCTTGCGCAGCGCCGTGGGCCCGCGTGGTTGGAGCGCCTATCAGCGTTACGCCGGGGACTGGTTGAAGCAGGTGATCGAGTGAGGTCGGGCAGGGTGCATCTGAGTTTCTAGCAGGGCCAATAGGATGGTGAATTCGTTGCTCACAAGACGCCGGGCGCGGTTTTTCCGGTTGCACATTCACGGTGGCTCACACGAAATCTCCGCCACATGAGCGAACTCAAATTCTCCGTCGAGCACATCGGCGTGCCCGCCCGCGACACCGTCGCCCTCAAGGATTGGTATGTGCGCGTGCTGGGCGCGAAGCTGCGTTTCGACAATGGCCAGAGACCCCCGGCCTTCTTCGTTGAACTCGGCGGCGGGCTGATGATTGAGATTTACGGCGCGACCGGCTCGGTGGCCGACACCGCGAACAACGGGGTTGCGGGCTGGCGGCACCTGGCCTTGCGCGTGGACTCCATCGAGGGGGCGCAGGCGGAACTCGCGCAGCGCGGCGTGGTGTTCAGCGGGCAGCCCAAGCCGGCGGGCGGCGGCGGGCGCGTGTTATTCTTCGCGGACGCAGAGGGCAATTTGCTCCACCTCGTCGAGCGGCCGAAGGACTCGGTTTTTCATTGAGCACGGAGCCGTATCACTACCCCCACACTGGCTCCGCGTCCTCCCCCCAATCCGCCAGCCCCCCTGCCTATGTTTTCCGCAGTCATCTTCGACATGGATGGCGTCATCGTGGACAGCGAGCCACGCCACGAGCGCGCCTTCCTGGACGTGTTCGAGCTGATGGGCTACGGGGAGACGCACGGCGTCCACTTCGAGCACTTCATCGGCCGGTCCGACCGCGCGGTGTGGCTGGACTTCATCGCCCGACACCAGCCGAAGCAGTCACTCGATGAACTCACCGCTTGGAAGCAGGGCCACGTCATCGAAATCCTCCGCCGCGAGCAGCCCATCTTCGAGGGTCTGCCCGAACTCGTCGCCCGCCTCGCGGCGCGCCACCGGCTGGCGGTTGCGTCTGGTTCCGTGCATCCGGTGATTAGTGAAGTGCTGGCGATGAAGTCACTGCAGCAGTTCTTCCCCGTCGTCGTCAGCGTGCAAGACGTGGCACACGGAAAGCCCGCGCCCGACATCTTCCTGCGGGCGGCGGAGCTGCTGGGAGTGGAGCCGGCGACGTGTTGTGTGATCGAAGATTCCGCCGCCGGAGTCACCGCCGCGCGGGCTGCGGGCATGACGGCGATTGCCATCACGAACACGCTGTCAGCGGATAAACTCGCACACGCACACCATGTCGTGCGGACCTACGGAGAGATCGAGCGATTGCTCGCGTAGCGGGGCGACCCGGCTCCCGATCACACATCAATCACCGGCCCGCCGCCATTGGTGCCGGAGGGTTTCGTGCCTGGAGGCGAGCGCCGCACCCGCGCCTTGCTATCGCCCGATCCGGTCATGGTGTTGAGCACGAGCGAGACCAGCCCAATGACCAGCGCACCCCAGAACGCGGGCCAGAAGCCATCCACGTCGAAGCCTTTCACCAGCCAGCCGACGAGGTAGAGCAGCCCCGCGTTGATGACGAGCACGAAGAAGCCCAACGAGAGGACCACCAGCGGCAACGTAAGAAGAAACAGCAACGGGCGCAGGAACGTCATCAAGATACCAAAGAGCAGCGACGCGACGAGCAGGCTCCCAACCGTGACGTAGTGGATGCCGGAGACGAGGTGGGTGGCCACGAGGACCGCGAGCGTGTTGATGGCCCATCGCTGGAGGAATAGGACCGCCACGGGCCGGCTCCGGCCCTCGCGCTCGCCCTGCAGGTCTGACCGTGAGCCGATTTTCACGCGCGGACCTTGCTGGGCGGGCCTGGGATGCGCAAGGACTGCTTGGCTCCGGAGCGTCTCGCGCCAATGGGGCGCATTCGCGCACTGCCCCGGAGCGCGGCACTCCGGGCCGCAGCGGGTGATTCGCACAAGGATGTGAAGCTCATAGCTCACGGACGTCGCGCGCGCTGCGGGCGGGACGACCGCGCTCCAGCCTGTGGGGTATCGGGGGCAGTGCGCGGATGCGTCCGCTACAATGCCGTCACAGGAATTCCCCTTGGCCGTCTGCGTCTCGGCCTCTATTATCCGCTAATGGTTCTCGTCGTCACACTCCTACTCGCGGGCGCGATTTTGCTGCTCGCGGAGACGGTGCTGCCGGGAATGATCGCGGGGATTTTCGGGATGTTGTGCCTGCTCGCCGGGGTCACGATGGGGTATCAGGAGTTTGGCGCGACGGTGGGCAACTGGATTCTGCTGGGCACCCTCGTCGGGTTGCTCATCGGCTTTGTGCTCTGGGTGAAGTATTTTCCCAGCAGCCGTTTTGGCCGGCGTTACGCGTCCGACGGCGTGGTTGGCGACATCGGCACGGAGCGGCCGGAACTGGTCGGGCAAACCGGCGTGGCGCACACCGCGTTACGCCCGGCGGGCGTGGCGAACATCAGCGGCCAGCGCGTGGACGTGGTCACGGAAGGCGCGATGATTGAGCGCGGTGCGCCCGTGCAAGTGGTCGCGGTCGAAGGGCTGCGTGTGGTGGTCCGGCAGACTTGAATTTCTCCTCGGTAACAAATCAGAACCAAACGAACTATGGAACTCACCCCGCTACTCGCCGAAATCGATCCCAAAATCATGGTCGTGCTCTACGGCGCGATGGGCATCGCCGCCTTCGTCTTCGCCATTCTCGTGCTGAACTTCGGCATGATCTGGGTCCGCGCCTGGACCTCCGGCGCGCGCGTGACGTTCACTGAACTCATCGCGCTGAAACTCCGCAGCGTGCCCGTGGGCATGGTCGTGGACGCGCGCATCACGGCGGTGAAGTCCGGCATCCCGCTCACCATTGACGACCTCTCGAACTACTACCTCGCCGGCGGTGACGTCGTGGCCGTCGTGCAGGCGCTCATCGCCGCACGCAAGGCCGGCATCCACCTAGACTTCGACCGCGCGTGCGCCATCGACCTCGCGACGAAGGGCACGGGCAAGACCGTCCTCGAAGCCGTGCGGACCTCGGTGAACCCCAAGGTCATTGACTGCCCCGCCGCTTCGTCCGGCAAGGTGACGATTGACGCCGTGGCCAAGGACGGCATCGCGGTGAAGGTGAAGGCCCGCGTGACCGTGCGCACAAACCTCGACCGCTTCGTCGGCGGCGCGACCGAGGAGACCATCATCGCGCGTGTGGGCGAGGGCATCGTCACCACCATCGGTTCCTCCATTAGTTACAAGGCCGTGCTGGAAAACCCCGACCGCATTTCCAAGACCGTGCTGGAGAAGGGCCTGGATTCCGGCACCGCGTTTGAAATCCTCTCGATTGACATTGCGGACGTGGACGTGGGCGAGAACGTGGGCGCGAAGTTGCAGGCCGAGCAGGCCGAGGCGAACAAGCTCATCGCGCAGGCGCAGGCCGAAGTTCGCCGCGCCGCCGCCGTGGCCACCGAGCAGGAGATGGTCGCCCGCGTGTCCGAGATGCGCGCGCGCGTCGTCGAGGCTGAGGCGCTCATCCCGATGGCAATGGCCGAAGCCTTCCGCAACGGCAACCTCGGCATCATGGACTATTACAAGATGAAGAACGTGCAGGCCGACACCGGCATGCGCGAGAGCATCGCCACGGCGGGCGCCACGCCGCAGGTGAAGAGCTGATTTAACTGCACGTTGCGCGTGAGCGAACTCGCTTCCATCACAGACGGGCTTGTTCCCGGTGGCTTCCTCGCCATCACGGACAACCCGTATGTGGTGCTCGCCATCGTCATCATCTCGGCGCTGACGAGCTGGTATCAGAGTCGCAACAAGAAGGAGGGCCAGGTCGAACCGTGGGGCGGCGAGGACGATGAGGCTTACCGGAAGCAACAGCCCGGTGGCCGCAGCCCGTCCGCGCCGAACCCGAACCAGCCATTGAACTGGGAGGAGGAGCTCAAGCGCCTGATGGAAGGCAAACCGCCGCTCGACGGCACGGTGAGCGCGCCCCCGCCGTTGCCTCCTCCGCCTGTCCACCGCCGCGTGCCGCCCCCGCCGCCGGTGCCCACGCGCGTCTCGCGCGAGTCGTTGCCGACGGGGGACGAGCATCTGCCCTCGCGCGAAAGCGCAGCCACACCGTGGCAGGATGTTTCGCTCGACAGCCTGCCCGAGCCGACCAAGCCACTCGCGAACCTCGAACCTTCTACGCAGGCCTATCAACGCGCCACGCATCTTCACGAGGCCGTCGCCGCCCGGATGCAGCGCGTGAACGAGCTGACCGAGAAACACGGCAAGGCGCTCCACGCCCCCGTCACCGTTCACCGCGCCACGAACCCCGATGCCCGCGCGGTAGTGAACCTCCTCCGTCGCCCGGCGAGTGCCCGTCAAGCCCTGCTCGCCTCCTTCGTGCTCGCCCCGCCGAAGGCCTTGGAAAACTAGCCGTGCCGACGAGGTAGATCGGATGCCGCGGGTTCAGTGACTCATCCCCATTGGTTTGTCCCAACTCCCGGCAAGCGCGGTGCAGCAGCCTTTAGCCCTAACTCCGAAATGGAAAGGGCGCAAAGAGCGCAAAGCCAAGTTTCTGACAAGAAACCGGACCGGGTTGAAATTTTCCCGCTTCCATCCATTCCCAGCTCGGCTCCTTTGTGTTCTTTGCGCCCTTTCGTGGCTCAATTTCGGAGTTCGGGTTTAGCCGCACCCCGAGCCGGAGTCCGAACTCGACGAGGAACTCCCACTGTCGCCGGAACTGCTCGGCACACTGTCCGAAACGGAGGGCGCAGACGGGGAAGAGTCCATCATCGTCTGACTCATCAGGTGTTGGCGGTGGATGGAATCGTCTGCCGGCAAGATGGGCGGTGCAGGGAAGTGCCCATCATCGGTGCGACGTGTGCCGTCTGGCACACCACCCGATTGCCGTGTCGCCGCGCGGAACAGCATGACCAACACGACGATGACAATGGCAAACCCACACAGCGCGGCGAAGACTACGAGGAGGAACATCCACGACATTGTCATGGTCGCACCGTGTCAGACGCGTTTGGGCGCGGCCAGTGAAAATCGGCCCGCGCTCTGCACATGGGTGAGCGCCAGCGCCAGCGCGTCGGCAGCGTCGGGGTCAGGCAGTTCGGCGAGCTGCAACATCCGCTGCACCATCTTCGCCACCGCAATTTTTTGCGCGGCTCCATAGCCGACGATGGCCTGCTTCACCTTGCGCGGCGCGACCTCGTAAATCTCCAGCCCCGCCTCCGCCATCGCCACGAGCGCCGCCCCGCGCGCCTCGCCCATAATGAGCGCGGTCTGCAAGTTCTGCGCGAAGAAAAGCCCCTCCACGATGCACACCGTCGGCTGATGCTCGCGAATCACGTCGCGCAAGGCCGCGTAAATCTTCGCGAGGCAACGCGAGCGTTCCCAGCCCGCCGGACAGTGAATCGTCCCCTGCGTCAACGTGATCGGCTGCGGCTTCGCGATTCGGATCACCCCAAAGCCCGTGCCGCGCAGCGAAGGGTCCACGCCCAGGATGACTTCGTGCACGCGGGCGGAGGCCGGGGCCGTCAGCGCGGGAGCCGGGCCACGTTTGGCTTTGCTCACGCGGCTCTGCAACTGCTCAAATTCTTTCGGCGAAATGCCCACGCGCGCACCGTGGCAGACGCGCAGCCGGGAGCGAAGCGCGAAGTGGCGCAGGCGCAGCACGAAAGTCCTTCTGACTCCTGGCGAATCCCGTGCATAGTCGCCGTCGTCAATTTAACGCGATGAACTTGTTCCGACCTTCCTCCGCCGCGCTGCTGGCCGCCGCCATTTTCCCCGCCACCGCCAGCCTCGCCGCCGCGCCCCAACCCTCCGCCGCCGACCTCGCGTTCTACGAGCAGACGGTGAAGCCCATCCTCGCGGGCGCGTGCTTCGAGTGTCACAGCCACGAGGCGAAGAAGTTCAAGGGCGGCCTCGCGCTGGATTCCACCGCCGCCATCCTCAAGGGCGGCGACACTGGCCCCGCCGTCGTGCCGAGCGACGTGGAGAAGAGTCTTCTCATCAAAGCCATCCGCTACACCGACGCGGACCTCCAGATGCCGCCGAAGAACAAGAAGCTCGGCTCCGACCAAATCGCCGCGCTCGAGAAATGGGTGAAACTCGGTGCGCCAATGCCGGAGAGCGGGAAGCAGGTCGTGCGGCGCGGGAAAATCACGGACGAAGACAAACAGTGGTGGGCGTTCGTGCCGGTGCGGAAACCCGCCGTCCCCCCAATCGGCAATCGGCAATCGGCAATCGGCAATCCGATAGACGCCTTCATCCTCCAGAAGCTCGCCGCCGCCCAGCTCAAGCCCTCCCCCGACGCCGATCGCACCACGCTTGCGCGTCGCGTTCACTTCGACCTCACGGGCCTCCCCCCGACGCCCTTCGAGCTGGACCAGTTCCTCGCCGACCAATCCGCCGACGCTTACGAGAAGCTCGTGGACCAACTCCTCGCCAGCCCGCGCTACGGCGAGAAGTGGGCGCGCCACTGGCTCGACCTCGTCCGCTACGCCGAGTCCGACGGCTACCGCGCCGACGAATACCGCCCGCAGGCCTGGCGCTACCGCGACTACGTGGTGAAATCCCTCAACGCCGACAAACCCTACGACCGTTTCATCACCGAGCAACTGGCCGGCGACGAACTCTACTTCAGCTCAAAACCCGAAACTCAAAACCCAGAACACTTGGTGGCCACCGGCTACTTCCGCGCCGGCATTTACGAGTGGAACAACCGCGACGTGCGCGGCCAGTGGCAGCGCATCCTTGAAGACATCACGGACACTTCGGCGGACACGTTCCTCGGCGTCGGCCTCCAGTGCGCGCGTTGCCACGACCACAAGTTCGACCCGTTTCTCCACAAGGATTACTACCGCTTCCAAGCCTTCTTCACCCCGCTCCTCCCGCGCGAAGACCTCGTCCTCGCCACGCCCGCCCAGCGCGTCGAGCACGCCGCCAAGCTCGCCAAGTGGGAAGCCGCCACCGCCGACATCCGCGCGGAGATTGACCAACTCCTCGTCCAGCCCCGCAAGAGCGCCGAGAAGCACGCCATCGAAACCTTCGTCGAAGACCTCCGCGCGGACATCCGCAAACCCGCCACCGAACGCACTCCCCTCGAGCATCAAATCGCCGAGCTGGCCTACCGCCAAGTCACGTATGAGTTCGACCGCCTTGACGGCAAGCTCAAGGGCGAGACCAAGGAGAAGGTCATCGCCTTGCGGAAGAAGCTGGCTGAGTTCGATGCCCTCAAACCCGCGCCCCTCGCGCAGAACTACGGCGCGACGGACGTCGGCCCCATCGCCCCGCCGACCTTGCTCAAGAAGGGCGGCAAGCAGGAAACCATCGCCCCCGGCTACCTCAGCGTGCTCGACGCGAAGGACGCGCAAGTCGCCGCGCTGCCCAACTCCACCGGTCGCCGCACCGAACTCGCGCGCTGGCTGACCGCGCCGGAAAACCCGCTCACCGCCCGTGTGATGGTGAATCGCCTGTGGCAATCTCACTTCGGTCGTGGCCTCGCCGCCAACGCCAGCGACTTCGGCAAGCTCGGCGAAAAGCCCTCGCACCCCGAGCTGCTGGACTGGCTCGCCGCGACGTTCGTGGAGAGCGGCTGGAGCTTGAAGGCGATGCACCGGCTGATGGTGACGAGCCAGACTTACCGGCAAGCAAGTGTTCAGTCTTCCGTGTCCAGTGTTCAGTCTGGCACTGGAGCGAAGGTCGCCTCACTGAACACTGAACACTCTCGGGCCAACACCACCGACCCCGACAACCGTCTCCTCTCCCACTTCCCCATCCGCCGCCTCGAGGCCGAGCAAATCCGCGACGCCATCCTCGCCGCCACCGGTGAGCTGAAGCTCGAACCCGCCGGCGGTCCCAGCACCGACCAGCTCACGCCGCGTCGCTCCATTTACAGCAAGTGGCTCCGCAACGCGCCGAACCCGTTGCTCAACGTCTTCGACCTCGCCGAGCCGTTCCAGAGCGTCGCGCAACGCAACGTCACCACCACGCCGCCGCAGGCGCTGCTGCTCCTCAACAGTCAGATGATGCTCCGCCACGCGCGCGAGTTCGCAAAACGGCTGGAGCAGGAGCACCCCAGCAGCGACGAGGACATGGTCAACGCCGCCTACCGCCTCGCCTTCACCCGCGCGCCGAAACCCACCGAGCGCACCGCCGCGCTGCAATTCCTCACCGAACAGAAGCAACGCCTCGGCGCGAAGGGCACCCCGGACAAGGCCCGTGGTTTCGCCGCCGAGAAGATGCCGTATCGCGATGGCGTCGCCGCCGTGGTCGCGCCCGACATGGGCGGCGACGCGCTCGCCGTGCCGGACAGCCCGAGCTTCCCGACCGGCGACTTCACCATCGAAGCCAACGCCCTCGCGCGCACCGTGGACACCGGCGGCACCGTCCGCACCATCGCCGCGAAGTGGAGCGGCGATTCCAAAAAACCCGGCTGGGGCTTGGCCGTCACGGGCGCTGGCTCGCGCCGCAAACCGCAGACGCTCGTGCTCCAAATCATCGGCGTGAAACAGGACAGCAGCTTCGGCGAGGAAGCCATCTTCTCCGACCAGGTCCTCGCGCTCGCCAAGCCCTACGCCGTCGCCGCCACCGTGAAGCTCGCCACGGCCACCGCGCCCGGCGAAGTGACCTTCTACGTGCGCGACTTGTCCAACGACGACGAACCGCTCTCCATCGCGAAAGTCCCGCACAAAATCACCGGCGGTTTCACCAACGCGCTCGCGCTCAACCTCGGCAGCCGTGCCGGCAAGGGCGGCGGCTTCGACGGCATGATTGACGACGTGCGCTTCTCCACCGGCGCGCTGAAGCAGGAGCAGTTGCTCCTCGGAGCCGAAGCCATTGCGACCGAAACGACGGTGGGCCTGTGGCAATTCGAGTCCAAGCCCAGCTCCTTTAAAGACGTCTCGAAGCACGCCAACGACATCCAGCCCAAACCCACCGGCGCAAAAGCCACCGCCTCTACCCGCGCCGCCGCGATGGCGGACTTGTGCCATGTGCTGCTGAACGCGAATGAGTTTGTTTACGTTGATTGACCTATGAAAAAATTCGGCTGCAACCACGTGGACTGGGCCGTGTCTCGCCGCGACTTCCTCACCAAGACCGGCGCGGGTTTCGGCGCGGTCGCGCTCACCTCGCTGCTCGCCAAACATCCACTCGCCGCCGCGCCCACGGCTCCCGGCATCTCCCCGCTCGCGCCCCGGCTCGCGCACTACGCGGCGAAGGCAAAGAACGTCATCTTCCTCTTCATGGAGGGCGGGCCGAGCCATCTTGACACCTTTGACCCGAAGGCCGCGTTGAAGCAGCACGCGGGCAAGCCTTTGCCAGCCAGCTTCACCAAGGGCCTCATCACCGCGATGGGCGAAATCAACTCGCCCATTTTCCCCGACAAGCGCGAGTGGAAGCAACACGGCCAGGGCGGCCTGTGGATTTCCGACTGGTGCAAACACGTCGCCGAGTCCGCCGACGACATCGCCGTCCTGCGCTCCTGTTGGGCCAACGGCATCGTCCACTCCAACGGCGTCTGCCAGATGAACACCGGCTCCATCCTCGCGGGCCGGCCCTCGCTCGGCGCGTGGGTGAGCTACGGCCTCGGCACGTTGAACCAGAACCTCCCCGCGTTCGTGGTGATGCAGGACAACAACGCCACCGTCACCAACGGCCCGCGCAACTGGGGGGCGGGCTTCATGCCCGCCGTCTATCAGGGCACGCGCATCCTCCCCGGCAACGAACCCATCGCGAACCTCAACACGCCCGAGGGCGTCAGCGACGAACAGCAACGCGGCAAACTCGACTTCCTCAATGCCGTTAACCGCCAGCACGCCTCCGCCCGCCCGCAGCAAACCGAACTCGACGCCCGCATCGCCGCCTACGAACTCGCCTTCCGCATGCAGGCCGAGGCCCCCGAGACCGTGGACCTCGCGAAGGAAACCGAGGCGACGAAGAAGCTCTACGGTATGGATGACTCGGTCGCCGCGCCCTTTGGCCGGATGTGCCTGCTTTCCCGCCGGCTCGTCGAGCGCGGCGTGCGCTTCGTGCAGCTCTACAGCGGCGCGGGCAGCAAATGGGACGCGCACAGCGGCATCGAGAAAAACCACGGCGACCGCTTCCGCGAGACGGACAAGCCCATCGCCGGTCTGTTGAAGGACTTGAAATCGCGCGGCCTGCTCGACTCGACGCTGGTCATCTGGGGCGGCGAATTTGGCCGCACCCCAATGAGCGAGAAGGGCGACGGTCGCGACCACAACCCGACCGGCTTCACGATGTGGATGGCCGGCGGCGGGGTGAAGGGCGGCCAAGTCATCGGCACGACGGACGAGTTCGGCCTGCACGCCGTCGAGGACCGGATGCACGTCCACGACCTGCACGCGACGATTCTCCACCTGCTGGGCATCAACCACGAGGAGCTGGTTTACAGCTACAAAGGCCGGCCCGAGCGCGCGACGATGAACGAGGGCGAGATATACCGGCGCATCACGGGGTAGCGAATGGAACGCGGACGCCCACGTCCGCAGGTCGTGCGGTTGGCAACAAGCGTGGAAAACCATGCGGATATGGGCGTCCGCGCTCCTGTTCCATTTGCATTCTCCGCCGCGTTGGCAAAGAATCTCGCGTGCTTCCGCCCGCCAGTTTTACTGCAACCGGGTTGCCGTTTGAACCAGTAGGAAGTCGAGTTGTCAGTGACCGCATGAATGTCATCCAGCCATCGTTGCACCCGCGCCGCCGCGCGTTGGGCTGCACTTTGGTTAGTTGCCTCACCGCCCTGCTGCTCGTTGCCCGCGCGCAGCCCGTCGATGTGCGCCGCGACGCCACCGTCGCCGCTGTCGAGCGCGTCATGCCCAGCGTCGTCAACATCGCGACCACCGCCGTTGTGGATAGCACGGATCCGCTTTTCCGGTGGCGCGCGGAGTTCTTCGGCTACCGCGTGCGACCGCAGTTGGAAGAAGTTCCGTCCAGCGTCGGCTCCGGCGTCATCATGGACGAGAGCGGATACGTGCTGACCAACGAGCACGTCGTCAAGGGCGCGAACCGTATCTGGGTCAAGCTCATGGACGGCCGTGAGCTCGAGGCCGAGCGCGTCACCGGCGCGACCAAGACCGATGTGGCGCTGCTCCGCATCAAGTCGCCGGGCAACGAGAAGTTCACCCCGGTCCGCTTCGCGGCAGACGACGACCTCCTGCTCGGCGAAACGGTCGTCACCCTCGGCAATCCCTTCGGCCTCGGCGGCTCGGTGAGCAAGGGCATCCTCAGCTCCAAGTCCCGCCGCCCCGCGCGCGAGGACAGCCAACTCGACGTGGCGGACTGGCTCCAAACCGACGCCGCCATCAACCCCGGCAACTCCGGTGGCCCGCTCATCAATCTGCGCGGCGAACTCATCGGCCTGAACGTCGCCGTCTATCGCGAGGGGCAGGGCATCGGCTTCGCCATCCCCATCAAGCGCGTCAACGAATCGCTCTCGCGCTACTTCACGCCCGAGGGCACGAAGGCGCTGTGGTTCGGTGCGCGCGTGCGCTCCGGCGCGAGCTTGCTCGAAGTCACCGCCGTCGAGGTCGCCAGCCCGGCGGACAAGGGCGGCCTGCGCGCGGGCGACACGATCCTCCAGGTCGCCGGCAAGACCCCGCGCAACTTCATCGAGTTCATGCGCGAGCTGAACGCAGCGGGGGCGGACAAGCCGGTGGCGTTCCTCATTCGCCGAGCTGCCGCGCCACAAACCTTGTCCGTGCGGCTCACGCCCGAACGCGATTTCTTCAATGCCGAGCTGATCCGGCAGAAGCTCGGGCTGCACGTGCAGGAGCTGACCCGCGAGCTGGCGGCGAAGATGGGCTTTCCGTTCTTCGGCGGATTCGTGGTGACGGACGTGGACAAGGATTCGCCCGCTGCCGAGGCCAAGCTGGAAAATTTCTTCGTTCTCCGGGGTGTGGACAACCAGCCCGCGGGCGACCTCGTGGAACTGGGCCGCGCGTTGCACGCGAAGCGGTCCGGCGACACCGCACGGCTGAACGTCATCGCGCCGCCCAAGCGCGGGAGCTTCGCCGGCTTCCGGGAAGGCAGTGTGCCGGTGAAATTAAAATGAGCGCGCCCACCACCCCGATGATTGAGGTCGAGAACCTCACCAAGCGCTACGGCGGCCGCGCGGCGGTGCGCGACCTCTCCTTCACCGTGCAGCGCGGCGAAATCGTCGGCTTCCTCGGCCAGAACGGCGCAGGCAAGACCACCACGATGCGGATGCTCTCCTGCTTCATGCCCGCGACTTCCGGCACGGCGCGCGTGGCGGGCTTCGATGTCTTCACGCAGGCCGACGAGGTGCGCCGCCGCATCGGCTACATGCCCGAGGGCAACCCGCTGCACGTGGAAATGCGCGTGCGCGAATACCTCAAGTTCCGCGCGCGGCTCAAGGGCTTGAGCGCCGGACGCAGCCGCGACCGCGTGGACATCGTCACGCAGCAGTGCGGCCTCGGCGATGTGGCGAACAAGGTCATCGGCACCCTTTCCGGCGGCTACCGGCAGCGCGTCGGCCTCGCCGACGCACTCGTCCACGAGCCGGAGTTAATCATCCTCGACGAGCCGACCAAGAACCTCGACGCGCACCTCACCCGCGCCGTGCGCCAGCTCATCAAGGACGTGAGCAAGGACCGCACGGTCTTCATCTCCTCGCACCTGTTGCCCGAGGTGGAGCTGACCTGCACGCGCGTCATCATCATCCATCAAGGGGCCATCCGGGAGAGCGGCACGCTGGACGAGCTGCAGCGCAAGATGAGCGCCGGCCAGCAAGTCATCGCCGAGCTGGCCGCGCCCGTGCCGGACTTGCGCGAGGCGTGGGAGCACATGGCCGAGGTCGAGCACTTCGACATCGCCGCCGCTGAGGGCAATTTCCATCGCTGCTCGCTGACGCCGCGCGCAGGAGTGGACTTGCGTCCGCAGATTTTCGAGCTGGCGAAGTCCCGTGGCTGGCAACTGCGCGAGCTGACCCGCACCCGACATTCGCTCGAAGACATCTTCGTCCATGTGACGAAGAAGGAGCAGGAGGAGAGTTGACATGACCAATTCCCAATTCCCAATTCCCAATCAATGCCCAATGCCCAATGTCCGGGGCTGCTGGGTGGGGTGCGACTTGCGGGGTTGGGCCGTGGGACTTGGTCATTGATCATTCACCCCTGATGCAACCCTTCCTCACCCTCGTCCGGCGCGAACTCGGGAGCTGTTACGTCTCGCTCATCGGCTACGTCATCGTCGCCGCCGTGCAGTTCCTGCTGGGGTTGAGCTTCGTCATCGTGCTGCAAGCGTTGGTGAACAAGCCCTTCGACAAGCCGGTGACCGAAGAGTTCTTCAACAACGGCCTCTTCTGGCTCGTGATGTTGCTCGCGCCGCCCATCATCACCATGCGCACCTTCGCGCTGGAGAAATACTCCGGCACCTACGAGACGCTGATGACCGCGCCCGTCGGTGACCTGCAAGTCGTGCTGGCGAAGTTCACCGGCGCACTGTGCTTTTTCATGTCCGCGTGGCTGCCGCTGCTGGCGTATCCGTTCCTGCTGAAGCGCTTCTCCGTGGACCTCTCGGTGGTGGACACCGGCGCGGTGGGCGGCACGTTCATCGGCATCTTTCTCTTCGGGTCGCTCTACATCTCACTGGGCTGCTTCGCCTCCTCGCTCACGCGCAACCAGATCATCGCCGCGATGCTCGCCGTCGTGATCGGCCTGGGCCTCTATCTGTTGAGCTTCCTTACCTTCATCATCCCGCCCAAGCCCGGCTGGCAATCCGCCCTCCTCCAGCACGTCTCGATGATCGAGCACATGAAAGACTTCACACGCGGCACCGTGGACACCCGGCACGCGGTTTACTACCTGAGCCTGACGGTGCTGTTCCTGTTCCTCACGCTGAAGGTCGTCGAAAGCAGGAGATGGAAATGAACGCCCAAGTCCAAAGTCCAAAGTCCAAGCGTCCAAGCGTCCAAAGCCGTGCGTCATGCGCTCGGCAGCGGTCGCACCACGGCACACGACTTTGGACTCCTTTCCTAAATGCCTGACCCTACCGAAACTCCGCTCCCTAGTTTTTCGGCCGCTCGCAAGTTCGGCGCGGGTTTCGGGGTGCTTGTCGGTATCGCGGCCTTCCTCGCCATCGTGATGATGGTGAACTTCCTTGCTGCCCGAAATTTCCGCCGCGTCTCGCTCTCGGAAGGCCGCGTGGCGCCGCTCGCGCCCGTCACGTTGCAAGTGCTCGCCGCGCTGACCAACGACCTGCAGGTCACGCTCTACTTCGACCCCGACGAGACGCTCTACGCGACCATCCTGCAAAGCCTCCGCCAATACGCCAACGCCAGCCCGCGCGTGAAGATCACCACGGTGGATTACCAGCGTGAGCCGGACAAAGCCACCGAGACGCAGCGCAAATACAACCTCCCCCCCACGGTTAAAGATGTCGTCATCTTCGCCATCGGCGAGCGCAGCCGCATCGTGCGCCAAGGCGAGCTTTCGGAATTCGACACCCGCCAACTTCTCTCCGGCCAAAGCCAAGCCGTGAAACGCAAATCCTTCACCGGCGAATCTTACTTCACCTCCGCCATCCTCACGCTGATGGAGGGCCGCAAGCTCACCGCCTACTATCTGCTTGGCCACAAGGAGCACGACCCCTCCACCGCCGGCACCACCAGTGGCTACGGCAAGTTCATCGAACTGCTCCAACGCGGTAACGGACTCACACCCTTCGGACTCACCCTCGCCGGCACCAACCCGGTGCCCGCCGATTGCAGCCTCCTTGTCATCGCCGGCCCCTTCACCCCGCTGCACGCGGACGAGGTGAACCAGTTGAACAACTATCTCAACCGTGGCGGCCGCGCCCTCGTCCTGCTGCCCGAGAACAGCAACGCCGGCCTGGAACTGCTGCTCCGCACTTGGGGCGTGGAACTTGGCGACGACCGCGTCACCGATCCGGCCGGCAACCGCCAGGACAGTTTCCTCATCCTCAATAATTTCGGCGAACACGAGATCGTCCGCCCCTTCGGCCCCACACAGAACGGCCTGGTCCTTGCCACACCCCGCTCCGTCACGCCGCGCTCGGCGGCCAGTGCCGGTTCGGACGCTCCGCAAGTGCGCGCGCTCGTGAGCACTTCGCCCAGCGGCAAGGCCATTGGCAGCCGCGGCAGCCGCCAGTTCGACCCGAGCGTGGACAAGTCCGGCGTCATTCACGTCGCCGTCGCCGTCGAGCGCGGCGGCCTGCGTAGTGTCGAGGGCGGCTCCACGCGCATGATTGTCGTGGGCGATTCCTTCTTCCTCGCCAACGCGATGATAGATAACTCGGTCAACCGTGACTTCGCCGCCAACGCCATCAACTGGCTCGTGGACCGGCCCAAGCTCGTCGGCATCGCCCCGCAGGTGGTGCGCGAATACCAGTTCAACATGAGCGACGCGCAGTTGCGTTCGGTGCAATGGATCGTGCTCGCGGGCGTGCCCGGCGCGATCCTCGGCTTCGGCCTGCTCGTCTGGTGGCGGCGGCAGATGTAGGCACACACCTCGTGAACTCCTCCCAAACAAAATGGCTCGTCGGCCTCGCCCTGGCGCTCTTTACGTTCATTGCGTTCGACGAGTTGCGCCGGTCCGTCCGTCCGCCAGCCCTGCCTGACGCCGAACAACTGGTCCCGCGCCTGCGCCCCGCCACCGTGACTCGCATCGAGTTCACCCACTCGAACACCACCGTCCGCGCCGAGTTCGCCGCCGGGCAGTGGCGGCTCACTGCGCCGTTGAACTACCCCGCCGACCCGCTACTCATCAGCGCCCTGCTGGAAATCTGCTCTACCCGTCGGCCGCAAATTATCATCCCCGCTTCGCAGGTGAAATCCCCCGCCGAGTTCGGCCTCCAGCCCCCGCAGGCCACGCTCCTCTTCCACCAAGGCGGCACACCCATCGAGCTGCGCATCGGTGCGCGCACTGCAGTGAACAATCAAGTTTACCTACAAGTCGCCGGTAACGACGCCATCGCCATCGCCGACGCCAACCTCCTCGGTTACCTGCCCCAGACCACCGACGCCTGGCGCGATCGGCGACTGCTCGCGTTGACGAATGTGAAGTTCGACCGCCTCCGCGTCCGCACCGGCGCGCGCGACCTACTGCTGCAACGCGACGCCACCAATCGGCTTTGGCGCATCGCGCTGCCCAGCCCGACCAAGCGCGCGAACACGCCGCTCATCGAAGAGCTGCTCACCAAACTGGGCCAATGGACCGTGCCGCAATTCATCACCGACGACGCGCGCGCGGACCTCGAAACCTTCGGCCTCCACGCGCCCGAATCCGAACTCGCCTTCGGCACCGGCACGAACGACACGCTCGTCGTGCAGTTCGGCAAAAGCCCCACCAACCAGCCCGCACTGGTCTTCGCCCGCAGCCCCGCCACCACCAACGTCATGCTCGTCCCGCGCGAGTTGCTCGACACCTTGCGCGCCGACCTTTGGGAATTCTCCGAGCACCGACTGCTGGACGCACTGCCCACCCACGCAGTGGATGTGCTGCAAGTGGAAGGAAAAGAGAATTTCACCCTGCGCCTCCAAACCAATGCCGCCGCGCGATTCGTGTGGGTGGCCGATGATGCCTTCAAGACCGTGACCGACCCCGTGCTCATGCAGAGCTTCTCCAACAATCTGATCGTTCTCTCGGCTGTGGAGCTGGCCAAGGAAGTCGTGACGGACTACGCGCCCTACGGCTTGGCCACCGGAACGCGCCGCATCAGCCTGCTCAAATCCGGCACGAACGCCATCGGCACGCTCACCAACACGCTCGTCGCGCGATTGCAGTTCGAGGAGCGGAAACCTGGCGCTCCGTTTACGGATCGCTTGTTCGCCCGCCGGCACGACGAGAGTTCCGTTTATGTCGTCCCGCGCGGAGACGTGGACCGCCTCGCGTGGTCGCTCCACCAAATTCAAGACCGCACCGTGTGGAACTTCACCTCGAATCAGGTAGCCGCTGTCACAGTGGAATTCGACGGCCAGAGCCGCCGCCTCACCCGCACGCCCAACGGACGCTGGGCAGAGGGCTCGGAGCCAGCGGAGGAAATTAAAAATGTCGCGCTGGAGGAGACCCTGTTCCGCCTCGGCCAATTGCGCGCCGAGCAGTGGACGCATCTGGGCGCTGACCGCCTGCCCATCTACGGCATCGGCGCGGACAGCCGGCGCGTCAGCGTGGAGTTGGTCGGCACGCCCGCGCGCACGAACACCATCCTCTTCGGCAATATGCCGCAGGGACGCAATTCTTACGCTTCCGTGACCGACCCGCGCAGCGGCCAGCCGCTGGTCTTCGAGTTCCCGCGCGCCCTCTTCCGCGACTACGTGGCGCAATACTTGGGGCGACAATAACCTGGGCGACACACTGAACTTCCATGAACCCGGATGCGCGCCTGCCGATTGGAGCGCGGACTCCCACGTCCGCAGCAAGTGGACGCCGGTTGAAATCGAACTCCGAAATGGGATGGCCCCGAAAGAGCGCAGAGCCAAGCTGCTGGCAATCAAATGGCGTGGCCCGACATTTTCCCGCCTCTATCCATTCCCCAACTCGGCTCCTTTGTGCTCTTTGCGCCCTTTCGTGGCTCAACTTCGGGCTTCGGGTTGAAATCGACTGCGGACGTGGGCGCCCGCGCTCTATCACTCTTCTCCCGTGAGCCAGCCTGAACCCGAGCGCAAACCGTGGACATTCTGGCGCGTCTGCCGCGTCGCGTTCCGCTGCGTCCGCATCGTGGCGTGGCTGCTCGTGCTCGCGATGCTGGTGGCGTTCATTTGGTTTAACCAAGTGGGCGTGCCCGACTTCATGAAACGCCCGGTGCTGGCCGAACTGAAGGTGCGCGGCTTCGACCTCGAGTTCAAACGCCTGCGCTGGCTGTGGTTTCGCGGCTTGGTGGCCGAGGGCATCTCCGTCGAAAAATCCGGGGAAACGACCGGGCCGCACTTCACTGCCGGCGAGGCCGAGGTGCAGCTCGACCTCGAAGCGTTGCGCGACTTCAAATTCCTCGTCACTGGCGTCGCACTCCGCCAAGGCGAGCTCGCCTGGACCGTCGCTTCCTCCAACCTCCCGCCACGCACCCTCACCGTCACCAACCTCGCCACGACCCTGCACTTCCTGCCCGGGGACGTGTGGGAAATCCCACAACTCACCGCGACCGTGCAAGGCCTCCAGATGAAGGTCAGCGCCGTCGTGACCAATGTCACGGCGCTGCGCAAACCCCCGTCGAAACCCTCCGAGCCACCGACCCCCTCCACCGCCCCACCCAAGCCCGGAGCCGAAGCCATCCTCCACCAAGTGCTCACCGAACTGGCCCGCGTGCAGTTCGCGTCGCCGCCAGAAATTGAGTTGGCTCTCCGTGGCGATGCGAAGCTGGAGCACGGTGTGCAAGCGGACTTGAAGGTGAAGGCCAGCGACGTGCGCACGCCGTGGGGCAAAGGTCGCAACGCCAGTTTCACCGCGAAGATTGTCCAGCCGATCGGCACCAACGGCACCGCCAGCGCCGACTTCCGCCTCGAAGCCGAACGCCTCCGCACGGCGACGAACCTCAACGTCAGCGCCGAACGTCTGCTGCTCACCGCGCGGCTCAACCGCCAGTCCGCACGAACGAACGACTGGGACGCCGCGTGGGAAATCACGTTGCGCGACGGCAAGTCGCCGTGGGCCGAGGCCGCCACTCTCCGTCTCACCGGCCAGACCGCGCCACGCCCGCTTGCGCCCGACGAGTTGCGCGCCAGCCTCACGCTGCACACCACCGCGTTGAAGTCCGAGTGGGCGCAGCTCAAGGAAGGCCGGCTGTCCGGCCACGCGACCTTCGCCCCCGCGCGCAAACAACTCCTGGCCGCCGACGCGGAAGCCCAGCTCACCGCGCCAACGACGAAGTGGGCCGAGGCGAAAGAGGCGCACCTCTCCGCGAAGGTCACGCGGGTCGGAGCGCCGGTTTCCAAACCGGCGTTGCGGGTAGAAGGGACGACCCAAGCCGGTTGGGAAACCGGCGCTCCGCCCGCGTGGGGTTTCTGGACCAACCTCGCGCCGTGGCAGATTGAAACCTCCGTCTCGCTCGACGGCGTGAAATCCGAGCTGAAGGCGCTCGAACTCAGCCAGCTCCGGTTCACCACGCACTGGCGCGCGCCCCACCTCAGCGTGACCAATCTCCACATCGCGCTCTACGGCGGCGTGCTCGACACCCACGCGCAGCTCGATGTCGAGACCCGCCGCGCCGCTGCCACCGGCGCGCTCGACTTCGATGTCAATCGCATCCAGCACCTGCTCGACACGAACACGCAGCGCGAGCTGGCCAACTTCAAGTTCGCCGCACCGCCCAAAGCCAAGGCCAGCGTGGCCCTCGTGTTGCCCGCGTGGACGGATCGCGCCCCCGATTGGAAGCCCGTCGGCGAGTCCGTCACCCTCGCCGCGCGCGTCGAAACCCAAGCGGGCGGCTATCGCGGCGCGACCTTCCTTGAATCGCACTCGGACCTAACGTTGACCAACGGCGTGCTGCGCTTGCCCAACCTCTGGGCGCGTCGCCCCGAAGGCGAGGCGCGGCTCATCTACATGGTGAACCCGCACACGCGACGTTTCCATTGGCAGGTCCGCGCGAACTGTTTCCCCGCCGCGATTGAGCCGCTGCTCGAACGCCCCGAGGAGAAACGCATTCTCACAGATTTCAACTTCACTGTGCCGCCCGTGGTGGAAGGGGAAATCTGGGGCCGCTGGCGCGCACGCGAGGAGAACGGTTTCCGCGCGACGGTGGCAGTGACGAACTTCCTCCTGCGCGGCGAGCAGGTGGATGAGTTTCGCGGCTCGGTAAAATTCACCAACGACCACTTTGCCATCACCAACGTCTTCGCCCGCCAAGGCGCGGGCGTCATCACCGCGCCGGACGTGCGCATTGACGCAGTGCAGCAGCGCCTCTGGGTGACGAACGCGCACAGCACGTTCGACCCCTACTCCTTCACGCGCGCCATTGGCCCGCAGACGGCGAAAGCCCTTCAATACTATCAGTTCGACAAGGCACCCACGCTGCGCGTCCACGGGGAAATTCCCTTCCGCGAATCCGAGACGACGGACCTACACTTCGAGATTGAGGGCGGGCCGTTCCGCTGGTCGTTCTTTCACCTGCCGCAAGTCACCGCGTCGCTGCACTGGGTGACGAACCGAATCGTCATCACGAATCTCGACGGCGCGTTCCACGGTGGGCGGCTGGTGGGCGGGCTGAACTTCGACCTCACACCCAAGAGCAGCGCGGACTTCGGCTTCAACCTCGCCTTCACCAACGCCAGCCTGCCTGGCTTCATCGCCGACGTGAGCGGCAAGGCCAACAAGCTCGAAGGCACCGTCGCCGGCACCGTCGTCGTGACGAACGCGAACACGATGAACATGCAGAGCTGGCAGGGCTACGGCGACGTGCGGCTGGTGGACGGCTTGCTCTGGGACATTCCCATCTTCGGCTTGTTCACGCCCGTGCTGAACGCCATCAACAAGGACCTCGGCAGCAGCCGCGCCAAGGAGGCGCACGGGACGTTCATCATCACCAACAGCGTCATCTACACGAAGAACCTCGCCATCCAGTCGCCGCCCGCGCGCCTGCACTACGACGGCACGGTGGACTTCGCCGGCGGAGTGAACGCGAACATCGAGGCCGAGATGTTCCGCGATACTTTCCTCGTCGGCCCGATCATCAGTCTGCTCACCTCGCCCGTGACGAAGGTCTTCGAGTATCGCGTGACCGGCTCGCTGGCGAACCCGAAGAGCGAGCCGCGCTACATCCCTAAGTTTCTGCTGCTGCCATTGCGCCCCTTCCAGACCATCCGCGAGTTCCTCACGCCGGAGAAGCCATGAGGAGGCTTCGCCCACTCCATGAACCTGCGGTTATGGAGCGCGGACGCCCTGGTCCGCAGTCGGCGACTGCCCGTTACCTGCGGCTGCGGAGGTGGGCGTCCGCGCTCCATCCAGAGACGGGTGCTCAATGGAATTTCAGCTCCCCTCAATCCGTCGGACGAAACCTGAAAACTCTCCCGCCACTTCGCGTCTGACTCCCCGTGATTTCCCAGCGTCTGCTGCCCTGCTTGTCGCTCTCCCTCGCCGGAGCGGTTTCCCTTTGCGCCGCCACGCCAGAGGAGGGAGTCGCATTCTTCGAGAAGCGCATCCGCCCGCTGCTCGCCGAGCATTGCTACGAATGCCACAGCGCCAGTGCGAAGAAGGCCAAGGGCGGCCTCCGTCTCGACTCGCGCGACGGTTGGCTCAAGGGCGGCGACTCCGGCCCCGCGCTCATCCCCGGCAAGCCCGACGATAGCCTGCTCATCAAAGGCGTCCGCCACTGGGACAAAGATTTCAAGATGCCGCCCGACGCGCGCCTCGCCCCCGCGCTCGTCGCCGACCTCATCGAGTGGGTGAAGCTCGGCGCCCCCGACCCGCGCACGAATGCGCCCGCCCTCGCCGCCCTCGCCGCCACCGCGCCCGCCAAGCCCGCCTACGGCATCAGCGTCGAAGAAGGTCGTAAGCACTGGGCCTATCAGCCGGTGAAAGCGCAGCCGCTCCCCAAGCTCAAAGACAAATCCTGGCCGCGCAACGACGTGGACCACTTCACCCTCGCCCGCATGGAAAAAGCCGGCGTCACCCCCGCGCCCGACGCCGACCCGCGCACGCTCATCCGCCGCCTCACCTTCGACCTCACCGGCCTCCCGCCGACCTCGGAGGAGGTTGCCGCGTTCGTCAGCGACTTCTCACTTTCTCACTCTCCCACTTTCTCATCTGCCTCGGCGGGAGCAGGTGAGAAAGTGGGAAAACGGGAAAGTGAGCAACGCGCTATCGCCGCCGCCGTGGACCGCTTGCTCGCCTCCCCCCACTACGGCGAGCGCTGGGGCCGCCACTGGCTCGACATCGTCCGTTACGCCGACACCTGCGGCAACGCCTCCGACTACCCCGTCCCGCAGGCCTACAAGTATCGCAACTACGTCATCGCCGCCTTCAACGCCGACAAGCCCTACGACCGCTTCATCCGCGAACAACTCGCCGGCGACCTCCTCCCCCCAGACCCCAAACGCCACACCCCAGACCCCATCCTCGCCACCGGCTACCTCGCCATCGCGCGCCACTTCGGCGGTGGTGGTGGCGAGAAGCATTTGACCATCGAGGACGCCATCGAGAACACCGGCCGCGCCTTCCTCGGCCTCTCGCTCAGTTGCGCTCGCTGCCACGACCACAAGTTCGACCCCCTGCCGCAGACCGATTACTACGCGCTCTACGGCATCTTCAGCAGCACGACCTTTCCCCACCCCGGCAGCGAGGGCATGAACCGCCCGAAGGACCTCGTCCCGCTCATCGCCAAGGCGGAACTCGAAGCCGTCACGAAGACTTGGAAGGACCAGCTCGCCGACCTCGACGCCGACGTGAAGAAAGCCGAAGCCGCCAAAGCCACCGCCGACAAGCTGACGGACCCAGCGGAGAAGAAGGCGAAAGCGGACGAAGCCACCAAAGCCATCGCCGCCGCCAAAGCGAAGCACAAGCAACTCAGCGAAACCGTCCCCTACGAACTCGCCTACGCCGTCGCCGACGCCAAGCCCGCGAACGCCCGCCTGCACGTGCGCGGCGACCCGAAGCGCCTCGGCGAAGAAGTCCCGCGCCGTTTCATCCAAGTGCTCGGTGGCCAGACCTTGCCGAAAGACTGCGCCAACAGCGGACGCCTCGACCTCGCCAACTGGATTGCCGACTCCACGAACCCGCTCACCGCCCGCGTGCTGGTGAATCGCCTCTGGCAACACCACTTCGGTCGCGGCCTCGTCACCTCGCCGAACGACTTCGGCACGCGCGGTCAGGCCCCGACACATCCCGAACTGCTGGACTTCCTCGCGCGCAAGTTCATCGAGAGCGGCTGGTCCGTGAAGGCCATGCACAAACTCATCCTCACCTCCCGCACCTGGACCGTGGCTTCAGGCTTCCCGCCTGACGTAGAGCCGGGCGTCCCGCCCGGCGGAAAGAACGCTGGCAACAAGACAACCGTGGTGAACTCGCACGCCGGGCCGGGCGGCAAGATACCGCCCTCTATGGCAGGCGGGACGCCTGCCGCCACATCTGCTGGCCGAGGGTTCTTCGGTCTCTTTTCCTCCAAACCCAAACCCACCGCCACCGCCGACCTCTTCGCCAAGAACTCCATCAAAGACCCGCACAACTCCCTCTGGTGGCGTGCCGAGCGCCGCCGCCTCGACGCCGAATCCATCCGCGACTCGCTCCTCCACGTCAGCGGCGACCTCGACACGACCGTGGGCGGCCCGCACCCGTTCCCGCCCGTCCACACGTGGGGCTTCACACAGCACAACCAGTTCTTCGCCAACTACGACAACCGCCAGCGCACGGTCTATCAGATGCAACAACGCCTGCGGAAGCACCCCTTCCTCGCGCTCTTCGACGGCGCAGACCCGAACTCCAGCACCGCCACGCGCGAGCCGAGCACCACGCCGCTGCAATCGCTCTTCATGATGAACGACAAGTTCGCCCACGAGCAGGCCGCGAAGTTCGCCGCGCGCGTGCAACAGGGCGAACCCGACGAAGCCCGCCAAGTGGAACGCGCTTTCCTCGCCCTCTACGCCCGCCCCCCGCAGCCCGACGAACTTAAGCTGGCGACCGACTACCTCACGACCTTCCGCGCCAAGCTCGCCGCGAAAAAACTCCCCGCCGACCAAGCCTGGCCCAGCCTCAGCCGCGCGCTGCTCGGAGCGAATGAGTTTCTGTATGTGGATTGAGCGGCTCACTCGCTGAAGTCCGCCCTCGACTGTTTTCCTGTCGGTAGTCGCAGGCTTCAGCCTGCGCTGCACCATGCCACATTTCTGTTAGTCTTCAGATTCGAGCGCGTTAATTTCGCCCGATGACCGCAGCACTAAAGCAGGTTGCGACCACGGTGGAGCAACTGCCGACCAAGGACAGCGCCTACCTCGCCGAACGGCTCATCGCCAGTCTGGATGAAAGCGAGCTGGAGCAGCAGTGGGCCGGCGAGGCCATCCGTTGATTCTGGCCCGCTGGATGAAGAACTGGTGGCGCAGGCAGGCGATGACTTGGCAGCGATGCTGGCCCAGGAGGAACATGAAACCAGCGCGCGGTGAAGTCTGGCTGTGGGATTGCGGGATGGTGGAGAAGGAGCGGCCCGTCCTCATCCTCAGCGTGCCCTTCGGCGACGCGGACCGCGCGGTGGTGACGGTCGTCTTCCACAGCACGGCACTGCGCGGCTCAAGTTACGAAGTGGTGGTTCCCTGCCCGTTCCTGAAGTCCGGAGCCTTCGTTTGCCAGAGCATCGCGACGTATCCAACCGTGCGGGCGATTCGCCGACTGGGCGCGCTCACCCCGGCGCAGCCTATGGCGGTGGAAGCCTAGGTGTTCCAGTGGCTGGGACAGCGTGGTTGAAAGTGGCTCGCGGCGACGGCCATCTGACGCGCAACCTGAAGGTTGCGACTACCCGAGCTTCTGCCGCAGCGCCTCGGCGATTTGGATGAAGGGCTTGCCTTGCGGGTCCGCCGGGTGGGAGACGGCGACGGGGATGCCTTTGTCGCTGCCTTCGCGGATTTCGAGGAAGAGGGGGACTTCGCCGAGGAAGGGGATTTTCTGCCGCTCGGCTTCGGCGCGGCCGCCGCCGTGGCCGAAGATTTCCACGCGCTCGCCGCCGGGGGTGATGAAGTAGCTCATGTTCTCCACGATGCCCAGGAGCGGGACGTTCACCTTCTGGAACATCGCGATGCCCTTGCGCACGACGCCGAGCGAGGCTTCCTGCGGGGTGGTGACGATGACGCCGCCGTCCAGCGGCACGGTCTGGCAGAGGGAGAGCTGGGCGTCGCCGGTGCCGGGCGGGAGGTCCACGAGGAGGTAGTCGAGCTGGCCCCAGTCCACCTGCGAGATGAACTGCTGGATGGTCTTCTGAATCATCGGGCCGCGCCAGATGACGGGCTGGTCGTCGGTGAGGAGGAAACCCATGCTCATGAGCTTCACGCCGTGATTGCTGGGCGGGACGAGCTTCTCATTGTCGTCGACGATGGGGCGCTGGTGGATGCCCATCATGAGCGGGATGCTGGGGCCGTAGATGTCGCAGTCCAGCAGGCCGACGCGCGCGCCGAGGTGGGTGAGGGCGCAGGCGAGGTTCACGGAGCAGGTGGACTTGCCCACGCCGCCCTTGCCGCTGGCCACGGCGACGATGCGCTTGATGCCGGGGACTTTGTTCTGGTTCTGAAACGCACCGCCGGGGGCCGCACCGGGCGCGGCGGCCGTGGCGGCGGGCTGCTTCAGCTCGACGAAGACGTGGGTGACGCCGGGTTGGGCGCGAATGACGTTCTCGCACTCGGCCTTCACGATGCGGGCGGCGTCGGGATTGGGGGAGGTGAACTCGAGGCGGATGTTCACCGCGCCGTCGTTGACGGCGACGTGTTTGACGAGTCCGAACGAGATGATGTCGCGCGAGTAGCCGGGATATTTCACGGCCTTCAGAGCGTCGAGGATGGCTTCTTGAGTCAGCATGGTTTTAGTAAGCGGGGCGGAATGTCAGGGGAACGCGGGGGTTTGGCAATGGCGCAGTCAGGCAGGGGAAGGTCAGAAACACGAGCGGTGTTTTACCGCCTCAGCACAGCCGGGGCAGATGAGGTCCCGCTTGGCTCCCCGACCCCACCCCCTCTTCTCCGCGTCTTTGCGCCCTTGCGTCTTTGCGTTAATCCCGGCTCCCCGCATCAATACACCAGCACCAGCACGGTGGCCTGCTCCACGGCCTTCACCACGTCTTCGAACTTGCGCTCCTTCGTGTGGGCTTCCTTCAGCTTGGCGGCGACTTCGGGGACGGATTCGCGGAAGCTCAGGAGGTAGCTGCTTTTCACGGCGTAGTTCACGTTCTCGGCCAGCGCGCCGCTCGTGGCCAGGGCGGCCCGCTGGCTCAACTTCGCCACCACCACGCCGATGACGTTGCCCCGCTCGTCCACCAGCGCGCCGCCGGAGTTGCCGGGTGGATGGGCGCGCTGATTTGGAAATGCCGCGCGTCATCCTGCGCCCCGGCGCGGCTGGCAATCTTGTATGTTGCTTTCCATCTTCCTTGTTTGGCGTCAGCCAAACAGAAAGATGGAGCCGTCCTCCCCCCTGCAGGGGGGAGGACGGCGGCGC
>CALQJI020000052.1 GCA_943330855.2 Klebsiella pneumoniae
CCTCTCCGTTCGAGCCCTTACCGTGCATTTTGAGGCGTTGTGGCGTGCTGTTGGCGGGCTTGAAGACCGCACTTGAAAGACCAGAGCCGCTTCCAGGTGGGTGGGTGGAGTCTCCATGTTAGCCACTAAGATCCCCGAAGGAGCCATTTCTCACCGTGGCCCAACGTCTCGGGGCCCACCTCGCGTTGAGCAAACCCTTCTCCGCCGACGAATTGCTCGCCGCGTTGAACCATCTCATCGCCGCTCCCAGGGAAAAATATTAGGAGCCGCAGAGGGTGAGAGCGCGCGGACAACCACTTCAGCAACCGACGAGAACTGGATACCAGCCGCCTGAGGAGGCGCTCCGTTCATCATGTGAGAAGGTCAAGGCTCGCGCTCGAAGAAACGGCCGCAAACCCTCACTCCGCCGCCGCCAGGTCCATGTCCCGCGTGAAATATAGAATCCGACCGCAGTGCGGGCACGCGTTGAGTTCGGACTGCGACTGACACGCCACGATCACCTGCGTCGGCAATCTCATGTGGCAACCACCGCACGCGCTGTGCTGGACGCCGACGACCACGTTATCGCCCTTGCTCTTGAGCAGACGCTCATAACGGGAGAGGGCACCTTCCTCGACAGCGCTGGCGAGTTCCGCCCGGTTCGCCAGCAACTCTGCAAGACGTTGCTGGTAGTTCGACTCGCGCTTGCCCAATTCGGCGACTTCGGTTTCCACGTCCTGCTTGGCGCTGCCAGCGACCTTGGCGGCGGCGGCGACTTGCTTGGCGACCACGTCCGCCTGCTCCATGAGTTCCAGAATTTGGTCCTCGAGCTTCGCGATGCCGCCCTTGCACGTCTCGATCTCGTGAGCCAGCGCGCGATACTCCTCATTCTTCTTCGTCTGGAACTGTTGGAGCGAATACTTGGAAATCCGCTCCTTCAGCGCTTCGACATCCAGCTCCAGCTTTTTCTTATCCGACTCGGTTTGCTTGGACTTCAGCTTCGCGGCGTCGAGCGCCTGCTGCGAGCTGCTGGCGCGGTTCTGCGCCCGCTCGCGTTGCGGCGCGATGGACGCCAACTCGGCCTGGCTGCGGAGGATGTTGCGGTCGCGGTCTTGGAGGACGAGTAGCTTTTCGATGGCGTCGATCATGGGTGCAAATTCGTTGGGAAAAACCTATCGGCCTCACCAAGCCAAGTCAATGCACGCCACTACAAAGCGCTCGCGCATCATGACATTGGGTCTGCGCACTCCCTGATACCTCCCAGCGCACACAGGCGCGGTTCAGCCTCTTGCAGGGCAAACGGGCAAGCCCGCTGTCGACGAGAATTCACACGCGTTCACCAGAGCGGGCTTTCTTGCCTCCAGCGCTGCCTTCCCCTAAAACCGGGCCATGCAATTCCGTTCCCTCGCCCGCTCCGTTTGCCTTTTGCCTTTTGCCTTTTGCCTTTCCCTCGCCGCCCAGCTCCCGCCGGGCGTCACGGATTCGCAGAAGGCCGGGGACGCGCCCACAAGTCCGGCGGAATCGCTGAAGAAGATCACCTTGCCGCCGGGCTTCCGCGCGCAGCTCTTCGCCGCCGAGCCGCAGGTCATGCAGCCCATCGCGATGGAGTTCGATGACCGCGGGCGGCTCTGGGTGGTCGAGAATTTCTCCTATCCCGCCACCAAGAAGAACAACGGTGTCACCAACCCCGCGCCCGACCGCATCCTCATCTTCACGGACCGCGATGGCACAGGCCGCAACGCGGAGCGCAAGGTCTTCCTGGACGGCGGGCGCAACGTGACGAGCGTGCTGCCAGGCTTCGGCGGCGTGTGGGTGCTCTCGCTGCCGGACCTGCTCTTCATCCCGGATGCCAACGGCGACGACGTGCCGGACGGCCCGCCGGTGGTGGCCTTGACGGGGTGGAACATCAACGCGGGGCACAACTTCGTGAACGGCCTCGCGTGGGGGCCGGACGGCTGGCTTTACGGACGCCACGGCATCACCACGAAGTCCACGGTGGGCCGACCGGGCACGGCGACAAATGATTGGGTCACGCTGGACTGCTCCATCTGGCGCTACCACCCGGTGACGAAGCAGTTCGATGTCGTCTGTCGCGGCACCACGAATCCGTGGGGCTTGGACTGGGATGAGAACGGGCAGGCGTTCTTCTCGAACAATGTCATCGGGCACTACTGGCACGTCATCCCCGGCGGGTATTACAAGCGGATGTTCGGCGAGCACAACCGGTCGAATCTCTTCGAGCTGATGGAAAGCGCTTCCGACCACTTGCACTGGGCGGGGGCGAAGTGGAGCGAGGCGCGCGGGGGCGCGGCTCACGACGCGCTGGGCGGCGGGCACTCGCACTGCGGGCTGATGATTTACCAGGGTGACAACTTCCCGCCCGCGTGGCGCGGGCGGGCCTTCATGGGCAACATCCACGGAAACCGCGTGCTCTACGACGTGCACGCGCGCGCCGGCTCCGGCTACTCGGCGAAGCACGGCGGCGACTTTCTGATGGCGAACGACCCGTGGTTCCGCTCCACGGTGCAGCTCACCGCGCCCGACGGTGGCGTGTTCATCGCCGACTGGAGCGACCTCGGCGAGTGCCACGACAACGACGGCTCGTATCGCAGCAGCGGGCGCATCTACAAGGTCACGCACGGCACGCCGAAGCCGGTGGTGGATATGAACCTCGCGAAGCTCGGCGACGCGGAGTTGGTCAAGCTGCTAAGTCACACGAACGAATGGCAGCGCCGCCACGCGCAGCGCTTGCTTCAAGAGCGAGGGGCTGTCAGCAAACTGGAGAAAGGCACCGTGGCATCACTGCGCGCGCTGCACGCGGCGGAGAAGGATGGACCGCGCCAACTCCGGCTGCTGTGGGCCTTACGCGTCACGGGTGGCGCGGACGCGGCGTTCCTCACCTCGCAGCTCAGTCACACGAGCGAGCACGCGCGCTGGTGGGCCATTCGGCTGCTCACCGAAGACAGCAAGGCCTCCCCTGCGCTGCTGGCGAAGTTTGTGACGATGGCGCGCGAGGACAAGTCCGCCTTCGTCCGCCTCGGCCTCGCTTCCGCACTACAACGCCTGCCGGTAAACGACCGTTGGGACCTTGCCACCGCCCTACTTTCTCACGCCGAGGACGCCGCCGACAAAGACCTCCCGCTGCTCATCTGGTATGGCATCGAGCCAGCCGTCGCCGCCGACCAAGGCAAGGCGGCGTTGCTGCTGGTGAAGTGCCAGCAGCCGCAAGTGCGGACGTTCATCACGCGGCGGCTGACGGTGAAGTGAGTCGCTGAACTCACCGCAGCGCCACCCAGTTCAACTTTGGGCTTGGAGCCAAAAGCGCTTCCTCTACAGTTACGCCCCGTCAGCAAAATCACTCGCCGCACACGCGGCGACGAACCTCAAATCAACTCACTTATGGCAAAGAAAATTGGCATCGTCGGAGTCGGCCGGATGGGCGCAAACATGGCACGTCGCCTCAAGGAAGTCGGCTACGCCGTCACCGCCGTTTATGATGTGCGCGCCGCCTCCGCGCAGAGCGTGGCTCAGGAAATCGGCTGCGAAGCCTGCGTCTCCCTCGCCCGCGTGACAGCCCTCGCAGATGTCATCATCACCGTCGTCACCGACGACAAGGCGATGCTCAACATCTTCACCAACAAGCGCGACAACCTGCTCCAAGGCAAAGGGGCTGCCGCCGGCAAGGTCTTCATCAACTGCGCGACCGTCTCGCCCAAGGTCCACGTCGAGGTCTCCAAGCTCGCCAAGAAGGCCAAGGCCGCAGCGCTCGAAGCCTGCATGGCCTCCAGCATCAATCAGGCGCGCGCCGGCACGCTCTACCTCATGTGCGGTGGCGATGAGTCGACCTACAATCAGGTCAAGCCCCTGCTCGTGAAGCTCTCCGACGAGGGCAAACTCCTGCGCTACATCGGCACCGCCGGCAAGGCCGCGCAGCTCAAGGCGCTCGTCAACATGGTGATGAACATCAACACCGCCGGCCTCGCGGAAGGTCTCGGTCTCGCGAACTCCCTCGGCCTCGACCTCAAGACGGTCATGGAAGTCTTCAGCCAGACCGGCGCGAACTCACGCGTGCTCGTCACCGACGGCGAGGACATGGTCAATCGCGACCACTCCTGTTTCTTCAGCGCCGCGCACGCCGCGAAGGACAGCGGCATCGCACTCGGCCTCGCCAAGGAGCAGAAGCTCAACCTCCCGCTCGCCGACGCCACCACCAAGCAATACAGCAAGATGGTGAAGGTCGGCCTAGGCGAACTCGACAAATCCGGCATTGCAGAACTCACCTTCCCCGGTCGCGGACCGAAGAAGGGCAAGCAGTAATTTCAGTTCGTCCGTCGCACGCCTCTTGTCGCCCGTCGGCAAGAGGCGTTTGCGCTTACCGAACTTCCCGCTACCATCGCGCTGCTTCAGAACATGGCCGCCCCGTTCACACAGACCAAGCTCGACGCCAACCACGGCTGGGACCCGCTCAACGACGCGCCCATCGTCGCGCTGAACAACCGCCTCGCGGCCATTCACTCCGTATGCGACGTGACGGCGGACGACATCGCGGCGCTGGACGACCAGTTTCAGGTGAGCCTCGTGCGCGACTACGCGGCACGGTTGAAGGAGTTCTACGCCGACTATGTCCGCGAGTGTCTTGCGGACCGGAAGTTCGTGCAGGAGGAAGTGAACGGCCTGTGGCACTTGAAGGCCTTGTTTCAAATCACTGACGAGCAGCACACGCAGCTTTATCGCGCGGTCGCCACTGAGGTTTACACCCGCACGGTTGAGGAGGTGATGGGAGATTTCAACGTGTCCGAGGAAGAGAAGCAATTGCTCCAAAAGCTCGGCGAGTATCTCGAACTGCCGACGGAGTTGCGCGGGCTTGCCTTCGACGTCCGCGCGCAGATGATGCTGCACGATGCCTTCGCGGTCGCCACCGGAGACGGCGCGTTGTCCGATGGCGAATACCAGCAGCTCCGCATCCTGCAAAAACAGCTCGGGCGCAGCTTGGACATGACGGGGGAAGACCGCGCGACATTCCATCGCGCGCGGCTTATCTGGGTGATCAAATACGCGCCGAAGCTCGAGCCTATAACCGTGCCCTGCACGCTCCGCCCCCAGGAACAATGCTACTACCGGCACCCCGCGTCTTTCGTGCGACTGCCATCGACGAAGCAGCCCCTGCTCAAGCGGGAAGAACTGAAAGCGAAGTGGAACAACGACGCCTTCTGGCATCCCGAAGCTGACCCGGTAGAATGCTTGAACGTGCCCGCGTTCGACTCCGGCCCGGTGCTGCTCACCAACCGACGCCTCATTTTGGATGGGCAGAAGCAAGACTCCGAACTGCCGCTGTATCAGGTCGAGGACTTCGACGCGTGTCCGCTGTGGGTGGACATCCGGTGCAACGGAGGAAAGATGCTGCGCCTCTTGCGTCCCGAGCACCCGGACGTGTTCGCTCACTACTTAGCGCGTCTGTTGCGCGATTCCTGAATGGCCAGCCACCGCATCGCGAAGACCTGGAAGGACCGCCTCGCGCGCGTCCTGCCCTTTGGCATCGGCGTCACCAAGCCCAAGCACTTCCGCGACATGCTGGGCATCATCTGGCGGAACCGGGACAACCTTGGCTACGCCTACAAGGTGCTGACCAAGGGCGTCTGCGACGGTTGCGCGCTAGGTGTGGCCGGGCTGCACGACTGGACCATCAAGGGCACGCATCTCTGCATGACGCGGCTGAATCTGCTTCGGCTGAACACCATGCCGGCGCTGGATGAGAAGCGGCTGGAGGACATTGCGAATCTCAACCAGCTCGATAACGCACAACTCCGCGAACTCGGCCGCCTCCCCTACCCCATGCTGCGCGAGGGGAACGCGCCGGGTTTCAAACGTATCACTTGGGACGAGGCCTACGCCCTCATCGCCAAGAAGCTTCGCGCCACTACCCCGAGGCGGTGGGCGATGTTCGTCACCGCGCGCGGCGTGACGAATGAGATTTACTACATGGCGCAAAAGGCGGCGCGCTTCCTCGGCACGAACAACGTGGACAACGCCGCCCGCCTTTGCCACGCGCCCAGCTCCAGCGCGATGAAGCACGCCGTGGGCGTCGCCGCCACGACCTGTTCCTACAAGGACTGGTATGGCACCGACCTCATCATCTTCTTCGGCGCGAACCCGGCGAACGACCAGCCTGTCACGACGAAGTATCTCCACGAGGCGAAGTTGCTCGGCACGAAGGTCGTGATGGTGAACCCGTATCTCGAGCCGGGCATGAAGCGCTACTGGGTGCCGAGCACCGCGAGCAGCGCGCTCTTCGGCACGGACATCGCGGACTATTGGTTCCCCGTCTCGCAGGGCGGCGACATCGCGTTCCTCTACGGCGTCATCAAGATTCTGCTGGAGAAGGGCTGGGTGGACGAGGCATTCATCCGCGAGCACAGCGCGGACATTGAGTCGCTCAAGGCCGCGTGCGCGAAGCTGGATTGGGCCACGCTGGAGAAACACGCGGGGCTGCCGTGGCGCAGCATGGAGGAGTTCGCCGAACTCATCCGCGACGCGAAAAATGGCGTGCTGGTCTGGAGCATGGGCATCACGCAGCACAACTACGGCGCGGACGGCGTGAGCATGGTGCTGAACCTCGGCTTGCTCAAAGGCTGGGTGGGCCGCGACAAGTGCGGCCTCATGCCCATCCGTGGGCACAGCAGCGTGCAAGGCGGCGCGGAGATGGGCGCTTACTCCACGGCCTTCCCCGGCGGCAAACCCGTCAACGCGGAGAACGCGAAGAAGCTCTCGGAACAATACGGTTTCCCCGTCCCCGACTGGCCGGGCATCACGTCGGTGGAGATGGTCGAAGCCGCCGGGCGCGGTGAACTGGATTTGCTCTACTGTCTCGGCGGAAATTTCCTCCGCACCTTACCGGAGCCGGAACACGTCCGCGCCGCGATGGCGAACGTGCCACTCCGCGTTCACCAAGACATTATTCTAACCGACCAGATGTTCATCCCGGCAAAGGAGGCCGTGCTGCTGCTGCCTGCGAAGACCCGTTACGAGCAAGACGACGGCGGACACGAAACCACGACGGAACGCCGCGTCGCGTTCAGCCCCGAGATTCCGCGTCAAGTCGGCGAGGCGAAGGCGGAGTGGAAGATTTTGCGCGAAATGGCCGCTGCGACGTATCCCGAGCGCGCCGCGCAACTCGGCTGCGAGACCGGCTGGCAGATGCGCGAGGAGATTGCGCGTGTCGTGCCGTTCTACGATGGCGTGCAGCACTTGAACCAGACCGGCGAGGCCTTTCAGTATGGCGGACCGCACCTCTGCGCCGACGGCCAGTTCCCCACAGCGGACGGCAAGGCACACTTCAAAGCCGTGGCGCTGCCGAGCGAACCCGTTTCCTCCGGTAGGAGACGACGTGAGGCGTCTCTAACTTCTCCGGCGGAGTCCAGTCCGAGCCTTCTCACGTCGTCTCCTGCGAAGTCGTTCGTGGTCTCGACGCGGCGCGGCAAACAGTTCAACTCCCTCATCTACGCTGAAATTGACCCACTCAACGGCGCCCCGCGCGATGCCGTATTGATGTCCGCCGAAGACGCCACGGACCTGCTGCTCATCCACGGCGACCGAGTCACGTTGCGCAACGAGCTCGGCACTTACTCAGCCCGCGTTCACCTCGCGCCCATCGCACGCGGCAACCTGCAAGTCCACTGGCCCGAGGCGAACCACCTTATCCCACGCGGCATCGTGGACGCCGGCGGCGGCGTGCCGGATTACAACATGAGGGTGACGGTCGAGAGGGCGTAGGAAGGCACCGGCCAGCCACGCAGTTGTCCCCACCGGTTTCATCTCGGCTGCGGACGTTGGGCGTCCGCGCCCCATCCGACGGGTAATAAAGCAAATGACGCACCGGGCGAGCGTCTCGCACCGGTGCGTCATTCAGTTGAAACTTCGTTCAGCCCGCGTTCATGCCGAGTAGGAACATGATGTTGCTGGGCGTCTTCTTGAGCTTGTTGAGCAGCAGTTCCATCGCTTCCACGGGTGGCACGCCGGTGAGGGCGCGGCGGAGGAGGACGACCTTGTTGTATTCGTCCGGGTGGTAGAGCAGCTCTTCCTTGCGGGTGCCGGACCGCTCGACGTTGATGGACGGGAAGATGCGGCGATCAACGAGGCCACGGTCAAGGTGGACCTCCATGTTGCCGGTGCCCTTGAACTCTTCGAAGATGACTTCGTCCATGCGGCTGCCGGTGTCCACGAGCGCGGTCGCCATGATCGTCAGCGAGCCGCCTTCCTCGATGTTGCGCGCCGCGCCGAAGAAGCGCTTGGGCTTGTGCAGTGCGTTGGCGTCCACGCCGCCGGAGAGAATCTTGCCGGAGTGCGGTTGGACGGTGTTGTAAGCGCGGGCGAGACGGGTGATGGAGTCGAGCAGGATGACGACATCTTTCTTGTGCTCGACCATGCGGCGGGCCTTCTCGATGACCATCTCGGCGACCTGGACGTGGCGCTCGGGCGGCTCGTCGAAGGTGGAGGCGATGACTTCCGCCGGTTTGCACGAACGCTCCATGTCGGTGACTTCCTCGGGGCGTTCATCAATCAGCAGGATGATGAGGTATGCCTCGGGGTTGTTCTTGATTAGGGCGTTGGCGAGCTTCTGGAGCAGCACGGTCTTGCCGGTGCGAGGCGGGGCGACGATGACGCCGCGCGTGCCCTTGCCGATGGGGCAGACGAGGTCGAGCACGCGGGTGGACAACTCGGTGGCGTCGGTCTCGAGGATGAAGCGCTTGTTCGGGAAGAGCGGCGTGAGGTTGTCGAAGTGCGTCTTCTCCTTGGCCTTGTCGGGATCCATGTCGTTGACGGACTCGACCTTGAGTAGGGCGAAGAATTTTTCCTTCTCCTTCGGCGGACGAATCTGGCCAGCCACGAGGTCGCCGGTCTGAAGGTCGAAGCGACGAATCTGGGACGGCGACACGTAGACATCCTCCGGGCAGGCGAGGTAGTTGAACGCCTGCGAGCGGAGGAAGCCGAAGCCTTCGCTCAGGACTTCCAGCACGCCTTCAGCGAAAAGCCCACCGGCGCTCTCGGCGTTTTTCTTCAGGATGGCGAAGATGACTTCCTGTTTGCGCAGGGTGCCGTAGTTCTCAACACCCATTTCCCTGGCCATCTTGTTGAGCTCCACGATGGAGAGTGCCTGCAATGTAGAGATCGCTAGCAGTTCGCCCTTAATTTCCGGCGCGCTACGTTCCGGCGTCGGCGCCGGCGGTGGCGGCAGAGGTTTTTGCGACTTCTGCTTATTCTGTTTAGGGGCAAGTTGGTCGGGTTCAGGAGTGGCGGCGAACGCAGGCGCAGTTTCCGGCGCGGCGCTGGTCTGAGCGGAGCCGGGAGAGAATTCCTCCAAGGGCGCAACAGGCGCGGAAGCTGCCGGCTCACTCTCGTCAGGGAACATGGACTCCACCGGTGGAGCGGGGGGGGCAGCCGCGACAGATGCGAAAAGTTCGTCGGGGGGCGTGGCTGCGTTGGCGGTGCTGGCGCGCTTGACTTTGGCGACCTTCGGTTTTGCGATTCGTGGCATATGTGGAACGGGAACTAAATTGTGTTGGTTGGCAAACGATGACGCCTGCCGGTGAGTTGCGTTTTGACTGGCCGCCGCAGAAGCACGTTCAAATCAAACGCCATTACTTCTATCGGGGAATTTCTGCTGAGGATTTACCCGTGCGACGATTACACCGACGGGAATCTGGCGGTTAATTCGGGCGCAAGCTGTCGGAGGCGGAGGCGGGTGTCAACGCATTTGATGCCTCAGCGAGGTCAGCGATGGTGATAACTTGAGCACTCAAAAAGGCAGAGGGAACTTCGCCGTCAGCTCGCGCACGCGGGCGCGGACCTTGTGCGCGGTCGCTACATTCTTAATGTCGAGGAGGACTTCGGAAACCATATCTGCGATGGCCGCCATCTCCGCCTCCTTCATTCCGCGCGCAGTGCTGGCGGGCGTGCCCAGGCGGATGCCGCTGGCTTGGAAGGGCGAGCGGGTCTCAAAGGGAATGGTGTTCTTGTTGGTCGTGATACCGGCCTCGTCGAGGGCGATCTGGCTCTCCTTGCCAGTGATGCCGCGAGCGCCGACGTCGACGAGCATCAGGTGGTTTTCCGTGCCGCCGGAGACGAGGCGGAAGCCGTTGCGGAGCATCCCGGCGGCGAGTGCCTTGGCGTTGGCGACAATCTGCTGCTGATAGGCCTTGAAGCCCGGCTGAAGCGCCTCGTGGAAACAAACCGCTTTGCCCGCGATGACGTGCATGAGCGGGCCACCTTGGATGCCGGGGAATACCTGGGAGTCGATCTCCTTGGCATACTTCGCCGGGCACAGGATGAGCCCGCCGCGCGGGCCGCGTAGTGTCTTGTGTGTGGTGGTCGTGACGAAGTCCGCGTGCGGCACGGGGCTGGGATGCACGCCGGTGGCGACGAGGCCGGCGATGTGCGCGATGTCCGCGAGCAGCATGGCGCCGACCTCGCGGGCGATCTCGCCCATGCGTTTGAAGTCAATGACGCGCGGGTAGGCACTCGCGCCGACGGTGATCATCTTCGGCTTATGCTCGCGGGCCATGACGGCGAGTTGGTCGTAGTCAATGCGCTCGTCGTCCTTGCGCACGCCGTAGTGGACGATCTCGAAAAACTTGCCGGAGAAGTTGGCCTTGTTGCCGTGCGTGAGATGGCCGCCGTGGCTGAGGTCCATCGTCAGCAGCTTGTCGCCAGGTTTCAGGAAGGCGAAATAGACGGCCATGTTCGCGCCGGAGCCGGAGTGGGGCTGGACGTTCGCGTGCTCAGCCCCGAAGAGCTGCTTGGCGCGGTCGATGGCCAACTGCTCGACCACGTCGACGTTTTCGCAGCCGCCATACCAGCGTTTGCCGGGGTAGCCCTCGGCGTATTTGTTCGTCAGCACGGAACCTTGCGCCTCCATGACGGCCGGGCTGGTGAAGTTCTCGCTGGCGATCAGCTCGATGTTTTCCTGCTGGCGCTGGCGCTCTTTGGCGATGGTCTCAGCGATGGCGGGGTCCACGGCGGACAGACGTAATCCAATGTTGGGTTCCATTTTTTTAACTCTTCGTTCGTGACGACCGCCCTCGAACTCGGCGGCGAGGAAGGCGTCGAGGATTTGTTTGCCCTGTTCAAGCGAAGTCTGGCGCTGGCCGAGGCACAGCACGTTGGCGTCATTATGCTGGCGAGTGAGGCCGGCCATTTCCTCGTTGAAGACGAGTGCGGCCCGGATGCCGGGCACCTTGTTCGCCGTGATGCTCATCCCCACGCCGGAGGTGCAGCAGAGCAGGCCAAACTCCGCGTTGCCCTCGGCCACCTGCTCGGCGACGAGCTTGGCGTAATCGGGATAGTCGGTGGATTCGGGAGAATTCGTGCCGAAGTCCAACACGCGGACGTGCAGACTCTCGAGGTGCCGCTTCAGCGCCTCCTTGAGCTGTAAACCGCCGTGGTCTGCGCCGATGGCGAATGTGACTGCGCGTCCGTTGCCAGGGCCGTCCCCGCCTTGCGCGACGAACCGCAGCATGGATTCGATGCCCTGCTCGATTTGGTCGCGGCAATTCAGATACACCTCAAGGTTGCCGCCAATCGGGTCGGCTATGTCCTTCTCCCAGAAGTCGAGCGTGTCGTCGAATTCGCGCAATACGAAGGTCTTTTCCTCCGCTTGCGGGTAAAGCAGCGTCACCGCCTCCACGTGGCCGCGCGTCATGCCAAAGATGAAGTCCGCTTCCTGCACCATCGCGCCGGTGAGCATCCGGCTGCGTTGCCCGGTGATGTCGATGCCAAGCTGCTTCAAGCCGGTCACGGCGTGGGTGCTGGGGGATTGGCCGTTGATGGCCCCGACTCCGGCGGACAGAACCCGGAAGTCGCTGTGCCCCTTCACTGCATGGCGAAACAACCCCTCCGCCATCGGGCTACGGCAGATGTTTCCAGTGCAAACAAACAGGATGGTTTTTGTGCGCGGCAAGCGAGTCGAAGATGACGGGGCAAGCGCGGGAGCGTCAACGCGGAAAATCCTATTTTGGAGAGTCGCCACCTAAGTCCTCATTCTGCCCGTTCGCAACTCGGGTTGCGGATGTGGGCCTCCGCGATCCTAGGTCAGACGCTATTTCGGCACCGCGTTGATGTCGAATTCATTCCTCCCACCGACGATCGCGCGACCGGAGATACGGCCTTGTGACAATTCATTTTGCGCATTCGTCGCGTTCTCGTAGCGGGAGTTCTGGGCAGGCGCGGGCTTGCCAGAAAGTGCATTAGTGGTGGCAGCATTCTCCTTCTTCTCCGCCGTTGGTTTTTCTGCAAGCACGCCGCTGAAGGTCACTGGCTGCAACGCGGACTTCACCGCTGCCTGCGGCGACTGCGCATTTGGCTGCCACTCACCGCGGAACTCCACGGATTGCTTCAGCTTGCGGTTCACCCCGTTGGCGTAAAACCGGTAGGCCAACTGCGCGTCCGCCGTCGGCGCACCAACGGACTGCGCCTTCTGGCCGACGTTGTCCTTGCGCTCCTTCGCAACTTCGACTTGGGACCTCCCCTTCATGCGCAACTCCTCAGGGGACGCAGGCATCACCGCGCCCTCGTATGTCGATCCGTCGGTGTCCACGATGCGCACGCGGTCGCCGGTGCGCTCGAAGGCGAAGTCCTGCAACACCTGCGGCACAGGCGGCGAGTTGAAATTCCTCCGGTAGCCCGCCTGGTTGTCCAACTGGAGAAATTGCTGCCGCGTTTGCGCCACATCAGCGGTCGCTCCAGTCGCCGCGAGTGAAGCGCCCCCGCCGCCGCCGACCGCGCCTGCCGTCGTTGACATTTCCGCGCGTTTCAATACGTCGTTCGTTTTGAACTTAGCTTCAGCAGTGGATTTTTCCGCTCCGGCATCCCTCTTCGCCACATGGAGTTCAATGTCCTTCCGGGCCTTGGCCAGTCGCACTCCTGAGTCCGCCGCAAGTTTCTCAGCCATTTTTTCATCGGACATACGCGCACGAGTCACCGAGTTCTCCGCGCCTTCAGTTTTCCCGATGGGTAACTCGGGAGCCGAAGCTGATGCGGCCACAGCCATGTGGCGGCCGCTCTTTTCGAGTTGCACCGCCGGCAGCGGAGTGGTCGCGGCTGAAGTGGGACGTGGGTTGGCCGGAGCAGCGGCGCGGGCTGGCACAGCGAAACTTTTGGTAACGTCCTGCAACTTGTCCGTCACGGGGAGGGTGGCCCGTATCTCCCTCGACAACTGCACCCCTCCGGCCTTCGGCTGATTCGCCGCGATGCCGGATTGCGGCGGCGGCGCGGAGGGCGGTGCATAGGTGGGCGCTGGCGTGGGCAAGGTGTCGGAGAAGGCGCTCTGTCGCGCGGCCTGCTGCGGGTCGTTGCGCAACACGGCGAGCACGACCGCGAGGCACGCGAACATCGCGCCACCCCAGATGACACGTCGCTTGTGTCGCGCGAAAAAACTCGGCGGCTGGTGCGACATCACGAACGAGCGCACGAAGTTCTTGGCCGCCTCCTCCGAGGTCAGCAACGGCCGGCTGGCGGCGCGCGCGGCCTCGCTCTGGAGCATCTTGCGCGTAGCGGGATGCAGCTCCAGCGGCGCTCCGAGTTGCTCGCCCCGGCGCTGCTTGTAAGCCAGCAGGTCTTTCTCGATGTCGCGTTGTGGCTGTGAACTCATGACGAACTTGGTGTGTTGGACGGGGAAACCGCCGTCTTCCCCCCGTCAAAGATTGGGCGCGCGATTTCCTCCAGCTTGTCGAGGCACTTGCTCAGGCGCGAACTAACCGTCTTTTCGTTCAGCTTGAGCGAGCGGCTGATCTCCTCGTAGCTCAAGTCGGCGAAGTAGCGCAGCTCGATGATCTCCTGGCACGGCCCGCCAAGTCGCTCCAGCGCATGGCTGATCAGCAGCGCGCGCTCCGCGTGCAGCAGTTCGCCATCCGGCCCGGGCAGATGACTCGGCGCGTCGAGCGTCAGTCCGGTCTCCGGGTCCTCCGCGTGCAACGAAAGTGGTTGTCGTCCCCCGCCGCGCTTGGCCGCACGCAGTTTTTCGAGATAGTCCCGCGCCTTGTTGCCGGCGATGCGGAAGAGCCACGTCTGCAACTGGCAGTCCCCGTGGAAATTCCCGATGTGCTTGATGACGGAAAGAAAAGTCTCCTGCGCGATCTCATCCGCATCCTCGCGTGAGAACTGCGGCGAGAGCTGAAAGACATAGCGTCCCACCGCCGCGTAATGGAGAACGAAGAGTTCGTCCCAAGCGCGCGCGTCGCCGCGCCGACAGCGCGCGACCAGCTCGGATTCGACGGCGGAACTCATGCGCGGCCAAAGCTACCAGAGGCCGCGAGGGCATGGCGAGTCCCGCCGCCGCGAACCCCGTAGGAGACGACGTGAGGTGTCTCTGACTAACAAGGGAGACTCCTCACGTCGTCTCCCACGAGCACTTGACGGACGCTCACCGCTCCAGCACGCGGTAATACCGGTGCGCGTGATTTGCTGCGTCCGCATCGTCGAGCGTCAGCAGTCCGTTCGTGACGGTGAGCGGCAGGTTGATGCGGACCCAATTCATGGCCCCCAGATTCGTGCTCACCCAGACCTCGAAGTTCGGCGTGTCGCCCAGCGTGAGCGCGCCCCCGTCGTGGTCATTGAAGTGCAGGCGGGCCAAGCCGTTGCCGAGACGCTGCACCGGTTGCAGGCGCGGGAAGTTCAGCACGCGCAAACCTGCGGGCTGGCTCCCCGTCGTGCCGCCGGGGCCGGTGATTTGCACCACGTAACTGCCGCTGTTCGTGCGCGCGACACTTGTCAACGCGAGCGTCGGGCTGGTCGCGCCGGGGAGGGCGGCGCTGTTGCGCAGCCATTGGTAACTCAGCGGCGGCGTGCCACTGGCGCTCACGGTGAACGTGAAGTTGCTGCCCGCGACGACCACCGCGCCGGTGGGCTGCGAAGTGATAGCGGGGGCCACATTCGCCGGTGCGTTGGTTGCCGGCGCGTTCGCGTTCGCGCCGAGGAAGGCGAGCAACTCGGCGTCGCTGACTTGCGCGGCGTTGGAGAAGTCGCGGCCCGCGAGGTTCGCGGGGATTTGCGGACGGTGGTAGCGGAGATACTCGAACTCGGCGCGCAGGCCGGGGGTTTGGTCCGTGATGACGGTGGAGTTGTGGCCGAGGTAGCTGCCGGGCTGCGCAATCGGGAAGCGCGCCTGTATCCCCAGCCAGTCCGTGTAGGCGACGAGGCCGACCTGCACTGCCGCCGGGAAGTCCGCGCGCGCGAACCGCCGATGCACGAGCCATTGCCCACCCGCGTCGCGTCGCAACGTGATGACCGCGCCGCCCAGCCGGGCGATTTGCAGTTCCGCCTGCGCGGTGGGCGCGCTCGAGATGGTGAGACTGGAGGTGCTGTTCAACGTGTTCTTCACCTCGAACTGATAGCTGCCCGGATTGCTCGCCGCGCCCATCGAGAGGAAGACGTAGTTCTGCTGGCCCAACTGCCAACCGGTCGCGCCGGTCGTGTGCGTCGTGGCCGTGCGCATCATGAGGCCGGCGAGGGAATACTCGCCGCTGGGGGCGGCGATCCCGGCGCGGTTGCGCGGGATGACCTCGGTGGTGACCACGAAGTCACCGGAGACGGGTTTGAACGAGAGTTCGCCGATGTAGTCGTTAAACCAGCCGCCCGTGCGCGGCAGCATGGTCATACGGCCCGCGCGGGAAGTGTTGATGTCGCGGGCTTCGAGCTTGTCCGCGTTCCAACCCTCGACCGTGTTGACGCGCTGGAAGCTGGCGAGCGTCGCCGCGTTGTCGAATTCGTCGGAGAGCGCGGCGAGGTCGTTGGTGTAAGGCGCGTTCGTCACGGTCACGGCGGTGAGATTCGTCGCGAGCCACTGCGCGGTGAGCGGGTCTTGGTTGGCGGGGATCGTGTGGCCGATGCCGGGCAGGCGCACGAAGAGCGAGGACAGCCCGGTGTTCGTCAGCGCGTTGTGAAGTTGCTCGCTGTGCGCGATGGCGACCTCGGGGTCGGCCTCGCCGTGGATGATGAGGAAGGGCGGCGCGCCGGGGCGGACGTGCGCCATGGGGTTCACGCTCGCGAGCGTGGGCGGGTTGCTCGCTGCGGGCGCGCCGAGCAGCAGCGTGAAGAAGCCGGTGGTCTGTTGGTTCGCGGTGGCGAGGCTGAGGCTGGCCGGCCCGCTCATGTCCACGACGGCCTGCACGCGGCTGGACTGGCCGAGGTTTTCGCCGACCTCGAAGAGGTTCGTGTGACCGGTCGTGCCCGCGAGCGCGGCGAGGTGGCCACCAGCGGAATAGCCCCAGATGCCGATGCGGTTGGGGTCGAGATTGAACTGCGCGGCGTTGGCGCGGAGCCAGCGGAGGGCGGCCTTCACGTCGTGGATTTGCGCGGGGTGCGGGAGGTTGGCCGGGTAGCCCGAGCCGGGTTGGTTCGTGGTGTAGCGGTAGCTGATGGAGGCGATGGCGACGTTGTGATTCGTCAGGGCGAGGGCGCGCGGGAGGTTCTCATTGCCGGAGAGCCAGCCACCGCCGTGCAGCCACACGACAACGGGCGTGGGGTTCGTCGCGGTGGGGATGTGATAGAGGTCCAGCCACTGGCGGGACTGCCCGCCGGTGACGTAGGGGATGTTATTCGCCTGCCGATAATTCGCCGGGAGCGTCTGCGCGGTGACGGAGACGGCGAGACTGAGGAGAAGCCCGGCCAGCCAACCGCTGCTGCGGAGAAGATGCGTTGTTTTCATTTCCCTGTTTATAGCGCGGGTGGGACCTTCCTTACGCTCGGAGGACTCGGGAGTTTGCTGTAGTAGCCGCCGAAGTAAGGAGGCGGACTGGACGCTGCGATAACTCGGGGAATCCGCCTCCTGACCTCGGCGGCTACCCAAGGCGGGGCTACTTCGATTGCAGCTTGAACTCGCCGTTGTTGCCGTTGGCGGCCCCACCCCGCATCCAGCCTGCGCCACCTGCTCCCCTCCTCCCCGGAAGGGAAGAAGGCGCGCGGCGTGGCTTCCGGTTCGCATTCCACGGATGGCCATTGGGAATTGGGATGAGCCGCGCCCGGCGCTCAACGGAGCTAAATCCCTTCCTTGTCTGCCGGACGTCGCCGGCTAAACTTAGCCCAACACGAAGCCACCGCCATGATTCACGACACCCTCTCCAAAATCGAAACCCGCATCGGCCAATCCACCGTGCAGGCAGACTCGAAAGCCGAACTACTCACGCTGCTGGGCACGCTGAAGTCCGAAGTCGCCGAGCTGTCCAAAACCCACGGCGAGGCGGCCCAAAGCATCGCCGGCTTCACGCAGGTCTCCGCGCACGAGGCGACGCGTGAGGAGCCGAACCCGGCGTTGGTGAAGCACTCACTCGATGGGCTGGCTGCGTCGGTGGACGGCTTCGAGAAGTCTCACCCCAGCCTCGTGGCCATCGTCAACCGCATCTGCACGACGCTCTCGAACCTGGGGATTTGAGAGCGGGAAAGTTGCAGGTTGAAAGTTGAAAGTTGAAAGTCCCGAGGGTGGCCGGACTCCCCGGCCGCCGTGCGACTTTCAACCTTCCACTTTCAACGCTCAGCAAGTCCGATGAAACCAACGCACGGCCTCGCGCCGTCTGAGCCGGCAGCCAAATGAAACTTCTCCCGCTCCTCCTCCTCGCCCTCACGACGCTCACGGCACCGCTCGCGTCCCCTGCCCCGCGCACGCCGAACATTATCTTCATCTTGGCTGATGACCTCGGCTACACGGACCTGGCGTGCTTCGGCAGCAAGTATTACGAGACGCCGAATCTGGACCGGCTCGCCGCGCAGGGCATGAAGCTCACGAGCTATCACCATTGTCAGAACTGCACGCCCACACGGGCCGCGCTCATGAGTGGCCAATACGGCGCGCGCACGGGCGTTTACACCGTCGGCGGCGTTGACCGCTTCGATTGGAGCCAGCGCCCACTGCGCCCCGTGCCCAACGTCACGGAGCTGCCGCTCGACCGCGACATCATCGCCAAGCAGCTCAAGGCCGCCGGCTACGCCACCGGGATGTTCGGCAAGTGGCACATCGGCCAGCAGGGCGATTACCTCCCCGGGAAACGCGGCTTCGACGAGGCCATCGTCAGTATGGGCCAGCACTTCAACTTCGCGACGAACCCCAAAACGGATTACCCCAAGGGCACCTACCTCGCCGACTTCCTCACCGACAAGGCGGTGGACTTCATCACCCGCCACAAGCGTGAACCGTTCTTCCTCTACCTCCCGCACTTCGGCGTCCACTCGCCCCATCAGGCGAAGGCGGAGCTCATCGCGAAATTCAAAGCCAAGGCCGGCGTGGGCGGTCACAACAGCCCGACCTACGCGGCGATGATTGCCAGCGTGGACGAGAGCGTGGGCCGGGTGATGAAAACCCTCGACGACCTCAAGCTCACGGAGAACACCGTGCTCATCTTCACCAGCGACAACGGCGGCGTGGGCGGCTACGGCGGTCCCAACGGCCTCCTCCGCGACCCCGGCGTGGAAGCCAAGGGCAAGCAAGCCAAGGGCGCCGACGAGGACGGCGGCGGCATCACGGACAACGCCCCCTTGCGCAGCGGCAAGGGCAGCCTCTACGAAGGTGGCACGCGCGAGCCCTTCATCGTGCGCTGGCCCGGCGTGGTGAAGGCCGGCTCGACGTGCGACGTGCCGACCATTCATGTGGACATCTTCCCGACCTTCCTCGAACTCACCGGCGCGCCGAAACCACGGCAGGGGCTCGACGGCGAGAGTCTTGTCCCGCTGCTCCGCAACGCCTCCGCGAAGCTCAAGCGCGACGCCATCTACCAGCATTTCCCCGGCTACCTCGGCTCCGGTCCCGGGCTTTGGCGCACGACTCCGGTGAGCCTGATTCAGGCTGGCGATTGGAAGCTGATGGAATACCTAGAGGACGGTCGGCTCGAACTCTACAACCTCCGCGAAGACATTGGTGAGTCCAAGAACCTCGCGAAGGAGCAGCCCGAAAAGGCCAAGGAACTCCACGCCCGCCTCGTCGCCTGGCGCAAAGAAGTCAACGCCCCGATGCCCACGCCAAACAAGCCCGGCGCCGCCGCCGCCGAGCCGACGAAGAAGAAAGGCAAGGGCAAGAAGAAGCAGGACCAGTAAGCCGGAACCATACAGTTGAAAGCTGGGAGGGACGGGCCACCGACCCATTGCGGCGGGCGACTCGCCCGCTGCTTTAGCTGCTCCGAGAACGCCCCGATTGGTTGGAGCGTTGGCTGTGCCCAAGCTCGGCGGCAAGTTGCCGCCGAGAACGGCCAAGTTGGCCGTTCCAGCCTGAATCAACTGCCTCATTCCGGGTAAGGCGAGGCATCGCACTTTACAAGCCGGGGAGGCCAACCCCGTCGGGACTGCGAGAAACTGAGCGCACCCACTCGCGCTGGGAGGCGTCCGCTAACTTGTCCCCATCCGTGTTTCATCTGTGTTCCATCCGTGGCTAAAAAATTTGACTGCGGCTCAGGCAAACTTCTAGTTGACCCCTCCGCCACTTTCCCCGCTGAATACCGAGGTTAAACCCCAAACTCGCTGCATGGCCAACAACACTGCCGAGAGAGGCTCGTTCCAGAAAATCACCGCGTCACTCGTGCGTCGGCTGGCCGGGCTCGTTCTGCTGTTCGCCACACTTCCGTCGCCCGCCGCCGCCGCCGAGCGCTTCGACGAAATCTCCGTTTCCCCGCAGGTCTTCTTCCAAGGCCAGACCTACCACGGCTACGTCGAGATGCGCTTCGCGGTGGAGAACGCCTCCCCTGACCGCACGCGCAAGGTCACGCTCGCCACGCCGCACGTTGCGCACGGCTTGGGCAATAACCTCCGCCGCGTCGAGCGCACCGTCACGGTCAGCCCCGGCGCAACGGTGAACGTCACGCTCTGGCAGCCGCCGCTCCTGCTCAACGGCGACAACCAGGTGGAAGTTTACTTGGACGGTCGTTATCGCGGCGTCATCCCGCGCGGCGGCAACAACCAGCACATGCAGCGCAACGCCAGCATCCCCGGCGGCCCGCGCTCCGTGCTAGTAAGCCGCAGCTTGAACAGTGATGACTTGGACAAGGCTTTTCGCGGCGGGGTCACGGCGAACGGGCCGACGAGGCATTACTCAGCGGAGCAAGCCACGGGCGCACCGAATGTCCCGCGTGGCGCGGCCGGGATGAATCAGTTCGCCTGGGCACCTGACCGCGCTGGTTCCAGCAGCCCGGACTGGCTCGAACTGGACTTCAAGCCCGCCCGGACCAACGCGACGACGCTGCGCATCCACAAGCTCGCGTGGGACGCCGCCTTCAAAACCGTGGTGCTCCAGGGCGCGGACGGCACGGTCCTGGCCAACCTCGCCGTCACGAACAGCGTGAACCGCAGTCAGAGCTTGAGCGTGCTGGCTGTCCCGTTGCCGCCGCTGACCAAAGCGATTCACACCGTGCGGCTGGAGATGGACGCACGCTCCGCCGGCGGGCAAGTGAGCGTGGATGCGGTGGCGTTGACCGATGGCTTGACCGCCACCTTCGCCACGGACGCCCGCGCTAGCAGCACGTGGGCGACGCGCATGGGTGGCAGTTCCTCCGCCACAACTTATCAAGGCCCGACTGTCCTACGCAGCGAGCTCGAAGCCAGCGGCTGGAGCGAGTCGTGGCTGGCCTGCACGCCGTTCGACCTCGTGGTGCTCTCCCGCGCCGACCTCGCGGCGATGACGGCGGCGCAGCAAAGCGCGCTGTGGAGCTACGTCGAGGCTGGCGGCGGCTTGGCGGTGCTGGGGCTGACGGAGCTGCCGAAGGCGTGGCAAAGCGCGGCGACGCGGAAGGGAACTCCCGATAAAAACAGCAGCGTGGCTTGGTTCACCGCCGGTTTCGGTCAATGCCTCTTAATTGAACCCGTCAGCATCACGTCCCTCTACCGCGTTCAGGTGGACGCCCTCCGCGACACCGCCCGCGAGTCCGGCCAGCCGTGGCAGTCCATGCCCACCGAGGGCAACGCCAACAACGAGTTCCCCGTCATCGAGGACGTGATGATTCCCGTGCGCGGCATCGTGTTCATCATGCTCGCGTTCATCCTCGTGGTCGGGCCGCTGAACATCTTCTTCTGCGCCCGCGCGAACCGCCGCACGGCGATGCTCTGGACCATCCCGCTCATTTCCTTCGTGACCTGCGCCATCGTCTTCGGCTACTCGCTCGCGAGCGAAGGGATCACGCCCAGCTCGCGCACCGAGGCCATCACCGTGCTGGACCAAACCTCGCACCGCGCCACGACGCTCGCCCGCCAAGCCTTCTACACCCCGCTCACGCCCGGCGGCGGTCTGCGCTACAGCCACGACACCGAGGTCACGCCGCTCGTGGACGTGAACCGCTACAACGGCGGCAACTCGCGCGAGCTGGAGCTGTCACAATCGCAGCACCTCACGCGCGGCTGGATCACGGCGCGCGTCCCGGCGCACTTCGCGCTGCGCAGGTCCGAGACCCGCCGCGAGCGCATCACGATGCAGAAGCTGCCGGATGGGCGCGTGACGGTGGTGAACGGCCTCGGCGCGGACATCCAGTCGCTCTGGCTGCGGGATGACAAAGGGCGCTTGTTCAAAGGTGAGGCGCTCAAGGCCGGACAAAACTTCGCGCTGACTTCGGACCCAACCATTCCGCAAAGCTCGGCCGTGAACAACCTGGCCGGGCTTTACCAAGGTTCATGGCCAGCGGCGCACGACTCCCTCACCAATGCTCCGGGAAACTATCTCCGCCCGGCCACTTACCTCGCCGTGCTAGCCGAAACCCCGTTCATCGAGAACGGCCTCGGCAAGCCCGGCAAGTCCCGCGCCCGCCAAACCATCATCGGCCTGCTCGCCCCGGAGGACGTGAAATGAAAGTTCAAGTTCGCGGACTTCACAAACGCTTCGGCAAGACCGTGGCCGTGGACAACTTCACGTTCTCCTTCGACAACGGCCACGTCTTCGGCTTCGTCGGGCCCAACGGCGCGGGCAAGACCACCACCATGCGCGTCATCGCCACGCTGGAAGAGCCGACCGAGGGCGACGTGCTCATCAACGGCATCTCCGTCCGCGAGGAGCCGGAGTATGCGCGCCGCTGCGTCGGCTACGTGCCCGACTCGCTCCCCGCGCACAACGACGTGACCGTCCACGAGTATCTGGACTTCTATGCGCGGGCCTACGGCTTGCAGGGCGCGAAGCGGCGCGAGGCGGTCGGGGCGGTGGAGGAATTCACCGGCGTCACGGCCATTCTGGACAAGCACCTCAAGGCGCTCTCCAAGGGCATGAAGCAGCGCGTCACGCTGGGCCGCGCGCTCATCCACAACCCCGACGTGCTCATCCTCGATGAGCCCGCCGCCGGCCTAGACCCGCGCGCGCGCGTCGAGCTGCGCGAGTTGCTCATGGTGCTGGCCACGCAGAACAAGGCCATCCTCATCAGCTCGCACATCCTCACGGAGCTGACCGAGATTTGTAACGGCGTGGTCATCGTCGAGCGCGGCAAGCTGCTGGAGTCCGGCACCGTGGCGGACGTGTTGAAGAAGAGCACGCCACACCGGACTTTCTCCATCCGCGTGCTCGGTCCGACCTCCGCGCTCGTGAAGGAACTTTTGCAAACACCCCACGTCATCAACGCCCGCGAGGTCAGCGGCGAGGTGCTGCTGGAAGTGGAAGGCGACGAATCCGCCGGCTGCGAATTGCTCGCGACGCTGGTGGGCAAGGGCTTCAAGGTCGCCGAGTTCAAACAGAGCAAGGCGAACTTGGAGGACATCTTCATGAACGTCACGAAGGGAGGGGTCCAATGACCAAGGCCCAATTCCCAATGTCCAATGAATGCCCGATGCTCAATACCCAACGGGCGAGCGGGCGGTCATTGGGCATTCGTCATTGGGCATTCGTTGGGAACTGGTCATTGAAAATTGAACATTCATGAACTTGCCCACCCTCACCAACTGGCGCACCTGGGAGCCGAACCCCATCGTCGTGAAGGAACTTCGCCAAGCCGTGCGGAGTTGGGCTATCACCGGCATGCTGATGGGCTTCCTCGCCGTGCTGTTCTTCGTCACCGTCGGCTTCCTGCTCGGGCAGAGCTTCAACGTCAGTCCGAACCAGGCGCTGGGCCGCGACATCTTCCAGTTCTTCCTGCCGGTGTTGAGCCTTGTCGCGTTCGTGTTCATCCCGGTCTATGTCGGCGGACGGCTCACCGCCGAGCGGCTGGAGGGCAACGTGGACATGCTCTACATCACCACGCTGTCGCCCGCGCGCATCATCCAGGGCAAGCTGCTCTGCGGCGTTTACCTGCTCGTCCTCTTCTTCAGCGTGTGCGCGCCGTTCATGGTGTTCACGAACCTCCTGCGCGGCATCGACCTGCCGACCGTCTTCGTGCTGCTGACCATCGCATTCCTGCTGGGAATTCTCTCGCTCCAAACCGCCATCTTTCTCTCGTGCCTGCCCGCGAGCAAAGGGCTGAAACTCCTCGTCGGCCTGCCGGCGGGCAGTTTGATGATGAGCTTCGTCGGCATCATGAGCGCGATGGCTAGCACGATGATGCGCGAAGGCATCGGCAGCCGTCTGGGGATGTGGAACTTCTGGGGGCCGGCGTTGAGCGTGGCCTTCATCGGCCTGCTTTTGTTCGGCTTCCTCCACCTCGCCGCCATCGCGCTCATCTCGCCACCGTCGGCAAACCGCGCCTTGCCGCTGCGCTCCTACACCACCGTCGCGTGGTTGCTCACGCTCATGGCCGCAGTGTGCTGGTCGGTGTTGAGCGCCGTTCTGGAACCGGTCAGCGTCTGGGTCGGCGTCACCACGGGCGTGCTCATCGCCGCGCTGCTCATCGCCGTCAGCGAGGGCGACGACGTGAGCGCCCGCATCCGCCGCACCATCCCCGTGTCCGACACCAAACGCGCGCTGGCCTTTTTCTTCTACAGCGGCACGGCCGGCGGACTGGCTTGGACAGTCCTCCTCGGTATCGCGACCGCACTGCTCGCGGGCTTGCTGCTCGAAACTGGGCTGCTCGACTCGCTCGCGCTGGCTTGGGCGGGGCGGGGCACTTCGCACATGGTTCCGTGGTCCGGCATGGAGGAAATAGTCAGCGGCCAACTCACCCTCTTCCTCTACGCGCTGGCCTACTGTCTCTACGGCCTCTTCATCCACCGCCGGTTTCAGCCGCATCGCCCGGCCATCTTCGCCGGACTGTGCAGCATCGCGCTGCCCGCGCTCTGGGCCATCGTGCCGAACCTCGTGCTCTTCTTTCTGAACAAGCTCTCGTGGGACGCCCTGCAAGAGCGCCAGCTCGGCAACATCTTCAACCTCTTCGCGATGAAAGACCGCAGCTTCACCTGGGACCATCAGATGTGCGCCCTCGTGATGGTCGCCCTCGGCGTCGTGCTGAACCTCCGCTGGTTCCTCGCCCAACGCCGCGCCTTCGTGCCGCTCGTGCGCGAAGCCTCGGTCGTTCCCTCGCCCCTGCCATGAGCCGCCCCGCCTGCATCAGTAGCGCGGGTTTCCAAACCCGCAGTCGCCCGCGAATCACGCGAATCCCCGCGAATGAAACCCGCCCGAGCGCCCGGGAGCTCCGTCCCATTCGCGCCGATTCGCGTGATTCGCGGGCCATCATTCCCCGCGCGACTTCCGCCGCCGCGGCGCCACATTGGAAGTTGAACGTGGAACGTTGGACGTTGCCCCTTGTCCCCCTCCCACTTCCTCGCTTTCCCACTTCCCCCCCGCGCTAGCCCATGGCCACGCCACGCGAGCACCTCCTCTCCGGCGAAGCCCTCGGCCAGCGTTACGCCCTCGCCGTCCCCCCGACCGCGCTCGCAGGCCTCACCGGCAGCCAGCTTGGCCGTCGCGCCGGCACCTCGATTGACTTCCAAGACTACCGCGAATACCAGCCCGGCGACGACCTCCGCACCATTGACTGGAACGTCTTCGCCCGCACCGACCGCCTCACCATCAAACTCTTCCGCGAAGAGGTGAACCCGCACCTCGACCTCCTCCTCGACGCCTCGCGCTCGATGGACTTGGAGAACACCGTGAAGTCCGCCGCCGCGCTGCGCCTCGCCGCGCTGCTCGGCACGGCGGCGGAGAACGCGCATTGCACGCACGCCACATGGCTCGCCGGCGACGGCTTCCATCGCGCCGCCAACGACACGCTACTCCCCTCCGCGTGGGACGGCCTCGCCTTCGCCAGCCGCCGCCCGCTCGACGAAGCCTTCGCCATCCTTCCTCCGCGCCTGCGCCGGCTTAGCATCCGCGTGCTCATCAGCGACCTCATGTGGCCCGTCGAGCCGCTCGCCATCCTGCGCCGCCTTGCCGACGGCGCCGCCGCCGTCTTCGTCGTGCAACTCCTCGCCACCGCCGACACCGAGCCACCCGAGCGCGGCAACATCCAACTCGTGGACACCGAGACCGGCGAGGAACGCGAAATCTTCGTGGACGCCACCGTCGCCGCTCAATACCGCGAGGCCCTCGCCCGCCACCGCGAAGGCTGGGACGCCGCCTGCCGCCAAACCGGCGCCCGCTTCGTCTCCCTCGTGGCGGAGAAACTGGATGCGTCCCTGCCCGCACTCGAAGAGGCGCAACTCATCTTGCCCGCATGAAATGAATCCGGATGTAACCACATCGCCTCGGGTGGCACCCGCCTCCGGCGGGTGCCACCCGAGCCAGCAGCCATGCCCTTCCTAACCTACCCGCTCGCGCTCCTGGCCGCCGCCGCGCTCCCCGCGCTGGCCGCCATCTACATCCTGCGCAACCGCTACCGGCGGCGCGAGGTGTCGAGCCTTATGCTGTGGCAGTTCGCCGTGCAGTCCCTCGAAGGCGGCGCGAAGGTCAACCGCCTCCAGCTCCCCCTCGTCTTCTTCCTCGAACTCCTCGCCCTCGCCCTCCTCGTCACCGCCGCCACCGGCCCGCGCTGGCAACTCCCCGCCCACGCCCGGCCGCTCGTCGTCATCCTCGACGACTCCGCCTCGATGCTCGCGAACGATGCTAGTGCGGCAGGCTTCCAGCCTGCCTCCCCGGGCGTCTCGCCCGCGAACTCCCCCCGCGCGAAAGCCGCCACCGCCCTCGACGACCTCCTCAAGTCCCGCAAATTCCTCTCCATCCGCCTCGTCCTCGCCGGCCAGAAACCCCGCGTCCTCGGCAGCGCCGTCACCACCGCCACGGAAGTCCGCGAAGCCCTCGCCCAGTGGACCTGCCAATCCCCCGCCGCCGCCCTCGACGCCGCCGTCGCCCTCGCCAACGACCTCGGCGGCCCACAGTCGCAACTGCTCGTCCTCACCGACCACGCCTCGCCCGGCAGCGAGTTCACCGGCGACCGCATCCAATGGTGGGCCTTCGGCAACACCCAGCCGAACCTCGCCTTCGTCAACGCCACCCGCACCACGCACGGCGACGCCGACCGCGTCCTGCTCGAAGTCGCGAACTACTCTGCCAGCGCGAGCGCATCCGCCGCCTACCGCATCACGAGCGGCAGCAACCTGCTCCGTAGCGCGACGCTGAGTTTGGAACCGCGCGCCCGCCAGCGCCTCATCCTGAACCTCCCCGCCGGCACTCCCGCCATCGAAGCCACCCTCGCCAGCGACGCCCTCGCTGCCGACAACCGCGTCACGCTCCTCCCCGCCGTCCGCAAGCGCATCCGCGTGCAGAACTCGCTGGAGGACGCCGTCCTTCGTTCACTCGTGGACAAAGCCCTCGATGCCACCGGCCTGCGCAGTTCACTCTCCGCCGCCCCGGAAATCATCCTGCACAACGCCCGCGCCACACCCGTTGGCACGAATGCGTGGGGCCTCCGCCTCCTCACCGAAACCAACAACCTCGCCGCGCACACTGGCCCGTTCATCGTGGACACCGCGCACCCGCTTGCTCGCGGCCTCGCGCTCGACGGCGTTGTCTGGACCGCCGCGCCGCCCGGCACGAACCAGTTCGGCCTGCCCGTCGTCACCGCTGGCAACACGCCGCTCCTCACCGCGCAGGAAGACGCCTTGGGTCGCCAGCAAGTCACGTTGCACCTCGTCCCCGACCGCTCGACGCTCACCTCCACGCCGAACTGGCCCATCTTCTTTTGGAACCTCCTCACTTGGCGCGCGCGCGAAACACCCGGCCTCGTGGAAAGCAATTTCCGCCTCGGCTCCGAAGTCGCCATCCGCGCCCTGACAAACTCCGCGCAACTGACCTTGCCCAACGGCTCCCCACGCACGCTCACCAAGACCGCCGAAGAATTCGTCCTGGAACCCGAGACCACCGGCCTCCACACCATCACTGCGGGCACGACCAGTTGGCAATTCACCGTGAACCTCCTCGCCCCCGAAGAGTCCGACCTCGCCGCCGCCAAGTCCGGCAAGTGGGGCGAGTGGGAGCGCCCCGAAGAAACTCGCCGCGAATACTCCAGTGTCCTCTGGCTCTTCGTCCTCGGCGCGCTCTTGGTGATGGTCACGCACCTCTTCCTCGTGACGCATAGCAAGGGAAGGGTCTGATGTTCATCCTCTCCCAACCCGTCTGGCTCGCGCTGCTCATCCCGCTCGGCATCCTCTGGGCGTTCTGGCCGATGCCCACGCGCCTGCTGCGCGTGCTGCGCGCCGTGACGCTCGTCGTGCTCGTGCTCGCGATGGCACAACCGTCCATCAAGCTCCCCGACCGCGCCGGAACCATCGTCGTCGTCGCGGACCGCAGCGACTCCATGCCGAGCGGCTCGTCCACGCAGGCAAAGGAAGCCGTGGACCTCATCCAACGCGGCATGGGCGCGCGCGACCAATTGGCCGTCGTCAGCTTCGGACAACAAACCGCCGTCGAGCGCCCGCCGCAACGCGGAGAATTCCCCGGCTTCACGGCGCAAGTCGGAGCCGACGCATCGAACCTCGCCGACGCCCTCGACTCCGCGCTCGCCCTCATCCCGCCCGGCGCCCCCGGTCGCATCCTCATCGTCTCCGACGGCAAGTGGACGGGCCGCGACCCGCTCGCCGCCGCCGCGCGCGCCGCCGGACGCGGCATCGCGATGGACCACCGCCTCCTCACGCGACCCAGCGTCAACGACCTCGCCATCCAATCCTTCCACACGCCCGAGACCGTCCTCCCCGGCCAGGCCTACATCATGACCGCCTGGGTCCAATCGCCGGTGGAGCAAACCATCGAGTATCAGCTTTCGCGCGGGCCCACCGTAATCGCAGCGGGCAAGAAGGAAGTCCCCGCCGGCCGCTCGCGTCTGCTCTTCCGCGACCGCGCCACGACGCCCGGCACGACGCAGTATCAACTCACGCTCAAGTCCGCCGCCGCCGACCCGGTGCCGGAGAACAACGCCGCCCGCGCGCTCGTCGGCGTGCGCGGCCCGAAGCCCATCCTCGTCCTCTCGCAAGCCGCCGACTCCGGCTACGTGCAGCTCTTGCGCAAGGGCCGCGTGGACCTCGACGCCCGCACGCACGCCGAGACGCGCTGGACGTTGGAGGAACTCTCCCGCTACTCCGCCGTCGTGCTGGAGAACGTCATGGCCAGCCAAGTCGGCAGCGCGGGGATGGAGACGCTCGCCGCATGGGTGGAGACAACCGGCAGTGGCTTGATGATTACCGGCGGTCGCAAGTCCTATGGCCCCGGCGGTTACTTTGGTTCGCCACTGGACCGCATTCTCCCTGTGTCCATGGAGATGCGAAAGGAGCACCGCAAGTTGCAGTTGGCAATCGTCGTTGCGCTCGACCGATCCGGCTCCATGTCCGCGCCAGCGGGTGGCGGGAAAAAGAAAATCGACCTCGCCAATATCGGCACCGTGCAAGTCCTCGACCTCCTCGGCCCGACCGATGAGTTGGGCGTCATCGCCGTGGACTCGACCGCCCACACGATGGTGGACCTCGCTCCCGTGGACGCCGTGCGCGGCCAGCGCAGCCGCATCCTCGGCATCGAGAGCATGGGCGGCGGTATCTTCATCTACGAGGCGCTGGCCGCCGCGTCGCAAATGGTGATGAAGGCCAAGGCCGAGACGAAACACATCATCCTCTTCGCCGACGCCGCCGACTCGGAGGAGCCGGGGCAATACATCAACCTCCTCGCGAAAGTCCGCGAAGCCGGCATCACCGTCAGCGTCATCGGCATGGGCACGGAAGCCGACGTGGATGCGAACTTGCTCAAAGACATCGCCGCGCGCGGCGGCGGGCAAATCTACTTCAGCAACTCGCCCGAGGAATTCCCGCGCATCTTCGCGCAAGACACGTTCACCGTCGCGCGCAGCACGTTCATCGAGGACAGCACGCCCGTGAAAGTCACCGGCGGCTTCAGCACGCTGGGCGGGCACGGCGATTGGCAACCCCCGGCGCTCGGCGGCTACAACCTGACTTACATGAAACCCGAGGCGAACCTCGCGCTCGTTACGACCGACGAATACGCCGCGCCCATCGTGGCCGCGTGGCAAGTCGGCAGCGGCCGCGCGCTGGCCTTCACCGGCGAGGCGGATGGTAGGTATGCCGGTGACCTCGCGAAGTGGCCGAGCGTCGGCGACTTCCACGCCACACTCGCGCGCTGGACGGCAGGCGAGCAGCCCACGCTGCCTGAGAACATGCTACTCACGCAGGAAATCCGCGACGGCGCGTGTTTCGTGCAACTCCACCTCGACCCCGAGCGCACCAACGAACCCTTCGCCACCCCGCCGCGCGTGAAAGTCCTGCACGGCCTGCCCGGCAATCCGCCCGCCAAACTCACGCTCCCGATGCAGTGGAAATCCGCCGACCTCCTCGAAGCCGTCGTCTCCCTCCGCGGCCGCGAGACCGCGCTGAACACGGTTGAAATCCCCGGCCTCAACCCCGTGAGCCTCCCGCCCGTGTGTCTCCTCTACTCCCCCGAGTTCGCGCCCGAGCAAGCGGGCCGGGGCCGTGTGACGTTGGAGAAACTCAGCGCCACCACGAGCGGCGAAGCCCGCGTGGACCTCCCCGGCATTTGGAAATCCCTCCCGAGCAAACCGCAATTCGTGGACCTCGCCGTCTGGCTCGTCCTCTTCTCCCTCGTCCTCTACCTCGTGGAAATCTTCGAGCGCCGCACCGGTTGGCTCGGTGCCCGTAGCCGCCGAGGTAAGGAGGCGGAACTCACGCCCACCGAAAGTGAAAGACGCATCCCATCGTCCCCCAGGCAGAAAATGCCCTCCGCCCTCGACCTCATCCTGTGGCGTCGGCAGCAGAAGCCCAAAGCGGACGCGCAGCAGCGCGTCCCTACCGCGCCCGGTAAGGCCGACCTGCCGGGCGGCCAATCGGCCACGCCCGCCGAAGCTTCCTCCGGCCCCACCAGTCAACTCGAAGCCCTCCGCCTCGCCCGCAAACGGGCGCAGGACCGGCGGGGGAAGGAGTGAATGAGCGAGTCACCGTGACCGCAGCGCACCTGGAGCGCGGACGCCTACGTCCGCATCCACTTCCGATACCACCGAAGCTCGGCTGCGGACGTGGGCGTCCGTGCTGCATAACCAGAGGTTTATGAGTCCCCTGCTCTACCCCTGAGCCACTCTGGCAGAAATGACTTTTTCTGCAAAAAGTCGCAAACCGATAAAATACGCCTAGTCCTTCGGCTATCACCCGTTTTGTGACCGTATGCTCAGGACATCTTCCCAGTCATACCCACTACTAGTCCGCAGCATTTGTATACAAATTACTCTTCTGGCCCTCATCCCCTTCGAGGAAGCCCAGCCCTTGGGGCACTTTGAAGAATACCACGCCACATGCACCAATCCCTTCGGCTCATCCTCCAGACCACTCCTATACTATGAATCCTGCCAGCCAAACGCCCTACCGCATACCCCCCACCCAAAAGCGGCGCTGAAGCCACGCCTCCCCGCGCTTCCACCGTGAATTCACCCCCACGTCGGCCCGTCGCACGCAGCCATGAAACTTCTCCGCCTCCTGGGTGTCCTTTCAGTGCTCGCCAGTTCCCTCCTCGCGGCCGCAGCACCCAAGGGCGAGCGCGTGCTCGTCACCGCGCACAGCTTCCACATCTTCACGGCCTCGCGCCTCGCGCCGCTGGTGCAAGCGGCGGGCATTGAGGGACACAAACTGGTCGCGGCGCAGATGATTGGCGGCTCGAAGGTCATCCAGCACTGGAACCTTCCCGACGACAAACAGAAGGCCAAACCGCTCCTCACCGCCTCCGAGGTGGACGTGATGACGATGTCCCCGCACGTGTATTTGCCGGACGAGGGCATCAACCACTTCGTCGAGCTGGGCGCGAAGCATAATGCCAAGATGCGCTTCCTCGTGCAGCACTCGTGGATGCCGTGGGACGGTTGGGAAGGTAACGACAAGGTCGCCAAGAACGAGGACCGCGACACGCGCTCGCTCGACATCGTCCGCGCTGCAAATCTCAAGTGGCGCACCACCCTCGAAGCTCAAATCGCTTTCCTGAACAAGGGCCTTGGCCGCGACGCCGTCAGCGTCGTCCCCGTCGGTGATGCCGTGATGAAGCTGCGCGAACTCATTGCCGCCGGCAAAGCCCCCGGCCTCACGAAGCAGACGGACCTCTTCACCGACCAAATCGGCCACGGCAAGGAACCCATCCTCGCGCTCGCGACCTACTGCAACTTCGCCTGCATCTACAAGGTCTCGCCCGTCGGTCTGAAGGACACCAACGCTAACCTCGACAAACTCAGCCCTGAGTTGCGCCCGCTGCTCCAGCAAATCGCGTGGGACACCGTCAGCAACTATCCGCTGTCCGGGGTGAAGTCCCTGAAGCCGTCCACCAAGTGAGCCGACTATGTGCCCCATGCTCCGCTTCCTCTTTGCGTCCCTTTGCGTTCTTTGCGGCCAATCCTTCGGCGCTGAGTCGTTGACCAAGTGGGCACCCCACCCCGCCGAATGGAAAGGCGCGGCCATCACCGGCGACAGCGCCACCTTGACCGGTGACAAGTGGGCTTCCCTCCGCGCGCCGAAGGAGTTCGCCAACCCACACGTCTCCGCGAGCCTCACCATCACCGCGCCCACGAAGTCTGCGAACTTCTTCGGGCAAGGCTGGAGCGCGTGGCCGGACGCGACCTTCAGCGACGGCGGCTTCGACGCCGGCTTGCTGCTGCGCGCCGGCACGAATAGCGGGTATCGCGTTCAGCTCTCGCACCGGTATCAGGTCGTGGCGATTGTGAAGTGGCCGGAGGGCGGCTACGTGTGCGTGGTGCCGTGCGAGGTGAAGCTCAACACACCGCACCAGCTATCCGCCAGCGCGCAAGGCTCGCGCGTTACCGTGCGCGTGGATGGCGTGGACAAGCTCGCGTGGCACGACACGTTCCTGCCGCTGACGAGCGGCGCGGTCGGCATCGCGGTCAGCGGCGGGGCGAAGGCCACGTTCAGCGACGTCATCGTCGAGCAGGCACCGTCCATAACGCAGCCGCCGCCGGGCCCGCATGCGCCGAATTTCTCCGTGCGCCCCTTCCTCGGCGGGCGGCAGTTCGTCTTCGATGGCGATGAGCCGGTGCTGCAACTCCATTACGAGAAAGACCCCAGCATCTTCGCCAAGCTCCGCCCCGGCTACAAACCGCAGCTCACATGGGATTCGCATTGGGACCTCGCGAACCAAGGCGCGTTCAAGGACGCGGACAGCAAGTGGACCGCGCCCGTCACCAGCGGCGGCGGCAAGTCCGTGAAGGCGACGTGGTCCGCGCGCAGCGTGAAGGACCGCTTCACGACGCAGAGCACGCTGACCGTCGGCTACGACGCGAAGCGCGGCACTTACACCTACGACATCGAGAGCGCGCTGGAGGTGCTGCCCGGCGAGCCGTTTTATTTCCGCTACGGCTTCGACTTCGAGCATCACACGCCGCTCGACCCGTTCCGCTGGCAGTATCTCGTCGCCAAGCGCGCGGGCGGCGCGGGCAGCTACCATCGGCCTGTTTCTCCCATCGACCCCGGCCCGCAGTATGACTTGGAGACCGCTGGCGGCACCCGCGTTTGGTATGGCCGGCACTTGGAGCAGCTCCACGTCGCACCCGCCGTGGAATACGACATCAGCAGCGCGACGAGCACGGGCCGCAAGCTGAACACCGCCGTCTGCGCCGCGTTTTACGACACCGGCGTGAGCTTCGCGCCCGAGACCGCGAAGCCCGGCACGCGCCTCGAAGTGAAGTATCGCTACACCGGCGTGCCCGCCGCCGAGGCCAAGGCGCTCTTCGACGAGTCCCGCATCTACGACGCCCCCACGCTCGACCCGAAGCACCACTACATCTTCGCCGACGAGTGGCCGAAGCTGACCTTCTCGCAGTTCGTGCCGCTGAGTCAGACGTGGATTTACGGGCGCACGCCGTTCATGACGGCGCACAACACGCGGCCCACCTACGAGCTGGAGAAGAACTGCGGCGCGGGCAGCGGATTCGCGATGAAGTTCGGCCCCGCATCCTTCGGCAAAGCGAACCTCGCCAAAGCCGCGCCGCTCGCGAAGGGCCGCTACGCCGTCACCGCGCTGGTGAAGGCGGCGAACATCCACGGCCCCGGCGGACGCATCGAGCTGACCGCGACGCAGGCGAAGACGAACAAGAAACTCGCCGAGGCGCGGCACTTCGTCGGCAACGGCACGTTCGACTGGCGCAAGCAGGGCTTCGCGTTCGACGTGCCCGAGGACGCGGGCGCGCTGGAGCTGGCCTTCGGCAACGCGGGCACGGGCGAGTTCCTCGTGACCGACGTGGAGTTCCGCAAGCTCACGGACGGCGAGGCGTTGCCCACCGGCGTGCTCGCGAAAGCGAACGACCAACCCGCGTCCATTCCCGCCGCGCCCGCCGGGGCCGTCGCGGACTACCGGATGCTGGAGGGCATGGGCCTCGTCGTGCTGAACCACGGCAGCGGCGGCGGCCTCGGCCACCTCGACCTCGCGAACCTCGACTTCGTCACCGACGCGGGCCGCCCCGCGCTGCGCTTCGCGGACAACCCGACCGGGCGCAAAGACTACCGCTTGGACAGTGGTTTGAACCGCTTCTACCTCAGCCACTCCGGCTACACCGGCAAAGACACGCTCCCGCTCGCGCTCACCGGCCACCACGGCGGCGGCGCGCCCATCCCCGGCCTCACGCTCGCCGCGTGGGTGAAGCCCGCCGCCGAGATGGGCAAGTCCAGCCACGGCGGCAAAGGCGACATCATCGGCTACGGCGCGCGGCGCTTCGTCCTCGGCCTGCACGGACAGAAAGCCCCTTACCAACTCGCCACGCGCATCAACGTGAACGACAGCATCACCTCCACCGCCAAGCTCGACGCCGACCGCTGGCAACACGTCGCCATGACCGCCGAGCCGAAGGACGGCCAATGGCTCGTGCGCCTCTACCTAGACGGCCAGCCCGTCGGCGAAGGCCAGACGAAGAAGTTCTCCGCCGACTCCCCCATCGTCCCCTCGCTCATCCTCGGCGCGGAACTCTTCTACTTCCACGACGCCTACTATCGCGGGCTGATCGGGCGGACGCTGGTCTTGCACCGCGTGGTGGCGGCCACAGAAATTGCGACGCTCGCGAAGTGATTTTGCAATTCGATTCCAGCATGAAACTTACCTCCTTCCTCTACGCTCTCTGTGTCCTCTGTGGTTCGTCCCCCGCCGCCGAGACACGCGACCTTATTCTCATCGCCGGCCAGTCCAACGCCGTGGGCTACGACGCCAAGCCGTCCGAGCTTCCCACCGACGCGGCGGACAAGCAGGTGATGTTCTGGTTCCGCGCGGGCGACCCGCCGCCGGATGAGTTTGACACAACCAGCGGTGGAAAGTGGTTGCCAGGCCTTCAACCCCAGCCCAAAGGCACGCCGATGGAAAAGGGCAAGGCTGCGCGCCAATACGGCAACTTCTCCGGCGCGGCCGGAGGCTTCGGCCCGGAGATGGGCCTGGCCCGCGCGCTCGTGGCGAAGGAGAAGAAGCCGCTGGCCATCGTGAAGGCCGCGTGGAGCGGCACGGGCATGGCGCAGGATTGGAACCCCGCCGACCCTGGCCCCGGTGGCTCGTGCTATCGCGCGCTCGTATCCGAGACGAAGGCGGCCATCGCTGGCGCGAAGGCGCAGGGCATCACGCTGCGGCTGCGCGCGCTCGCGTGGGTGCAAGGCGAGAGCGATGCGAACGCCACCGCCGCGCCGCGTTACACGCAAGCGCTGGGCGACATGATTGCCGCGCTGCGGAAGGACTTGGATGCCCCGCAGCTCATCGCGCTGGTCGCGGTGAACACGCAGTTCGGCGGCGGGAAGAACGCCTTCATGCCGAAGATTGTCGAGGCCCAGAAGGCGCTCGCCGCGAAGGACCCGCGCTGCGCCTACGTAGAAACGGCGGGCGCGACCCTCGCGAATAGCGCGCACTTCGATACCGCCGGCACCATCGACGTGGGACGGCGTTTTGCCGACGCGCTCGTGAAGACGGAGGCGAAGCTCGCGACGGCGCCGGCGAAGTAGCCACGTTGGTTTTCATTGGGACAACTGTCCCCAAAAAATCAACGTGCTGTGAAAACCTCCATAAAACAGTGGTGCGCGAGGCGGGGGTCGAACCCAAGAAATTGACTTCGCAAGCTTTCGTAAAAACCGCATATCAACCCTATAAACATTCGAGATTCTGCGAGTTCAGACAATTTTTGGAAACGAAGACTTACGCAGGTTTACGAGGAATTGTTGTCCACAATTGTCCACAAAACCTTACGGCCTGCCCGCTGACAATCAGTGCTCAGAATTAGACCGGATTGATTTGGCCCGCGAACAGGTCAATGGCTTCAAGGTGAGTTCCGCTGCTTCTTTCCTCCGGCCTTCGAAGGCGCGGGTTGCGTTTTCACTGCGAATAGAGGGGCGAGCTTGTCATACATTCCGAGCACTTTGAGACGGTCGACCGTCTGGCGTTGCGTTAACGGATCTGTGAGATCGCTGTCAACCAGGCGTTCAATGAATTCGATCCGCTCAAATCGTTGAATTTCCATCGCCCTAATTTTGTGGCTGTCTTCTGTCCAACTGGATCCGGCTGGTTGTTCGGGATCGCTCACCTGGACTGAACCGGCTTTTCGGGGCACTAAACAATGCGACCGTCCCGCTGCACTCAGGAGCGTTGTCCTCCGCCTACTGCACAGTTCGAGTGGGTATGCATCCTCCAGCAACAACCGGTTGAGGTGTCGAGCAGACTCGCCTTGCGGGTTCTTCGATTGAAGATTCTTCGTTTCGGAGCGCAAAGCGACGCCGCTAAAACGCCGAGCATCAAAGACCAGTGGGCCGCCAGCCACCTTGTTAAGCTCTATCGCCAACGCTGTTTGCAGTGGAGTTGGGTTTGATGGTTGATAGTTTGCGAGCAACCCCCTTGTCGCACTGGAAAACCGGTCGCTGAGGAAGGTGGAGACCGGGTCCGCTCGCTGCGTCAGCTTGGCGACAAGCCGTGGCAAATCGGTGAAATCATTCACATGGAAAGGCGAAAACAATTTAGGAAGATTTCGAACCTCCAAGAGTAGACGATTCAACAATTCTTCAAGCCTTTTCCGCAACGGTGTCCATGACATGCGCTGAAAATAGCGACGAGAACGACGCGTGCCGCGCGTATAACGCCGGTCCGCAGGCCGATTCTACGCGGGTCGCCGCAAGCCTCCCGACCGCGAAAAGCCCCGCCAGGAGGCGTATAACTCCAGCAAA
>CALQJI020000053.1 GCA_943330855.2 Klebsiella pneumoniae
CGTAGCGGCCGTGAATGCGGGCCAGGGCCTCGCGTTTGGCGGAGCGACTCATGTTCGGGGCTTGGGTAACCACGAATGTGAGTCAACGTATCGTCGGACTCCTCGTCCAACTCCCCGCCCCGGTAACATTTAATATGAGTCAACTCGGGTTAGTGGCCTGATGGCTTGGACGGTTGCGGGCCGGACGAAATATTCCTACACTCACCCCATCAACTCATGAAACGAAAATTCTTATCACTCCTCGCCCTGCTCGTTGCCACCTCTGCGCTCGCCCAAGAGGCAAAGACCGGTTTGCTCGGCCAGTATTTCAAAGGCGTGGAACTCACCGGCCCGCCCGCGCTCAAACGCGTGGATGCGCAGGTCAACTTCGACTGGCCCGAGGCCCCTGCCGACGGCCTGCCCGCTGACCAGTTCAGCGTGCGCTGGAGCGGCACGGTGCAGGCCCCGGCCACGGGCAAGTTCACCTTCATCACCGAGTCTGACGACGGCGTGCGGCTGTGGGTGGACGGCAAGCTGCTGATTGATAACTGGACCGACCACGCGCCTGCGGAGGACAAAAGCCCTGAGTTCGCGATGGAGGACGGCAAGCGCTACGAGGTCATCATGGAGTTCTTCGAGAGCGGCGGCGGCGCAGCGGCGAAGCTGATGTGGAGTGGCCCCTCGACGCTCAAGCAGCCCATCCCGAGCTTTCGACTCACGCCCAAGGAACTCGCGCCGCCCGGCGAGTTGGATGTGGCGAAACTGCCGTCGGACACACGCGGCCTAGTCGGCCATTACTTCAAAGGCCGCGAGTTCGCCGGCAAACCCGCGCTGCGGCTCGACAAGGAAATCGGCTTCGACTGGGGCGAGGGTGGCCCCGGCGTGCGCGGCACGGGCATCGAGGATTTCTGCGTGCGTTGGACCGGGCTGGTGAAGGCGGAGAAGTCCGGCACCTACACGTTCATCACCGAGTCGGACGATGGCGCGCGGCTGTGGGTGAATGGCCAGAAGCTCGTGGACCAGTGGGTGGACCAGGGCGCAACGGAGCACAAGGGCGAACTCAAACTCGAAGCGGGAAAGAGCTACGACCTCGTGATGGAGTATTACGAAAACACCGGCTTTGCCTCAGCGAAGCTCTCGTGGACCGTGGACGGTGCGGAGAAGAAAATCATCCCGTCTTCAGCGCTCACGCCAAAGGTTCTCACCGACAAAGGGCAGAAGCGGTAGCGCTTTGGAGTGCGGGGGCAGAGCGCACCGCAAATCAACGCCGTTGCCAGCGGGCCAGCTCGTGTTTCACGCGTTCCACCGGCAGGCCAACCACGTTGCTGAACGAGCCGGAAATGCGCTCCACGATTTCGTCGCCCCGGTCTTGAATCGCATAAGCCCCAGCTTTGTCGAGCGGCTGGATGGCGGCGAGGTAGGCGGAAATTTGCGACTCCGAAAGCGGCTTGAAGGTCACGTTCGTCGTCTCGGCGAACAGGCGGCAGCGGTTCGCGCCGAGTTGCAGCAGGCAGACGCCGGTGACGACTTGGTGCGTGTGACCCGCCAGTTCGCGCAGCATCCGGTGCGCATCGTCGAGGCCGACGGGCTTCCCGTAAAGCGTCGTGCCTAGATAGACGAGCGTGTCCGCGCCGAGCACGAGCGCCTGCGGGTGGAGCTTCGCGACGGCGCGGGCCTTGCGATAGGCGTTGAGCAGACACAGTTCGCGCGCGGTGAAACCCTCGTGGTGAGCCTCCGCCGTGGGGCGAGTGAGGATGGTGAAATCTGCGCCCATCTCCCGTAGCAGCTCCGCACGGCGGGGCGAGGCGGAGGCGAGGATGAGCGGAGGCATGGAGAAGTAAGTGCCTAGTTTTTGGCGATGCGTTGAGTGCGCGAGGGCTAATTACTTCCCGCGCCGCCTCCTCTTCACGCGTGTGTCGAAAAACTTCCCGAGCAACGCCGCGTAAGGCTGGTCTGTGCGGAGTTGGATGGAGTCCACGCCCATCGTGCGGAAGACGCGACGCAGCGCGGTTTGGAACAACGCCTGGTGTTCGGCGAAGGCGGCGCGCTGGCGGGCGTTACCGGTCTGGATTTCCACGACTTCACCGGTCTCGGCGTCCTTCAACACGAGCCGGCCCAGTGCGGGAAGTTCCAGCTCGTAGCGGTCCGTGATTTGCACGGCCACGAGGTCGTGGCGGCGGTGGGCCTGGCGGAGGGCGACTTGTGTCGCGGATGCGAGGGGCTCGCCGTAAGCCATCGGCTGCGTGGGGACGCGCGAGCCGAAGCGCGTCGGCGCGCGGGCTTCGAGGAAGTCTGAGAGCACCACTACCACCGATTTGTGCGGCAGCATCCGGCTGACGAAGTGCAGCGCGCCGGGCAAATCAGTGCCGTGGCGCTTCGGCTCGAAGAAAAGGATTTCGCGAATGACGCGCAGGACATGGCGGCGGCCTTTGCGCGGCGGGATGAACTTCTCCACCTCGTCGCTGAAGAGCACGAGGCCGACCTTGTCGTTGTTGCGGATGGCCGAGAACGCGAGCACGGAGGCGATCTCGGCGGCCAGTTCGCGCTTCGATTGTTCGCCCGATCCGAACAGGCCGGAGCCGCTGAGGTCCACGACCAGCATCACCGTCATCTCTCGCTCCTCGACGAACTTCTTGATGAACGGGTGGTTCATGCGCGCGGTGACGTTCCAGTCAATCGCACGCACGTCGTCGCCGGGCTGATACTCGCGCACCTCGTCGAAGTTCATGCCCTGCCCCTTGAAGACGCTGTGATACGCGCCGGACACGGACTCGGACACGAGGCGGTTCGTGCGGATCTCGATCTGGCGGATCTTCTTGAGTAGCTCGCGAGGGATCATGGCACTGGCAATTCGTCAAAAATCTTCTGAATCACCATCTCGCTGGTCTTGTCCTCGGCCTCGGCTTCGTAGGTGATGGCCACGCGGTGGCGCAGCACGTCCATGCCGATGCTCTTCACGTCCTGCGGGGTCACGTAGCCGCGGCCTTTGAGGAAGGCGTAGGCCTTCGCGGCCAGCGCGAGCGAGATGGTCGCGCGCGGCGAGGCCCCGAGTTGGATGAAGTCCTTGACGTTGATTTTGTATTTGGCCGGGTCGCGTGTGGCGCACACGAGGTCCACGATGTAGTCCTTCACCTTGTCGTCCACGTAGATGTCGTTGATGACCTGGCGCGCGGCGAGAATAGTCTTGGCCTCGACGACCGGTTGCACGCTGGGCAGGCCGCTGGTGCGGGCCATGAGGTCGAGGATTTGCCGCTCTTCCTCGCGTGTCGGGTAGCCGATTTTGAGCTTCAACATGAAGCGGTCCACCTGCGCTTCGGGCAGCGGATACGTGCCTTCCTGCTCGATGGGATTCTGCGTGGCGAGCACGAGGAACGGCTCCTCCAGCTTGTAGCTCGTGTCGCCGAGGGTGACCTGCTTCTCCTGCATCGCTTCGAGCAACGCGCTCTGGACCTTGGCGGGCGCGCGGTTGATTTCGTCGGCCAAGACGAGGTTAGCGAAGATGGGGCCTTTGCGCGTGGTGAAGCCGCCGGACTGCGGGTTGTAAATCTGCGTGCCGATGACGTCGGCGGGCAGCATGTCCGGCGTGAACTGAAGCCGGGAGAATTTCACGTCGAGGCACGACGCGAGGGATTTGACGGAGAGCGTCTTGGCGAGGCCGGGGACGCCTTCGAGCAGGACGTGGCCGTTGGCGAGCAGGCCGATGGTGAGGCGCTCGACGAGGTATTTCTGGCCGACGACGACCTTGTTCAGCTCAGCGAAGAGCGTGGGGACAAAGGCGGCGGCGCGTTGGACTTCTTCGTTGATGGCGGAGATGCCGGTGTTCATGTCGGGAAAGAGATTACCGGGCAAGAGACAGCGGCGGAAGCCTGCGCGTTCGGAAAAAATCGCGGAGTGAAATGCGGCGCGCGCGTGCCGAGCACGCAGCTTGCCTCCTAACCTCCGCCCACCCCAGTCATGCCCTCGGCAGAACCACGTTCTCTAAGCCCATCTTGAAAAAATGCTCCGGCGGGGCTGGCTCGCAGACGTGCCAGCCTTGCACGTAGTCCACGCCGATGGTTTTGAGCACCTGCAGGACGGCCCCGTTCACGACGTATTCGGCCACTGTCTGTTTGCCCAAGATGTGGGCGATCTCGTTGATGGACTTCACCAGCGCGCGGTTGACGAGGTCAACGTCCACGGAGCGGATGAAGCTACCGTCAATCTTCAGCACGTCCACCGGCAGGTCTCGCAGGTAGAGCATGGAGGACGCGCCGGCACCGAAGTCGTCCAAGGCGAAGCGACAGCCGAGCTGTTTGATGGTGGTGATGATTTGGCGTGCCTGGACAAGGTTCTGGATCATCGCCGTCTCGGTGATCTCAAAGAGCACGCGGTCCGGCGCGATGTTCGATGCGGAGAGCAAGCGCTCGACGATGACGGGCAGGTGGGCATTGTTCAGCGTGCGTGCGGAGAGATTGATGGAGAGCGACAGCTTCGGGTGCGTGGCCATCAGGCTCATGGACTCGTAGAGCGCGAACTGATCAATTTGCTGCATGTCCCCGAAGTTCTCGGCGGCGGAAAGAAACTGCCCCGGCATAATGATCTTGCCGTCCGGGTCGCGTAGTCGGACGAGCGCTTCGAAATACGCGCGCCCGTCGGCGCGCAGCGGCAGTATGGGCTGGAGCCACATTTCCATGCGGTGGTCCCGCAGGGCGTCCTTGATGCGGATGGACCAGCCAGCTTCGGCGCTGAGTTGCGCGATGGCTTGATTGTCCGGGCGGAAGACTTCGTAGCCGTTGCGCCCGTGCGTCTTCACGTAGTAGCAGGCGGAGTCCGCGTGCGAGAGCGCGTCCTCGGCGGTGACCTCGCCGTCAATGCGCGAGAGGCCGATGCTCGCCGTGCAACAGAAGGTTTTGCCGCCTTCCTTGAACCGGGACTCGTCGAAAATCTGCACCAGCATGCGTGCGAACTTCGTAGCCACAGCCTCGTCCGCGCCATTGAGCAGCACCGTGAACTCGTCGCCGCCGAGCCGGGCCAACTCGTCGCCGGGCCGGAGCTGGTCGCGCAAGGTGCGCGCCACGTCCATGAGGAGGCGATCGCCGGACTGGTGGTCGAGCGAGTTGTTAACGACCTTGAAGTTGTCGAGGTCGAGGTAGAGTAGAAAGCTGTGCGTGCCACGGACGGCCCTGCCCACGGCGCTCTGGAGCACTTCGAGGAAGAAGCGGCGATTGTGCAGGCCGGTGAGCGGGTCGTGGTTGGCGAGGTAAAGCAAATCCTCCTCGAGCCGCTTGCGCTGCGTGATATCCGTGAAGATGAGAACCACGCCGAGGAACGCCCCTTCTTCGTCCCGAATCGCGTCCGCGCGGCAAAGCGTCGGGGCGTTTCGGTCGCCGGCCGCATACACCTCGGCCTCGCCACTCCACGCGCCGCCCTCTTCGCAAATGCGCCACATCTCGTCCCACAGCTCCGGCTTCTGAAACAACCGCCGGTGCCGTTGCGACGCCTGAAATTCCGCTACCTTCAGCCCGAAGAAGTCCGCGTGCGCATCGTTGACATAAGTCACGCTGCGCTCCGGGTTGAAAATCGCGATCGCATCCCCCGCGTCGTCCACCGCGCGGCTGATGCGCAGCATCTCCTCGTGCGTGCGTTGGCGCTCCTGCGTGACTGCCTGCTCGGCGTCGTCAGAAGCCGACTTGCGCCGCAGCGTTGCGATGATGCGGGCCTGCACCTCCAGGAAGTTGAACGGCTTGTTGACGTAGTCCACCGCACCGAGGTTGAACGCACGCAGCTTGTCCTCCGTGCGATCTCGGCCCGTGATGACGATGACCGGGATGTGCTTCAACGCCGGACTGGCCTTGAGCGTGGCCAGCAAATCTAGGCCGTCCATGTCCGGCAAACCGAGGTCCAACAGCACGAGGTCGAAAGTCTCGGCCTGCGCCAGCTCCAACGCTTTTCCACCCTCTCCAGTCGCGCTGGACTCGATGCCGTCCGTCTGGAGCGAAATCCCGAGCAGGTCAGCCATCTCGGGACTGTCCTCAACAATTAGAACTCGGGGCGTGCGCATGATTAAACCGTGGCTGCTGAACGGCGCAGATAATTGAGAGCGACACCTCAAAGTCCAACTCTAAATCCGTCCGTGTCGACGCGGCGTGCTGGCGCACGTGGCTGCAGAATTTCATGCGCACCGCCGTTCTCTGAATCGGCCAAAGCCAGTCACAGTCTGAACCACCCGATGTTCCGGCTCACCCACTTGCTTCTCCTCCTCGCGTTCGCCCTGTCCGCGTCCGCTGCGCCGTCCTTCCGCGAGGACGTCATCCCGCTGCTCACCCGCGCGGGCTGCAACATGGGCGCGTGCCACGGCAAGCTCGCCGGCCAAAACGGCTTCCGCCTCTCCCTGCGCGGCTTCGCGCCGGACGAAGACTACGAGCATCTCGCCCGCGAGAGCCGGGGCCGTCGCCTCAACTTCGCGCAACCCGACGCCAGCCTATTGCTCACGAAGGCGCTCGCCGCCGAACCGCACGAGGGCGGCGCGCGGTTCGCCCCCGGCTCCCGCGAACACGCCTTGCTCCGCGACTGGATTGTCGCCGGCGCTCCCGGCCCGACCACGAACGAGGCGCGCGTCGCGAAGCTCACGCTCTCCGCCGTCACCCGCCCGCTGAAGCCCGGCGACCAGGTTCCGGTCACCGCCCGCGCCACCTACACCGATGGCCGCGAGCGCGACGTGACCTGGCTCGCGCAATTCTTCGCCAACGACGAGTCCACCGTGAAGGTCACGCCCACCGGCGTTGCGACCGCGTTGCGCGCAGGCGAGGCCTCGGTGCGTGTCCACTTCCAAGGCTTCGTCGAGGTCGTCTCGTTCACGATGCCTTACGCCAACCAGGTTCGGCCCGCCGACTTCACCGCGCGGCAGAACGCCATTGATGACGCGGTCTTCAAGAAGCTCCAAGCGCTCCGCCTCCCGCCCGCGCCGCCCTGCGACGACGCGACCTTCGCCCGCCGCCTCCACCTCGACCTGACCGGCACGCTGCCGACGGCTGAAGTTGCCGCCGCGTTCGCCAAGGACACTTCCCCCGCCAAGCGCGCCAAGCTCGCCGACGAGCTGCTCGGCAGTCCGCGCTTTGTTGACTACTGGACATTGCAGCTCGCCGACCTGTTCCAGAACCGCAAGGAGCGCGACCACGACGTGCGCGGCGCGAAGGGCGTCCGCAGCTTCCACGCGTGGCTCCGTGCGCAAGTCGCCGCGAACCGTCCGTGGGATGCGCTCGCCCGCGACGTGCTCACCGCGCGCGGTTCCGCCAGCGAGACACCGGCCGTCGGCTACTTCATCTACAACCTCGGCGAGAAGCGCCAACCCGAGCAGTCCGACCTGCCGGACTCGGTGGCGCAGGCCTTCCTCGGCACGCGCATCGGCTGCGCCCGCTGCCACAACCACCCACTCGAACGCTACACGCAGGACGACTTCTACCACTTCGCCGCGTTCTTCGCGCGCGTCTCACTGGACCGCAAGGAGCCGCTGGACGGCTTCACCGCGCTGCAACTCGGCACGCAAAACGAGCTGCAGCTCGACAAGCAACTTCAGCAGGCGGAGGAGAAAGTTACCAAGGCCAAAGAAGCCGCCGCCGCGCCGGGCCTTGAAGCGAAGGAAGTCGAGAAGCGCGCGAAGGAAGTCACTTCCTCCGAGAAGCGCGTCGGCGAGCTGACGCAGCAAATCAAGTCCACCCGCGCCAAGCCGCCCTCCGTCCAGCAGCCGCGCACCCGCCAGATGATGGTCGCCCAACCGCTCGACCGCCGCGCGCTCGCGATGCCCGAGGGGGCCGACCCGCGCGCCGCCTTCACGGACTGGATGACCGCGCCGGAGAATCCCTACTTCGCCGGCGCGATGGTGAACCGCATCTGGCGGCACTTCATGGGTGTGGGTCTCGTCGAGCCGGTGGACGACCTGCGCGACAGCAACCCGCCGTCGAACCCCGAGCTGTGGGCGTTGCTCAAGCGCGAGTTCGCCGCCGGCCACGACCTCCGCAAGCTGATGCGCTTCATCGTCACCTCGCGCACCTACCAGCTCGCCGCCGACACCACGCGCGCGAACGCCGCCGACCAGCGCTTCCACTCGCACTTCTACGCCCGCCGCCTGCCCGCGGAGGTGTTACTCGACGCCGTCGGCGACGTGACCGGCGTGCCCGAGACCTTCCCCGGCTACCCCGTCGGCCTGCGCGCCGTGCAACTCCCGGACTCCACGGTGAACAGCTACTTCCTCACGCTCTTCGGCCGCAGCGACCGCGTGACCGCCTGTGCCTGCGAGCGCAGCGGCGACGTGACGCTCCCGCAGCTCCTCCACCTCAACACTGGCGAAGACCTGTTTAAGAAAATTAAGTCGGCCGACGCCCGCCTCACCGCGCTGCTGAAGCAATTCCCCGACGACGCCCAACTCACCGAGCAGCTCTACCTCACCACCCTCGCTCGCAAGCCCACCGACGCCGAGCGCGAAGCCGTCATCCGCCAGCGCAGCGCCGCCGACCCGCGCGAAGCCTTCTTCGTCGACCTCCTCTGGGCGCTGCTGAACACCAAAGAGTTCGCGTTCAACCACTGAACAGACTGGACTTGTAGCCGCCGAGGTAAGGAGGCGGATTTGTTCGAGCGCAACCGAGTCGGCATCCTCACCTCGGCGGCTACTTCACAACGCGATACAGCGGACTCCCCGCCGTGTGTGTCGGTAGGCTGAGCAGGAAGCGACCGCACGTCACGTAGAGCGTCCGTCCGTCCGCGCCGCCAAAGGCGCAGTTCGTGAGCGTGTCCTCGGGCGTCTCCACGAACGCGACGAGCTTGCCCTGCGGCGTCAGCACATGGATGCCGGGGCGCGTGTCGAGCGTCTCGCTGGTGCCACGCGCCTGATGCAGCCCGGCGGCGATGTAGAGGTTGCCCGCCGCGTCCACGCGCATCCCATCACCACCGCGTCCGGGATAAAAAGTGTAGAGCACGCGGTGATTGGTGACGGAGCCGTCGGACTTCAAGTCGTAAGCGCGCACCACCCGAGCCCGGTTCACGCGCCCGTCGGACTCGATGAGGTAGAACGTCCCGTTGTCCGGCGCGACGGCGAGGCCGTTGGGCATGTCAATCTCCGGCGCGGCCAGGATGCGCGCGACCTTGCCATCGGGGTCGATGCGATAGGCCGAGTTGACGTTGCCGGTCGCCGCGTTCGTGTTCGCGAGGCGCGCAGTGAAGTAAATCCGTCCGTTGCCATCCACGCACAAGTCGTTCGGTCCGCCGAGGGGGAAGCCGTTGAACTGGTCGCAGAGCACCGTCGATGCGCCGCTCTTCATGTCCGTGCGGGTGACGCGACCCTGCTTGCCATCCACCGCCTCGCACGCGAGTAGCCGACCCTGCCGGTCGAAGGCCAGCCCATTCGCGCCATTGCTGGGCTTGCGGAACGTGGACAGCTTCTTGGCCCCCGGCTCCCACTTGAGAATCTCGCCGGTGTTTGTAAAGAAGACATTGCCCTCCGCATCCACCGCCGGGCCTTCAGTGAAGTTCTTGGTGCCGGGCAAGGTGACTTCCACGCGCACGGGGCCGAGGTAATTTGCCGTGTCGAGGCCAAGGTAACGGTCGGCGGCGAAGGCCAGCGGAGCAAACTGCAACAAGGCGAGCAGGAGGCGATTCATGCGGGACAGACGTTACGAGCCGCGCGGGACTTCGTGCCACTTATGGAGGGCGGTGGCAAAGCGCAGCGGCGACCCCGCTTTCGGCGTCACCGCCGCGTTTTTAGCCACGGATGAAACACGGACTGAACACGGATGGAAACCGCCGTTCGTCGCTCGGAGCTTTCCGTGTTTCATCCGTGTTTCATCCGTGGCCAAAAAACAAAGTTGGCTTCAAAAGGCTGCGTCCCTTCGCTTCAAAAGCGGCGGCGCCCCTGCGCTCTACCGCCGCACTCCATCGCGGGCTTGGCCTTTCACGCTGCCTAGCTAGACTGCGCCGCATGGCCGAACCCGCCCAACCCGCACCGACGCTCGCCGAGGAATTCCTCGTGGAGTTCCGCGCGTTCTGGGCGTGGCTGCCGAACAAGCCGCTGTTCCTCACCCTGCTCGGCGCATGGGTGCTGCTGTTCCACTTCCTCGGTCACTGCTCGTTCAACTTCACGAACCAGCCCTCGCTCTTCGCGTGGATGTGGGGCGCGTGGAGTGCCGAGGCGCTGGAGGCGGAACACGGCAAACTCGTGCCCGTGGTCGTGCTCATCCTGCTCTGGCTGCGACGAGATGAGCTGCTCGCCACGCCGACGCGTCATTGGCTGCCCGCGCTGGTCGGCGTGGCACTTGCGCTCGTGCTGCACGTCCTCGCGTTCACGGTGCAACAGCCGCGCGTCTCGATGGTGGCGCTGGCGGGCGGGGTTTGGTGCCTCGTCGGCCTCGTGTGGGGACCGGGTTGGATGCGAAAGACCTTCTTTCCGTTCCTGTTGCTGGGTTTCTGCGTGCCGCTGGAGGCGTTGGGCGAAGGGCTCTTGTTCCAACTGCGCCTGCTCGTGACGCAGCTCTCCGTGGGCATCGGCCACAACCTGCTCGGCCTCGACGTGCTGCGCGATGGCACCGCCATCTTCAACACCGCACGCACCTTCAACTACGACGTGGCCCCCGCGTGCAGCGGCATCCGCAGCCTCACCTCGCTGCTGGCGGTGACGACGATTTACGGCTACGTGGCGTTCCGCTCGCCGTGGAAGCGGGCGGCGATGATGGCGCTGGCCGCCCCGTTGGCCGTGGCCGGCAACGTGGCGCGCATCACCACGGTCATCATCCTCGCGGAAGCGTTCGGACACAAAGCTGGTGCGGCGGCGGAAACGAATCTCGGCTACGTCACCTTCGCCGTGGCCATCGGGCTGATGTTTCTGGCGGGCTGGCTCATGCGGGAGCAGGCGGCCGCCCCGGTAGGGCGAGACTCCGTCGCGCCCCAACTCGAACCCAGCGAGGCGAGCGCAGCAAGCAGTTCGGGAAACCACGCGGAGCAGCGCGATGCTCGCTTCGCTCGCGCCTTCTACGTCGGCAAATGGGGTTCGACGGAGGCTCACCCTACCGGGGTGCTGCTCGCCGCGCCGCTGGTCGCTGCGTTGCTCCTCATGGCCGTGGCCGGCGGAGCGATTTACAAACTCCAGACACGGCAAACCCTCGGTCGTCCCGGCGTGCTCGCGGAGCCGGTGCCGGGTTCCGCACGGTGGCGCATCTTACTCCCGGAGCAAGTCGGCGGCATGACTTCACGCGAAGAACCTGCGGCCGAGGTTGAGTTGAGCGCCTTGCCCGCTGACACCTCCATCGGCAAGCGTGTTTACACGGCCGCAGATGGCTCGCCGTTGCTGTTGCAAGTCGTGCTCATGGGCCGAGATCGCACGAGCATACATCAACCGCAATACTGCCTCACCGGCCAAGGCTGGCTCATCGAGAAGTCCGAGGAGGTCCGCCTGCCCGTCGCCAAGCCCCAGCCGCGCGAAGTTCCTGCGCTCAAACTCATCGCGAGCAAGCAGTTCCTCACTTCCAGCGGCCAGCGCGTCTCCGTGCAGGCGATCTACGTGTATTGGTTCGTGGCTGATGGCGCGGTCACAGCGCATCGCTCCGACCGGCTCCGCTGGATGGCAGAGGAGTTGTTGAAGACCGGCACCTTGCAACGCTGGGCCTACGTAGCTTGTTTTGCGCAATGCCTACCCGGCGACGAGGACAAGACCTTTGCCCGCGTGCAGGAATTTCTCGCCGAGGCAGTGCCGGAGTTCCAGCGCTGACGGTTGCCCCGGAGCGCGCGCGTCCCGCCCACAGCAGCCAAGCGTAGCCTGCGGGTTTTGAACTTTCATGCCCTCGCTCGAATCATCCGCTGCGGCCTGGAAGGTCGCGCTCCGGGGCGGTGTTAAGATGCGCGACTTGAACAAGCCCCACCCGGTCGCGTCTGGTGAAGGAATCATGACCCCGACTATCATTTTCCGTTCCAGCATCCTTACGCACGCAGCCGTGGTGCTGGCCACCGCCTTGGTCAACTCCCTCCCGGCAGCCCCCGCGAGCAACGATGCCGCGCTCGCACCCGCTTACCGCAACACACAGCCGGTGGCCGCGCAGCCGGACGGAAGTTTTGCCATCGAGGCGGAAGAGTTCGCTGTGAGGCCCGGTGGCGCGACCGGCTGGCGCACGATGAACTGGGGCGAGAATTACTACGCCGCGACGCTGGCAAACAGCTTCCTCAGCCGTAAGGCCTGCCTCGGCGCGCCGGAGCAGTGTGCGCGCACCGAGGCGACGCTCGAAGTGGACGTGCCCACCGCCGGGCGCTACCTCGCGCTCGTGCGCTACGAGGCGGCGTATCGTTTCGAGACGCGCTTCCGATTGCGCGTCGAGCAGGGCGGGCAGGTGAAACTGGACCGGCCTTATGGCGCGCGCGATCAGCAGAAGATTTGGGCCTTTCGCCAAGGGCTGAAGACGGAGGTCGGCTGGGAATGGGGTCAGGTGGAGAACACGGTTTGGGAAGGCCACGACGCGTGGGTGGAACTAGCGCCAGGCCGCGCGAGGCTCACGCTCATCGCCGAGAATCAGCCTGAACCGGCCGCACGCCGTCATGTGGATGCCATCGTCCTGACCAAGGACGAGGAAGGCGTGAAGACGCGCATCTTAAAAGAAAACTACCTCCCACTGGATGGCCTGCTCACCCAAGCGGGCGACGTGTTCCTGAAGTTTCACAACCTCTCCGCCACGCCGCTCACGCTGACTGTGCCCGTGGGCATCGAGCACTCGCCGTATTGGATTCACCAACGCACCTGGAAGCCGAAGTCGCTCACCGCCGAGGCGGGCGTGACCACCGAGTGGGAGGAGGTCGGCAGCCTGCTCGACACACTCAACGACGGTCAGTGGCGCTTCACCGCCGCATCGAAAACCAAGGGCGCGCCGGTGCATTACCGGCTGGAGTTCGGCGTGAAGAACGCAGCGGGCAAACTGGAGTCGGTCGCGAAGTTCGAGACCCACACCAACGCGCTCGAGGTCGCCTACGACGCGAACACGCGCTGGACGCGGCGCTTTCGCACGACCGACACGCTCCTCTACGACCTGCTCGCCCACCTGAAACAGAACCCCGCGCGCGGCAAGCCGCCGGAGCGCACGCTGATTTACGGCTACACCTTTGACGAGCGGCCCGGCGAGGCGAAATACACGGCCGCGCGCGAGGAGTTTCTCAAGCTGTTCGCTTTGAATGGCCGCCCCAAGAGCGCGAAGGCCGCACCGCGCGCCAGCAGTTACATCGACGTGCGCAGCGTGTCGACGCCGAAGCTCAACGAGCATTTTGCGAAGCTGAAAACAGACGGGCAAAGGCTGGAGGACATCCGCGTGGTGAGCTTGGGCGATGAAATCGGCCTGGGTCGCCCGCCCGCCAAGAGCGACGAACCGTTCCGCGAGTGGGCCAAGGCGCGCGACCTGAAACCGAGCGACTTAAATCCTGCTTCTGGCGGCGACTGGTCGAAGGTGACCTACGACGCCTCGCCCTCGCTGCGCGAGACGAACCCACGGCTCTTCTACTTCGCGCAGATCTACGCGTATCACTTCGGCATCCAGCAGTTGAAGGAGCGCACCGACCTCATCAAGCGTGCGCTGCCCAACGCCGACACGGGCGCGAATTTTTCTCCACACCACGGCCCGTTTTACCTCGGCGACGCGCATATGTGGATTTCGCTGTTTCGGCAGGGCGGCATGACGATGCCGTGGAGCGAGGACTACATCTTTCAGGTGCCGGTCGGCTCGCAGCAGATGAACAACCTGCTGCTCGACCTGGCCCGTGCCGCGAACCGCTACGAGCCTCGCCGCGAGAGCCACTTCTACGTGATGCCGCACATGCCCGGTAACCGGCCCGAGAGCTGGCGGCGACTCTTCTACGGCGCACTCGGCCACGGCATGACCATCGTGAACCTCTTCGAGTTCCGGCCCGTGCAGGCGGCCTACACAGAGAACTACGTGAACAACCCGGCGATGTTCGTCGAGGTGCGCCGCGCGTTCCATGAGTTGGCCACCTTCGAAGACATCGTGCAGGACGGCCGCCCGCGCTGGGGCAAGGCCGCGCTGTGGTATTCGCAGACCGGCGATGTGTGGCAGAACCACCGCGCGCCCTTCGGCCCGGAGAAGCGCTCGCTCGCCGTCGCCGTGCGACATCAACAGACGCCGCTGGACATCGTGGAGGAGGAGGACGCCTTGCGCGGCACGCTCGCGGGCTACTCCGCGCTCTACCTGACCGACGCGAACGTGAGCCAAGCGGCATCACGCGCAATGGTGGATTGGGTGCAGAAGGGCGGTCAACTTTTCGCCACGGCCGGCGCAGGCATGCTCGACGAGTTCAACCAGCCGAACACCGCGTTGCGTCCGCTGTTCGGCGTGCTGCCCCAAGCCATAACCATCTCGACGAATCCGCTCGTGCTATTCGAGAAGACGGACCTGCCGTTCTGCGAGCCACTGGATCAAGTCACGATGAAGTCCGGCGGGGCCCTACCGGTCTTCGCTGCGCTGGGCAAGTTCACCGCCAACGGCAGCGAGGTGCTGGGCTCGTTTAGAGACGGATCACCCGCCGTCGTCGCGCGCACACACGGGGCAGGGCGCGCTCTCTACTGCGGCTTCCTCCCGGCGTTGACCTACTTGCAGCCCGCGATGCCCAAACGCCCCGGCGACCGCACCAGCGCGGCGGATTCGTTGACGCATTTCATCCCAACGCAGTTCCACGCCGGTGCTCGGCAACTCATCGGGCTGCCAGTGGAAAAGGTGGCGCGTCCAGTGGTCTGCTCCGAGCCACTGGTGGAGGCAAACCTCATCGAGTCCAAGTCCGCCGCCGCGCTCGTGCTGGTGAACTGGACCTCAACCCCGTTGAAGGGTTTGCAGGTGACTCTCCAAACCGCGCTGCCGCAGAAGAAAATCGAGCTAGCCAGCGGCGGTAAAATCACGACCCGCAAGCAGGGCGGGCAGACGGTGCTGACGCTCGACCTCGCCGTCGCGGACACGGTGATTCTGCGCTAACGCCATCTGCCCAACCTCAGCCTAAATCGCGAAGTCGTTATACTCCGGCTTCACCAACTCGGTGGGCGGGTAGAGCATCCCGGCGGCGACCGTCGCGTTCGTCCCTTGCTCGATGAGGATGAACGAACCGGTCAGCCGGTTGTGGCTGTAGCCGTCGAACACGACGGGCTTGGCCGTGCGGATGCGGATTTCGCCAATGTCATTCGCGCCCAACTCCGTCGGCTCCGGCTCAGGGTCGAAGGTCTGGATGTTGATGCGACTCTCGATGTTCGTGACGATGGCCTGGACGGTCTGCGAGGTGTGCTTGAGGAAGTATTTCTTCCCGCGCTGGAGCGGGCGCTGGTTCATCCAGCAAACCCGCCCACGCAGTTCGTTCGCCATGCCCGGCAAGTGGTCGAGCCCCACGAGCATGTCGCCCCGGCTGATGTCGAGGTCGTGTTCGAGCACGATCGTGACGGGCTGCGGGCAGAACGCTTCTGGCAACGAACCGTCGTAAGTCCACAGGTCCTTCACCGTGCTCTTCATACCGCTGGGCAGGACCATGACTTTTTGGCCGACCTTCACGATGCCGCCGGCGAGTTGACCGCTTAAGCCACGGAAATCGTGGAGTGCCTTGTCCGTCGGGTTGTTCGGCCGGTTCACCCACTGCACGGGGAAACGCAGGCCGGTCAAGTTCCAGTCACTCGCGATGTGCACCGTCTCGAGGTGGCCGAGCAACGTCGGCCCGACATACCACGGCGTGTGCTGCGAGGCGTCCACGACGTTGTCGCCGTTGAGCGCGCTGATGGGGACAAACTTCACGTCCTTGAACGCGTCGAGCTTGGGCAGGAAAGATTCAATCTCGTCGCGAATTTCCTGGAAGCGGTCTTCGCTCCAGTCCACGAGGTCCATCTTGTTCACCGCGATGACGAGGTGAGGAATGCCCAGGAGCGCCGCGAGGTAAGTGTGCCGCCGCGTCTGCTCGATGACCCCGAGCCGCGCGTCCACGAGGACGATGGAGAGGTTCGCGGTGCTCGCGCCCGTGACCATGTTGCGCGTGTATTGGACGTGCCCGGGCGTGTCGGCCACGATGAACTTGCGGCGTGGCGTGGCGAAGTAGCGGTAGGCCACATCAATCGTGATGCCCTGCTCGCGCTCGGCGCGCAGGCCGTCCGTGAGGTTCGCCAGATTTACCTGCCCGCCGCCGGTGATGTCCGCGCTGCGTTCGAGCGCCTCCAGCTGGTCCTCCATGATGGACTTGGAGTCGTAGAGCAGCCGGCCGATGAGCGTGGACTTGCCGTCGTCCACGGAGCCGCAGGTGTTGAAGCGGAGGAGTTCGATGGGGTGGGGGTGGGGCATATTAAAAGGCGCACTATTTAACGAGTTTCGCGGCAGCCCAGATGAACTCACCACGGGTCACTTTGCCATCGGATACGGGCAGCTTGTCAACCGGGATGCTCAACTCGCCGGCCAATTTGCGCCAGCGCTCAGTCAGCGCGGCGTCGAGCGGTTGGTTCAAGTCCACCGTGTGGCCGGGGTTGGCCTCGAAGTATTGGCCGTGGAGGTTCTTCCCGCGTTGGCCGGGTTTAGCGGGCATCGGCGCGAGACCGTGCAGACCGCCGTGCGCGCCCCACCATTGCACGGCCGCGAAGTCCGCGTGGCCGGGCAACACGTCGCTCACGTAAATCAACGCCGAGTTATCCGCGAGCAAACGACGCTGAAGCGACGGCACGTTCACGGCCTGCAGAGCCAAGTTGCCATTCACCGCCAGCGCCGCCGCGTGACCCGCCGCCTGTCCGAGCGACATCCAAATCGGCTCCAACCGCAACGCGCAGAAGCCGACGTGCGACGAACTCGCCGCGACAGGCACGAGCAGATTGTCCACCTCGCGCGGCAGCAACGTGCCGTAGGGAATTTGGTAAGGCGGCACGGGATGGTAGAACTCGCCCGTGTGCTTCCCGACGAAGCGCATGCCCTCGCGCGCCGTGCCGTGGCAGTTGTTCCCGTAGTCGCCCATCGCGATGGCGTCGCGGTGCAGCACCGCGCGCGCGTCGCCGGGCGCGTGCTCGCTGTCGCGCTGCGTGAAGATGCGGACGCCCTGCATCCGCCGCGCCTCGCGCACGTAAAGCTGCGGCGGCAGTCCGCACGTCTCGGTGAACTCATCGCGGCACCAGCCCCACTCGAGCGCTTCGTCGCGGGACTTCGCGGGCACGGCGGAGTCGTTTTGCAGGAAGTAGAGCAGGCCCGCGTTGTCGCGCAGATGCTCGGCGAAGATGGCTTGGCGCATGGGCGCGTCGCCGTCCGGCCAGCCGAGATTCTTGCCCGGCAAGGACAGCCGCACCAAGCCGCCGGACACGTCGTTGATGTCGTATTTGCCGTTGGGCAACGGCGGGACGTGTGCTTTCATCATGCCGCCGCGCTCGAAACCCCACGCAAAAACCTTCGTGATTTTCCCCGACTCCAAGTGCGCCAGCACTGGCAAGAAGTCCTCCCGCCGATAGCCCGGCGGCGCGACCGGCGTGACGCGGTTGGTCACCTCGCGCGTGGCAATGAAGCGGAAATTGTAAGCCTGCAACTGCGCGTCGCCGGTCTCCGGCGCGAGTGATTCGCCGAACTCCGAGCGCCCTTCGCGACCCGTGCGCCACGGCACACCCGCCTTCGCCATCAAGTCGCCCTCGTAGCTGCCGTCAATGAACACCCGCGCCGCCAGCGTCACCGCCTTCCCGTCCGCGCCCGCGAACGTCGCCGACTCGATGCGCTGCCCCGCTGCGGCCTTCCGCACCACGACCGACGCCAACACGAGTTGCCGTCGCACCGTGATGGACTTGTGCTCCGCGAGTAGTTGCTCGAACACGAGCAAGTTCACCTTCGGCTCCGCGAACGTCCCGTGAAACGAGTCACGCACCTGCCGCGAGTCCTTGCCGTATGCCTTCACGTAGTGCGCCTCGACGCGCCGGCTGAGGTCGAGGAACGCGCCGCTCAAGCTCTCGAACGAATGGAAATCCGAGTGCGATAGCCCGCTCGTCACCAACCCGCCGATGCGCGCCGTCGGCTCCACGAGCGTGACCGTCTGCCCGCCCTTCGCCGCTGCCACCGCCGATGCGATGCCGCCGGGCGTTGCGCCGTAGATAAGCACGTCAGTGGGTTGAGCTTGAGCGCGGAGGCAAGCGCACGCGATGAGCAGCAGCCGAAGTAGTCCGCGAATCACGCGAATTGCCGCGAACGGGGAACCAAGCTGCTGAGCGTGCTCGAAGTTGGGCGGCTTCATTCGCGTTGATTCGCGTGATTCGCGGGCAGTTCCTCTGTCCGGTTCACGAGCCCGGCGAAAGCCTTGCGCTCCGCCCAAAGCAGGAACAGCGCGGCCACGGTGATGAATGCGTGCGCGCCGCTCCAGCCGCCCTTAATCACGAAGCCGTGGAAGCACAGGATGTTGATGACTATGGGGCCGAGGATGAGCAGGCCGAGATTGCGCGTCTTGGGCACGATGACGAGCACACCGCCGATGATTTCGCAGACCTTCACGAAGGCCATGTAGCCCGTCGGGCCGAACGCGGCCATGAACTTGCCGGGCAGCGAATCTTCCGGCGGGCCCGGCGGCATCGTGCCGAAGAAAAAGAAGTAGCCTCCGAAGATGAACATCAGACCGAATAGTCCGGCGATGATGTGGGCGGCGTTTTTGATGGGTGGGTTTGTTTGGATGCTTGGTTGAGCGAGGTTGGTTTCAGTTGGGCAGACGCTTCTTCACCACCGCCATGCTCGTCGCGAACCTGCCCATCACTTCCTCGCGCGCCTTCGCGGTCTTCTCCTTCGCAGCGGCGGGATCCTTCGCCATCGCCAGCACTGCGGGGACGAGCTTCGCGCGCTCCTCTTCCTTGTCGAAGTCGAAGAGCCAGTCGCCGAGGCCGATGTCACGCCACATGAGGCCCTTCGTCGTCTGCTCGGCCCAGCGGCAGACGATGGCGGGGATGCCGTTGCCCACGCACATGATGGGCGAGTGCATCTCGTTGCCGAAGAGACCGGCGCTGCGCGTGTAAACCGAGATGGCCTCGCCCGTGAGCCAGTAGTTGGGCCGCCAGACCGCGCGCGGCTTCACATCGGCGGGCAGCGGGTCGTAGAGCAGCTCCTTGCCCACGGCCATCTGCGTCTGGTCCTCGGGGCAGATGAGCACCTTGAGCTTCGTCTGGCGCAGCACCTCGATGATGGCTTGCCGGTGCGGCGCGTGGTCCTGCTCCTTCAACGCCTCGTTGCGCGCGTGCTTCACCGGGTCCATCGCACGCTCCTTGTGGATGGTCCAGTAGGGCGTGAAGCGCAGGCGCGGGATGCAGCAGAGGAACTGGCCGTCCTCCAAGCCGTTCGCCTTGAGAAAAGCCGTCGCCTTCGCGTCGTCGCGCAAGTCCGTGGCGAACGCGCCGTCCGGCCCGAACTCCATCAGCGGGCAGGTGCACTCGCGCTGCTTCGCTAACTCCAATGACTTCGAGTCGCGGAAGTAGGCGAACTTCGCGCCGCTCAACACCTCGACGGTCGCCGCGACGCTCTTGTCCGAGGCGGGCGAAGTGGCCGTGGAGCCTTGCAGCGACAGCGTGATGCCGTAGACGCCGTAGGGCTTGCCGGTTTCCTTGGCCCAGCGCGCCACGTCGTTCTGCGCAACGAGCGACGGCCCGGAGCCGTGCAGCAGGAAGTCGCACTCGGCGAACGCGGCCTTGAGCGCCTCGGGGCCTTTGACGAGGCGCAGTTTCGGGAAGCGCGCGAGGAGCATTTCCTCGACGCCGTTGTCCACCTTGCTCGGCCACAGGCGGACCTCGACGCCGGGCAGGTGCTTCTCGATGAGCGCGAGCACGCCCGGCGTGTGCGCAATGTCGCCGATGTTCACCGTCTGCCATGAGGAGCGGAGCAGTAGACGCGCGGGGCGCTTGTCGGCAGCGCGCACGGAGGCGGCGAGCGAAGCGGCGAGGGTGGTGTGGAGGAAGTGACGGCGGTTCATGGTGCGAGGCGTTTAGGGCTTCTTCTCGCCGAGTTGGTTCCGGTTGTTTCGTTGCACGGGCGGCTCAGGATTTTGCCAGCCGCGCGGCGCGTTCACCACGACGACGGGTTTACCAGTGGGGTCGGCGATGCGCTGGTTGTCGGCGATGACGCCGTTCTTGGAGTGTCGCCAGCAGTGGATGGCCTGGCCGTCGCTCTTGATGACGTTGCCGATGACTTCGTAGCCATCGAGGTTGAAGTTCGGCTCGATGGCGGTCAGCGCGGTCTCCATATGATTGAAGTTGCAGCGGACGTTGCGGAGCTGGCCGCGAAAGGACGGGTGGCCGAGCAGGTAGCCGCTGCCCTTCGGATTGATGGTGCGCGTGCGCTGGATGGTGATGTCCTCGGCATCGAACGATTCGCCGGGGCCGACCTTTCCGCCGGGCAAAAACGCGCCGGTGTGTTCGCCGTAACACATCACCGAGCGCATCGTGTCGGTCATGGTGATGTCCTCGACAACTACTTTGCGCACGCGGCCGTGGATGAGCACGCAGGCGTTGATGTTTTTCACCAGGCCGCTGGGCAGCGCGTTGTGCGAGGCGTTCAGGTCAATCGTGCCTTTGCCGAAGACGCGGACGTTCTCGATGTAATCCGTCTGTCGCCCGTGGCCGATGCGGATGCCGTAGGCTTCCTTCCCGCCGTAGCTGACGAACCACAGGCTGCGCACGCTGTGGCCGGTGCGATTGCGGAAGCGCACTTTCACGCCGTGGCTCAACGCCTGCCAGTCGCCGGTGATGGGAACGCCTTTATGGGGCGTATCAAAAAGTTTGCCTGCGCCCCACGCAAACGTGTCCGGTTGGCCATCCGTGCCCGCGCCGTCAATGACGAGCGTGAAGACCGTGGCTCCGTAGAGTTCCGGGCCTTGCTGGGGCGACGCGCCCAAGTCGAACTCGCCGCTGATTTCGAGGTCGTCGAGTTTCTTGCCGGCGTCCTGGTCCGTGGTGATTTCGCCGGTCTTCTCGCGCTGGCACGCACCGGCGGCGAGCTTGAGCGTCGCGCCTTCCTTCAGCTCGATTTCCACCGGCTTGTCCACGTAAAGCATCGCGCGATGCTTCCCCAACCCGTGCTGGTGCAACCCCGGCAGAAAGACCAACCGGTCGCCCGGCGCGGCGCGGTCGAGCGCGACCTGCGGCGAATCACCGGGGCGAATTGCGTGTTCCGCCGCGCGCAGCGGAGTGAGCAGTGCGAGCAGCGCCACAACAGCGAACGCAAGCGTGGGTCGCGAGATTTGCACATTCATTGGGGAGAGGATTCATTGCCCGACGCGACTACTTCTTCGCGGTTGCCGGCGCGGCCCCGATGCCTTTGAGGCTGAAGTCGTCATAGTGAACGTCCACCGGGTTAGTCGTAAGACTGACGAGCGACTTGGTCGCGTGGCTGATGCCTTCGGACTCGAAGGTGCCGACCAGCTTGCCATCAATGAGCACGCTCAACTCCGCGCCTTTGGTCCGCACGATCAAGGTGTGCCAGTCTTGCAGGCTCACGGTGGTGGGAACTCGCTTGGCTTTGGCAGCGAGCATTTTCTTCTCCGCATCCGTGAGCTGATTGGCCTTCTTCCGGTCGTAGAGGCCGCCAGTGAGGTCGAAGCCGCCGGTCTTGGCGTCGGCGAGGTTCACGCCGGTGGGGCTGATGCTGGCCTGGCAGATGTGGCCGGCGTGCGAGCCTTTGTAGTCCTTGTCATCGAACCAGACGTTAAAACCCTTGGCCTTGTCGCTGGTGAAACGGAATTTCACCGCCACCTCGAGGTCGCGTTCGCCGGAAAACTTGATGTTGTCCACGGCGGAGTGGTCGGAGGTCGGCGCGGTGATGCCAACGAGCACGCCGTCCTTCACGACGCTGCTGCTCTTGTAATGGCCCCAGCGCGGCCCGAAGCCGGCTCCGGAGAAGTCATCGGCGAAGATGGTGCGGCTGTAATAATCGGGCTCGGCGGCGGAGACGGAGAGAACCGAGACGAAAGCGAGGACTAGGATGGTTTTCATAGTTGAGCTGGAACTGCTGTGTGTTTGTTGGGGAGAGTGAAATAGAGGCTCAGAAATACCCCGCCTTCTTCCGGTCTTCCATCGCGGCTTCGCTGGCCTTGTCGTCGGCGCGGGTGCCGCGCTCGGTGACCCGGGCGGCGGCGACTTCGCCGATGATGTCGGCCACGCTCTCCGCCGGACTCTCAATCATGCCGGTGCTGATCATGTCCGCGATGGTGCGGACGCGGCAGACCAGCGTCTTGAGCGGTTCTTTCACGGTCGGACGCGCGCCGGCGTAGGGGTCGGGCCGCGTGGCGTCGGTGTGCGGGGTGGGGACGGGGAGCCACTGGCCGCCGCGCCGGAAGCATTCGCGAGTGTGGCTGAAGTAGATGTTCGGAACCTCGAGCTTCTCGCGCTGGATGTATTCCCACACGTCCATCTCGGTCCAGTTCGAGAGCGGGAAGACGCGCATATTTTCGCCGGGGTTGAGTCGGGCGTTGTAGAGGTTCCAGATTTCGGGGCGCTGGTTTTTCGGGTCCCACTGGCCGAAGGCGTCGCGGAAGCTGAAGAAGCGTTCCTTGGCGCGGGCCTTCTCCTCGTCGCGCCGTGCACCGCCGATGCAGCAGTCGAAGCGGAACTCCTCAATCGCGCCGAGCAGCACGGGTATCTGAAGCTGGTTGCGGCTGATTTGGCCGGGCGTGGGCGTGGCGAGGCCCCGGGCGAAGGCGTCGTCCACGGTGCGGACGATGAGCTTCGCGCCGAGCTGCTTGGCGCGGCGGTCGCGGAACTCAATCAGCTCGGGGAACTCGTGGCCGGTCTCGACGTTGAGGAAGGGCATCGGGATGTCGGACGGGCGGAAGGCCTTTTCGGCGAGCCGCAGGATGCAGATGGAGTCCTTGCCGCCGGAGAAAAGAATCGCGGGCCGCTCAAACTCAGCGGCGACTTCACGCATGATGTGAATCGCCTCGGTTTCGAGATACTGAAGATGGTCTAGGTGGTAGGAGGACATGGGAAAGGGAGGGGATGGGGTCTGGCGGATGGGGTTTAGGTTCGGTCGCCAAGGGCGCGGATGAGGCCGGTGATGAGTTTGCCGGTTTGGATACAGTGGGCGAGGAGTTGGGTTTGCTCGGTGGCACTGATGAAATGGTTGTCGAGCAGGACGTAGGTCATGGAGCGGAGCTCGCCGCAGGAGCGTCTGGCGTAGTTGTAGGCTTGGCGTTTTTCTCCGGGGTTGAGGCTCTCCAACCTTCGGCGACGTTGTTCATCACCGACACGGCGGCTCGTTGGAGTTGGTCGCGTAAGCCGAAGTCTCTCGCCAGCGGTTCGCGTCGGCAGAGGGCATAAGCTTGGTTCGTCAGCACGCGCGCTGACTTCCACGCTTCCGAATTCTCAAAAGGCTCACCCATAGCGACCCAGACGCTAGACGCCAGACCCCATCCCCTCGGCCTTTCCGACCGCCTTCCCGCCCCACGCCGCGTGCAGCCCGCACTCGCGCTTCTCATCCGCCTTGGCGGGGTCGAAATAATCCCATTCGTTCGGGAGGTTGTGCTGCTTCAGGTAGGCTTCCATCTCGGCGTCGGACCAGTGGAAGACGGGGCTGACTTTGAGGGAATTGAAATTGCCGTCGGGCGAAACGATGTCGAGCCCGGCGCGGTTAGGGTTTTGAACTTTGCGCAGCGCGGTGAGCCAGACGGTGGGCGCGAGTTCCTTCATGCCGCGCTGGAACGGCTCGAGTTTCATCACGGTGCTGAAGGCTTTGATGCGCTCTTCGTTCTCCGGCGTTGGCTCCGGCATGCCGCCGTGGACGGCGTCGTAATGCGCGGCGGTGAGCTTCGGCAGATACGCTTTGATGTTCAACTTGAGCTGCGCCTTGAGTTGCTCGGCATGCGCGTAGGTGGCGGGGCGGTTGTAGCCGTGGTCCACCCAGAGCACGGGGATGTCCGGCTGCACCTGCGTGACAAGGTGGAGGATGACGGCCTCGTAAGGACGGAAGTTCGTGGAGACGATGGCGCGGCCGCCGGCTTGGGCGATGGCCCACTTCACGACTTCGAGAGCGGATTGATTGCGCAACGTCGCGTTCGCTTGGGTGATTTGTTCGGGAGTCATGGCGGTCATGGAATGGGTGAAATGCCGTTCAGAACACGGAGCGATAGAGCGTGCGGGCGCTGAGGAGCATGATGAGCGCGCCGACGATCATCATGAACGGTTTGACCGGCAGCCGCTTGCAGGCCCACGCGCCGAAAGGAGCCGCGAGCACGCCGCCGAGGCCGAGGCCCAGGATAATGGGCCAGTTGGAAAGACCGAGCGTGGCGACAAACACAGCGGACGAAGCAAGCGTGACGAAGAACTCCACCGCGTTGACGCTGCCAATGGTTTCGCGCACGTCGTTGCCGCGCACGATGAGGTTCGAGGCGACGATGGGGCCCCAGCCGCCGCCGCCGATGGCGTCCACGAGTGCGCCGAAAAAGGCGAGGGGCGTCAGGTGCGTGGTCACTTCACGGGGGACAACCTTACGGAATGCTTTCAGGAAGATGAGGAGGCCAATCACCAGCAGGTAGGCCGCGATGTAGGGTTTCAGCTTATCGCCGGGCAGCGACACGAGGATGTAAGCCCCCACCATGGCCCCGAAAATTCCCGGCAGCAGCAAGCGGCGGAACAAGAGCTTGCTGATGTTGCCAAAGGCGTGGTGGGACAAGGCCGATGCGCCGGTGGAGAAGCACTCCGCCGCGTGGACCGTGGCGCTGGCCGCGATGGGCGGCACGCCCGCCGTCAGCAGAATGCTCGTTGCCGTCACGCCATAAGCCATGCCCAGCGCGCCATCAATGAGCTGAGCGAGAAACCCGGCGAGCGTGTAGAGGAGGAATTCTTCGGTCATGGGAGCGAGCGGGGGCCGAGGCGGCTGCGACGAACCAGTTCTGTTAGGCTGCGATCGCTTCCTTCAACACCGCCCGATCGCACCAGTCGCCGAAACGTTCACTGGGCGTCCGCTCGGTCGCGAAGCGCGCGAAGAGGGGGCGCAACTCAGTTTCTAGTTCGGCCTCCTTGATGACTTCCTTGAACAGCTTGTTGAGGCGCGTGCCGGCGGCGTTGCCGCCGAGCCAGAGCTGGTAGCGGCCGGGTGCTTTGCCGACGAAGGCAATCTCCGCCATGTAGGGTCGCGCGCAGCCGTTCGGGCAGCCGGTCGAACGGATGACAATCTCCTCCGCGCCGAGACCGAGGTCGCCGCAGAGCTTTTCGATGCGGTCCACGAGGCCGGGCAAGGCGCGCTCGGACTCCGCGAGCGCGAGGCCGCAGGTGGGCAGCGCGGGGCAGGCCATGGAGTTGCCGTGGAGCAGGCTCGCTTGGTTTTCGGTGCGGACGCCGTGCTCGGCGAGGAGAGCGTTGATGGCGGGTTTGTCGGCGTCGCTGACGTTGGCGAGGAGGACGTTTTGGTTGCCGGTGAGGCGGAACTCGATGCTGCCGAACTTCTCCGCGATGCGGCGCAGCGCGGTTTTTTGGCGGCGTCCATCCATGTCCTTCACGCGGCCGGTCTCGACGAAGAGGGTGAGGAAGTTCGTGCCGTCAATCGCCTGGTGCCAGCCGTAGGTATCGCTGGTGGTGGTGAACTTGTAGGCGCGCGCTGGCTCCAGTTTGAAGCCGGCGCGCTGCTCGATTTCGTGGCGAACGAAATCCACGCCCTTCTCAGCCACGACGTATTTCAAACGCGCGTGCTTGCGGTCGGTGCGGTCGCCGAAGTCGCGGTGGACAGTCAGCACAGCCTTCGCGATTTCCACGATGTGCTCGGCCTTGAAGAAGCCGAACACATCCGCGAGGCGCGGATAGGTCGTGACTTGCCCGTGGCTGCGACCCATGCCGCCGCCGACAGCGAGGTTGTAGCCGACGAGTTGGCCGTTCTCGACGATGCCGATGAAGCCGAGGTCGTTGGTGAACACGTCCATGTCGTTGTTCGGCGGCAGGACGAAGGCGGTCTTGAATTTGCGCGGCAGGTAAGTCTTGCCATAGAGCGGGTCCACGAAGTCCTTGTGCGCCGGGTCTTCGAGGTTGAGCTGCACGCCGTCGAGCCAGATGGAGTGGTAAGCCTTCGTCTGCGGCGCGAGCGCGGCGACCACGCGATGCACGTCGGCAATCATCGCGGCGCGCGCGGCGGTCTGCGCGGGCGTGGGCGAGGCAGTGATGTTGCGGTTCACGTCGCCGCAAGCCGCGAGCGTGGAGAGGAGCGAGTCGTTGATTTTCTTGATGAGCGGCCCGAGTCCCGACATGACGACGCCGTGGAACTGGATGCTCTGCCGCGTGGTGATGCGGAGCGTGTTGTTCCCGTAAGTCCCGGCGAGGTCGTCGAAGGCAATCCACTGCACCGGGGTCATGATGCCGCCGGGGATGCGCCCGCGAATCATCATGATGAACTTCTTCTGCGTCTTGCGCAGGTCGCGGTCGTCCTGCTGGTAGATACCGTGGAACTTGATGAACTGCTGGTCGTCAGCTGAGAACTGGTCGGTGCCGGACGCCATGGCGGCGGCGATGTTGCCGGCGAGGGTGGGGATGGCGTCTTTGATGACCTCGTTGTGGGTCAGTTTGGCCGGTTCATTTGTAATCATAAGTGAATTGATGACATTACGAGTGTTACGTTCAACATGAGCTGCGTCAACGGCTTTTTCTACCGGTTGAAGGCCGTGTCTGCGAGCGCTATTCTTGGTCCCAAGACAGTCTGCGACCCAATTTCAACGCTTGCCCCGTGCGCGGCGTTTCCCTAGCGTCGCGCAAAATCTATGAGTTCCAAGAACCGCATTCTGCTGTCCGTCATGATGTTCCTCCAGTTCTTCGTCTGGGGGGCGTGGTTCGCGACGCTGGGCGCGTGTCTGGCGAGCAACAATTTGGCGAGCATCATCGGCGACGCCTACGGCAGCGCGCCCCTCGCGGCCATCATCGCGCCGCTGCTACTCGGCCTGGTGGCGGACCGGTTCTTCAACTCCGAGAAGGCGATGGGCGTCCTCCACCTCATTGGCGGTGGCCTGCTGTTCATGGCTCCGGGCTTGGTGGCGAAAGGCGATGGCAAGTCGCTCGTGTGGCTCTTCACCGCCTACATGCTCTGCTATATGCCCACGCTCGGCCTGAGCAACACGGTGGCGTTCACCAACATTGACGACCGTAACAAGTTCCCCGCGCTCCGCGTGTGGGGCACCATCGGCTGGATTGTGGCGGGCCTTATCGTCGGGGGACTCGGCTGGTCCGCCAGCACGCACATCTTCACCCTCGCGGCGGTTTCCTCGCTCGTTCTCGGCGTCGTCTGCTTCCTACAACCCGCCACGCCGCCGCCCGCCGCCGGCAAGCCCATCAACCTCAAAGCCCTCCTTATGGTGGACGCCTTCAAGATGCTGGCCAACGTGCCGTTCCTCGTCTTCATCGTCTGCTCTACGCTCATCTGCATCCCGCTGGCCTACTACTACGCGTTCACCTCGAACTACCTCACGCACATCGGCTTCAAGGCCGCCGGGTCCACGATGACGCTGGGCCAGATGTCGGAGATCTTCTTCATGCTGCTCGTGCCGTTTTTCTTCCGACGCCTCGGCGTGAAGTGGATGATTTTCGTCGGGATGCTGGCGTGGGTGATTCGCTACGCGCTCTTCTCCTTCGGCGCGCCGGAACAGGTGCTCTGGATGATTCTCTCCGGCGTCGTGCTCCACGGGATTTGCTACGACTTCTTCTTTGTCACCGGCTTCATTTACACCGACACGAAAGCACCGGCTGAAGTTCGCGGGCAAGCTCAGTCCATGCTCGTCTTCTTCACACAAGGCGTCGGGATGTATTTCGGTTACCAGATCGCGGGCGGCGAATTTGGCAAGACGCTCAAAAGCGCCGACGCCCTCGGCAAGGCCATGCCGCCGACGGAAAGCTTCACCTTCTGGGAGTCGTTCGGGCAAATGCTCACAGCCAAGAAGCCGCAAGTCGCCGGCACCGTGCTGCAAGACACGATGACTCAGTGGAAGGAATTCTGGATGTTCCCCTGCCTGATGGCCGCCGCCATCATGGTCCTCTTCGCCGTGGCCTTCTGGGAGAAGAAGGAAATCACCGCCGCCGCTGAACCGCCGAAGGGCTGACCTCCGGGGCTTGGATCTGCCACAAGAGGGCAGAGAGAGAGCAAAGGAACGCTCTACGCCAGCAAGCTCGAAAGACTCGAACACCTCCACCTTGGTCCGAAAAACACGGGCAGAAAGCCCCATCTTCCTGACCAGATTTTCCTGACTTAAGCGCGGGTTTGGAGCCGTGGTTACTCCTCATAGCTTGCCCCAAATTCGCCTGCCAATTTCGTTCCCGCGATGCGCTACTCCACCCGCGCCACGCCCGTGCCCTTCACCACTTCACCAACGAGCCACGCCGTGTGCTTCTGGCTGCGGATGAACTTCAGCGCCGCGTCCGCCTGCTCTGCCGCCACGACGGCCACCATGCCCACGCCCATGTTGAAGACCTGATAAAGCTCCGCCTCGTCCACGCCGCCGCGTTCGGCGAGCAACTGGAACAACGGCCCCATCTCCCAACTCCCCTTGCGGATGACCACGTCGCACTTCGCCGGCAGCACGCGCGGGATGTTGTCCACGAAACCGCCGCCCGTGATGTGCGCGAACGCCCTGACGGGCAGTTGAGAGTTGGGAGTTGAGAGTTGAGAGTTGAAACGCTTCAGCAACGCCTGCGCGAGCGGGCCGTAGGTGACGTGGACTTTCAACAACTCCTCGCCGAGCGTCCCTTCCAGGCCCGGCACGCGGCTCGTCACCTTCAGCTTCAACTGCTCGAACAAAATCTTCCGCGCCAGCGAATAGCCGTTCGTGTGCAGCCCGCTCGACGCGATGCCGATGACCGCGTCGCCACGCTTCACGGACTTCTGCCCGTTGAGCATCCGGGACTTCTCCACCACGCCCACGATGGTGCCGCTCAAGTCGTATTCGCCCGTTTGGTAAAAGCCCGGCATCTGCGCCGTCTCGCCGCCGATGAGCGTGCAGCCGTTCGCCGCGCAACCGCGCGCGAAGCCCTTGATGATGTCCGTGAAGACGTGCGGCTCCAGCTTGCCCGTGCCGAGGTAGTCGAGGAAGAACAGCGGCTCCGCGCCCAGCACCGCGATGTCGTTGACGCAGTGGTTCACCAAGTCCTCGCCAATCGTGTCGTGCTTATCCATGGCGAACGCGAGCTTCAGCTTCGTCCCCACGCCGTCCACCGAGCTGACCAGCACGGGCTGCCGATACTTCTTCACGTCCAGCGCGAAGAGGCCGCCGAACCCGCCCACCTTGCCGAGCACCTCGCGGCGATGCGTGGAAGCGAGGAGCTTGGGCAGCGTGCCCTTGACCTTGTTGCCCAAATCAATGTCCACCCCGGCGGCGGCGTAAGCTTTTTGTTTCATGCTCGAAGATTGGTTTCGTCTCCTGCCGATGCGCCGGCCGGAACGCGAGGCGGCATCTTTCGGAATCCCCCGCTGCGCAGCAAGGCAAAGAATCGCGCCGCCGCCTTTGCTAGTATCAGGGGTAATGACAGTCGCTACCCACATTCACAGCATCTCCAAGCCCTTCAACGGCCCGGTGTCGGAGCTGAACTTCTCGGTCTTGATGCCCATGCGCTGGAGCATGGAGACGTAGAGATTGCACAACGGCGGCGCGTTCTTCGGGTCGAAAGCGAGTTACTGGCCGTGCTTGAAGCCGCCGCCGGCGAGGAGCACAGGGAGGTTGCGCGTGGAGTGGTTGCTCGCGTTGCCCAGGTTGCTGCTGAAGAAAACTATCGTGCGGTCGAGCAGGCTTTCGCCCTGTTCCTCAGTCTGCTTCAACTTCTCCAAAAGCTCGGCGAGGGTTTTCGTTTTCTCCAGCTCCAGCGTCTTGAGCTGCGCCAGCTTCGCAGGGTCCTGGCCGTGGTGTGAAAGATCATGGTGGCCGTGCGAGACACCTTGAATCGGCGGCACGAGGCTGGTGCCGAGGAGGAGCATCGAGATGAGGCGCGTGGAATCGGTCTGGATGGCGAGGTGGATGAGGTCGAACATACTCCGGTTTTTGCCGATGAGGTCGGCGGAGTTCAGGTTGTTTTGAGGCTGCTTCGCCTCGACCTTCGGCTTGGGCTTCTTTGACCACTCCTCGTTCGTGACCATGCGCTGCTCCAGTTCGCGGACGCTGGTGAAATACTCATCCATCTTCTCGCGGTCGCGCGTGCCGAGCGAGGGCTGCAAGCGCCGCGCCTGCTCGCGCACGGTGTCGAGGATGCTCTGACCGTCGCGCAACCGCCGCGCCTGCGCCTGCACTTCGTCGGGCCGGCCTTCGAGGAAGAGCCGCGCGAAGACGTTGGCCGGATACAGGTCCGGCGGCACGAGCGCGCCGCTGCGCGTCCACGACAGACCGAAGCCTTCCGCCGACAGCGACAGGCTGGGGAAACGCGTCTGCCCGCCGATGCGCTCGGCGGCGAACTGGTCCACGGAAATGCTATTGCGAAAGCCCGCGCGAATCTCCGGGTGCGGCGCGCCGGTGAGGAAGCTGAAGATGGAATCGTGGCTCGACCCGACCTCAGGATGCGCTAGGCCGGACATTACGGTGAAGTCGTTGCGGAAGTCCTTGAGCGTTTCGAGATACGGCGAGAGTGCGTAGTCACGGCCCGCCTCGGTGGGGAAGAAATTCGCAGGGTTTACCCCGAGCGGCGTGCAGAGGAAGAGCATCCGGCGGATCGCCGGCGTCTTCCCCACAGCGAAACCGCGCGGCTGGAGCGACTCCAACACGGGCAGCGCGAGCGTAACACCAGCAGCGCGGAGGAAGGTGCGGCGGGTGAGGGTGGTCATGTAAAGTAGTCAGTGTTCAGTGGCCGGACGGTGTCGAGGCAGTTCGACGCCGGTTGGTTTGAAACTCCGTAAAAATTACTAAGCCAGAGCGAGTAGTCAGCACTTGTGCTGGCCGCGCACGGGTATCAGCAAGTGAATACTTTCCCCTCCCTCACTCATCCCGCGTGATCGCTTGCATCCGCGCCTCGAGCTCCGCGCGGAGTTGCTTTCGCTCCGCCTCACTCGCGTCGCGCGGAATCCAGACCGGGGGGCCGAGCTGGACCTCGCAGCGAGCGAAGGGCAGCGGCACTTGGAAGCGGTCCCACGTCTTCAGCCGCCACTTGCAGCTTAGATGAAAGGACGCCGGGACAATCGCCATGCCTGTGAGCTGCGCGAGCGAGATGATGCCTTCCTGCACCACGTAGCACGGCCCGCGCGGCCCGTCGGGCGTGATGGCGAGGTCGCGGCCCCGCTCGCCCGCAGAGACAAGTTCTCGCAACGCCTGCGGCCCGCGTCGGCTGGAGGATCCACGCACCGGCTCCACGTCGAACAACTCCAGCACCCGCGCCAACATCCCGCCATCGCGGCTCGCGCTGACGAGCGCGGCCATTTTGCGCTGCGGCTGCCGGGCTTGCACATAGCGCCGGAAGAGGATGAGCGAGAGCGCCAGCCGGTTGTGCCAAAGACAGAAGATGACCGGTTCCTTGCCGCCGTTCTCAAACAACTTGGTTTCATCGCTCCAGCTCCAGCGCAGCGTCGCTGCGACGGAACTGGACACGAGCCAGATGAGGCGCGCGGCCAGGAGTCCGTGCCACTTCGGCCGGTGAGGGATCACCGGGCCGGATGGCGTGGTGGTAGCAGGAGAGGACATTTCAGATTGACCAATTTCCAATGACCAAGTCCCAATCAATGACCAAGCTCGAATGTCCAAACCCACACGCGCACACGGCCAGTCTCGGGTGCTTGGACATTGGGCAGTTCTTGGTCATTGAGGGTTGGGACTTGTGCATCCCTACTAACCTTTCTTCAACCCCGCCCGCACCAATTCCTCCACCGTCGCCTGCGCGCCGAGCATCGTCTGCGCAGCTCGGACGGTCTCGTGCGCTTCGGGTTGCTTGAAGCCCAGAGCCATCAGCGCGAGCACGGCGTCGTTGAGTCGCTGGCCGTCGGCAGACAACGCGCGTTCCGCGCTGCTCGCTTCCCACGCACCCGCCGCGCCGACCTTGTCCTTCAGTTCGACGACGATGCGCTCGGCGGTCTTACGCCCCACGCCGGAAATGGAGGAGAGCGCCTTCACATCGCCGCTGGCCACCGCGCCGCGGAAGGCGACTGGGTTCATGCCACTGAGAACATTAAGCGCAATCTTCGGCCCGATCCCGCTGACGGTGTTGACGAGCATTCGGAACAACTCGCGCTCCGCAGCCGTCGCGAATCCGTAGAGCACATGGGCATCCTCGCGAATGGCGAGATGCGTGAGCAACCGCACTTCGCCGCCGGGTGCCGGCAGTTTGTCGAACGACGAGAGCGGAATCAGCACATCGTAGCCGACGCCGTGGACCTCCACGGTGACTTGGGTGGGGAGCGCCGCCACCAGCGTGCCGTGAAGGAAGGAAATCATGCCGCGCCGTTGTAGCGGAGGACCGCGCGGGCGCGCAATGCTGAAGGCCGGCTGAGAGCGCAGAATCCTGGTGTAACCGGAGTGTCACCAGTTGTTCACAATCCTCATGGCCGGTTGTCCACAAACCTTGGTAAATCCCTGTATTACAACAGGTTTTCAGCGCGAATAACTCATGAACAACTTTTCTCGAAAAACTACTTGCCACCACTACACCTAGTGCTACGGTCACCGCCGCTCCCCAACCAATGGGGTGTCCCGCGAGTAAGTCACCAGCGGGAAACCCTAATAGCGAGGTGAGTATTCGCGTCTGCTTCGGTCTGGCTGTGTGTTGCGGCCATGAACGGAAAAGGTGCCCCAGTGCCCAACAACTTTAGCCAACCGAAACCCATGATTGACGCCCCTGAGCCTATGCTCTCCCCTGCTCCCACCGCTCGCCGCCAGAAGGCCGCCGCCCCCGCCCCGCGCGCTCTGAAGCCCGCTGCCAAATCCGCCAAGAAATCCACCCACCTCCAGCGCGTCTTCTCCGACGCCAAGGTCAAGCCCTTCGACCAAATCGAGTGGGACCAGCGCACCGCCGAAATCACCGACGACTCCGGCAAGACCATTTTCAAGCAGGAGGGCGTCGAGGTGCCCAAAAGCTGGTCGCTCCTGGCCACGAAGGTGGTTTGTTCGAAGTATTTCTACGGCGACCCCTCCAAGCCCGAGCGTGAAAAGTCGGTGAAGCAGCTCATCCACCGCGTCACCCGCACGCTCGCCGACTGGGGCGTCAAGGACGGCTACTTCAGCAAGGCGGACGGCGAACTTTTCTATGATGAGCTGACGTGGCTCTGCGTGAACCAATACGGCGCGTTCAACTCCCCGGTCTGGTTCAACGTGGGCCTCTACCACGAATACGGCGTCGGCAAGAACTCCGGCAAAGGCAACTGGTTCGTGAACCGCAAGACCAGCGTCGCCGAGCGCGCCCACACCCAATACGAATACCCGCAGGGCAGCGCGTGCTTCATCCAAGCCGTAAAGGACGACATGGAGTCCATCATGCACCTCGCCTATGCCGAGGCCATGCTCTTCAAGCTCGGCTCCGGCACGGGCACCGACCTGACGCCCATCCGCAGCTCACGCGAGAAACTCTCCGGCGGCGGCAAGCCCAGCGGCCCGATGTCCTTCCTCCGGGTTTATGACCAAGTCGCCAACGTCGTAAAGTCCGGCGGCAAGACCCGCCGCGCGGCGAAAATGAACACCCTGCGCGACACGCACGGCGACATCGAGGAGTTCATTGACGCGAAGCAGAAGGAAGAGAAGAAGGCCTGGGCGCTCATCGAGCAGGGCTACGACGGCTCCTTCAACGGCGAGGCCTACGGCTCCGTGATGTATCAGAACGAGAACCTCTCCGTGCGCGTCTCGGACGAGTTCATGAGCGCCGCCCTCGAAGGCAAAGAATGGTGGACCAAATCCACCACCACGGGTGAACGTCTTGAAAAGAAGGAAGCCAGCCACCTGCTGCACAAAATAGCCGAGGGCACCCACATCTGCGGCGACCCCGGCCTGCAATACGACGGCGCGATTCAGAAGTGGCACACCTGCAAAGGCACCGAGCCGATTCACTCCACGAACCCGTGCAGCGAATACGTGTTCCTCAACAACACCGCCTGCAACCTCGCCTCGCTGAACCTCATGAAGTTCAAACGCGAGGACAGCACCTTCGACGTCGAGCGCTTCAAAGCCGCCGTGCGCATCTTCATCACCGCGCAGGAAATCCTCGTGGACAATGCGAGCTACCCGACCCAGGAAATCGCCGAGAACTCCCACATCTTCCGCACGCTGGGACTCGGCTTCGCGAACCTCGGCTCCCTCTGCATGAGCTACGGCCTGCCCTATGACTCCCACGAAGGCCGCGCCCTCGCCGGAGCCATCAGCGCCATAATGACCGGCCACGCCTACGAGCAGAGCGCGGACATCGCCGCGCAGATGGGAACCTTCAAAGGCTACCGCGACGCCCGTTGCTCCGGCGTCACTCAGCCCCTCAAGAAGGACAACGTGGACTCGATGTTGAGCGTCATTCACCAGCACCGCACGGCGGTCGAAGAAATTCAGCCCAGCGAGGAGTTCAACTACCTCAAGGACGAGGCCCGCCGCGTCTGGGACGGCGCGCTGGCCAAGGGCAAGAAACACGGCTACCGCAACGCCCAAGTCACCGTCCTCGCGCCCACCGGCACCATCGGCTTCCTGATGGACTGCGACACCACCGGCATCGAGCCCGACATCGCGCTGGTGAAATACAAACTCCTCGCCGGCGGCGGCATGCTCAAAATCGTCAACCGCGGCGTGGCGGACGCCCTCCGTCGCCTCGGCTACGACGAGACGAAAATCGAGTCCATCATCGCGCACATCGAGAAGCACGACACCATCGAAGACGTTGAGAACAACGGTGCGACCATCAAGAGCGGCGTGAAACCCGAGCACATCGAAGTCTTCGACTGCGCGTTCAAAGCCCACAAAGGCAAACGCAGCATCCACTACATGGCGCACCTCAGCATGATGGCCGCCGCCCAGCCCTTCATCTCCGGCGCCATCAGCAAGACCGTCAACCTCCCCAGCGAAGCCACCGTCGCCGACGTCCGCGATGCCTACGTGCAAGCCTGGCGCATGGGCCTCAAGTGCGTTGCCATCTACCGCGACGGCTCCAAGCGCTCGCAGCCACTCAACACCAAGAAGACCAACGAGGGCGGGGACAAAGTCGCCAACGCCGCTGCGGCCACGGCCGAGCAAACCGTCACCTTGGAAACTCGCGTGAAGGAACTCGAAACCGAGCTGATGCGTTTGCACGGCGAAGTCGGCAAGCCCCTCCGCCGCCGGCTCCCGGACACCCGCGCGTCCTACACGCACAAGTTCGATGTCGCCAGCCACGAAGGCTACCTCACCGTCGGCGTCTTCCCCGATGGCACGCCCGGCGAGATGTTCATCACCATGTCGAAGGAGGGTTCCACCATCGGCGGCCTCATGGACAGCGTCGCCGCGCTCACCAGCATGTCGCTGCAATACGGCGTGCCGCTGGACGCGCTCGTCCGCAAGTTCGCCCACCAGCGCTTCGAGCCGAGCGGCTTCACGAAGAACCCGGAGATTGGCCGCGCCAGCAGCATCATTGACTACGTGTTCCGCTGGCTCGCCTTCCAGTTCATCCCCGGCTACCGCGAGAGCAACGCCAAGGACGGCCAACAGAACCTCCCCCTGCCCGGCCTCACCGAGATTGAGCGCCAGAGCGTGAACCGCTCCGTCCCCGAGCTGCCGATCTCCGACGAGACCGACATCCTCGTGAAGAGCGAAGTGATGAAGCAATCCACCACCACCCGCACCGAATACAAGGTCGAGACCCTCAGCGACGCGCTGAAGCACTTCATGCACGACGCCCCCGCCTGCCCCAAGTGCGGCCACATTGCCGTGCGCAACGGCGCGTGCTTCAAGTGCCTGAACTGCGGCGAGAGCCTCGGCTGCTCTTAAGCACCAAGTCCATTCCAACCACAAGGCCGGGGAGCAATCCCCGGCCTTTTTTTTATGTCGATGAACCGGCGTGCCCCCCACACGCCGACAAGCTGCCCGCGCTACGCGCCTGCAACCGCACCGTCGGCACGCCGTCGGTGACTTTGTAAACGTCGGTCGAAAAGTGCGGCGGGGTCACGGATGTGACAGGGCGGTTCAAAAGTGCGGCGCCTTCATGAACAATGAAGCATGTATCGCATTATGGAAGACTGGACCGACATACGGGAACGGGTGGCCTCGGGCAAGGTGAGCA
>CALQJI020000054.1 GCA_943330855.2 Klebsiella pneumoniae
CGGAGCGAAGCCACGACCGACGCGCAGCGGTGAACCCGCCACCAACCCAGAGCGTCTCGGCATGCAATCAAACCCAACTCACACGCATTCCCTTAAAGGCTCTTCCATCCCTGCCTCGAACTTAGCCACGAAAATCCCCGAATATCCCACTTTTCAACCGGCGTTTACAACACTTCTGGTGGAATTACAGGCCACTTCCACCACCCGCACTCACGGAATTAATTGCCTTGAACGAAGGAACACCTCCCTCGGCACTCCCAGCGCCTGCTTCAACTCCACATCCCGGTCCCATGGATTCTCTATCGCGCTGAGGCGGCGGCTCTGTTCGACGGTCAGTTGCAGGGGGTAGCAATAGGGGGAGCAGAGCGCCGTGTTGATGAGCGGGTAGTCGGAGCCGAAGAGGAGTCGTCCCGACCACTCAGGTCGAGTCAGGGCTTCTTTGAGGTAGCCCAGCTTGTTCACCTGCGTGAGGGAGGAGATTTCGGAGAAGAGGTTTGTGTAGGTCGCCATCATCGGGGCAAGGCGGTCGGTGTCCCGCTCACCGGCGTTCGCGCCGGTGGAGGCGATGTGCGCGACTATCACCGTCACACCTAGCTTCAGGGGGAGGTGGAGACGTTGCGGGTCGCATAGCTCGTCCTTCGCGCTGGTGAAGGAACGCTCCTGTCCGGCGTGCGTGAGGAGCGGGAGCTTGAGTTCGACCATCTTCCGATAGAAAGGCGTGAGGCGCTCATCGGCGGGGTCGAACTGCATGATGCTGGGAATCCATTTGATGAGTCGGGCACCGTTTGCCTTCGCTTCGATGAGCTGGGCGAGGGCGTCCTTGCGCAGCGGGTTGATGCTCGCGCCGAAGAGGAGGTTGGTGGTCTTCGCCGTCTCTTTCGCGATGAAGGCGTTGGGCACATATATCTCCGTCCGTGACTTGTCGAGTTCACCATTCGCATCCATGACGCCATCCATGGCGAGGAGGATGGCTTGTCCGACGTGCTTGCTCCCCGCGAGTTGACGGGAGATGAGCTGCACGACATGGGCGTCGCCCTTGGTCTGAAGTTCCTCGCGTGTGGTGCCGAAGCTCTTGAGGTAGATGCCCAGTTTCCAGCTCGATTCCATTTGCTTGGAAATAAAGCACCCACTGTCTCCTGCCCCAATCCCAGCCGTGTGAACGTGAAGGTCGAGGAGCTTGGCCTCGGGGAGAGGTTCCGGCGCGCGATAGGGACCGGAGTGGAAGACCCGGCAAGCCACGCAACCGCCGAGACTGACGCACAGGAGCGTGATGGCGAGCAGGCGCGGCCAACGGCGCTTCGGCGGAAGGGGGGCGGGGGTTTGAGGAGTGGTCATGTGAGGGGGGAGTCAAATGAAAGTGATGGTATCCATCCAACACCAACGCGGGCGGCGTCATCCCCTCTCCCAGCGGGCGAGGGTAAGGGTGAGGGAGAAGACTGCCGAAGTCTTAGCAGCCAGCTATCCACTGCGACTTCGCACGCTTTCTCCCTCTCCCCTGCCCTCTCCCGCTGGGAGAGGGAGCAACGCAGTCCGCGCTGGGTTGCTTCGCTCATGGCTGCTTCTGCTGGCGCATGGCTTCGGCGTAGGGCTTGCCGTCGATGAAGACTTGCTTGATGGCGGGCTTGCCGGCCGCACCGACCGCCACTTGCACGGTGAGCTTGCCCCGGGGATTACCCGTGCCTTCTTCCACGTAGTAGCGTTCGAGACCGTATTCCACGCGCACTTGGTTGGTGTTCCAAGACTGCTGGACGTGTCCCTGAATGAGCACCCGGTTGGGCACTGGCTCCGGGCGCGTCGCCGACAGCAGCACGGCTTCGTGGAATTGGCCGCGTGGCTCCAGTGAAACGAACACGGGGAGGCCGGGGCTCAATTTGCCTGCCGGTGCGGTGTCCCAGAGGCTGTTGGTGAGCGTGCTGACCTTGTAGTTCAGGATGACATAGTCGCCGCGCAGTAGGTCACGCGGGTCCACGGGGGCGGTTTCGAGCAGGACAGTGGTGGGCGCGGCCAGTGCGTATTCCTGCTGGGCAACGAGGGCGAGCAGGAGCGCCGTCTGAGCGGCGAGAACGATGAGGAAGTGTTTGCGGTTCATAGCTTGGTGGGGTTGGAGCGTTCGGCGAGGTCGCGCAGTAAGGTGCGACGGCGCTTTTCGATGAAGATGCCCAGGACGATGAGGCCGACACCCGACACGATGAACATGGCACCCGTGACGGCCATGCTGCCGAAGAGGCGGGCGTAGGCGACGATGACGTCGAAGGTGAGGAGCGCGAGGCCGAGGTTGATGAGGTAGCGCGAGCCGAGCAGGAGACCGAGGTTGACCATCACGAGGCAGTGAGCGAAGAGGGCGAGCGAGGCCACCCAGGCTACCCAGTCGGTCCGCTCCCAATACCAAGAGCGCGAGTCGGTCCCGGTGGCACAGACGACGCCCACGAGCACCAGCCAGAAGGTCAGCGTGGCCAGCCAGATGCCGCGCCAGACAAGCGGGAGCTTGGCCTCGCCTCGCAGAGCGCAACCGAGACCGGCCACGACGAGCACGGCGAAGGGCAGATAGGCGCTCCAAACTAACGAGGCGAGTTTCTCACCTCCGTGCCAGCCAAACAACAGAGGCATCAGGCTCGCGCTGAGTCCGAGCAGCCCAAACTTCCGGGTCACACTGCTGAAGTCACTTGCCGGAGAGCGTTCCATCCTGACTCCTGCTGCGTAGAGGGCGGTGAAGATGGCCGGGTAGAAGAGCAGTGCGAGCTCGCCGTGTTGGAGGTGGAACCAGCCCTTGTCATGCAGGAACTCCATGCCGAGCCAAAGCATCGCCGCACTCAATGTGAGGACGTATTGCAGCTTGGAGCGCAGCAGCCACGCCAGCGGCGCGATGCCGACCCACCAGGCGAGGATGGCGTTCGGCGGCCGGGAGTTCAGGTGATAGACCTGCCCGATGAGTGCGAGGTTGGCGAGGAAGAGGATGGAGCCGACGAGGTGCAGCGCCTCGGCGGTCTTGTGGTAGTCAGCGTGGCGGCGGCGCGTCCACCAACCCGCTGCGTGCGCGCCGAGCATGAGGGCGAGGCCCGAGAGCAATTTCACGCCGCGCGGGATGGCGTCCCAGTTGGCCGAGATGAGCAGGATGATGCCGCTGGCCACGAGCAGCGCTCCGATGATGGACAGGATGACGACGAACTTGCTCTGGCCGTCCTGCAACTTGTAGTGCGCAATAATGCGGTCGCGCTGGTCGGCAGCCAGGAAGCCATCGGCTTGGAGGCGTTGGATGTCTTGGAGGTTCATGGGTTCCTTTTACTTTGCGGAGGCGACCAATGCCTGTAGCTCGCGGTGGTTTGTCTTCCCGGTGCCGAGTTTGGGGATTTCCTTCACGACGACTAGCTCGCGGGGGACGCAGAGGTTGCTCAGGCCCTTGGACTTGATGGCGTCGCGTATCTCGGCAGCGGTGAGGCGAGGCTCGTTCGTGCAGCAGATGAGGGCTTCGCCTTTGTCCGCATCGGGACGCGTGACGACGGCAGTCGCGCAACGCAATCCGTAGTGCGGGAAGGCGCCGGCGAGGGCGTCTTCGACCGCAGTCAAACTCACCATCTCGCCGCTGATTTTCGCGAAGCGCTTCATCCGACCCCGGATGCTGATGAAACCCTCGGTGTCCACGCTCACGATGTCGCCGGTGTCATACCAGCCACCGTCGGCTTGGAACTTCGCGTTGGCATCGGGGTTGAGGTAGCCCTTCATGATGTTCGGCCCTCGGACGAAGAGGCGGCCGGTGGTGTGAGGGTGTGAGGGTGTGAGGGTGTGAGGGGGGGTGGTCTCACTTTCTCGCTTTCCCGCCTGCTCACCTGCCCCAATCCCTTCGACCGGTTCCAGTCGCCACTCGACGCCGGGCATGAAGCGGCCGACGGAGCCGTGTTGTGGTTCGAGCGGGGTGTTGACGCTGAGGCAGGGGGCGCATTCCGTCGCACCGTAGCCTTCCAGGATACGCACGCCAAAGCGGTGGGACCACGTTTGCGCGGTGGCTTCTTGGAGTTTCTCCGCCGCCGCAAAGAGATAGCGCATGGAGCGGAAGTCGTAGGTGTGGGCCTTCCTGCCGTAGCCGTTGAGGAAGGTGTTGGTGCTCAAGAGCACGGTGCAATCGCGGTCGTAGAGGACGCTGGGGATGACGCGGTAGTGCAGCGGCGAGGGGTAGATGAAGCAGAACATCCCGCGCACCATCGGCACGAGGAGGCCGACGGTGAAGCCGAAGCTGTGGAAGAGGGGCAGGCAGTTGAAGAGGCGGTCCTGGTCGGTCAGGTCGGTGACGGCCATCATCTGGCGGATGTTGGCGAGGATGTTCCGATGCGTCAGCTCGACGCCCTTGGGCACGCCCTCGGAGCCGCTGGTGAAGAGGATGACGGCGGTGTCGGTGGGGGCAGAGTTGAAGGTTGAAGGTTGAAAGTTGAAATGGCTCCCGACCCACGCCGAGAGCTTGTCCCAGGCGCGGAGGGTCTTGCGGAGGTCTTCCAAGTAGAGGAGTTGGACGCCGGCTTTCTGGAAGGGCGTGGCGTCGAGCTTGGCGCGGGCGAGGAAGGTGCGGGAGGTGACGATGTGTTTGAGACCGGCTAGCTGGACGCACGCGAGCATCGTGGCCGAGCCGGTGGAGTAGTTCAGGACGGCGGGGACCTTGCCGTGTTGCCACAGGGCGAGGAGGACGACGGGCGTGGCGTTGACGTTGGGAAGGAGGACGCCGATGGGGGCTGGGCTGGAGGTCGTGGCTCCGATGGCATTCGCGATTTTTGCTCCCAGCAAGCGCGCGGCGATGAAGAGCTTGCGATAGGTGAGCTGCGTGAGCGTGGCGTCTTCGAGGACGACCTTGCCCGGAACGTCCGCTGCGGTCTCGGCGATGGCGGCGGGCACGGTCGCCGGGCCGAACTCCATCTCGGTGCGGAACTGCTGGCCAACCATCGCGTCGCGCAGCCAACGGGTGAAGAGGGTGCGGCTCTGCGCCGTGCTCAAGTGCTCGGAGTGCGGGGCGGTGAGGACTTCGCTGAAGTGCGTGGTGACGGTGGGGAAGCAGCGCTTCCATCCGGGATTGGGCGAGAAGGGAAGTCTGTTTGCACCGCGCAGGTAGGCGGTGATGACTTTAGCGTGGGTCTTGTGGATGAGGAAGCCGGTGCCATCAAAGAGCTTCATCAGCGTGCCGGTGCGTGAGATGCGACCTTCGGCGAAGAGGACGAGCTTGCCGCCTTTTTGTAAAAACTCGGCCATGTGCTTGACGGCGTAGGGGGAGGCGTTGTCGATGGGGAAGGTGCGGGAGTTGACCATGACGAACTTGTGGAGCCAGGACTTCTTGGCCGTGGTGCTGGAGGTGACGAACTTCCAGTCCGGCCCCAGGCACACGCCGACGAAGAGCCAGTCGAACCAGGAGGTGTGGTTGGGGATGAGGAGCACGGGGCCGGGGGTGCGGAGGGCGTCCTCGTTGAAGGCGCGGAAGCGGAACAGGAGCCGGACGAGGAGGCGGAGGAGGGTGATCATGGCGGGGGTGAGGGTTGAGATTAGGAGGAGGGTTATGGTTAGGAGGCGAGGGGGGAAGGTTGTTTTCGTTGGTGGAACAATTCGGTTGGAACTCGGACGCTGATGTCCGAAGCAGGTTTCGGCTTGGGCAACGATGGCTGCGGACGTGGGCGTCCGAGCTCCAGTGAGTTAGGCGTTGCTTTCATGCGCGTTCATTCGCGTGATTCGGGGGTAGGCAATCAGTTCGCCGACTTCGCCGCCCCCCTCACCAACGCGGGGATTTTCAGCCAGCCGATGACGACGACGACCAGCACAGCGAGGGCGATGAAGACTTGCGAGGCGGACAGGTGCGCCTTCACGCACACGAAGACGAGCAGGCCCGCGAGCATCATGCCCAGGTTGTCGAAGAGGTTTTGCACGGCGATGGTTTTGCCGAGCTTGGTGGGGTCGGACTCCGCTTGGAGCGAGGCGTTGAGCGGGATGAGGAAGAGGCCGGCGGCGAGGCCCGCGCCCACGAGCAGCGCCATCACCACGGGCAGCACGGCGAGGACGGTGGCGGTCGAGCCGTCGGGCTTCAGCTTGGTTATCATGTGCTCGCCGATGTGCTGCAAGCCGAGCGGCTCAATCGCGAACACGGCGAGGAGCATCCCCGCGAGGAACAGGCCGAAGCCGCGTGTGTGACGCAGGTCGCTGACTGGGTAGAGCTTCCCGGCGGCTATGCTGCCGATCATCACACCGACACTGAGCCACAGACCGAGCAGGGCGATTTGAGTGTTGTCGGGGAGTTTGAGCGCTTCGAGGCCCCAGGCTTGGAAGTTGATTTTCATGGTCGCGCCGCAGACCCAGAAGAGCGCGGTGCCGATGAGGACTTTCCCCAAGCGCGGGCCGCTGAAGAGGCTGCGGAGGTGGCCGAAGAATTCGCCGACGCTGGCCGAGAGTTGCACGGTGTGGTCGGCGGGCGTCTTGGACATAAAGAAGTTCAGCCCGAGCGACGCGATGAAGATGCCGCCGACCAGCACGTAGCACACGCCGACGGGGAGTTGGTCCACCATCACGGAGCCGCCGATGGCGCCGGTGAGGATGGCCAGCAGGGTGAGCAGCTCGACCATGCCGTTGGCTTTCACGAGGCGGTCGGTCGGGAGGATTTCGGGGAGGATGCCATACTTCGCCGGGCCATAAACTGCGGAGCCGATGCCGACGATGAAGTAGCCGAGGGCCTGCCAGACATAGCCGAACCAGATGCTCAGGGCGCAGACGATGGTGCCGAGGATTTTGAGCAGGTTGCCACCGGCGAGCCAACTGGTCTTGGCGTAGCGGTCGTTGAGGTAGCCAGCCAGCGGCGCGAGCAGGATGTAGGGGAGGAAGAGGATGCTGGTGTAGAGGGTGCCGCGCGTGCGGAGTTCGTCGGTGGTAATGTCGCCGGCTTTCTGGAGCAGCGTGAGCTGGCCGACGATGACGGCGAGGATGGCGTTGTCGCCGAACGCGCCGAGGAACTGGCTGGCGAGGAGCAGCGGGTAGTTGCGAGGGGAGCTCATGGCGGTGGATTAGGAATTGGCGTTGGCGATGCGGGTGGCGTTCTCGCTGATGGCGGCGAGTTCGGAGACGAGCTTGTCGGCACGGGCGACGGGGATGGTGCCCCAGACCTGCTCGGCGGCGGCGTGGTAGTGCGGGAGTAGCTCGGCGAGCAGCTTGCGCGCGGCGGGGGTGAGGACGACGAGCCAAGCGCGACGGTCGGCGGCGTTCTCCTTGCGCGTGACCAGGCGGCGCTCTTCGAGGCGGTCCACGAGGCCGGTGACGTTCGAGCGGTGCATGATGAGCTGGCGGCTGAGGTCGGACTGGGTGCAACCGTCCGGGAATTCGGTGAGGACGTTGAGGAGGTTGAACTGGCTGGGGCTGAGGTCCCAGCGGGCGAAGAAGACGCGGCTGGCGTTCCACAGTTCCTCGGCGGTGCGGAGGAGTTGGATGAGCGCCGCGTAGCGCGGGCCGGGAGCGGATGGCTTTCGTTTCATTGGCGGATAGTTTAGCAAAAGACTGTTGATATGTCACCATTGAGAAATCTGGAACCACCATCGGCGAAAGCGGCGGGGAGGAACCACTGACCGGCACTGACTGGCGCTCATGGGAGAGGACGAACGGCCGCGATGGTCGTCCATGAGGCTGCCCATCGGATGGAGCCCATCGGATGGAGCGCGGACGCCCACGTCCACAGTCGCGCTCTGCCATCCGCTGCGGCTGCGGAGGTGGGCGTCCGCGCGCCGTTGGCGTCACAGGCTTCTCTAGTGCCCTCCCCTGACCTGCTTTGCTATAATCAAGGCCCATGAACAACTTCGCCCCATGGCTGCCGGTGCTTGGCTGCGTGCTGGGCTTCCTGTGTCTGCTGGGCGCGCTGCGCGCGGGCAGGCGGCGGCGGCTCGTGGACAACTTGCCCACGTCGAAGACCACGGGCGTGTTCATCGGACTGGTCGAGCTGAAGGGCACGGCGGAGATTGATGCGCCGCTTACCAGTTTCCTCGCGGTGTGCCGGTGCGTTCACTACGCGTGGAGCGTGGCGGAGCAATGGCGGCGCACCGTCACCGAGACTTACAGCGACAGCAACGGCAAGACGCAGACCCGCACACGAGTCGAAAGTGGCTGGACCACGGTGGCCAGCGGCGGGGAGATGATTCCCTTCTATCTCAACGACGACTGCGGCGCGGTGCAGGTGCGACCTGACGGTGCGGACATTGAGGCGCTCGCCGTGTTCGACGAGACGTGCTCGCGCATGGATCCGCTCTACTACGGCAAAGGGCCGGCGGGCGGCATCATGGACTCGACGGGGTGCCGTCACTTCCGCGAGCACGCCCTCCCGTTGCACACGCCCATCTACGTGCTCGGGCAGTCGCGCGAGCGGGCGGATGCGGTCGCGCCGGAAATCGCGGCGGATAAGTCCGCGCCGATGTTCCTCATCTCGACGCGGAGCGAGCAGCAAATCAGCTCAGGCTTCGCGTGGGCGTTCTGGGGCTGGCTCATCTTCGGGCTGCTGCTGGCGGTGGGCGGTTTCGTGTGGCGCGACGGCGTGCAAGGCCGCGACTTGCAGCGCGAGTGGCCGATGTATCTGCTGCCGGCGAGTGGCTTCGGCTTCACGGTGGTGCTGGGCTGGGTGTGGATGGGGTTCAACAGTCTCATTGACCTCCGCCAGCGCGTGCGGCAGGGCTGGGCGCAGGTAGACGTGCAGCTCAAACGCCGCTTCGACCTCATCCCGAACCTCGTCGCCACCGTCACGGGCTTGCGCGACCACGAGGCGACGTTGCAGGAGCACATCGCGTTGCTCCGAGCGCAACAGACGGCCACGCCGCCGGGCGTCGCGGGGGCGGACTACGCGGCTTGCACTAAGGTGCTCGTGGCCGTGCGCGAGGCTTACCCGCAGCTCACCGCGCAGCCGGCCTTCCTCGACCTTCAGAAATCCCTCGTGGACACGGAGCATCGCATCGCGCTGGCGCGGGGTTACTTCAACGAGATTGCCACCTACTACAACACGCGGCTGGAGGTCATCCCCGACCGCTTCGTCGCCGCGCTGGGCGGGCTGAAGGAGCAGCCGCTCATGTCGGCGAACGACTTCGAGCGCGAACCGGTGGCGGTGAGCTTCGCGCCGTGAGTGAGGACGCCGGGCGGATCAAGCCTGCCGCGTCGCAGCCTCGATCTCGATGGCTTTGACGATGGTGGCCAACAGCTCGCGTGGCTCGCTGGGTTTTACACGGTAGTAAAGGTTCACCTGTGGCTCGTCGCGGGGACGCTTCGCTGGCGTCCACAGCCCACTGATCACCACACACGGGAAGCCGCGCCGCCGACCTTGGATATAAGTTACTAGATCCAGCCCCGTCCGGGCGCCGTCAAAGGAGTAGTCCGTCAGGACCGCATCGATGTGGCTATGGTTTGCGTCCCAGAGCTTCATCGCCTCTCCGATGCTTTCCGCTTCGAGGATGTGCCAACCGTTCCGCTGGAAAAAAATCCGCAGGGCGACCAGCAAAGTGTGGTCGTCATCCACTAACAGTAGCGTCCGAGTTGGCCCGTCCTCGTGCCGGGTGCCGTCGCTAGCTGGCGCAGTGATTTTGAAGTTCAGGGCCATGCAATTATTTTGGCAGTTGTTTGGTTGTTCCGCACAGAACGATGTCTGATTCTGCGGACTGCGTGAAGCACTTGTTGCAACGACTTCGCCAGCACTGGCGGCTCGCGGTGGGCGTCCTGCTCGTGGGTGGTTTTCTCGCGGTCAACGCCGTGGCCTGGGTGCACGCGCGGGCGACGTCGCGGTTCGTGCGGAGCGGGGAACGCACAGCGTCGCCGGAGAAACTCGGCGCGCGGGCGAAGGCGCGGGTGCTGCTGACGGGCGTGACGCTGCTGCGCCCGGAAAACCGGCGGACGCCGAAGGACGTTGGGCTGGCGTTTCATACGGTGAAGTTCGCGGGCGCGAAGGGAATTCAACTGGAGGCGTGGTTCGTCCCCGTCAGCGCGACGACCCCCAACGTCATTGCCCTGATCTTCCACGGCTACGGCGCGAGCAAGGAGTCGCTGCTCGCACAGGCGGTGGAATTGCACGCGCTGGGCTGGGACACGTTGCTCGTGGACTTCCACGGCAGCGGCGGCTCCGCAGGCGACACGACGAGTATGGGCTGGCACGAGGCGGAAGATGTTGCGGCGGCATTCGCTCTCGCCACGGAATTCGCGGCGGGCAAGCCGCGCGTGCTCTACGGCGTCTCGATGGGCGGGGCAGCCTGCCTGCGCGCCATCCACGCGCACGGGGTGAAGCCCGACGCGCTCATCATCGAGTGCCCGTTCGACCGGATGCTGACCACGGTGCGGAGCCGCTTCCGGGCGATGCGTGTCCCGGCGTGGCCGATGGCGGAACTGCTGGCATTCTGGGGCGGCAGAGTGGGCGGCTTCGATGCCTTCGCGCACAACCCGTTGGACTACGCGGCTTCGGTTCATTGCCCGACGCTGCTCCTGCATGGCGAACGCGACCCGCGCGTTTCGGTCGCGGAAGTCGAGCGCATCCACGCCGTTTTGGCCGGGCCGAAGGCTCTGAAACTCTTTCCCGAACTGAGCCATCAATCCTACGTGGAAGCCCAGCCCGGGGACTGGCGTGCCGGGGTTCGCCAACTGCTCGACGCGTTGCCCCGCGAACGCTGACTGCGCGGCGCGTCCGACAGCGGAACATTTTGGTGGTTTATCCGCAGCCTTTGCTGTTCCAATCCTCGCCGCCTCGCTTGCGAATCGCCCATCAGTCTGGGGTTTTCCAATGGACCGCGCCTAAAGCGCCGTCCGCCGCGAGGCTTGCGTGATGATTGAGCTAGAAACAGCGACCCAAACAGCCACTGGCGCGGTAACGCGTTCAGGACGCGCGGACGCGCAGGCTGAAGACGGGTTGGCCGTGCTCACCTTGCTCGCAAATCTCGGCGACACGGGTTTCCGCCGTGACCACGGCTTGCGCTACGCCTACGTGGCAGGCGCGATGGCTAATGGTATTGCCTCCGAAGCGCTGGTCATCGCGATGGCGCGGGGTGGGATGCTCGGGGTGTTTGGCGCGGCGGGCTTGAGTCCGGTGCGCGTGGAGGCGGCGGTGGACCGGTTGCAACGCGAGTTGGGCTCCCTGCCCTTCGGCGTGAATCTCATCCACAGCCCGAACGAACCGGCCATCGAGGCGGCCGTCGCGGACCTGCTGTTGCGGCGCGGGGTGAAGCTCATCGAGGCGTCGGCCTACTTGCGGCTCACGCTGCCGGTCGTGCGCTATCGGGTGAAGGGCATTCATCGCGCCGCCGCCGGGCACATCGTCACGCCCAACCGCATCGTCGCGAAGGTCTCGCGGGTCGAAGTGGCCACGCAGTTTTTCTCCCCGCCACCCGCTGAGTTTCTCAACGAACTAGTCCGCAGCGGCGAACTCACTGCCGAACAAGCCGCGCTCGCCGCACAAATTCCCGTTGCGCAGGACGTGACGGCGGAGGCGGATTCTGCCGGTCATACGGACAACCGTCCGCTCGTCACGCTCTTGCCTACGCTGCTGGCGTTGCGCGACCGCTTGCAGGTCAAGTTCAATTACCCCCAACCGTTGCGCGTCGGCGCGGCCGGCGGGTTGGCCACTCCGGCTTCGCTCGCAGCGGCGTTTGCGATGGGCGCGGCTTACGTCGTCACCGGCTCGGTGAATCAGGCGTGCGTCGAGTCCGGCTCCAGCGAGGTCGCGCGCAAGATGCTCGCGCAAGCCGAGCAGGCGGACACCGCGATGGCTCCCGCCGCCGATATGTTCGAGATGGGCGTGAAGCTCCAGGTGCTCAAACGCGGCACGATGTTCCCGATGCGCGCGGCGAAGCTGTGGGAATTTTACCGCGCTTACCCGAGTCTCGAAGCCATTCCCGCTGCGGACCGGGACGTGTTGGAGAAGCAGTTTTTCCGCGCGACGCTGGCGGACAGTTGGGCCAGCACGCGGGCGTTCTGGCAGCAGCGCGACCCTTCACAAGTCGAGCGCGCCGAGCGGGACCCGAAGCATCTCATGGCGCTGGTCTTCCGCAGTTACCTCGGCCTCAGCTCGCGCTGGGCGAACGCGGGCGACACCTCGCGCGCGATGGATTTCCAGATTTGGTGCGGCCCCGCGATGGGTGCGTTCAACGAGTGGACGCGCGGCACCTTCCTCGCCGCCCCGGAGAACCGCCGCGCGGAAGTCGTCGCGCTGAACCTGCTCTACGGCGCGGCCAAGCATCTGCGCGCGTTGACGCTGCGCTTGCAGGGAATTGCCCTATCGCCCGAGGACACCGCGTGTGTTCCCATTGAGCCGAATCGCCTGCGTGAATTGATGAACGCCCAGCCTGCTTAACCTGATGAGTCAGTCCGCACCCCTCGCCATCGTCGGCCTCAGTTGCATCTTCCCGAAGGCCGATGACCTCCAAGCCTACTGGCGCAACATCAAGTCCGGCGCGGACGCCATCACGGCGCTGCCCGCGACGCACTGGAAAGCCGCCGACTTCTTCAACCCCGACCCGAAGGCTCCCGACCTGACTTACGCGCAACGCGGCGGCTTCCTCTCGCCGGTGAATTTCAACCCGATGGAATTCGGCATCGCGCCGAAGGACATCGAGGCCACGGACACAACGCAGTTGCTCGGCATGGTCGCCGCCAAGCAAGCCCTCGCCGACGCCGGCTACGACCAAAAGCCTTTCAACCAACAGCGCACCAGCGTCCTGCTCGGCGTCACCGGCGCGCTTGAACTCGTCATTCCGCTCGGCGCGCGGCTCGGCCATCCCATCTGGCGGCGCGCGCTCAAGGAAGCGGGCGTGGACAGCGAACTTGCCGAGGACGTAGTGCAACGCATCAGCGACAGCTACGTGCCGTGGCAGGAGAATTCCTTTCCCGGTTTGCTCGGCAACGTCGCGGCGGGCCGCATCGCGAGCCGACTGGACCTGGGCGGAACGAACTGCGTGGTGGACGCCGCGTGCGCGAGCAGCTTCGCGGCGCTGCACTTGGCTTGCCTCGAATTAGAAACCAACCGCTCCGACATGGTCATCTGCGGCGGCGTGGACACGTTCAACGACATCTTCATGTATATGTGCTTCAGCAAAACCCCGGCGCTCTCGCCGTCGGGTAATGCGAAGCCCTTCGCCAGCGACTCCGACGGCACCATCCTCGGCGAAGGCCTCGGCATGGTTGTGCTCAAGCGCCTCACCGATGCCGAGCGCGACGGCGACAAGATTTACTGCGTCATCAAAGGCATCGGCTCCTCCAGCGACGGGCGTGGCGGAGCGGTTTACGAGCCGCGTTCGGAAGGCCAGCAAGTCGCGCTCAATCGCGCTTACGAAGCCGCCGGGGCTGCGCCCGACACCATCGAACTAGTCGAAGCCCACGGCACCGGCACGAAGGTCGGCGACGCCACCGAACTGCGTTCGCTCACGGAAGTTTTTCGCGCCACGAAACCCACCGGCACTTGGGCCGCGCTCGGCTCTGTGAAGTCGCAAATCGGCCACACGAAAGCCGCCGCCGGAGTCGCCGGACTCATCAAGGCCGCGCTCGCCCTCGACCACAAAGTTCTCCCCCCCACCATCAAGGTCACGCAGCCGCTCGACGAAGCCGCGCCCGGGGTCTCGCCCTTCTACGTCAACACGACGAAGCGCCCGTGGGTCCCCGCCGACACGCATCCGCGCCGCGCGGGCGTGAGCGCGTTCGGCTTCGGCGGCACGAACTTCCACGTCGTGCTCGAGGAACACGCTGCCACCCGCAGCGCCGTGAGTTGGGATGGCGATGTGGAAATCCTCGCGTGCGCCGCCGCCACGCACGCCGAACTGCGGTCGCAAGTCGCCGCCTTGCCCGCTGAACTTTCTTGGCTCGAAGTCCGCCAGCGCGGCCACGCCTCGCGCCAAGCCTTCCGCAGCGACGCGAACTTCCGCCTGCTCCTCCCGCTGACGAAAGACGCGCCCGCCGGTAATGGTAGTGGGGCAGGCGTCTCGCACGCGTTCCACACCCTCGCCCCCCTCCGCGACGCCGCGCTCTCGACGCTCGACAAAGACCCAGCAAAACCCAACTGGTCCCTCCCCAACGGCACCGCCTTCGGCTCCGGTCCGCGACGCGGCAAAATCGCCGCGCTCTTCCCCGGCCAAGGCTCGCAATACGTCGGGATGTTCCGCGACCTCGCCTGCCAATTCCCCGCCGCCCTCGCCGCCCTGGCCGACGCGAACAACGCCTTCGCCCGCGAAAACTCCTCCGCCCCCGCGCGCCTCAGCGACTTCATCTTCCCGCACCCCGCCTTCTCCGACGCCACCAAGCGCGCCCAAGACGAGGCCTTGAAATCCACCGACATCGCTCAACCCGCTCTCGGAGCCGTGAGCCTCGGCGCGTTGGAAATCGCCCGCTACTTCGGCCTCGCGCCCGAAGCCGCCGCTGGCCACAGCTACGGCGAACTCGTTGCTCTCTGCGCCGCCGGCCGCCTCGCCCCTGACGCCCTCCATCGCCTCTCGAACATCCGCGGACGCCTCATGGCCAACCGCCCCGGCACCGCCGACCGCGGCGGCATGCTCGCCGTCCAAGCCAGCGAACCCATCGTCGCCGAACTCCTCCTCTCCGCCGGCCCCGACCTCGTCATCGCGAACCGCAACTCCCCCGCGCAATTCGTCATCGCCGGCCCGAAGCCGCAGATTGAACGCGCCGCCGCCGAGGCCGAGCGCCGCTCCCTCCGCGCCCGCGTGCTGCCCGTCTCCGCCGCCTTCCACAGCCCGCTCGTCGCCGATGCGCGCGAACCCTTCGCCGCCGCACTCGAAGCCACGGAGTTCGCAAAAGCCCAACTCCCCGTCTTCGCGAACACAACCGCGAAGCCCTACCCGAGTTCCGCCAAGCAAACCCGCGAACTCCTCGCGAACCACTTGGTAAAGCCCGTCAACTTCACCGCCGAAATCGAAGCCCTCCACGCCCACGGCTACACCACCTTCCTCGAACTCGGCCCCGGCCGCGTTCTCAGCGACCTCACCGCCGCCATCCTTGCCGACCGCGACATTGAGACCATCGCCCTCGACGCCTCGCGCGGTGCCCGCAGCGGCACATTGGATTTGGCCCTCGCTCTCTGCCGACTCGCCGCCGCGGGCCAGACCGTGGATTTGGCGAAATGGGAAATCGCCCCGCCCGCCCCCACGAAGGCCGGCAAGCCCGCCTTCACCGTCCCCATCGCCGGCGCCAACAGCCGCACCTCGAAAGCGCCGCAACGCCCGCCGTTGAAACGCGCCGCCCCCACGCCCACCGCGCCGGCGAATGCGCCCGTCGTCGCGTCCGCCCCGACTTTGAACACCCCGCTGCCACCCGAACTCAGTGCCGCGTTGCAAACCGCCCAGCAAGGCATGCTCGCCCTGCAAAAACTCCAGGAGCAAACCGCCCAACTCCACCAGCAATTCCTCGCTGGCCAGGAAGCCGCCCGCCGCACCCTTGAATCTCTCCTCGGCCAACGCCGCGCCGTCCTGACCAACAGCACCTACGAGCGGACGCCTACGCCCGCCGCCGCGTCCCTCGTCTCCATCGCCCCCGCCCTCGCCTCGGAGCGCGGCTTGCCAAGCCGCAGCAAGCCACTCACGCCAACCCCGCAACCCGCTCTCACCGCCCCATCCCCGAAACCCACCGCTTCGGTCCCCCTCGCCCCCACCGGGGGAGAGAGCCGGGGTGAGGGGGCAAACGCCACGAAGTCCCAACTCGTCCTCCTTCCCAACACCACCGTCGCCACCGCCGTCCTCGCCGTCGTCTCCGAAAAAACCGGCTACCCCACCGAGATGCTCACCCTCGACATGGGCCTCGACAGCGACCTCGGCATCGACTCCATCAAGCGCGTCGAAATCATGGCCGCCCTCCGGAGCCGCCTCCCCGACGCGCCGGAAGTAAAACCCGAACACCTCGGCTCCCTGCAAACGTTGCAGGAAGTCGTCACCTTCCTGTCGGTTGGAGCGCGGACGCCCACGTCCGCAGCCGCAACGGAACTCCCACCGCAATCGAACTCACCCGGACGCGGGCGCCCGGGCTCCGAGGAAGCCGCCCGCGCCCTCCTCCTCGTCGTCTCCGAGAAAACCGGTTACCCCGTCGAGATGCTCAACCTGGAGATGGGCCTCGACTCCGACCTCGGCGTGGACTCCATCAAGCGCGTTGAAATCATGGCCGCCCTCCGCAGCCATCTCCCCAGCGCCCCCGAAATCAAACCCGAACACCTCGGCACCCTCCAAACCCTCCAGCAAGTCGTGGACTTCCTGACAGCAGGAGCCCGGACGCCCACGTCCGCAGCCGCAACCGAGCTCCCGCCGCAACCGAGCTCACCCGGACGTGGGCGTCCGGGCTCCACCGAAGCCGCCCGCGCCCTCCTCCTCGTCGTCTCCGAGAAAACCGGCTACCCCGTCGAGATGCTGGACCTGGAGATGGGCCTGGACTCCGACCTCGGCGTGGACTCCATCAAACGCGTTGAAATCATGGCCGCCCTCCGCAGCCATCTCCCCAGCGCCCCCGAAATCAAACCCGAGCACCTCGGCACCCTCCGCACCTTGCAGGAAGTCGTGGACTTCCTGACCGCCGCTAGTGGGAGAGCCATCCCGCCCGCCTCCCCGGGCGTCTCGCCCGCGAAGGTTGCCCCGCCAACCAACGACCTCGACTCCGCCACTGCCGCCCGCGCCCTCCTCGTCGTCGTCTCCGAAAAAACCGGCTACCCCGTCGAGATGCTGAACCTCGACATGGGCCTCGACAGCGACCTCGGCATCGACTCCATCAAGCGCGTCGAAATCATGGCCGCCCTCCGCACCCACTTGCCGAGCGCCCCAGAAATCAAACCTGAGCACCTCGGCACGCTCCGCACGCTTCAGGAGGTCGTGGACTTCCTGACAACGGCTAATGGGGCAGCCGTCCCGGCTCCCACCCGTCCTGCAACCGTCCTGCTTGCAGTGGCCTCTTCAACCGAGACGGTTGACAGACCAACGGCAGGCGAGGACGCCCACCCCACCCACCTCTCCCGCCAAATCCTCCGCCCCACGCCCTTCCCTCCCGCCGACACGCGCCCGCACATCACCCTCGCCCCCGGCTCCCTCGTATGGCTGACCGACGACAACTCCAGCCTCACCGCCGCGCTCGCGAAGAACCTTGAGCAACGAGGCCTCACCGTCCGTCGCGGCACGCCCACCGAACTTCTCGCCGACCGCAACGCCCCGCTGCCCGCCGCCCTCGTCCTCCTCTGGCCCGCCGCGAACGCTGGCGACGCCTTCCTGAAATCCGCCTTCCGCCTCATCCAAGTCGCCGCACCCGCCCTCCGCGCCGCCGGCCGCAACGGCGCGGGCGCACTCGTCTCCCTCTCCCGCCTCGACGGCCTCTTCGGTCTCGGCGTCATGAACCCCACCGCCGACGTCGTCAGCGGCGGCCTCGCCGGCCTCGTCAAGACCGCGCACCACGAGTGGCCCGAAGTTCACTGCAAAGCCCTGGACCTCGACCCCGGCGCAGCCAGCGGCACTGAACTCGCCGGACAGATTGCCGAAGAGATTTTCCGCGCCGGCCCCATCGAAGTCGGCCTCTTCGGCGGCCAGCGCTACAGTCTTGAAATCGAGACCGCCCCCGCCCTCGACAACCACGCCCCCGCCCTCCAGCGCGGCGACCTCGTTGTCGTCACTGGCGGAGCGCGCGGCGTCACCGCCACCTCCGTCCTGGAACTCGCCCGTCGCCACCAACCGCGCTTCCTCCTGCTCGGTCGCAGCACGCTCCCCGACGCCGAGCCGCACTGGCTCACCGGCCTCAGCAGCGAAGCCGACATCAAGAAAGCCCTTCTCGCCCACGCCGACGGCGACCGCTCGCCAAAGCGCCTCGAAGCCAAGTTCCGCGAGGTCATGGCCCAGCGCGAAATCCGCGGCCACCTCGCCGAGATTCGCGCCACCGGCGCGCTCGCGCACTACGCCACGCTCGACGTCCGCGATGCCGCCGCCGTCACCACCACCATCGCCGAAGTCCGCGCCGCGCACGGTCCCATCCGCGGCCTCATCCACGGCGCGGGCGTGCTCGCCGACAAGCTCATCGAGCAAAAGACCGAGGAACAGTTCGACTTGGTTTACGGCACGAAAATCCACGGCCTCCGCAATCTCCTCGCCGCCACTACCACCGATGACCTCCGACTCATCGCGCTTTTCTCCAGCTACACCGGCCGCTTCGGCCGCACCGGCCAGGTGGACTACGCCGCCGCGAACGAAGTGCTGAACAAGATGGCGCAAGCCGAGGCCCGCCGTCGCCCGCAATGCCGCGTAGTCGCGTTCAACTGGGGCCCGTGGAACGGCGGCATGGTCACCGAAGGCCTGCGCAAAATCTTCGCGCGTGAAGGCGTCGGCCTCATCGAGCCAGCCGCCGGAGCCGACTTCTTCGTCCGCGACGTCCTCGCCCCGACCGGCGATGCAGTGGAAGTCCTGGCGCTCGCAGCCCCGCCTTCCCCCACTCTTCACACTTCACCACTCACTCTTCACGGCGGAAATTTCTCCCCCGCCTTCGACCGCGACGTCTCCGTCCGTGCGCTCCCGTGCCTCGTCTCGCACGTCATGAACGGCCGCGCCGTCCTCCCCGCTGCGCTCATCATCGAGTGGCTCGCCCACGGGGCGATGCACGGCAACCCCGGCCTCGCCTTCCACGGCTTCAACCAGTTCAAAGTGCTCAAGGGCCTCGTCCTCGAGGGCGACTCCGCCGCGCAAGTCACCGTCTCCACCAGCACACCGCAGTCGCGCGACGGCCTGCTCGCCGTCCCCGTGCAATTCACCAGCCACAACAGCAGCGGCAAGTCCACCCTGCACGCCACCGCCGAAGTTCTCCTCGCCGAGTTCCTCCCCGCCGCGCCGAACGTCACGCCCGCCGTGAAACGCAACGGCATCCTGTCGAAGTCAGTTTACGGCGATGGCCGCCTCTTCCACGGCCCGGACTTCCAGTGCATCGAAGCCCTCGAAGTCTGCAACCCCGCCAACGCCGCCGCGCTCGTGCGCTCCTCGCCCGCGCCCAAGCACATGATTGCCGCGCCGCTGCGCCCCGCGTGGCTCGCGGACCCGCTCGCCCTCGACGCCGCTTTCCAGCTCATGATTTTGTGGAGCACCGCGCAACGCTCCGCACCGTCGCTGCCGTGTGCGATGCGCAGCTTCCGCCAGTTCGCCGCGTTCCCGAAGACCGGCGGCAGCCGCGTCGTCGCGAGCATCACCTCGGCGGAAACGCCCGTGGCCGTGGCTGACCTCCAGTTCTTCGACCGCGACGGCGGCCTCGTCGCGCTCGGCGAAGGCTACGAGTTCGTCGTGGACGCGAACCTCCGCGAAGCCTTCCGCCAAAACAGCCTGCCCGCGTGAAGTTCGGCGAACCCATCGCCATCGTCGGCATGGGCGGCGTCTTCCCCGGCGCGCGCTCGCTCGACGAGTTCTGGCAAATCATCGCCGCCGGCCGCGACACCAGCCGCCCCGCGCCCACCGGCCGCTGGCGGCTCAACTCCGCCGACATCCTCCATCCCACGCCCGGCACGCCCGACCGCGTCTACACCGACCGCGCCTGCTTCATCGAAGACTTCACCCTCGACCCCGCCGGCCTCGCCATTGACCGCGACCTCCTCGCGCAGCTCGACCCCGTCGTCCATCTCTTGCTCGCAGCCGGCCGCGACGCCTTTGCCAGCGCAAAGACCAGTTCGCTCGACCGCGCCCGCATCGGCGTCACCCTCGGCCACATCGCCCTGCCGACGGAAAGCTCCTCCAAACTCTGCGAGGAAATCCTGACCCCGCTGCTAGAGCAAGCGACCTTCGGCACTGGAACCTCGCCCGCAGTCAAGACCCACCCGCTCAACCGCTACGTCGCCGGCCTCCCCGCTGGCCTCCTCGCGCAAGCCCTCGGCCTTGGTGGCGGCACGCGCACCCTCGACGCCGCGTGCGCCTCCTCGCTCTACGCCATCAAGCTCGCCTGCGACGAACTCCACGCCGGCCGGGTTGACGCCATGCTCGCCGGCGGCGTCTCGCGTCCCGACTCGCTCTACACGCAGATGGGGTTCGCGCAGCTTCGCGCGCTCGCGACCACCGGCCGTTGCACGCCCTTCGATGCCGCCGCCAGCGGCCTCATCGTCGGCGAAGGCGCGGGCGTCCTTGTTCTCAAGCGCCTCTCCGACGCCCTCCGCGACGGCGACGAAATCCACGCTCTCATCCGCGGCATCGGCCTCAGCAACGACCTCGATGGCAACCTCCTCTCGCCCGCGAGCGAAGGCCAACTCCGCGCCCTCCGCCTCGCCTACGATGCGGCGGGCTGGGAACCCGAGAGCGTCGAATTCATCGAGTGCCATGCCACCGGCACGCCCGTTGGCGACGCCGTGGAATTCTCCAGCCTGAGCCAGCTTTGGTCCGGTCGCACTTGGCAGCCCGGCCAATGCACGCTCGGCGCAGTGAAGGCCAACGTCGGCCATCTGCTCACCGGCGCGGGCGCGGCGGGCCTGCTGAAAGTCCTCCTCTCACTCCGCCACAACACGCTCCCGCCCGTCGCCAACTTCCAACGTGCCAGCGACAAAATCCCACTCGCCCAAAGTCCCTTCCGCGCACTCACGCAAAGCCAGCCGTGGCCGCGTCGCGCCGATGGCCAACCGCGTCGCGCCGCCATCAACGGCTTCGGCTTCGGCGGCATCAACGCCCACGTGCTCATCGAGGAGTGGACCGGCGCTCCGACCACTCCGCTCCAGACGCCAGACGCCATCAGTCATCCCCCATCCAGCGTCGCCATCGTCGGCCTCGGCACACACATCGGCCCGTGGAAAAATCTCCACTCCGTCACCGCCCGCGTCCTCGGTGCCGACACTGGCACGCAACCCGCCGCCCGTCCCGACTGGCGCGGCCTTCATCCCGACGCCCTCGCCGCACAGCCCGGCTACTTTGTTGACGATCTCGCCATTCCCGTCAGCCGCTACCGCATCCCGCCGCGCGAACTCGCCGAGCTTCTTCCCCAGCAAGCCCTCATGCTCGAAGTCGCCCGCGACGCCCTCGCCGACGCCCGAGTGACCGAGCCGGACCCCACGCGCACCGGCGTCTTCATCGGCCTCGGCCTCGACCTCCGCACGACCGACTTCCACTTCCGCTGGGCCATGCTCGATCGCCCCAGCGACTGGGCGAACCGCCTGCCCGCCGACGTTTCCGAACAAGACCAAGCCGCGTGGGCCGCCCGCGTCGTCGAAGCCGCCGGCCCGCCGCTCAACGCCGACCGCACGATGGGCGCGCTCGCCGGCACCAACGCCAGCCGCATCGCCAAGGAGTTCCGCGTCGGCGGCCAGAGCTACACCGTGTGCAGCGAAGACACGAGCGGACTGAGCGCGTTGGAAATCGCCGTGCGCGCCCTGCAACGCGGCGAACTCGACCTCGCACTCGCCGGCGGCGTGGAACTCACCGGCGACCTCCGCGCCCGCCTCGCCGAAACCGCACTCGGCAAAACTGAAATCCCCGGCGAAGGAGCCGTGGCCGTTGTCCTCAAACGCCTCGACGACGCGCAACGCGACGGCGACCGCATCTACGCCGTGATCCTTGGAATGGGCGTGGGGAGCACGGCGTTCACGCCGCAGGAACATCCGACTGACGAGACACCCGCAATTGAATCCAAGCGCACCGAAACTTCGGACGCCTCTGCGGCCTCAAGGCCGCGCTCCGCCGCCGATCTCGCTGCCACCCGTGCCCATGCCGAAGCGGGCTTTGAGAACTCCACTTCAATCCCCAGCGCCGCCGCCGAAGTCGGCCACACTGGGGCCGCCTCCGGCTTGGTTAACTTGGCGAAGGCCGCGCTTGCGCTGCACAACGAAGTCCTTCCCGCGAACGCCGCCGCGCCTCAACACTGGCTCCGCAACCGCACCGAAGGCCCCCGCCGCGCCGCCGTCTCGGCCACCAGCGTGGATGGCAACGCGATGCACATCGTCCTCGAAGCTGCCCCCCCCACAGGAAACGACGAGAAGTGCCTAACGACGACCGCCAAGCGCACCGAAGCACTCTTCACCTTCGCCGCCGCCGACACCGCCGGACTGCTCGCGCAACTCGATTCCCTCCGTCGGCAGGTCGCAGTAACGCCGAACACCTCACTCGACACGCTTGCTCGTCGCTGGCACCGAGACGCCAAGCAACCTCCCCGTTCCTACACGCTCGCGCTCATCGCGCAGGACCACGCGCAACTACAGCGACTCCTCGACACCGCGGCCACTGTCCTTCAGCAACCGCGCAGCACGGCCCTCCCGTCTCTCGACCACCGCGACCGTGACCGCCTCTTCTACACGCCACCGAGCGAGCGTGTGTCCGGCAAAGTCGCCTTTGTCTTCCCCGGCGCGGGCAATCACTTCGCCGACATGGGGCGCGAGCTGGGCCTGCTGTTCCCCAATGTTCTCCGCAAGCTGGACGGCGAGAACGAGCGACTGGCCAGCCAGATGTTCTCCGCCGAATTCTGGAATGCCACAGCTCCCGTCGCCGACCAGCGCGCGTCCATCTGCGGGCAGGTCGCGCTTGGTGCGTTCGTCAGCGACATCGCCGTTTCGCTCGGCCTCCCGCCCGACGCTGCCATCGGCTACAGCCTCGGCGAGAGCACGAGTCTCTTCGCCCTGCGCGCTTGGACGGCGCGCGACGAAATGCTCGCCCGCGTCACGGCCTCGACGCTTTTTACCCGCGACCTGACCGGCGAACCCGAGTCGCTCCGCCGCGCGTGGAAACTTCCCGCCGACCAACCCATCGCGTGGCAAGCCGGCCTCGTGGACCGGCCCGCCGAGGAAGTCCGCGCCGCGATGGTCGGCCTGCCGCGCACCTACATCCTCATCATCAACACGCCGAGCGAATGCGTCATCGGCGGCGACGTGGAGCAAGTGCGTTCGCTCGTCGCGAAGCTCGGCTGCCACTTCTTCGCGCTCGAGGGCGTGAGCACCGTCCACTGTGACTTACTGAAGCCAGTGCTCGCCCCGTATCGCGAGCTGCATCGCTTCCCCACCACCCCGCCGGCTGGCGTGACGTTTTACAGCGGTGGCTGGGGCCGCAGCTACGGGCCCGACCGCGAGACGGCGGCAGATGCCATCGTCGCGCAAGCCAGCGGCACGATTGATTTCCCGCGCGTCATCCGCACCGCTTACGAGGACGGCGTCCAGTTCTTCATCGAGATGGGCCCGGGCGCTTCCTGCTCACGGATGATTTCGCAAATCCTCGACGGGCAGCCGCACCTCGCGCGCTCACTATGCGTGTCGGCGAAGGAGCCGCTGTTGAATGTGCTGCGTGTGGTCGGCGCGTTGTGGACGGAGGGTTTGCCGGTGAACCTTGCCCCGCTCTACGGGGCACTCGCAGCCGAACCCGCGCCGGAGCCGGAGGGCAAGCGGGTCATCATCCGCATCACCGGTGCGCCCATTGTGGCGCCGCCGTTGCCGGCGGGGAGCACACGCGGCCCGCGTGCTGAAATGGGCGGCTCGCCCAATTCCCTCGTAACTCCATCGCTCCCGCCGACGAACGAAGGGAAGTCAGCGGAACGACGTTTTCAGCGGGCCGCTGAAAACTGCACGCCAGCGACGTGCGCTCCCCAAGGCTCGACGCAGCCCGCTCTCGATTCGATGAGCGCCACCGCCGCCGACCCGTTTGAAGTCGAGTTGCTCACCGCGATGGCGCAGGCCCAGGCGACGACGCTTCAGGCGCACGAAACTTTCCTCGCGTTCTCGGAAGGCGTGTTCAAGACGCTGTCCGAAGCGGTGCAGACCCAGTTGGACTTGGTGGGGCAGGCGGCGAGCGGAGCGGGGAGCGCACGCAGCCCGCGTGTCGGATTGGGCGGCCCGCCCAATTCCTTCGTCACTCCACCTCTCTCCCCAGCGCGCGAAGCGAAGTCAGTAGAACGCAATTTTCAGCAGGCCACTGAAAACAGCACGCGCGCCGCGTGCGTCCCCCCGGACGCCGTCCCCCGCTCGCTCACGCGCGAGCAGTGCTTCGAGTTCGCCACCGGGAAGATTGGCAACGCGCTCGGAGCCACCTTCGCCGAGGCAGATTCCTTCCCCACGCGAGTGCGCCTGCCCGACGCACCGCTCCAACTCGTGGACCGCATCACGGCCATCGAGGGCGAGCCGCGCTCGATGACGCACGGGCGCGTCGTGACTGAGCACGACATTCACGCGGGCGCTTGGTATCTCGACTGCGGGCGCATCCCGACGTGCATCGCGGTCGAGGCGGGACAGGCGGATTTGTTTCTCTCCGGCTTTCTCGGCATTGATTTCGAGACGCGCGGGCTGGCGATGTATCGGCTGCTCGATGCGAAGGTTTGTTTCCATCGCAGCCTGCCGGGGCCGGGCGAGGTGATTCGCTACGACATCCGCATCGAGCGCTTCTTCCAGCAAAGCGGCGTGTGGCTCTTCAAGTTCAACTTCGAGTCCACCGTCAACGGCCAGCCGCTGCTCACGATGACCGAGGGCTGCGCGGGCTTTTTCACGCCGCAGGATTTGGCAGCGGGCAAGGGTGTCATCCGCACTTCGCTGCAACTCAAGCCGCAGCCCGGCAAGCGTCCGGCGGATTGGGAAGACTTCGTGCCGATGGCGGTGGAGTCGTATTCGGCGGAGCAACTCGATGCGCTGCGCGAAGGCGACTTGGCAAAGTGCTTCGGCGAGAAGTTCGCCGGGCTGAAGCTCGCGAAGCCCGTCACCTTGCCCGGCGGACGGATGCGGCTCGTGCATCGCATCGAGCGGCTGGAGCCGAACGGCGGGCGATTCGGGCTCGGGCTGATTCGCGGCGAGGCGGACATTCATCCCGACGACTGGTTCATCACCTGCCATTTCGTGGACGACCGCGTGATGCCGGGCACACTGATGTATGAGTGCTGCCTGCACACGCTCCGCGTGCATTTGCTGCGATTGGGCTGGGTGACGGAGGCGCGCGCGGGCGTGGCGTTGGAGCCGGTGCCGGGCGTCATAGGCCAACTCAAGTGCCGCGGGCAAGTGCTGGAGACGACGAAGCTGGTGACTTACGAGATTGAGATTCGGGAAATCGGCTACGGGCCGGAGCCGTATGTCATCGCGGACGCGCTGATGTATGCGGACGGCAAGGCCATCGTGGAAATCAGCAACATGAGCCTGCGCTACACCGGCGTGACGCGGGAGGATTTGCAGAGGACGTGGAGCACAGCCAACGCTGGTAGGGACGCGCAGCAGCGCGACCTTACCACGAAGTCGGCCCTCTACGGATCAGAGCGCATCACGGCGTTCTCCAGCGGCAATCCCTCGGAAGCCTTCGGCGAGCCTTATCGGGTTTTCGACGCCGACTCGCCGCGTCGCATCGCGCGGCTTCCTCGTGCGCCGTATCAGTTCCTCGACCGCGTCACGGAGATTCGCGGGTGCGAGGCGTTCAAGATGGTCGCGGGCGGCGAGGTGTCGGCGGACTACGACGTGCCGGTAGACGAGTGGTATTTCGCCGCGAACCGCCAGGGCGACATGCCGTTCGCCATCCTGCTGGAAATCGCCTTGCAGCCCTGCGGCTGGCTCTCCGGCTACCTCGGCTCCGCGCTCACGAGCAGCGACGATCTTTCCTACCGGAACCTCGGCGGGACCGGCACGCAGTTCGCGCCCGTGCGGCCCGGCGTCGGCACACTCACCACGCGTATCAAGAACACACGGCTCTCCAGCTCGGCAGGGATGATTATCCAGTGGTTCGACTTCGAGGTGCGCGGGGGGGCGGAGCTAGTTTATCGCGGCGACACCTACTTCGGCTTCTTCCCGAAAGCCGCGCTGGAGAAACAGGAAGGCATCAAGGGCGCGACGCCTTACCAGCCCACGCCCGCCGAACTCGCGCGCGCCAAGTCCCTCGCCTACCCGACCGCCGCGCCCTTCGCCGATACGATGATGCGGATGGTGGACGACATCACCGTCTTCGTTGCGGACGGCGGGCCGAAGCAGCTCGGCTTCCTACGCGGCACGAAGCGCGTGAATTCCGACGAGTGGTTCTTCAAGGCGCACTTCTACCAAGACCCCGTCGTGCCCGGCTCGCTCGGGCTGGAGTCGTTCCTGCAACTGCTCAAGTTCGCCGCCGTCCAGCGCTGGGGCCACGCGGCGAGCTTGCGCTGGGAAGCGGCGGCGATGAACGCGAAGCACGAGTGGGTTTATCGCGGCCAGGTCATCCCGCGCGACAGCTTGGTCACGGTCGAGGCCGTCATCACCGCGTGCGACGATGCGCAACGACTGCTGACGGCGGACGGCTTCCTCTCCGTGGACGGGCGCACTATCTACGGGATGAAGAACTTCACCGTGCGTGGGGTGAGCGAGTGAAAATTTTTCTTAGCCACGGATTGAACACGGACGTAACACGGATGAAGACTTCGTCAGCGTTCAATCCGTGTTTCATCCTTGGCTCAAACTCAGTCGCGCGCTTTTGACATGATGCCCAAATACCAACGCGTCTTCCTGTCCGCGCTCGGCTACGAGCTGGGGCCGGTGGTCGTCACCACAGCCGAACTGGAGGAGCGCCTCGCGCCCGCCTACTCGCGCCTGAATCTCCAACCCGGCCAGCTCGAAGCCTGGACTGGCATCGCCGAACGCCGCTGGTGGCAGCCCAACACGCCGCTCTCGCAGGGCGCGACGGCCGCCGCGCGCAAGGCATTGGCTAAGGCTGGCCTCAGCGCGAGCGACCTCGGTGCGCTGCTCTACTGCGGCGTGTGCCGCGAAAACTTCGAGCCCGCCACCGCCTGCGCCGTGGCCGATGGCATCGGCCTGCGCGGCGGCGCGTTCGTCTATGACCTGAGCAACGCCTGTCTCGGCGTGCTCAACGGGATGATTGAAGTCGCCAACCGCATTGAGCTGGGTCAAATCCGCGCCGGCCTCGTCGTGTCGTGCGAGAGCGCGCGGGAGATTAACGAGATTGCCCTCGCACGCATGCTCAACGGCACGGGCGGCATGGCGGAGTTCGCGCCGGCGCTGGCGACGTTCACCGGCGGCTCGGGTGCGGTCGCGGTGCTGCTCACGGATGGTTCCTTCCCCGGCTTGGCGACGCATCGACTCCTTGGCGCGGTGTCAGAGACCGCGCCGGAGTTTCACGAGCTTTGCGAATGGGGCATGCGACCCAAGGAGGACGGTCACTTTGAGCAGTTCATGTTCACCGACGCCGTGGCCGTGCTGAAAAACGGCACCGCGCTCGGAACGAAGACGTGGGCTGAATTTTGCAAGTGCATGAGCTGGACACCCGAGACGGTGGACCGCGTGATTTGCCACCAAGTCGGCAGCATGCACCAAGACGCGTTCCTGAAGTTCACCAGCATTCCGCGCGCGAAGGATTTCAGCACGTTCCGCTACCTCGGCAACATGGGCACCGCTGCGCTGCCCGTGACCGCCGCGATTGCCGACGAGCGCGGCGTCTTGAAATCCGGCCAACGCACTGCCTTCCTCGGCATCGGCAGCGGGCTGACATGCCTGATGATGGGACTCGAATGGTGAAGGCCGCTTCCTCCAACGTGGCAGGGACGCGCTGCTGCGCGTCCGTCGGTGCGAACGGTGGAGCCTCCTCACGTCGTCTCCTATGCCGCGCCCCATCCCCCATTCCCCATTCCCCATTCCCTATCTCAGCCCCGTGAACTTCCGCCGCGAACACTACCCCTTTGTCGGTCACACGCTTGACCGCGACGGCATCGCCATGCACTACCTCGACGAGGGGAGTGGCGAGGCCGTCGTGATGTTGCACGGGAACCCGACGTGGTCCTTCTACTACCGCAAGCTCGTGCTCGGACTGCGTGGGCAATGCCGCGTCATCGTGCCCGACCACATCGGCTGCGGCTTCTCGGACAAGCCTGACGACGCGCACTACGAATTCACGCTGGAGCGCCGGGTGCGTGACCTGGAAGCGCTCATCGATCATCTGAAACTGCCGCTGAAGTTCACGCTCGTGGTGCATGACTGGGGCGGGATGATTGGCCTGACCTACGCCACGCGGCACCCGGAACGCATCGCCCGACTCGTGCTATTGAACACCGGCGCGTTTCATCTGCCCAAGACGAAGAAACTCCCGCCGTCGCTATGGGTCTGTCGCAACACCCCGCTCGACGCGTTACTCATCCGCAAGACCGGCCTCTTCGTCCGCCTCGTCACGCGCTGGGGCGTGCGCACGCGCGTGCTCTCGCCCGTCGAGCGCGACGCCTATCTCGCGCCGCACACTGCCAAGGCCAGCCGCCTCGCGCAGCTCCGCTTCGTGCAGGACATTCCGCTCACGCCCGACCACCCGACCTACGCGGTCGTGAGCGAAGCGCAGGCGAAGCTCCCGCAGTTCCACGCGACGCCCACGCTGATTTGCTGGGGCGAGCAAGACTGGGTCTTCGACAAGCACTTCCTCGCCGAGTGGCAGCGCATTTTGCCGACGGCTGAAGTTCACCGTTTCCCCGACGCCGGCCACCTCGTGCTGGAGGACAAGCCCAACGAAATCCTGTCGCTGGTGAAGCAGTTCTTCACCAAGCATCCGAACAAGGAGTGAGCGTGCCCGCGACGGTCACCGCCAACATCGCCTCGCATCTCGCTGCGATGGCCGAGCGCCAGCCGGACACGGCGGCGATCCTCGCTCCGCACCGCGACCGCGCCGGCCAGCTCCACTACACACGGCTCACTTTCCGCGAACTCCACGACGCCAGCAGCCAGCTTGCGCGCGGCTTCGAGCGCATCGGAATCCGGCGCGGCGTGCGGACGGCGCTGATGGTGCCGCCCAGTCTCGATTTCTTCGCCGTGACCTTCGCGCTGTTCAAGCTCGGCGCGGTGCCCGTGCTCATCGACCCCGGCATCGGCCTGAAGAACTTCGGCAACTGCCTGGCGGAGGCGGAACCAACGGCGTTCATCGGCATCCCGAAGGCCCACGCCGCCCGCGTGCTGCTGGGCTGGGGGCGGAAGACGATTTCCATTCCGGTAACAGTCGGGACGAAGTGGTTTTGGGGCGGGCACACGCTGGCGCAGATGCGCGAACTTGGGGACGCCGACGGCCTCCGTAGTGGGGCAGCCGTCCCGGCTGCCGCTCGTCTTGAAACCTCCCCGGTTGCAGCTCCCTGTTCAACCGGGACCGTTGAACTACTAGCGGCAGGCGGGGACGCCTGCCCCACTAACGAGGCCGCCGCCATCCTCTTCACCAGCGGTAGCACGGGCGTGCCGAAGGGTGTCCTCTACACGCACGAAGTTTTTGCCGCGCAAATCGAGCAGCTCCGCCAGCTCTACGGCATCCAGCCCGGCGAGATTGACCTGCCCACTTTCCCGCTCTTCGCGCTCTTCGGTCCGGCGCTGGGCATGACCGAGGTGTTGCCCGAGATGGATTTCACCCGCCCCGCACAAGCCGACCCCGTGAAGCTCTGCGCCGCCATCGAGCGCTTCCGGGTCACAAACATGTTCGGCTCGCCCGCGCTCATCAATCGCCTCGGTCGCCACGGTGAGGCGCACGGCGTGAAGCTCCCGACTCTCCGCCGCGCCATCTCCGCCGGCGCGCCCGTGCCCGCGAAGACGCTCGCGCGATTCGTCGCGATGCTCCCGCCCGGCCCGCAAGTCTTCACGCCCTACGGCGCGACCGAGTGCCTGCCCGTCGCGAACATCGGCAGCGACGAAATCCTCGGCGAGACGCGCGCGCAGACCGAGTTGGGAAAGGGCGTCTGCGTGGGCCAACCCGTCGCCGGACTCACCGCGAGAATCATCCGCATCACCGACGAACCCATCGCTGCGTGGAGCGATGACCTTGAGCTACCGTCAGGCGAGATTGGCGAAATCGCGGTGCAAGCTCCACAAGCCTCGCGCGCTTACTTCAACCGCGAGCAATCCACCGCGCTGGCTAAAATCCACACAGCGAATGGCGGGTTCTTCCACCGCATGGGCGACCTCGGCTATCGCGACGCACGGGGGCGACTCTGGTTTTGCGGACGCAAGTCGCACCGCGTCGTCACGCGGGCTGGGACGCTGTTCACCATTCCCTGCGAGGCCATTTTCAATACGCACCCGGCCGTCTTCCGCACCGCGCTCGTCGGCGTGCCACGCAACGGCGACATCGCGCCAGCGCTGTGCGTGGAGTTGGAGCCGGAAGCGCGCGGGCAGGACGACGCCAAGCTCCGCGCGGAGCTGCTAGCCCTCGGCGCGAAGTTCCCGCACACGCAGGCGATTCGGACGGTGCTCTTTCACCCCGCCTTCCCCGTGGATATCCGACACAACGCAAAAATCTTCCGGGAGAAGCTAGCGATTTGGGCGCAGGAGCAACTCGGATGAACGCACTCGTCACCGGTGGAGGCGGCTTTCTCGGTCAGGCCATCGTGCGGGCGCTGCGGGCGCGCGGCGATGCCGTGCGCAGCTTGTCGCGGCAGGATTACCCGGCGTTGCGAGACATGGGAGTGGAGCAAGCGCGCGGGGATGTCGGCGACGCGGCGGCGGTCGCGGCAGCGGCGGCGGGTTGCGACATCGTGTTCCACGTCGCGGCGAAGGCGGGGCTGTGGGGACCTTACGAGGACTACCATCGGGCGAACGTGCTGGGCACGGAGAATGTCATTGCAGCGTGTCGGCAGCAGAGCATTCGAAGGCTCGTTCACACCAGTTCGCCGAGCGTGGTGTTCAACGGACAGGACATGGAGGGCGTGGATGAATCGGTCCCTTACCCAGCGCACTTCGAGGCGCATTACCCGCACACGAAGGCGCTCGCGGAACAGCTCGTTCTGAAGGCCAACTCGCCGACGCTCGCCACCGTCGCGCTGCGACCGCACCTCATCTGGGGGCCGGGCGATAATCACCTACTGCCACGGCTCATCGCGCGGGCGAAGGCGGGACAGCTCCGTCGCATCGGCGCACAGAGCAAGCTCGTGGACACGCTGTTCATCGAGAACGCGGCGGACGCGCACTTGTTGGCAGCGGACGCGCTCGCGCCCGGGGCGACCTGCGCGGGCAAGGCTTACTTCATCTCGAACGACGAGCCGATTCCCCTGTGGGACATGGTGAACCGGATGCTGGCCGCCGCCGGGTTGCCGCCGGTTACCCGCACGGTGCCTGTGTCGCTCGCGGTCGCGTTGGCGTGGACATTCGAGACCATCGCGCGCGTGACGGGCAGCACGCGCGAGCCGCGCCTGACGTTGTTCATGGCGCGCGAAATGAGCACCGCGCACTGGTTCGACATCGGTGCGGCGAAGCGGGATTTCGGCTACGTGCCGAAGGTGACGACGGAGAAGGGGCTGCGGCGGCTGACGGAGCACTTGCGAACGGCGGAGAGGTTGCAAACCACTCACCTGCACTGACTGGCACTCATGGAAGACAGCGCAAAACACGGTCCGCCACTTCAGGGCGCCAGCTCGTCAACGTCCTGCCCCCAGGACGTTGCCCTGGGCTGGTATGCGGCAGAGGCCTTCAGCGTGCGACTTCGGAGGGTGTTTTCAACCCTGTCGGCAGTGGGGGGAATCGCAGCATGACCCCGGACTGGCCAGCACTCTTCGCTCCGCGCCCACTGGCTTCGCGGGCGGTGGAGTTGGTGCCGCCGGGATTGGCGGGACCGGTGTGGTTCGCCTGCGCCCGGGCGGGTGACTTGGTTGCGCTGCCGCCGGAAGCTTTTCTGACCGTTGCGGAGAGCACGCGGGCGAGCGCGTTCAAGTTCGGGCAGCCACGGGAGAATTTCACGTTGGGGCGGCTGGCGGGGAAGCTGGCCTTGGAGCGCGGACGCCTGCGTCCGCGGGAACGGGCTGCGGACGTGGGCGTCGGCGCTCCAAGCGTCGGTCATCCGAGCCGTGCGTGGCGCGAAGTGGAGATCGGCAACGGGGAGCGTGGCAAGCCGATGGTGAGCGAGGTCGGCGTGGCATCAGCACTTGGCGTGAGCTTGAGTCATGTGAACGGGCTGGGCGTGGCAGTGGCGTTTCCGGCGGGGGAGCGAGTGGGGTTGGACTTGGAGCTGATTGACCCGAAACGCGCGGAGACGGTGCGCAAGGGCGTGCCGCTGTCGGCGGAGGAAGAGACTTGGCTGAAGGTCACTTCACTGCCGGAGGGGACGGCGTTGCTGCTGCTGTGGACGGCGCGGGAGTCGCTAGGCAAGGCGCTCGGCTGCGGCCTGGCGTGCCAGTGGGAGACGCTGGCGTTGCAGCGAATTGAAGTGGGCAGCGACGGAGTTTGCGCTGGGCAGTTTCTACATCATCCGCAATTCCGCTGTGTGAGTTGGGTGGGGCCGGAGGCGGTGATGTCGCTAGCGTTTGCGGCGGCCTGAAGCTGGAGGTTGGCCGTAAAGGACGCAAAGAGACGCAAAAGGAAGACAGCGCGGGGAAGTCTGCGGAGATGAAACCGGGCTGGAGAAGGTGTCGCTTCTGTCGTTCCCTTTTTGCGTCTTCTTGCGTTCTTTGCGGCAAACTTCGGGGTTCGGGCGGGGAATGTTCGCGGGCGAGACGCCCGGGAGACAGGCGGGACGCCTGCGCCACATAGCTGCGGCTACTCCGCGTTCGGGTAGGAGCCGAGCACCTTCACGAAGCTGCACTGGGCGGCGAGTTGCACGATGGCTTTGGCCACTTTGCTTTCGCTGGAATGTCCGTCGCAGTCCACGAAGAAGAAATACTCCCAGACGCGGCGCTTGCTGGGGCGGCTCTCAATCTTGGTCATGTTGAGGCGGAACTTGCGGAAGGGCGCGAGCGCGCGATGCAGCGCGCCGACCTCGTCGGCGATGCTGAACATGAGGCTGGTGCGGTCGTGGCCGGTGGCGGGGCTGCACTTGCGGCCGAGCACAAGAAAGCGCGTGGCGTTGGCGGCGTTGTCCTGGATGTCGTGTTCGAGCACGGGCACGCCGTATTTCTCGGCGGCGAGCAGGCCGGCGATGGCGGCGGAATGCTTCTCCTTCGCCGCGAGTTCGGCGCTGCGGGCGTTGGAAGAAGTTTCGACAATTTCTGCGCTACCAAGGTTTTTGTGAACCCACGTGCGACATTGCGCGAGGGACTGCGGATGGACGTAGAGCTTCTTGATGTTCGCGCGGCCCGACTTGCTGACGAGGCAGTGCGAAATGGGCAGGACGATCTGGGAAACAATCTTCAGGTCGCTGTCCACGAACATGTCGAGCGTGTGCGTGACGACGCCTTCGGTGGAGTTCTCGACCGGCACGACGCCGTAGTCGGCACGGCCTTTGGCAACCTCGTTGAAGACGTCGGCGATGGTCTTCTGCGCGGCGTAGAGGAGGCTGGAGCCGAAGCGTTGGATGGCGGCTTGGTGCGTAAAAGTCGCCTCTGGGCCGAGGTAGGCGATGGTCATGGACTTCTCGAGCGCGAGGGCGCTGGACATGATTTCGCGGTAGATGGCGCGGAGGGAGGCGTCGGTGATGGGGCCGCTGTTGTGCTTGCAGACGCGCTGGAAGACCTGGCGTTCGCGGGACGGGACGTAGATTTCCTCGTCGGCCTTGCGCTTGATTTCGCCGATGCCCAGAACGTGCTGGGTGCGCTCGTTCAGCAGCGCGACGAGCTTGGCGTCGAGGGCGTCAATCGACTTGCGGTGTTCGGGGATGGTCATGGGCGAGTTGCTCACGCGCGGGCGGATGACTCAGTGGGTGGCTCCGTGGGAGAAGTTGAGAACGATTCAGCCGTCGCCTCGGTCGGACTCATCTCGCGCGGGGCCACTTCCTGCATCGAAAGCTGCTCCGGCGGCGCGGTGGCCAGGCCTGGTTCGACGGTGAGGAGGGCCTCGGGTTTCTTGACGGGAATCTTGCGCAACTCATCGGCGGCGGGGAGGTCTTCGAGGCCGCGCAGGCCGAAGTATTCGAGGAACGCCGGCGTGGTGCCGTAGAGCACGGGGCGACCCACGACTTCAGCCCGGCCGACGTGCTCGACGATGCCGCGCTCCAGCAGGGTCTGCATCACGCCGTCCACGGCCACGCCGCGAATCTGCTCCATCTCCGCGCGCGTGAGCGGCTGGCGATAGGCGATGATGGCGAGCGTCTCCAGCGCGGGCTGCGAGAGGCGGCCGGGGCGGTTCTTTTCGCCGACGAGGGTTTTAATCCACGGCGCAAACTCCGGCTGGCTGACGAATTGCCACGCGCCCGCGACACACACGAGGCGAAAGGTGCGCGCGGCAGTGGTGTGCTCCTGCGCGAGGGTTTCGAGCACGGTGATAAGTTCCTCGTCCTTGGTCTTCTTGAAGTGCTTGGCGAACGGCTCCTCCGAGTTGTCGGCGGTCTGCGAAAGCACGTCGCGGAGTTCTTTCGGACTCAGCGGCTTCTGGGAATTGAAGAGGACGGCCTCGATGATTGCTTTGAGTTCCATGCTAATTCATCCGCAGGTTGAGTTCCGGAGCGGGGGCGGGGGCGATTTCAGCGGGCGGTTCGGGCGGCGGCGCGACGGGTTGCGGCGGGGCTTTGGTAATTTCAATTTCCGCAAACGCCTCCGGCTGGGCGATGACGATTTGCTTGAGGCGAATCAGCTCCAGCATCGCGAGGAACGTCACGACCACCTCGGTGCGGCTGGTGGCAGCGGCGAACAGCTCGGAGAACTTCACACCCGTCCGCTCGCGGATGAGGTTGACGATGGTCTCAATCTTTTCGCTGACGGACCATTTCTCCTCGAAGATGTCGCGCGAGTCCGTGGTGACGAAGCGCTTGAGGATGACGTTGACCGCGTTGACGAGGTCGAAGATGGAGACTTCCATGCGCTGCGCCGGGGCGTCGAAGGACAGCTTCGGTGCCGTGCGGCGGTAGACTTTCTCCTGCGTGGCTTCCATCTCCTGAAGCTGACCGGCGGCGTCCTTGAACTTCTTGTATTCCACGAGCTGGCGGATGAGTTCCCAGCGCGGGTCTTCGCCGTCCTCCTCGCCCTCGACGACGGCTTGCTGGTCCTTGGGCAGCAACTCGCGGCTCTTGATATACATAAGCGTGGCGGCCATCACGAGGAACTCGCCGGCGATATCGAGGTCGAGCTGCCGCATGAGGTCCACGTAGTTGATGAACTCAGTGGCGAGTTTGGTGAGGTTGACCTCGTAGATGTCCACCTCCTCCTTCTTCACAAGGTAAAGCAGGAGGTCGAGCGGCCCCTCGAAAATCTCAAATTGAACTTTGAATTCGGACATTAAACGCCCGGGTTTTCACTTCCGGGTCGAAGGACAGTAAGGGGACGCGAAGTGCGTTGGCAACGTTTTCGCTGCGAGTCAGCAACAGCAGCGAGAAGCGCGCCTGGGCGATTCCGCCGCTGTGGCGGCCATGGAGACTTCCTGCACGCGAGAGGTGTTGCCAAGCTGCGGTGCGAGAGGCGAGAGCGCGGCGGCTACAACGGGAGTCCTCGGTCTGAGAAGCAAAAACCTAGTGGGCGCCGAAGATCCTTTTCACCCTCACCTTCACCACCGCATCCATCATGATGAGCGGCGGCCAGGGGCGTTTGAAACCTTCGCCGGGAATCTTCTTCGTCGCTTCGATGCCGACCTTGCTACCACTGGCGATTTCGCTGGCAGCGTGGTCGAGCACGTCGGACGGGCCTTTGGTGAAGAGGCTCTGGCGCTGCGGGTCGGTGTGGGCGCAGAGGCGGAAGAGGACTTCGCTGGTGTTGTGCATGTCCACGTCGGCGTGTAAACGCCGGTTGAAAAGTGCGGCGGGTGGCGCTCGAAAAGTGAGACACCTTCCGGCGCGAAGGGAACGGTTTCTGGCCTTCGAGGTCAAGTCCGAGAAGTTCGCCGCGAGGTAGAACGAGCAGGAGGGCGAGCTGCGAGCCCCC